>JBQCHH010000066.1:0-40035 GCA_051954855.1 Solirubrobacterales bacterium | reverse complement strand
GGCCACTCCCACCCGTCCTGCAACGCGAACGCACGAGTGGCCAGCGCCATAGCCGCGTGCGCCCACTTGGCGGCGCTGCCCTGCTCGCCGTCCGCTTCGGCATCGCCGCGCAGCAGGTGGCGCAAAAACTCTTCCGGCGTCTCCGCGGCCGGCGCCTCGGTGAAGGTGCGGCCGACGTCGACGCCGGCATGGTCGTCGGAGCCGCCGATGCCGGTGCCGCCGTGGGTCTCGATGTAGACCGCGGCGGGCATGTTCAGCTCGGGGGCTCGCGACCCGTTGCGGACCTCCCAGATCGGGAAGAGCTCCGCCAGTCGCCGCCGGTGGCGCCGGGTCAGCGGCGCGGCGACGTTGAAGAACGGATGCGCCAGCGCGCAGACGATCTCCTGCTCGTGAAGGTAGGCGGCGCAGGCCTCGACGTCGCCGGAGTGTGCCTGCAGCCACTCGTGGTCCCCGGGAGTGATCCCGTAACAGAGGACGTGAACCGCCTGTGGCTCGCCGGCGAAGCGGGCGGTCAGCTCCTCGGAGACGAAGCAATCGGGCCGATCGGCGAGCGTCAAGCACCCGTCGATCGTGTCGTGGTCGGTGATCGTGACGAAGTCCATCCCCCGCCGCTTGGCCAGCTCGTAGACCTCCTCCGGCGGCGTCGCGCACTCCGGCAACCCCAGTGACCGCTGCACCCCCAGCTTCGAAAAGTGCGACGCGGTCGAATGGCAATGCAGATCAACACGGGAAGTCATCGGTGCTCTCCCTATTTCGAATTCCTTGTCCCCCACAGAGTTCGCCATGGAGGGGCGAGAGATGTAAAAAGGCGGATAAAGCGGCTTCTTCGAGACTTCGGCCTCTTCCGAGGGGGAGAACCTTGCGTCCTCAGAGCTTGTCGAGGCATGGCAAACCCTCGCCTCGAGCGCAGACTCGTCCGGACCCTCGTGGCTCTGGCTTTGACCGGCGCAATTCTTTCTCTTCTTCTGATGCCGATCCCCAAAGATGCAAAGGGTGATCCCGACCTGCCGGCGGTTGCCCTCCAACAGGTCGACCTGTACCGCTTGGAGATGGCCCTACTGGTTTTCTACAGCGAGCTTCTGTTAGTGACTCCGGCCTTCTCGGGCTTAATCTGGGGACGGTTGCCGACCGAAATCTCGATGCGGGGTGCGAAGTTTGCGGAAGATTCCGATCGGTCGGCAGATTCGAACCGAGCCGCTGTCAAAAGGCTAGAGCGAGCCACCGGGAAGCTTGACGACGAACTGAAAATCGCAAGCTTCGAGATCAAACGGCTGAAAGAAATATCCAGACGTGACAGCACGCAACCGGAAGTAGAGTCAGAGCGATGACCGAGCGAGAAATAAGAGATCTAGCCTGGCGCCTTGCCGACGTTTCAGAGGTCTTTGACTTCGACAAGGCACTTGAATTTGTGCGTTTCGAGCCCGCAGAGGCTGAAGAACTGATTCGAGCGCGCAAGGAAAGCCAAAAACGGATGGCAGAGCTCGACCGCGCCTACGAGCGGTTGCACCGCGCTGTGCTACAGGAATTCGGCTAGACAGCGGATCCCTTCGGCAAACGTCGAAACCTCACAAGCTCGACGCCTGCCAGCTGTCGATCGTCGGCAACAGCGCCAGGGCGAGGGCGACGCCGGCGCCGAGGGCGCTGGCGACCAGCGTCGCCCTCACCCCCGCTCCGCCGATGGCGCGGCGGCGGCGAGCGCTCCAGTCGGCGCGCAGCGAGCGCAACATGCGCGGCAGGTAGGCGAGGAAGTGGGTGCCGAAGACCACGCCCCAGAGAATGAAGCTGACCTTGTGGAGCAGGAGCAGCGTGTCGGACTTGTGCCCGAGCACGAGCAGGACCACACCGGTGACGAAGACCCCAAGCGTGGCCGCAACCAGCACCGGCGCCATCAGCCGCAGGGGCAGCAGCGGCGGCCCCTTCTCCCGATAGGCGGGGGTGTGGGCGTAGTAGCGGACAAAGCGATAGCCCGTGCTAGCAAGCTTCAGCAGCACCAGCGGCACCAGCACCAGGCCGATGAACATGTGCGGCACCAGCAGTGGCCCAAGCCGCAGCAACGTCACCCCCTCCGCCAGCAGCAGGAAAGTGAGCACAGCAGCGACCGCACAGGTCAGGATCTCGTTGCCGGCGACCCCGCCGAACGACCGTCGTTGCTCCATCCGGCGAGACGCTACGAACTCAACCTGAACGTTTTTTAAGGCGATAGCGCCTTCCACCCTTTTCCCCACCCGGGTGTGGAAAAGCGAGAAGCGGCTACGCCGCGACGCGTTCGGGGGAGCTGCCGTTGGCGCTGCCGTTGAGGAGGTCGAGGATGACGCCCTCGCGGAGGCCGCCCTTGCCGATCTGGAGGGGTTGACCGAGGAGGTCGGAGAGCTTCTCGAGGAGGAGGACGCCGGTGGGGAGGATGCGGACGCGGGTGGGATCGAGCTCGAAGCGGCGGGCGACCTCGGTGGCGGGGTCGCCGCAGAGGACGCGGATGCCGCGCTCCAAGGTCTCGTACTCGAGGACGGCACCGACGAGGCGGCGCAGGGAGGTGGCGGAGCCGCCGACGGCGACGGCTTGGGCCGGGCGCTCGATCTCCACCCCTTCGAAGATGTCGTCGATGCGGTCGCGGATGCGGCGGATCTCGGCCGCCGAGGGCGGATCGGAGCCGATCAGCTCCTCGGCCAGGTTGCCGGAGCCGACCGGCCAGGAACGCACGCTCTGGACACCGCCGGGGACGGTGCCGAGGATCACCTCGCTCGAGCCGCCGCCGACGTCGACGACGCCGACCAGGCCCTCGACCGGGTGCCCGAGCGTCTTCGTCGCGCCGATGAAGGAGAGCCGGCCCTCCTCCTCCTCGGAGAGGATCTCGACCGGGACGCCGGCGGCGGCGCCGACAGCCTCCGCCACCTCCTCGCCGTTGCCGGCCTCGCGCACCGCGGCGGTGGCGACGGCGCGGATCTCCTCCGCGCCCAGCTCCTTCGCCAGCCGCACCTGGGTCCCGACGACGTCGCCGACTTCCTCGGTTTTCTCCTCGCCAATCCGCCCCTTGTCGTCGATCGCCTTGCCGATCCGCGTATAGGCCCGCTGCTCCATCACCTTCTTCAACTGCCCGTCCACAGGCTCCGCGACCAGAAGGCGCGTCGTGTTAGAGCCGATATCGATGGCAGCGCAAAGCGTCATGGGCGTGCTCCCTGCATGTTCCCAAGCGCGTCGGATCTGAACCCAGGCGGCGTGCTCAGGCGTCCGGGTGCGACGCATCCTCGAACTCGCGAAAGAGCCCCGTGACGACGAAGGCCACCTGCTCGCCGATGTCGACCGCGTTGTCAGCGGTCCGCTCGATCGCCCGCGCCGCCAGCAGCATCGTCATCGCCCACTCGCGCTTGTCGGCGTCGTCGCCGAGCTCCAGCGCCAGCCGGAAGCAGTCGCGGTTGAGGTTGTCGACCACGTCGTCCTGGCGGACCAGGTCCTGCGCCATCTCCACGTCGCGCTCCTCGAAGGCCCGCTTCGCCTGGGCGATCAAGCTCTTCGTCTGCCGGCCCATGCTCAGGATCAGCCCCACCATCTCCTCGTCGGCCGGCGGCTCGTTGCCGGAGATCGGGATCAGCTTGCAGATGTTCACGCACTGGTCCCCCATCCGCTCCACGTTCTTCAGCACGTGCAGCAGCGAGGAGATCAGCCGCAGATCCGTCGCCACCGGCGACTGCGTCGCCAGCAGCGTGATCAGCGCCTGGTGCACCTCCAGGTAGCGGCCGTCGATGCGGTCGTCGTCGGCAACCACCAGCTGCGCCATCTCGACGTCCTGGAACTCGACCGCTTCCAGCGTCCGCGTCAGGGCGGCGCTGACGAGGTCGAGCCCGCCGAGCGCGCTCGCCTCCAGGTGGGCCAGTTCCTCCAGGTATTCGGCGCGCGCCACTTCCGGCATCTACCCACTCCCCCTAGCCGAAGCGACCGCTGACGTAGTCCTCGGTCTCCTGCTGAGTTGGTTTAGTGAAGATCTCCTCGGTCGCACCGACCTCGACCAGGTGCCCCGGCTTGCCGGTGCTCTCGATGTTGAAGAAGGCGGTGACGTCGCTGGCCCGCGCCGCCTGCTGCATGTTGTGAGTGACGATGACGATCGTGTAGCGGCTCTTCAGCTCGCCGATCAGGTCCTCGATCGCCAGCGTCGCCACCGGGTCGAGCGCCGAGCAGGGCTCGTCCATCAGCAGCACCTCCGGCTCGACCGCGATCGCGCGGGCGATGCAGAGCCGCTGCTGCTGACCGCCGGAGAGGCTGCCGCCAGGCTTGTCGAGCCGATCCTTGACCTCGTCCCAGAGGTGGGCGCCGCGCAGGCTGCGCTCGACCACGGCGTCCTTCTGCGTCCTCGCCACCTTCTTCGCGTTGAGGTTGAGACCGGCGGCGACGTTGTCGTAGATCGACATCGTCGGGAACGGGTTCGGCTGCTGGAAGACCATCCCGATCAGCTGCCGCACCGCCACCGGGTCCACTCCCCGCGCGTAGATGTCCTCGCCGTCGAGGGTGATCTCCCCCTTCACGCTCGCCCCCGGCGTCAGCTCGTGCATGCGGTTGAGCGAGCGCAGGAAGGTCGTCTTGCCGCAGCCCGAAGAGCCGATCAGCGCCGTCACCTTGTTCGGCTCGATCGTCATCGTCACGTCCTCAACCGCCTGGAAGTCGCCGTAGAAGAGGTTCACCCCGCGCCCCTCGATCGTCTTCGCCGGCCGCCCGGCGGCGGTCACCGGCCCGGTCGAGGTCGCGCTCACCGCGGGAGAGTCGCTCATCGTTACCTGATTCTCCCCGGCGGCCCTGCGTTTGGTCGCGGCTCCCAGCATCGTTCTCAGCTTCCTTCCCTCCACTGGCTCAGCGGATCTCGGTTTTGTAGCGGCGGTAGACGAACCGGGCGGCGATGTTCAAGAGCATGACGATCGCGATCAGGGTCAGCGCCGCTGCCCAGGCGCGGTCGTAGGAGGCCTGTTTCATCACTCCCGGCGAGCGGTACTCGTTGAAGGCGTAGACGGCGAGGTTCTGCATCCGCCCGTTGAACGGGTCGGTGTTCATCGAGTCGACAACCCCGGTCGTCACCAGCAGCGGCGCCGTCTCGCCGACGATGCGGGCGACCGCGATCATCACCCCGGTCACGAGACCGGCGAAGGCGGTCGGCAGCACCACCTTGGTGATCGTCTTCCACTTCGGCGTCCCCAGCGCGTAGGCGGCCTCGCGCAGGTGGTTGGGGACGATCTTCAGCACCTCCTCGGCGGAGCGGATCACGATCGGGATCATCAGCAGCGAGAGGGCCACCGAGCCCATCACGCCGAGGCGGATGCCGGGGCCGAGGAAGATCTCGAAGAGCGCGTAGGCGAAGAGGCCGGCGACGATCGAGGGGATGCCGGTCATCACGTCGACGAAGAAGGTCAGCGCCCGGCGCAGCCGTCCGGTCCCGTACTCGTTGAGGTAGATCGCGGCCATGATCCCGATCGGGACCGAGATCGCGGCGGCGACGGCGGTGATGATCAGGGTGCCGACGATCGCGTGGGCGGCGCCGCCGCCGCCGACCACCCCGCGCGCGTCTTCGGTGAAGAATTCGACGCTGAGGCCGGGGATGCCGCGCTTGGCGACTTCGAAGATCAGCGAGAAGAGCGGGATCATCGCCAGGCCGAAGGCGCAGGCGATCGCCAGCGTCATCACCCGGTCTTTGGCCCGCCGCGGCCCCTCGACCGCGCGCGACCAGGCATAGAGGACGACGGCGGAGAGCAGCGCCCCGAAGACCAGCGTCAGCGCCACGGTGAAGGCGCCGGTGGCGAGCAGGATCGCGGCGACGACGGCCGCCGAGCCGCCGACCGCCCCCCAGGTGCCCCAGCTCGGCAGGCTGCCCCCACCGCTGCTCCGCAGCGCAAGGCCGCTGCCGGCGTGGATGGGATGCGAGGCGCTCTCCACTCCCGGCTCCTATTCCTGGTTCGAGCGGGCGATGATCGCGCGCGCGCCCATGTTGGTGACGAGGGTGATCGCGAAGAGGACGAGGCCGGTGGCGATCAGCGCGTTGATCGCCAGGCCACTGGACTCGGGGAAGTTAAGGGCGATGTTGGCGGCGATCGTCGAGGGATTCGCCTGGCTGATCAGGTTGAAGGTGACGGCGCCGGAGACCGAGAGGATGATCGTCACCGCCATCGTCTCCCCCAGCGCCCGCCCGAGCCCGAGCATGGCGCCGCTGATCACCGAGGATTTGCCGAACGGCAGGACGGTCATCCGGATCATCTCCCAGCGGGTGGCGCCGAGCGCCTGCGCGCCTTCCTGCAGCCGGCGCGGCGTCTGCGCGAAGGCCTCGCGGGCGACCGCGGAGACGATCGGCAGGATCATCACCGCCAAGACCAGGCCGGCGACCAGCATCGTGCGGCCGGTGGCCGAGGCGGGGCCGTGGAAGAAGGGGATCCAGCCGAGGTGTTCTTCCAGCCACTTCAGCACCGGCACCGCGGCCGGACCGAGGACGAAGATCCCCCAGAGGCCGTAGATGATGCTCGGGATCGCCGCCAGCAGATCGACCAGGTAGCCGAGGGTGAGCGCGATCCGCGGCGGCGCCACGTGGGTGATGAAGAGCGCCACCGCCACCGCCAGCGGCACCGCGACAAGCGCCGCGAGCGCCGCCGCCAGGACCGTGCCGAAGGCGAGCGGGGCGACGTAGTCGACGAAGGTCTTGCCCTGCGGCAGTTCGGAGGCACTGGCGGTGAGGGCGGGGTAGCCCTCGGAGAGGAGGAAGATCGCGACCCCCGCCAGCAGGGCCAGGATCGTCACCGCGGCCACCACCGCGGTACGGGAGAAGATGCGATCGCCGCGGCGGCGGCGCCCTCCGGACGCCGCCGCCAGCAGCTGGCCTGCGTTGGTCGTGGTGTCGACCGAGGCCACTACCTACCTAGCCGGCTTCGATCGCTTCGACAGCCGGGGTCACTTTCTTCGTCAGCGCCGCCGAGAGGGGCGCGGAGCCGGCCTGTTCGGCGGCCAGTTCCTGCCCTTCGGGGCTGACGACGTATTCCGCGTAGGCCTTCACCGCTTCGGCTTCGCCCGTGTTCCCGTATTTGCTGCAGGCGATGAAGTAGGAGACCAGGACGATCGGGTAGGTCCCCTGCGATTCCGTCTTGCGATCGAGTTCGTAGGCGATCACGGTCTTGGTCGGGCTGAGTTCTTTGTTGAGCGGCGACTCTTCGACGATCTTGGCCGCGGCTTCAGCGGTCGGTTCAGCCCATTCCTTGCCGACCTTGATCCTGGCGACGCTGAGTTCGCCGGCCTGGCTGGCGTCGGCGTAGCCGATCGCGCCTTCGCCGGCGGTGACCGCTTCCACCACGCCGGAGGTGCCCGAAGCGGCTTCGCCGCCCTTCACCGGCCATTCGCCGCTGACTTCGAACTTCCAGACGCTGGGAACGACCTCGGAGAGGTATTCCGTGAAGTTCTGCGTCGTCCCGGACTCGTCGGAGCGGTTTACCGGGGTGATCCGGGTGCTCGGCAGTTCGACGCCGGGGTTGTCTTTGGCGATCGCCGGGTCGTTCCAGCTGGTGATTTCCTGGGCGAAGATCTTCGCCAGGGTTTCCGGGTCGAGTTTCAGTTCTTCGACGCCCGGCAGGTTGTAGATGATCGCGATCGGCGAGATGTAGTCCGGTACCTCGATCAGTTCGCCCGGGGCGCAGCGTTTTTCCGCCTTTTCGAGTTCGCCTTCTTCGGTCGAGAGCGCCGCGTCGCTGCCCGCGTACGCGACTCCCTTGCCGATGAACTGTTCACGACCGCCGCCGGACCCGACCCCGTCGTAGGTGATCGTCGCACCGGAGTTTTCGTTCTCGAATTCGGCGATCCAGGCTTTCTGCGCCGCTTCCTGGGCGGTCGAGCCGGCACCGGCGATTTCACCGGAGACTTCGCCGCTGCCGGAGGAGCCGCCGGATTCGTTGCTGCTGGAACCGCAGGCGGCGAGGCCGACTGCGAGGGTCGCCGCGAAGGCGATCACCACAAGCCATCTAGAGCTGGACATCGTTCTCCTTGGGGTAGGTCGACATAGCTGGGCGGAGGCTCCCAGTGGCCGCAAGAGAGCTTGTTACTGCGTTGTGGCGAAGTTGTAAAAAAGATGTAAAAGGCCCGTCCCCATGCATCGTTTCCACCCTTTTCCTCGCTATCACGGGGAAGATGGTGGAAACGACAGCCTCAACCGTCCGGCGAGAAGCGGTAGCCGATCCCGTTGTGGGTGTGGATCAGCTGCTGACCGGGGAGCGCTTCCCCCAGCTTCGCCCGCAGGCGGCTGACGTACACGTCGACCGAGCGATCGTCGGGCCGCGGCTCCGAGCCCCAGACGGCGGCGAAGAGTTCCTCGCGGGTCATGATCCGCTGCGGGTGGCCCGCCAGCGTCGCCAGCAACTGCAGCTCCCGCATCGTCAGGCTGAGCGGGCGGCCGTCGACCAGCGCCGCGTGCTCTTCAGGTCTGATCTCGAGCCGCCCGCCGACGAGCGGCGAAGAATTCCCGGTCCCGGCCTCCGTCGCCATGGTCAACGAGCATGGCGAGGCGACGATTGGCGACGGTTACCCCGCCGTGAAGCTCTTGTGAACGATCTGTGAAGAAGAGCCCGGCTCGCCCCCAGGGCGCTGCCCCACAACCGGGGTCTCCTGCGACTCCACCGGCGCCGGTCGCAGCTCCTCTTCGACGATCCCGGCCGGTTCCGGCTCGAAGCGGTAGCCGATGCCGAAGTGCGTGTGGATGTAGGTCCAGCTCGGCGAGCGTTTCTCCAGCTTCTGGCGCAGCTTCCTGACAAACACGTCAACGGAGCGATCGCCGTGGGCCATCGCGTAGCCCCAGACCCGCTGGTAGATCTGCTCGCGCTCCAGCACCTGGCCGCGTTCCTCGGCGAGCAGGTAGAGCAGCTCGAACTCGCGCCGGGTGAGGTCGAGGGGCTCGGCCTTGACGAAGGCCTGGAAGCGGTCCGGGCGGACCTCCAGCTCGCCGGCGCTGAGCGGCGAGGACTCGACCTCCTTGCGGCCGCCCTTGAGGCGACGGGAGACGGCTTCGATCCGCGCCAGCGCCTCCTCCGGGTGGCAGGGCTTGGTCATCCAGTCGTCGACCCCGAGCCGCAGCCCGCGCACCCGCTGGGCCACGGTCGAACGGCCGGTGCAGACGACGATCGCGAGGTCGGGCAGCATCGAGGCGATGCGCTCGAGGTAGGACCAAGCTTCGTCGCCCAGCAGGGCCGGATCGATCAGCAGCGCGTTCAGCTTCATCGCCACCAGATCCCGCGGCGGCACGGCGCCGGAAGTCTGGCGGAGGTGCCAGCCGGCTACTTCGGCGCGCTTGGCGAGGACGGTGACGAAGCCGCTGTCGTTGTCGATGACGGCGATTCGGATGGGCGCATTGTATGCATCGTCAAGGCGTGAACTGCCTGCGTTCACCGGATTTTCACAAGCTCAGGCAGGGGTAACCCGAATTTGCGGAAACGCCACCCGGCAGGAATCGCGATGCCGACCGCAGCGACGCCTCCCGGTGCGCTAGATTCCCGCCCGTGAAGCGCACCGTCGCCGCCCTGCTCTCGATCTGGGCCCTGATGCTGGTCCTCGCTCCCGCCGCCCTCGCCGACGAGGGAGTCGGGCTCGCCGGGCCGACCAACGACAAGACGGTGACCCTCTTCTGCTTCGGCGTGATCATCTTCTTCGCCGCCCTGGTGACCATCCTCTCGATCGTCCAGGGCAAGCTGGAGAAGCGCAAGGAACAGCGCCGCTCAGATTTGGCGCGCTTCAACTAAGCCGGAAACCGGTTAAGAGGCGCTTCTCGGTCTCGCCTTCGACCTTGGCGATCACTTCGACCTTTCCCTCCAGGGGGGTGCCGCGGATCTTGGTGGCGAGGAGGTCGTCGACTTGGAAGATGCCGGCGGAGTTGTTGAGCTGGATCTCGATGCGGACCGGGCGGTCCTCGCCGGCCTCGATGCGGACCTCGTCGATCGCGGCGGCGGAGATCGAGTGGATGCCCTCGTGGCCTTTCTCCAGCGGGATCCGCGTGCGGCCCTGGGCCATGTCGAGGGCGTCGGCGACGCGGACGACGCCGGCCTCGACCGTGTAGGGCTCGCCGCGGCGGCGGTGGCCGATGATCGCGTGGAGGATCTCGGAGGCGACGATGCTGCGCTCGGGCTCCTTGTAAGCGTCGGCGAGCAGGCGCTGGAGGGCGCCGTGGGCGAGGAAGAGCGAGTAGGCCTCGTGGTCGGCGCGGTGGATCGACATGCCGACGTCATGGAGGAGCGCGCCGCCGGCGACGACGACTTCGGCGTCGCGGTCGCGCATGCCGTGGTCGGCGACCATCGCCGGCTCGACCCCGGCCTTGACCAGCAGTCGCAGCAGCCGCAGGGCGATGTTGAGGACGATCTGCATGTGGACCCAGCTGTGGTCCGACATCCCCAGCCGTTCCGAGTGGACCTGGGTCATGTACCACCAGGACCGCACCTGATCGTCGGTGTTGACCGCCTCGAGGAAGCTCTCCAGCCGGCGGTTCCCCCGCGTCGGCGCCCGCACCTTCGCCTCCGCGATCGCCTCTTTCGGCGGTTTGCGTTTCGGCCCGCCGGGATCGGGCGCCGGTACCTGCTCCTCGCTCACATCGCGGATCGTAGGCTCAGCCGCAGACGGGCCAGGGGCTGGAGCCGGAGCGCGCGTAGAGGAGCGCGGCGCGGTAGTCCTGTTCCGATTCGGGCGCGGCCGCGGGATCGCCATGGCCGCCGACCGATTCCCAGGTGCCGTAGTCGAACTGGTACTTGCCGCGGTAGGTGCCGTCGGCGGAGACCGCGGTCGGATCGCCGCCGGACTCGCAGGCGGCGATCGCGTTCAGCGTTTCCAGCGAGACCCCGCCGGGCAGGTTCTCGAACCGTTCTTCGCGTTCGCGCTGCTTCCGGCGCACCTCGGCTCGTTCTTGCATGCGGATCTGATGCGAGACCTCGCGAACGGTTCGGCGGAAGCTGACGACCGGCTGCGGAAACGCGGGGGCCGATACGGCCCCAGCCCGATCGACGCGAGGAGCGACCTCGGCTTCGCTGATCCAGGTACGGCCGCCCTGATCTCCACGGCCGGCCGCGAACGCAGCTGCGGGGAAGGCGAGGAGTATGAGCAGAATTATGAGAAATTGTTTGTGTTTCGTGAGCAAGCGCGAAACCGTGGCGGTTCGCGCCGCCCCCATGTGTGGGCGTCGTCACACATGACACTGCCCTTGTGCAGCTCCGCACGAGCCCAGGCACGGGTACGCGATCGGCGCCGGGTGACGTGGTCGCGATCTTGCGGCCTCAGACCGCTTTCGCGATCAGCAGCCGCAGATCGGGCAACGTCCTAAATGACCTCACCTCGACGCTGCCGTAACCGCTCTCGCTCATCCAGTGGGAGACCTCGTCGACGGTGTAGGTGTCGGCCCCGGAGGTGAGGTGGAAGAAGAGGCCGAGGATCGAGGCGAGGTTGGCCCGCTGGCCCCCCGGCCGGTCGTAGAGATCGAGGACGGCGAGCGGCGCGCCTGGTAGCAGGACCGCGCGGATGCGGGCGAAGAGCGCTCGCGCCTGATCCGGCGAGAGGTGATGGATGATGTTGAAGGCAAGCGCGCCGTCGTAGTGGCCGTCGTAGTCGACCTCGAACATGTCGCCGACGAGGTGGCGGACGCGGTCGCTCATCCCCGCTTCGGCGACGATCTCCTCCCCCACCCTGGCGCTGCCCGGCAGGTCGACGATCGTCGCCCGCAGCCTCTCGTGGCGCCGGCAGAGCGCCATCGAGAACTCGCCGTGCGCCCCGGCCACGTCCAGCACCTGGTGCGCCCCGCGCGCCAGCGGGATCGCCTTCGCCACTTCGGCGCTGGAGAGCCGCGCGATCTGGTACTGGCCGCGGATGTAGGACTGCCAGTAGGGGTCGTCGGCCGCTTTCTCGTGCAGCTCGACGTGGCGGCCGTCGCGGACCAGGTCCTCCAGCCCCGCGTACCAGTCCCAGTAGTGGGCAGTGTCGGCGAGAAAGTCGCCGAGGTAGGTGTCGGAGCTCGGGTCGAGCCAGGGCCGGCCGCTGGCGGTCATCTCGTAGCGCCCGTCGGGCCGCTGCCTGACATGCCCGAGCGAGGCGATCACGTCGAGGACCCGTTCGGTCCCGGTCTTCTGCAGGCCCAGGTGCTCGGCCAGCTCGCCGGGCTCGCGCGGCCCCTCGGCCAGCGCCGCGAGGATGCCGGTCCGCTGCGCAACCTGCAGCGAGCGGGCGATCGGCATCGAGTACATCGCCTCGCCGATCGGCGTCGGCAGCTTATTCAGCAGCAGCCCGAGGCGCTCCACCAGCCCGTCGGGAACAGCGGCAATCCGCATCGACGCACCCTATCCGCGATCATCGACCGATGGGAGAGGTGCCGACCTCAAGGCTGCTGCTCGCCTGCCCCGACCGCCCGGGGCTGATCGCCCGCGTCAGCGGCTTCCTCGCCGAGTCCGGGCTCAACATCGTCGACGTCGACCAGCACTCCAGCGCCGAGGGGCGCTTCTTCATGCGGATGGTCTTCGACCACGTGCCCGAGGCCGAGCGCGACGCGCTGGAGCTGCGCTTCGCGCGGGAGATCGGCGAGCCGTTTGAGATGGACGTCGAGTTCCACGAGACGGCGCGGCCGCGGCGGGTGGCGATCATGGTCAGCCGCGAGGACCACTGCCTCTCCGACCTGCTCTGGCGCTGGCGCAATGGCGACCTCGGCGGCGAGCTGGTCACGGTCATCTCCAACCATCCCGACCATGCGGGCCAGGTGGAAGCGGTCGGGCTGCCCTTTCACCACGTGCCGGTCGAGCCGGGCCGCAAGGCAGAGGCGGAGCGGCAGATCCTCGACCTGCTGGACGGGATCGACCTGCTCGTCCTCGCCCGCTACATGCAGATTCTCTCCGAGGACTTCCTCCGCGCGCTCGCGGCGCCGGCGATCAACATCCATCACAGCTTCCTGCCCGCCTTCGTCGGCGCCGACCCCTACCACCGCGCCTACGAGCGCGGCGTCAAGCTGATCGGCGCGACCGCCCACTACGTCACCGCCGAGCTCGACGCCGGTCCGATCATCGCCCAGGACGTGACCCGCGTCGACCACCGCGACGAGGTCGCCGACATGATCCGCCTCGGCCGCGACGTCGAGCGCCTCGTCCTCGCCCGCGCGGTGATGGCCCACCTAGACGACCGCGTCCTCCTCGACGGCGACCGCACGATCGTCTTCTGAGATGCCGCCAGGGTCGAAAGCGCCGCGGCTGGTCCAGGCGGCGCGCTACGCGCGCGACCCGCTCGGGTTCCTCGGCGGCCAGCAGCGCCGCTACGGGGACATCTTCTCCGTCCACTTTCCCTTCTTCGGGCACGTCGTCTACGTCGCCCGCCCCGACCTCGTCAAAGCGGTCTTCACCGGCGCGCCCTCGGTCTTCCACGCCGGCGAGGCGAATGCGACGGTGCTGGAGCCGGCGTTGGGGCCGCACTCGGTCCTCACCCTCGATGACGAGCCGCACATGCGCCAGCGCAAACTGCTGCTGCCGCCCTTCCACGGCGAGCGGGTGCGGCGCTACGAGGAGCTGATCGTCGAGATGACCCAACAGGAGATGGAGAGCTGGCCGGTCGGCGAGCCCTTCGCGCTGCGCCCCCACACCCAGCGGATCACCCTGGCGGTGATCATGCGCGCGGTCTTCGGCGTCCACGACGAGGAGCGGCTGGAGCGCTTCGAGCGGCTGATCGACGACTTCGCCAAGCGGGTCGGCGTCATCACCTCCTTCCCGATCCTGCGCCGCAACCTTGGGCCCGGCAGCCCCTGGCCGCGCTTCCTGCGCTCGCGCGCAGCGCTCGACGAGTTCATCTACGAGGAGATCCGGCTACGTCGATCCGAGGCCGGCCACCAAGAGCGCGATGATGTCCTCTCGCTGCTGCTCGGCGCCCGCGACGAGGACGGCAACGCGATGAGCGACCGGGAACTGCGCGACGAGCTGGTGACGGTGCTGGGCGCCGGCCACGAGACGACCGCAACCGGGCTCGCCTGGGCGGTCGAGCGGCTGGTCCGCAACCCGGAGGTGCTGGCGCGGCTGCGCGAGTCACTGGCGGCCGGCGAGGAGGACTACCTAAATGCGACCGTCAAAGAGACGCTGCGCTCGCGGCCGGTGATCGTCGACGTCGCCCGCAAGCTGAAGGCACCGGCGACGATCGGTGGCTACGAGCTGCCGGCCGGGCAGTTCGTGCTGCCGGCGATCGCGGCGCTGCACTACCGCGAGGACCTCTTCCCCGAGCCGGACGAGTTCCGCCCCGAGCGCTTTCTCGACGACAAGGCCGACAACTACGCCTGGATCCCCTTCGGCGGCGGCGTCCGCCGCTGCATCGGCGCCGCCTTCGCCGAATACGAGATGCGGACGATCCTGCGCCAGTTCGTCGAACGGGCCGAGCTGCGCCCGGTCGGCCCCGAGCCGGAAAAGGTCAAGGTGCGCAACATCACCCTTGCGCCGGCGCGGAACACGCGGGTTGTATTGGAGCGCCCGCTCGCCTGAGATCCGAACTGCATCAACTTTCCGGCCCAGCAGCCAGGAAAGTTGATGCAGTTCGCTTAGGTGGCCTCGGCGGCGGCTTGCGCGGACTCCCACTCCGCGTACAGCTCATCGACTGTCGTCTTCGCTTCTTCGTGGCGCTTGGTCGCCCGCTCGACCCGACCGGGGCTCGACCAGGCCGCGGGGTCCGACAGCTCGTCCTCGACCTCGCGCAGCGCCGCCTCGGCTGCCTCGATCCGCTGCTCCAGCTTCGCCGCCTTGCGCGCGGCTTTCTGCGCCGGCTTGGTGGCGCTGTACTTCTTGCCGCTGCCGGTGCCCTTCGGTTTCGCCGCGGCGGCCTCTTTTTCGGCCTCTTCGTCGCGTCGCCGCTGGTACTCGGCCCAGCCGCTCGGGTGGCTCTGCAGCTCGCCGCCCTCGCAGACGAGGGTGCGGCTGCCGACCGCCTCCAGCAGCGCCCGGTCGTGGGAGACGAGCAGCACCGTCCCTTCGAACTCGGTCAGCGCGTCCTCCAGCGCCTCGCGGCTCTCGATGTCGAGGTGATTCGTCGGCTCGTCGAGGATCAGCACGTTGGCGCCGGAGGCGACGAGGATCGCCAGCGAGAGCCGCCGCTGCTCGCCGCCGGAGATGTCGACGAGCTGCTTCTCGACGTCCTCGCCGGAGAAGAGGAAGCCGCCGAGCAGCGCCCGCGCCTGGTTCTCGGTCAGGCCGGTCTCGCGCTTGGCGGCGTCGAGGACGGTGCCCGAGCCGGCGGCGGTGTCGGCGTGCTGGGAGAGGTAGCCGAGCTTGACGTTGTGGCCCGTGCGGACGCTGCCGGCGGCGGGCTCGCGGCGGCGGGCGAGGGTGTCGATCAGGGTGGTCTTGCCGGCGCCGTTGGGGCCGACCAGGACCACGTGCTCGCCGCGTTCGAGTTCGAGGTCGGCATCGGCGAGCAGCGTCCGGCCCGGCACCTCCAGGGTCCCGTTGACCAGTTTCAGCACCACCCGGCCCGGCCGCGAGGGCGGCTTGAAGTGGAAGCGCAGGTGGCGGTTGTCGCGGCGTTCGGCGACCGGCCCGCTGCGCTTCGCTTTCTCGATCATCTTCACCCGCGATTGGGCCTGACGCGCCTTCGTCGCCTTGTAGCGGAAGCGCTCGACGAAGCGCTCCATCCGCGCGATCTCCGCCTGCTGGCGCTCGATCGCCTTGCCGAGGGCGATCTCCCGTTTCGCCTGTTCTTCCCGCCAGGCGTGCCAGGGGCCGGCGAAGAAGCGGGCGCGCTGCGCCTCCAGCTCCAGCACCGAGGTGCCGACCGCCTCCAGGAACCAGCGGTCGTGGGCGACGAGTACGACTGCCGCGTCGAGGTCGACCAGGTAGCGCTCCAGCCACTCCAGCGAGGGGATGTCGAGATGGTTCGTCGGCTCGTCGAGGAGGAGCAGGTCGGGGCGGGTGGCGAGGGCGCGGGCCAGCGAGGCGCGGGTCAGCTCGCCGCCGGAGAAGGTCGCGAGCGGGCGCTCGGCGTGCTCGGCGTCGAAGCCGAGGCCGCGAAGGACGGCGAGCACGTCGTCGCGCCAGCGGTAGCCGCCGCCGGCTTCGAGCCGCTGCTGGGCGGCGGCGTAGCGGCGCATCGTCTCCTCGTCGCCGTCGCCCATCTCCGCCTCCAGCCGCGCCAGCTGAGCCTCGGTCTCGAGCATGTCGGTGCGGCCGGAGAAGACGTACTCGCCGAGGTTCATCTGCGACTCGCGCGGCGGGCGCTGGTCGTGGAGGGCGACGCGGGCGCCCCGCTGCACGCTCAGCGAGCCGCCGTCGGGCGGCCGCTCACCGGCGAGGACCCGCAGCAGCGTCGACTTGCCGGCGCCGTTGCGGCCGGACAGCGTCATCCGTTCGCGCGGCTCGAGCTTGAAGGAGACGTCCTCGAAGAGCAGCTTGCCACCGACGTAGACGTCGAGTGAGGTTGCGGTCGCGATCGCCATGTAACCCTCAAGGTAAGTGAGAGCCGGGGGAGGGGGTCCGGCGGACAACAGCGGGGAGGGTTCGCCGGACCCCATCCCCCGGCTCTCGTAAGCGTGGGTGGGCGTACGCTTGAGAGATGGCCTGGCCTGCGGTGATCTCGGAGTGGGGCTCGAGCGCTGAGGAGCGGTCGCGGGCTTATTCCTGCGACGAGCTGATCGCCTCCCCCGCGATGACGCTGTTCCGGGCGATCGAGGTGGCGGCACCGCAGGAGGTCGTCTTCCGCTGGCTCTGCCAGCTCCGCGCCGCCCCCTACAGCTACGACAAGCTCGACAACTTCGGCCGCCGCAGTCCGCAGGAGCTGCTGCCGGGACTGGAGCGGCTCGAGCGCGGGCAGCGGGTGATGACGATCTTCCGTCTCGCCGATTTCGAGCCTGGCGAGTCGCTGACGATCCACCACCGGGGACGGGTGTTCGGCGAGGTCGCCTGCACGTACCGAGCGGCGCGGGTCGACGCGGAGCGCTCGCGGATCGTCGTCAAGCTGATCTGGACGCCGCCGCGGCGCGGGCCGATCGGCCGGCTGGAAACCGCGCTACTGCCGGCCGGGGACCTGGTGATGATGCGACGGCAGCTGCTCAACCTCAAGGAGATGGCGGAGCGGACGGCGGCGGAGGCGAGCACGCCGGCGGCGGCAAACGTAGGCTGAGGCAGATGGAGCAGAGCGAACTGCGAGCGATCCAGGCGCCTTTGAAGGGGCGCTACACCCACGAGCCGGAGGCCGCATTGGTGACGTTGAAGGCGGAGGGGACCCTGGGCGAGGGCGTCTCCTGCTCGGTGCAGACGGGACGGGCCATCGCCGAGGCCGGCCTCCACCCCGCCTCCGGCGGCGACGGCACCCTGCTCTGCTCGGGCGACATGCTGCTGGAGGCGCTGGCGGCCTGCGCCGGGGTGACGCTGCGGGCGGTTGCGACCTCGCTGGGCATCCCGGTCGAGGCGGGCCGCGTCCACGCCGAGGGCGACCTCGACTTCCGCGGCACCCTCGCGGTCGACCGCGAGGCTCCGGTCGGCTTCAAATCGATCCGCCTGCGCTTCGAGCTGGAGACCGATGCCGACCAGGAACAGCTCGAAACGCTGCTGAAGCTGACCGAGCGCTACTGCGTCGTCTTCCAGACCCTGGCCCAGCCGCCGGAGCTCTCGGCGACGGTCTCCTAGTGCCGGGGCCGCTCCGGCACCTGGGCGAGCTGGCACGGGCGCGGGCGACCCGTCGCTCCTCCGCAGCCGCCGACCGGCAGCGACTGACCGAACTGGAGGCGCGACCGCTGCAACTGCCGCCGGGGCTGGAGGTGGAATGGCTCGGCGTCTCCGGCTACCGGCTGAGCTACGAGGGGCGCACGCTCTTCATCGATCCCTACCTCTCGCGGGTGCCCTTCCGCAGCCTGGTCTCGCGGCGCCCGGCGCTTCCCAGCGAGGCCGCCCTCGATCGCTTCCTCCGTGCCCCGGGCGAGACCGTCGGCGTGCTGGTCGGCCACACCCACTTCGACCACGCCGTCGACGCGCCTGCTATAGCGCGGCGGACCGGTTGCCGGGCCTACGGCTCCCGCTCGCTTGTCAGCCTGATGGCCCTGCACGGGCTCGCCGACCGCGCCGTCGAGGTCGAGCCGTACCGCACCTACGAGCTCGGTCCCTTCGAGGTCTCCTTCACGCCGAGCGCTCACTCGAAACTGCTGCTCGGTCTCGCCGTCCCCTACGACGGAGAACTCAGCTGCGAGCACCTCGACTCGCTGGCGCCGGGCGCCTACCGCTGCGGCCAGGTCTGGGGGATCACGATCGCGGTGGCCGGCCTGCGCTTCTACCACCAGGGCAGCGCCAACCTCGTTGACGAGGCGGTGCGCGAGCGCGACGTCGACGTCTTCCTCGCCGGCGTCGCCGGCCGCAGCTTCACCCGCGACTACTGGCAGCGGATCCTGCCGCTGCTGGAACCGAAGGCCGTGGTCCCGACCCACTACGACAACTTCTTCCGCCCGCTCGGCGCGGAGATGGAGTTCGTCGCCAACGTCCAGCTCTCGGAGCTGCCGGAGGAGATCGCCGCGGTCAGCCGCGATTTCGAGGTCGCCGCGCTGCCGCGCTCGGACCGCCAGGTCTAACCGTCAGCTGACGGTGCGCCGGTCCTTTGTGCCGCTATGCGGTTCAAATGACCGGCGCGCTACCCGTACTTGGCGGCGATCTGCTCGATCGTGCCCATCGTGCGGCGGGTGTCGACACCGAGCAGCACCTCGATCGCCTTCAGGTCGAGGTCGGATTCGAGCAGCCCCCCGCTGGGGAGCCAGTAGAGCTCGCGGCCCCCGATCGCCAGCAGGTCCTCGTCGGTGGCGAGCGCCAGCACCTTCTTCTTCGCCGCCGCACTTGGCTTCTTCATCAGCAGCGAGACCTGCAGCTTCCCCTGCGACTTCTCGACCAGCTTGGGATCGAACGGCCGCTGAGCGGCGATCGTCGCCACCTCCTCGATGCTGCGCAGGAAGACCGGCACGTCGTAGCCGAGCCGCGCGTCCAGCTCCGCTTCCACCCGCTGCGCCAGCTTGCCCTCCGCCTCGCGCTTCGGACTGGAGAAGACCACGTTGCCGCTGGCCCGGAAGGTCGCAGCCTCCTCGAACCCCATCTCCTCGAAGTGCCGCCGCAGCTCCTCGTTCTTGATCCGGCGCCCGCCGAGGTTCATCCCGCGCAGGAAAGCGACGTAGCGATCCATGGGAGAACCCTACGTGCGCTGCAGCCGGCTGCGGCGGGAGGCCCTGATCGTGGGCTTGGTTCGCTCGCGACGGCTCCGGCATGGGCTCGGCTTCGCGAGCAGCCTCGCGAGCGCCCGATCCCGCCGCCACTCTTCGGGGGTGCGGCTGCCCTTTGTCCGGTTGCAGCGCTGGCAGGCCGCCACCAGGTTGGCAGGCGTCGTCGGGCCGCCGCGGGCTCTCGGGGCAAGGTGGTCCACCCACAGGGCCTCGCCGCCGCAATAGCGGCAGGTCCAGTCGTCCCGATGCAGCACGGCGCCGCGCAGCAACGGATGGATCCGGCGCTGCTCGGGGTCGGCTGCCGCCGGGTCCCAGTGAAGGAGAGGGTGAGAGGGCGAGGGGGTGGGACTCACCGCCACCCGATCAGTTCGAGAATCTGCACTGGTATTAGACAACCCGTCCAGTTCCATTTGTTGCGGTCGGCATGATGGAGGGATGGATTTCGCGCACCTCCCACCCGACTTGCCGGTGCCGGAGGACGACGGAGCGGCCGATCACCTGTTGGGCCTCTCGCTTCCATCGATCCTCGGATTCGACGATCTGGCCGCAGGCCTGCTTGTCGCCTACGTCTACCCCCGTACCGGCATTCCCGGTGTTCCCCTGCCGGATGGCTGGGACGACATCCCGGGGGCGCGCGGCTGCACGCCGCAGAGCTGCGCCTACCGCGATGCGCTCGCCGAGTTCGAAGCGCTCGGCGCCACCGTGGTCGGAATCAGCGCTCAGAGCGCGGCCGAACAGGCCGAGTTCGCAGCGCGTGAGCACATCCCGTTCCCCCTGCTGAGCGACCCCGACCTGCGGCTGGCCGAGGCGCTGCGCCTCCCCACCTTCGAGGCCGACGGGATGACGCTCTACAAACGCCTCACCTTCGTCGCCGCGGCCGGCCGGATCGTCATGGTCTTCTACCCGGTCTTCCCACCCGACCGCAACGCCGCCGAGGTGCTCGCCTGGCTGCGAGCGCGGGCAACCGCTCAGGAGTAAGGGTCGGCTTCGTGGCGCCGCTCGAACTCCTCGGCGAGGGCGGCGAGGTCTGAGAGCGGTGTGCCGAGAGCCTCGGCGACGCGCTTGACGGTCCCCCACTGCGGATTCTTCCTGCCTTTCTCAAGACGGGAGATCTCGCTCGCTTTGACTTCGGCCAGCTCCGCCAGCTGCTTCTGCTCGAGACCGGCGTCGGTCCGTGTCTTCCTCACCGCCCGTCCCAACCCGACCTGTGGGTCTTTCCCGTACGCCACCCGAGCAGCTAACGCGCCCGCCGCCGGAAACTCCATAGAGTTGACCACAAGTCCCGGAGAAGCCCGTAGCACTGGGCGATCGCTTGCAGCCGACCAAATCCATCCGGCGCCCCCGGCACCATCGCCCCATGTGGATCGTCAAGGTCGTCTGCTCAGACCCCGACTGCGCCGAGGAGCAGGAAATCATCGTCGCCGAGCTGGACGAAGCCGACACCGCGGTGTGCGACTGCGGCTGCTGCGTGGTCACGCTCTCCGTGGCGAACTTCGCCACTCAAGGACTTTTAAGTATGAGGGTTTTTTAAAAAGGGATTCCGTACCGCATGCCAAGCGGCAGCGGCAGAAGCACTGCTCGATATAGCCGCCACCCACCCGGCTATGTCCGAACCCCTCGCCACGCCATTTTCATATCACCCGCTGAACGCTCGGGCAACCCTTATGCAAAAAGAGCCCCCTGGAGGGGGCTCTTTGATGGAGGCGCCGAGATTCGAACTCGGATCCGCGGACGCGGTGCGAGGGTGTCTACAGGTTTAGCCGGCGCTTGATTCTCGTCTCCCGGGGTCCGCGCCGGCGGGCACTGCGGGAGATAAAGCCCCTTTGGTTTCCCCGGACGGGCGGGACGGGCCGCCTGGGTGAGCCCGCTTCTGAAGCCGGTGCCCCTTCCCGCGGGCGAGGAAGGACCGACTCTCACAGCGCTTAGCTTCTAACTAAGCGGCGAGGGCGAACTCATGGTCCGCACGTATTGGTTTGTGCCCGGTGTTTTACGAGGCCTCCGGACAACCTCGACCTGCAACCTTTCGCACGAGTCGACCACGTCGAAGCCTGTCGCCCCCGTGCTTGGATACGCATCTAATTGTACGCGGTCGGGAAGGGAGCCTTTTGTGAGCGAGCACAGCTATGACGCGATCGTCCTCGGCGCCGGGCCCGCGGGCGAGGTCTGCGCCGGGCGGCTGGCCGACGCGGGGCTACGGGTCGCCATCGTCGAGCGGGACCTGATCGGCGGCGAATGCTCCTATTACGCCTGCATGCCGTCGAAGGCGCTGCTGCGCCCGGCCGACGTGCTGGGCGAGGCGAAGCGCATTCCCGGCGTGCCGACCGGGCACGGGAAACTGGAGCCGGAGCTGGTGCTGAGCCGGCGCGACGAGGTGATCCACGACCGCGACGACTCGGGGCAGCTGCCGTGGCTGGAAGAACGCGGGATCGACCTCTACCGTGGAGAGGCGCGCTTCGACGGCGAGCGCCGGGTGCGCGTCGGCGACGAGCTGCTGAGCGCCGAGCGCGCGGTCGTGGTCGCCACCGGCAGCAAGGCGGCGATGCCGCCGATCGAGGGGCTGGACGGCGTCAGGGCCTGGAACAACCGCGACGCGACCACCGCCGAGCAGGTGCCGGAGAGCATGATCGTGCTCGGGGGCGGGCCGGTCGGCAGCGAGCTCTCGCAGGCCTGGGCCAGCCTCGGGACCAAGGTGACGCTGATCGAGGGCGGCCCGCACCTGCTCTCGCGCGAGGAGGCGTTCGCGGGCGAAGAAGTGGCCGAGTCGCTGCGCGAGAGCTTCGGCGTCGAGGTGCGTACCGGCGTGTCGGTCGAGAAGGTCGAAGCGGGCGGCGCGGGCGTGATCGCGACGCTGAAGGACGGGAGCACCGCCGAGGCGGCTGAGATCCTGATCGCGGTCGGGCGAGTGCCGAACACCGCCGACCTCGATCTCGAAGCGGCGGGCGCCCAGCCGAACGAGCACGGCTTCCTCGAGGCCGACGACGCGATGCGGGTCGGCGGCAGCGACTGGCTCTACGCGATCGGCGACGCCAACGGCCGCGCCCTCTTCACCCACATGGGCAAGTACCACGCCTGGGTCGCGGCGGAGAACCTGCTCGGGCGGCCGGTCGAGGCCGTCGCCGAAGGGATCGGCTCGCCCCGCGTCACCTTCACCGACCCCCAGGTCGCCGCCGCCGGCAAGACGCTCGAGCAGGCGCGCGAAGCCGGCATCGACGCCCGCGCCATCGACGTCCCCACCGACGGCACCCCCGGCGCCAGCTTCCAGGGCAAGGAAACCGGCGGCACCTCCCGCCTCGTCGTCGACCAAGCGCGCAACGTCATCGTCGGCGCCACCTTCACCGGCTTCGACACCGCCGACTTCCTCCAGGCGGCAACGGTGGCCATCGTCGGCGAAGTCCCAATCTCCAAGCTGCGCCACGCTATCGCCCCCTACCCCTCCCGCAGTGAGGTCTGGCTGAAGTTGCTGGAGAAGTACGAAGAAGGCGACTAGCTTCACCCATCGCGTGGTTCTTTACGGACGCATACCGTCCGAAAGGAACCACGATTCGGGCAGCTGAGCCGGAGAGGCGATTTAGAAAGAGTCGGGAGAGGTAGTCGAGGGACCCTCCCCGCTGTTGTCCGGCGACTACCTCTCCCGACCCCTGCTTAGACCGTCGAACGCTGCTTCAGGTCCACCAGCAGATCCTGTGGGAACCCTGCCACTTCGTCGAGGTCGTCGACCGACTTGAAGCCGCCGAGGCGCTCGCGGTGGGCCAGCAGGCGGGTGGCCTGGGTCACCGAGAGGTTCTGTTCGCGCAGCTGCTCGAAGGTGATCGTGTTGAGGTTGATCTGGCCGCCGCCTGGAGCGCCAGAGCCGGAGGCGGCAGGGGCGCCGGCCGGACCAGCCTGGTCGGCCAGGGTCAGGCCCTCCGGCTGCTGGCCGCCGAGGCCAGGGACTGGCGACTCGGGTGCCGGCGGTGGAGGTGGCGTCGGCGGTCCTCCCGGACCGGCGGACGGCGGGAATGACTCGGCGGCGGGGGGTGGTGGCGGGGGCGTCGATGCCGCGGGCGGAGCAGGAGGTGGCGGGGGCGTCGGCTGCTCCTGCTGCGGTGGGGCCTGCGGAGGTTGCGTCGCCTGGGGCGGCGCGGGCGGGGGGGTTGGCGGCGCAAAGGGCTGTTCGGCGGGCGGCGCGGGCGGCGGCGGTGCGAATGGCTGCTGCGGCTCGGGAGCCGGGGGCGCCGGGGGCATCCCGGCAGCTCCGCCGCCCTGCACCGAGCGCACCACCGCCTGCTCGGCTTCGGCCGCTTGCTGCTCGGCTTCGCGGGCGCGCTGTTCGGCTGCGGCGACGTTGCGGCGCATCTCCTCCAGGCGCTGCTCGCGGGCTTCCTCTTCAGCCCGCTTATGCTCCAGCCGTTTCGCCTCGGCGGCTCGTTCTTCGGCCGCCCGGGTTCGCTCTTCGATCTGGCGCAGGCGCTCCTCGGCCTCTTTCATCTCGCGCTCGCGGACCTGGCGTTCTTCCTCCAGCCTCTGCTCGACCGCAGCGGTCAGGTCCACCGGCTGCTGCGGGGGCTGGGGAACCGCGGACTGGGTGTCCTGGATCGGCACACCGGTCGGCGGTGCCGGCGGCACCCCGCCCTGCTGCATCTGCTCGGCCGAGGCCAGGCGACGCTCGGCCTCGGCGCGGATGCGCTGCTCCTCGAAGCGGACTTCGGCGACCTTGTCGCGGACCCGCTGTTCGGCGGCCGCGGGGTCGTAGTCGCCCGGCGCCGGCGTCGCGCCCGGGACCGGGGGCGGCACCGAGGGCACAGCCGCGAGCTCGCCGGTCGGCGGCTGTGCGGTCGTCGCCTCCTCCCAGGGAGGCAGTTGGTCGGAGGGCGGCACCTGGCCGGTCGTCTGCGCTTCAGCGACGACGCGTTCGCTGGCGGCGCGGGCCGCAGCCAGCCGCTGCTCGGCTTCCTGCTGCTCGCGCTTGCGCTTGCCGCCCAGCTTGATCCCGAAGAAGCTCTTCTCCATGAAGCCCTTCTTTGCGGGTTCGGCGGCGGGGGCGGCGGCCCCAGGGGCACCGGCTGCCGCTGCAGTCGCACTCGGGACCGGAGCAGCGCCGGGCGCCGCCGGGAGCGGCGGCGTCGCGCCACCGCGCTTCTGCGCCTTCCGCTGCGCCTTGTCTTCTTTGCGCCGTTGCAGCTCGGCCCGGCGCGCCTCGCGCATCTGCGCCCGTTTCGCGCGCTGTTCGTCGCGTTCGCGGCGCTTGCGGTCCTTGGCGCTCTCGTTGGCGAGGGGCGGCGCCTGCCCGGGAACAGGCGGTGAGGCCGACTGACCGGCGGGCGCGGGCTGACCGGGAACGGCCTGACCCGGTGCCGCCGGCACACCGGGAGCACCGCCCGGCACCGCGGCAGCAGCGCCCGCGGGCACCGCCGCCATCTCGGCGGTCTGCGCGGCGGGCGCAGCGACGGGAGGAGCAGCCGGAGGCGCCGTCTGCGCCCCGGCCGGCGGTGCGGCCGCGGGCTGCGCGGCCTGCTTCTTTTCCTTCTCTTTGGCGCGGCGCTGGGTGACGCGGACGATCAGCAGCAGCAGCAGAATCGCCACCAGCAGAGCGCCGACGAAGTAAGCGGTGTGATCACTGACGTAGTTGCTCGCCTTTTCCGGGAAAGATTCGGCGTCGGCCTGCGCGGGGGCGACCATGAGCACTGCGATGATCCCAGCAAAGGCGGCGGGGATGCTCCTCCGGTTCTTCATGGCCCTGCATCCTTGCATGTAGTGCGAAAGTTTCAACTCAACGCATCCTTCCCTTGAACTCGCGCTCGACCTCTCTTCTGACGTCGCGGTCGGCGATCTCCCGCCTGCGGTCACGACCCTCCTTGTTTCGCGCCAAGGCCAGCTCCACCTTCGCCCGCGACCCCTTGAAATAAATCCTGGTTGGGACCAGCGTCAACCCTTTCTGCGCAGTTTTCCCGACCAGCCGCTCGATCTCGGCCCTGTGCAGCAGTAGTTTGCGCGGCCGCTCGGCCGCGTGGGCGTCCGCCGACGCGAACTCGTAGGGCGGGATATGCAGCTTGCGAAGCCAAACCTCGCCCTCCTCGACGACCGCGTAAGCGTCGGTCATCTGGGCTTTGCCACCGCGCAGTGCCTTCACCTCCGAGCCGGTGAGGACGATCCCGGCCTCCATCTTCTCGACCAGCTCGAATTTGTGGCGGGCGCGACGATTCGTGACCACATCTCCGGAAGCGGGCTGGCGTTTCTTCTTCTGCTTCTTGCTCATTTGCTCATTCGCTTGGCTCTCCGGCCGGCGCCAGCAGCGCCCGGCCCCGCGGCGCATCGACTCCTGCCACCCGGACAGATATCGGATCGCCGAGGTTGATTCTTTTCCCGGAGCCGCGCCCCACCAGCGCCACCTCGGCCCGGTCGAGCTCGTAGCGCTCCCCCGGCAGCAGCCGCGCCGGCAGCATTCCCTCGTAGACGTCGCCCAGCTGGCCCTTGAAGGAGACGAAGGCGGCGGAACGGATCACCCCCGAGACCTCGCCCGCGAAGACGGCGTCGAGCCCGCGCTCCCCCAGCTCGCGTTCGAGCAGGAAGGCGGCGCAGATGTCGTCGGCCTCGCGCTCGATCTGCGCCGAGGTGCGCTCGCGCGCCGAGCTGTCGGCGGCAGCATCGCGCGCCTCGGCGAGCTTCGGCGGCCGCTCTCCCTCCCCTAGCTGCGCCAGCAGCGCCCGGTGCACGACCAGATCCGGGTAGCGCCGGATCGGCGAGGTGAAGTGGCAGTAGGCGGGACTGGCGAGCCCGGCGTGGCCGCTGTTGCGCTCGCTGTAGTAGGCCTGCTTGAGGGAGCGCAGCACGAGCGAGGTGTACGCCTCGCGGCCGTGTCCGCGGCGCCGCGCCTCCCGCAGCGCCAGCCGGCTCGCTTCGGCGGCGACCCGCCCTGCCTCGCGCGGCGCCAGGCCCTGCTTCAGCGGCGGCGTCGGGACCCCCAGCGCCGCCAGCTGTTCGAGCAGGTGCTCGATCCGGGCCGGATCGGGCTGGGCGTGAACGCGGTAGATCGCCGGCACCCGCTCGCGCTCCAGCAGCTGGGCGACCTGCTCGTTGTTGAGGATCATCAGCCGCTCGATCAGCCGGTGCGCCTCGGTCTGCTCGACGCCGTGAGCGCCGACCACGTTCCCCTCGGCGTCGAAGACGAACTCCGGCTCGAAGGATTCGACGGCAAGGCTGCTGGTGCCGCGGTGCTCGCCGAGCTCGGCAGCGACCCTGCGGGCGGCGTCGAGCGGTTCGGCCACCTCCGCCGCCGGCCGCCGCCGGCCGGCGAAGATCTCGTCGAGCCGGTCGTAGTCGAGGCGGGCGTCGGAGCGGATGCGGCTGCGGTAGAAGCGCGTGCGCCGCGGTCGCATTTCCGCGTCGAGCTCGATCTCGGTCGTCACCGCCAGCCGCTCCACCCCCGGCGCCAGGCTGCAGACGTCGCTGCTGAGCGCGTGCGGCAGCATCGGCTCGACCGCTCCTGGGACATAGGTGCTGTTGCCGCGCCGCCGTGCCTCGAGGTCGAGTGGCGAGCCCGGCCGCACGTGGGCGGAGACGTCGGCGATGTGGATCCAGACCCGGGCGCCGTCGCCCTCCAACTGGGCCGAGACGGCGTCGTCGGAGTCGCGCGCGGTCGCCGGGTCGACGGTGAAGGTGGCAAGCGCGGTGAGGTCGCGCCTCCGGCCCGGATCGTGCTCGACCCGCTCCGCCGCCGCCCGCGCTTCCTCCTCGATCGCCGGCGGGAAGCCGCGGAACCCGAGCTCATCCCGCAGCATCCGCTCAACCGTCTCCCGCGCCGAGAGCTGCTCTCGCTCCTGCCGGTGCCTCCGCCCCCGACTCCGGGTACGCGGCATCAGGAGCCGATCTGGGCGGCGAGGACGCCGAGAGCGCGCTGTTTGGCCTCGTCGACCTTAGTCGCCGGGTTATCGACGGCCTTCACGTCGGGATGGACGCCGTGGCTTTTGGCGAGGTTGACCCCCTGCGGGGTGAAGAATTCGCCCACCGAGAGCTTGATCGCGCCGCCGTTGGCGAGGCTGTGCTCCTCCTGGAAGAGCCCCTTGCCGTAGGAGCGCATGCCGACCACCTTGGCGCCGCTGTCGTCGGCCAGGGCGGCGGCGAGGATCTCCGCCGCCGAGGCGGTGTTGCGGTCGATCAGGACGACCAGCGGCCGCTGCGGCAGGTTGCCGCCCTTGGTCTTGTAGACGTTGTCGCCCTGGGTGCGGGATTTGGTCGAGACCACGACTTCGCCCTCGGGCAGGAAGACGCCGGCGCTGAGCACGGCTTCCTGCAGCAGCCCGCCTGGGTTCTCACGCAGGTCGAGGACGATCCCTTCCGCCCCTTCCTTCTGCACCTTGCGCACGGCGTTGGCCAGCAACTCGTCGACGCCTTCGCTGAAGCTGCGCATGCGGATGTAGCCCAGCTTCTTGCCATTGACCGTTTCGACCTGGCTGCTGACGTTGGGCAGAGCCACCTCGGCGCGGGTGATGGTCAGATGGCTCACCTTGCCGCTCTTCCGGTCGCGGACCCCGAGCCTGACCTGCGTCCCTTCCGGCCCCCGGACCTTGTTGCCGACCTGTTCGGGGTTCTTGCCGGCGATCGATTCGCCTTCGACCGAGACGATCACGTCGCCCGCTTCGATTCCCGCCTGCCCGGCGGGCGAGTGCCGGAAGACCTTTCCGATTCTCATCCCGGCCTTGACCGGTTCGATCGTCACGCCGATCCCGGAGAAGCGCCCTTCGATGCCCTGGTTGAAGGCTTCCAGCGCTTCCGGCGAGAAGTATTCGGTGTAGTGGTCCTCTTTGTTGCGGCGGCGCAGGTCCCTGACCATTCCCTGCAACGAGGCGTTGCTGAGCTGCTTGTTGCTGACCGGCCGGTAGTAGTTGTCTTCCAGCACTTCCGCCGCTTCCGTGGTCAGCCCGCCCGTTTCAGCGACGAAGATCTCGCGCAGCGGCTCCGGCAGCGAGCCCGGGTGCCCGCCCAGGTAGAGCCCGGCGGCGAGGAAGGCCAGCAGGCCAACCGCGAAGGCCACGGCCCCGCGCCCGCTCACGCCGGCCTCAGACCTTGAGGAAGCGCCGCAGGGTGACGCCCGAGCCGATCGTCGAGACCAGGATCGAGGCGGCGAAGAGGATCGCGATCAGCGCCGGGAAAGCCAGGGTCGAGTTGTTCTGCGCCGCCAGCAGCCCGATCGAGTGGCTGAGCGGGTCGACGATCGTGATCTTGCCGATCCACAGGATCAGTATGGCTAGCAGCCCGCCGGCGAAGCCGACGACCATGCCCTCGATCATGAAGGGCCAGCGGATGAACCAGCGGGTGGCGCCGACCAGGCGCATCACCTCGACATCGCGGCGGCGGGTGTAGATCGAGAGCCGGATCGTGTTGCCGACCAGCATCAGCGAGGCCAACACGAGCAGCGCCGTGATCACGGTGAGGACGATCTTCAACGCGCTCGTCACCTGCTCGATCTTCGCCGAAGCCACCTGGCGATCGAACGGTTTGGCGATGATCGGCGAGATCGCCTTGCCCTGCGGTCCGTTCGGATAGACCGCTTCGCGGATCCCGCCGAGATTGGAGGCATCGTCGGCCTTGACTTCGAGGCTGTTGGGCAGCGGGTTGGTGTGAAGCTGTTCGACGATCGACTTGTCCTTCAGTTCGCTCTTCAGCGTTTCCAGAGCTTCGGCTTTGCTGATGAAGTTGACTTCGGCGACGTGCGGGATCGCTTCCAGCTTCTGCTTGGTGGAGGCGATTTCGGCTTTGGTCGCGTCGGCATAGAGTTCGTACTGGACGTTCAGCTGGGCGCGCACTTCTTCGCTCTTGCCCTGCGCGGTCTGGAAGATCGGGATCAGCATCCCGAGCAGGACGACGGTCACGACCGTGGTCACGATCGCGGCCAGGCTCGGCGCGCCGTTGCGCTTCAGCGCGCGCAGGGCCTCCTGCAGGAAGAAGATGATCCGGCCCATCGCCTACCTCAGGTGCTCGTGGTCGGAGTGTCCGTTGGTCTGGGTCGCGCCCTCGGGGCCGACCCCCATCCCGGCCCGCATCCGCAGGCCGAATTCGGTCGTCGACTCCTCGGTGTAGCCGCCTGAGACCTCGTCGCGGACGACGCGACCCTCGTAGAGCTCGATCACGCGGCGGCGCATGTTGTCCACCATCTCGCGGTCGTGGGTGACGACGACGACGGTCGTGCCGGTCTTGTTGATCCGGTAGAGCAGCTGCATGATCCCGATCGAGGTGACCGGGTCGAGGTTGCCGCTGGGCTCGTCGGCCAGCAGCAGCGGCGGGTGGTTGACGAAGGCACGGGCGACGGAGACGCGCTGCTGCTCGCCGCCGGAGAGCTGGTCGGGGTAGCTGTGGAGCTTGGTCGAGAGGCCGACCAGGCGCAGCGTCGCCGGCACCTGCTCGCGGATTTCGGCGCGGCTGGCGCCGATCACCTGCAGCGCGTAGGCAACGTTGTCGTAGACGGTGCGGTTGGGGAGCAGCTTGAAGTCCTGGAAGACGGTGCCGATGTTGCGCCGCATGTGCGGGATCTTCTTCTCCGGCAGCCTGCCGATGTCGCGGCCGGCGATCTTGACCGAGCCTTCGGTCGCCTCCAGCTCGCGGATCAGCAGCTTGATCAGGGTCGACTTGCCGCAGCCGGTGGGGCCGACGAGGAAGACGAACTCGCCGCGGCCGATCGCCAGCGAGACCCGGTCGAGCGCCATGTGGCCGCCCGGGTAGACCTTGGTCACCTGGTCCATCTCGATGATCGGGGCGCGGCGCCCGCGGGGGCGTCGCGGCTCTTCCGAGCTGCCGCGGCTGTTCTTCTTCGATCTGCGCATTCGGGGAGGTGCCTTCTGCGCAGACAGGGTGACTCCTGCGGCCCGCCGACCCCGCAAGATCCCGCCCACGCAGGCGATCTTTCAGACCGTGTCGTAGATGGCGCGCTCGTAGGCGGCGCGGTCGTAAGCAGCGCGTCCGGCCTCCCGGGTGCGAGCGCGGGTGGCGGCGCGGCGGTGTTCGCTGCTGCGGCGGGTGGCGCCGAGGCGGTAGACGAAGAGGATCGCGATCGGGACCGCGGTGCCGACGGCCCAGACGAGGAAGAACATCGAGCCGGTGTCGCTGCCGGCGCCGAGGGCGTGGAAGAGGCCGAGGACGTAGACGGCGATCGTCGCCCGGTGGGCTTTGCGCCAGAGGCGGGCGCCGATCTGGCGGCGCAGGTAGAAGCTGAGGCCGAGCAGCATCGCCAGGTAGCCGGCAATCACGCCGAGGCCGGTCCAGAAGGTGTGGACGCTGAGCGCGAAGGGGACGGTGACGCCGGTGATCCCGGGTTTGAGCCAGGGGTCAAGCAGGATCGCGAGGCCGTGGACGGCGATCGCGATCAGGCCGGCCAGCGCCGTCTGCTCGTGGACCGCCCGCAGGTTCTTCGTGAACTGCGGGTCGCGGACCGGCTTGCCGGCCATCGTCAGCCCGATCAGGACCGAGATCGTGATCAGGACGAAGGCGACGATCCCGGAGCTGCGGCTGACGATCCACCAGCCGTACTTCGAGAGGACGTGCGAGATCGAGGCGAGCGCGATCACGAGGAGGAGGTCACCACCGGCGGGGCTTCTTCCACTTCAGGTTCGACGTATTCCGGTTCTTCGTAGACCGGTTCTTCGTATTCCGGTTCCGGTTCGACGTATTCGCTTTCCGGTTCGACGTATTCGCTCCCGGCTTCTTCCGGTTCGGCGTATTCGCTCTGCCGTTCTGCCGGTTCTTCCGGTTCGGGAGCGTCGGTCTGGGATTCAGTCGGCGCCGGCCGTGCCTTGACCGCCGGCTTCGCCTTGTGTGCCACCTTCGAGGTACTAGCGCTGGCGCTGAGCTCGAAGGTGAGGACGACGAAGAGGACGACGAACAGAGACAACGAACCGATGACGACTGCGCGGGGGCGCGGAGTAGTCATGAATTCGAGGTTCGGCCAATTCCCTAAATCCCTCCTGAACCAGCGAGAGATTTTGCCAAGGCTTTACCTTGTCGCTCGCAGCAGCTGGTCCCGCATCCGCTTGCGTTCTTCCTTCGCTGCTTTTTGCGCAACCTCGGTGCGTCGATGGGTTCGCAAGACGTAGCCCACCGCCAGCGAGCCCATCACGACCAGAGCGGCAACCATTACGTAGAAGCCCCAGTGCCGTCCTTGGCCCGGAACCCAGGTATTGGCTCCATAGAAACCAACGATGAAGGTTGGGAGCAGAAAGATGGCCGCGATCAGTTCGACACGGTGCTGCGTTCGCTCGCTCTGCTGACGCTGCTCCTCGCTCTGCTCCAGATGCAGGAGCCCGAACGACTGCCGCAGCTTGTCGCTCAGCCTGCCCAGAGCCGCCAGCGCTTTGTCGATTCGGTCGTCGACCTCGATCGCCGCCTCGTGATTGGAGACCGGAAGCCACGCCTTGCCAAGGTCCGCCCGCAGCCCCGCCTTGTTGAGCGGGTTGAGCCAGTCGCGCAGCACCGCCATCAGCCCCCACAGCTCCGGGAGCTGATCATGGTTGTTCAGGTCATCCTCTATGTAGAGGCTTAGCTCCCAGTCCTCCAGCCAGGCGTGAAGTGCGCGGTGAGTGGGCGCGTAGGTGAGAGCCAGCTCGTGCATCACTGAGATCCCAAGGTCGCCAGGCAACTGGCCAGGGCAGCGTTTCCACCTCGCCACCACCGCCTCGAAGAGATCGTCCGCATCGCCGGGCGGCTGGTCCTCATCCTTCCTCCTCCTCGACCCCTGGAAGATCCGCTCCGGATGCCAGCAGGTAATGAGCCAGCTGTCCCCGGCCAGGAGCTCGACGGGTTGGAAGCGAAGCACGCCCACCCCCTGGGGTTTCCCCCGTTCACTCTGCCGTTCGGGACGCCAGGCGATCACGCTGAACGAGGAGGCGAGCTGGATGCCCCCGTCGTAATGGGCGCCTTCCGGCCGCTCGTCGGGGGTGAGGAGATCCTGCAGCATCGGCTCCGACAGCCCTGGGCAATAGCGGCCGATCGTTTTCAGGACAGTGCCCGTTTCCTCGCCACCGCAGGTGAGCTCAAACCAACGGAGCCCATCCGCCTCAGCGAGATTCGCCAGCGTCACCACCTGAGAAGTCCCGTCCTGCCCCCAAACGCTCACACGCCGCAACCACTCGGTCATCGCCTCTCCCCTCACTCACGATGCGGAGCGGGGAAAGTTATTTCATTCAAGAAACTACCCTGTTTATTTCAGACCATGGCGCGCTATGGGAAGACCGTTTCACCGGTTTCCTGGTCGACCACGGAGATCGCCACTGCGGGGCAGGCTTCGGCTGCTTCCATGATCAGGTCCTCAGGGCCGGTGCCGATCACGACGGCGGTGTCGTCGAGGCGGAACACCTGGGGGGCGAGCTCGACGCAGTCGCCGTGGGCGCTGCACTCGTTGGGGTCGACAACTGGGACGTAGGTCATGCGGCAACCTCCTCATCCTCTGAGGCCTGGGTGTGCCCAGCCTCGATTCGCTTGCGTAGGGCCGGGATCGCCCGCGGGCGACCGACGGTCAGGCCTGCGACAGGGCGCCCGTCGCGGATGAAGACGGCTTCGAAGTCACGGCCGGCGGGATCGCCCTCGACCAGCACCGACTCGCCGTGGTGCGGGTGGCCGACGCACTGGATGCGGACTCCGTACTGGTCGCTCCAGAAGCTCGGCAGCGGCGGCAGGCCCGGCTCCTCGCCGAGCATCGCCTTCGCCGCCGCGGCGCCCTGCCAGGCGGCGGCGTCCCAGTGCTCGGTGCGGATGTGGGCGCCGAAGCGGTGGTCGAACGGGATCGAGGCGTCGCCCGCGGCAAACACATCCGGCATGCCGGTGCGCCCACAGCTGTCCACCTCGACCCCGTCTCCCCCTAAACCGCTCCCTTCGAGCCATGCCGTGGCGGGCACGGTGCCGATCCCGACGAGGACGACATCGCACTCGACGGCGGTCCCGTCGGCGAGCAGCAGCTCTTCCACCCGGCTCTCGCCCCTGGCGCTCTGCAGCATCGCGCCGGTCAGCAGCCGCGCTCCCTCCGCCAGGTGGAGATCGGCGAACCAGCGGCCGAGCTCGGCACCGAGAATCGGCGCCAAGGGAACCTCCAGCGCCTCGACGATCGTCACCTCGGCGCCGAGGCCGATGGCCGTCGCCGCCACCTCCTGGCCGATGAATCCCGCACCGACGATCGCCAGCCGCGCTCCCGGGCGGAGTTGACCGCGCAGCCGGCGGGCGTCGGCGAGGGTGCGGAGGTAGTGGACGTTTTCAAACTCCTCGAGGAACGGCAGCCGTCGCGGCACACCCCCGGTGGCGACCAGGAGCTGGCCGTAGCTCAGCTCCTCCCCGCCGGCGAGGACGACCCGGTGCGCATCCGGCTCCAGGCGCTCGGCCGGCGCGCCCAACAGCAGCTCGACCGCCTGCTCCTCGTACCAGCCGGCGTCGCGGTAGGCGGTGGTGCCCTCCTCGGCGCTGCCGGCGAGCACCGCCTTCGACAGCGGCGGCCGGTCGTAGGGCGCCTCCGCCTCGCCGCAGACGATCCGCACCGGCGCTTCGTAGCCGCACCGCCGCAGCGTCTCGGCGCAGCGCTGCGCCGCGAGCCCGCCGCCGACGATCACTACACCAGCATCCATGAGCCCCTCCTCAGAGCTCATCCCGCCACCTTCGGCAGCCGGATGCGGGGCGGGACGGCGAGCGGGCCGACCATCTCGACCCGGCCGCTGTCGTGGACCAGCAATCCGCCCTGCTCTTCGAGCAGCTGGCGTCCACGCTCCGGCCCGGAGAGCAGGGCAGCCTTGGAAAGAGTCTCCGCTTCGAGCGCGGTGGCGCCGAGCGCGGTGGCACCGACCAGGCCGGTCCAGGCGGGACGGCCGCTGGCGGGATCGAGTAGGTGGTGGGCATAGTGGCCGTCCTCGCCGCGCCAGATCCGCACGTTGATCCCCGAGGTGGCGACGCCGCCGGAGCCGAGTCGCAGCACGTGGGCGCGCGAGCCGGTGATCGGGTGTTCGACGAAGACCTCATAGGGGCGGACGAGCGCGTCGGCACCGCCGATGCGGATGTCGCCGCCGCAGTCGACGATGAAGCGCGAGTAGCCGCGCAGGTTGGCGGCGAGCATGTCGGCGGCGAGGCCCTTGCCGGTGCCGCCGGTGTCGAAACGCAGGCCGGGCGGGCGGACGACCTCCCCCGCCTCGTCGTCGACCTCGAAGCCGCGCCAGCGCTGCTCCGGGCGCGGCCTGGCTGCCTGGCGCGGGGGCGCGTCGGCGAGGGCGTCGGCGAGCGGGACCCCGGACATGCCGGCGCGGGAGGCGACGTAGCCGGCCCCCTCGATCTCCTCGACCAGGGTCGGGTCGACCAGGCCCTCGCTCCATTCGGCGGCGAGGACGCCGGCTTCGATCGCCCGCCGCATCAGCTCCGAGGCGGGGACCCGCTCGCGCGGGTCGGCGTTCAGCCGGCAGAGCTCGCTGCGCGGGTTGAAGCGCGAGAGAGCGCGGTCGAAGTCCTCGACGAAGCGCCGCCCCTGCTCGGCGGCCTCCGCCGCCGGCGCCATCCCCGGGCCGGGCTCGCCGATCAGCAGCCGCACGTGGCTGCCCATCGCGTCGAAGGTGAGGTCGTGTTCGCTCATTAGTTCCGTGAGTTACGTCGGGCTCTGTCGCGTGGAGTCTTGTTGATGTTTCTTAGGCCTTTCTCAGGAGGCGCCGGTTCACGGCGATCCCCTATTTGCAGCTTGCGAGAGCAGTCTGCGCGGGCGGCGGCCAAGGACCGGAAAGGGCCGGGTAAAGAGCCGGCAAAACCTTGCCTGATGCGCTCTGAACCGCCTTTTCACGCCCTACAGTGGGTTTATGAAGATGCAGTCGCCAGGCGGGCGCATCCTCGTCGTCGAGGACGAGGAATCGATCTCCCAGCCCTTCGCCGAGGCGCTGCGGCGGGCCGGCTTCGAGGCGATGGTGACCGGCACCGCGGCGGGGGCGCTGGAGCTCGCCGCCTCCGAGCAGCCGGACCTGGTGATGCTCGACCTCGCCCTCCCCGACGGCGACGGCCGCGACGTCTGCCGCGAGCTGCGGCGCACCTCCGACGTGCCGATCGTGATGCTGACCGCGCGCGGGACCGAGATGGACATGATCGTCGGCCTCGAGCTCGGCGCCGACGACTACGTGGTCAAGCCCTTCAGCGCCGCCGAGGTGATCTCGCGCATCCGCGCCGTCCTGCGCCGCAGCGCCCCCCGCGATGGCGACGGCGCCAAGCCGGTACAGGTCGGCGAGGTCGAGGTCGACCCGGCGGCGCGGATCGCTCGCTTCCGCGGCGAGGAGCTGGAGCTCTCGCGCAAGGAGTTCGACCTGCTGGCGGTGCTGATGCGCCGCGCCGGCCACGTCGTCAAGCGCGAGGACCTGATGTCGGAGGTCTGGGACACCAACTGGTTTGGCTCGACCAAGACCCTCGACGTGCACATCGGCTGGCTGCGGCGCAAGCTCGACGACGATCCCAACGACCCCACCTACATCGAGACGGTGCGGGGCGTCGGCTTCCGCTTCGTCTCAGCGGAGGACGAGCCGTAAGCCTCCGGGCGACCCTCCTGCTGGCACTGGCCTACGTGCTGCTGCTGGCGCTGATCGCCTTCGGTGTGCCGTTGGCGCTGAGCCTGCGCGACCGCGTCGACACCGAGGTGAAGAGCCAGGCGCGCAGCCAAGCCGACGTGGTGGCGACGACCGCTTCTGAGTTCCTCGATCCTCCGCGGCCGGCACCACTGGAACGAATCGTCGACAAATCGGCCGAAAGCGTGCGCGGGCGGGTGATCGTGGTCGACCAGCGCGGGCGCCTGCTCGCCGACTCGGCCGGGACGGAAACCGGGCGCAGCTACGCCGACCGGCCGGAGGTGCGGGCGGCGTTGCGCGGGCACGGCGAGCAGATCACCCGCAGCAGCGAAACCCTCGGCGAAGAAATCCTCGCCACCTCGGTGCCGATCCTCGAGCACGCGCGGCCACGCGGGGCGGTGCGGATCACCCAGAGCGTCGACGCCGTCAACCGGGCGGTGAAGAGCTCGATCCTCGACGTCGCCGCCTTGGCCGCGGTGGTGCTCGCGCTCGGGGTGATCGCCGGCGCCCTGATCGCGCAGCAGATCGCCCGCCCGATCCGCCGCCTCGACGGGGCCGCGCGCCGCGTCGCCGCCGGCGACCTCGACGCCACTGTCGCGGTCGAGGGCAGCAAGGAGCAGCGCTCGCTCGCTCGCGCCTTCAACGAGATGACGCAGCGGATCAAGCGCCTGCTGCGGGTGCAGCAGGACTTCGTCGCCGATGCCTCGCACCAGCTGCGGACGCCGCTGACGGGGCTGCGGCTGCGGCTGGAGGGGCTGGCGGAACGCTTCCGCGGCGAAACGGCGGTCGAACGCGAGCTCGGCGCGGCGATGGGCGAGATCGACCGCCTCGCGGCGATCGTCGACGAGCTCTTGATCCTCAGCCGCGCCGGCGAGCACGAACTGCCGGGTGAGCGGCTCGACCTCGGCGCCGCGGCGCGGCGGGCGGCCGAGCGCTGGCGGGTCACCGCCGCCGACCGCGGGATCGAGATCGAGGTCGAGAGCGGGGACGAACCGGCCGAGGGATGGTGCGCCGCCGCCGACCTCGAGCGCTCGCTCGACGCCCTGGTCGAGAACGCGCTGACCTACTCGCCCGCCGGCTCGGCGGTGACGATCGCGGCGGCACCGGGGCGGATCGAGATCCGCGACCGCGGCCCCGGCCTCGCGGCTGGCGAGGAGGAGGCGGTCTTCGAGCGCTTCAGCCGCGGCAGCGCCGGCCAGCGCGGGCCGAAGGGCACCGGCCTGGGGCTGCCGATCGCCCGCGAGCTGACCCGCCAGTGGGGGGGCGAGGTGCGGCTCCGCAACCGCGAGGGTGGCGGCCTCCTCGCCACGATCGAGCTGTCCCCGGCGGAGGTGGTTTCGTGAGCTCAAGAGGAGCCGCAAAGTGGGTCGCGCTGGCCCTGGTCGGGCTGGCGATCGCGATCGGGGTGGCGATCGCCGCCGCCAACCTCACCAGCCAGCAGATCGGGATCGCCTCCGAATCGGTCTCCGCCGGCGACGCCCTCGCCCCCTCCCTCCGCACCCCCGAAGAACGCGAAGAGCAGCGCGGGCAGGAAGGGCGCGACAAAGCCCGGAACGAGAAACCAGAGCCCGCCCCGGCCGAATCCACGGGTCGAGAAGAAGAACCGCTGCCCGAAGAAACCCCATCCCCGAACGAACCCACCGAACAGCGGAGCGACGACTACGGCGGCGAAAGCGGCGACGACTGAGTCGTTCCGTGGTTCCTTATGCCCGTATTTCGTGCATAAGGAACCACGCGATGAAGCGTCAGGCGGCGATGGGTTCGGCCGAGCGCTCGCGCGCCGGCTGGCGGCGCGGGTGCGCGGTGACCTGGTGGATCGGCAGGTCGTGGGTGCGCCGTAGCCGCGCCGGCAGGCCGAGGGCCAGCCACTTGGAGATCCCGTGCGGAAGCACCGAGACGATCACCTCGTCGAACTTGCGCGCGTGGAGGACGTCGCCGACCGCGGCGAAGGGGTCAGGGTCGCCGACGATCGTCTCCTCCAGCTCCAGCCCGGCCTGGCGGATCCGCGCCGAGGCGCTCTCGGCCCGGGCGACGGCGTCGCCCCGCCCCGCCTTCATGTCGGCCGCCCAGGCGAGCCCGTGCGGCACGGCGGGGACGAGCAAGGTGAAGCTGGCGGACGAGCGCTCGACGCGGCGGCGCAGGGCCGCGATCAAGTCGGGTGAGTCGGCGGTCTTGTCAGCGACCACCAGGACCTTCTGCTTCGGTGACATCGCGAACCTCCTTTTCCCGTGAGTACGGAGCAAGCCTGCTCCGCGTTCGACAAAGGAGGTGAAACGCGACCTAAAAGTGGTGTGAAAGCTCGCGGCGGGGGAGCGCTAGCCGATCGCGACCATGCGCTCGATCGGGATGCGTGCCCGCACGGCGATCTCCGATGACACACTGACCTCGAACGTGAGATCGCGCAGGGAGTCGCGCAGCTTCGGCAGCGTGATCATCTTCATGTACTTGCAGGTGGCCATCCGGTTGGCCTCGATCAGGTGCGCCCGCGGCGCCGCCTGCTGCAACGGGTAGAGCATCCCGTTCTCGGTGGCGACGACGAACTCGCCGTCGGGGTGCGCTTCGACGTGCCGCTGCATGCCGGAGGTGGAGAGCATGTGCACGCCCTCCGGGTCGATGTCGCCGGCGGCGACGTACTCCATCGCCTGGGTCGAGCAGCCGCACTCGGGGTGGATGAGGAACTCCGCATCAGGGTGCTCTTCGCGGGTGCGGGCGATGTCGAGTGGTTTGATCCCGGCATGGACGTGGCACTCCCCGTCCCAGATGTGGAAGCGGCCGCGGCGCTCCGGCTCGTCGATCAATCCGGTCTCGCGCTCGACGAAGGCGCCGAGCCACATGTCGGGGCCGAAGAGGATCTCGGTCTCGGGCCCGTGCTCCTCCCAGATGTGCCGGAGGACCTGGACCGCGTTCGAAGAAGTGACGCAGTAATCGGTCTCCGCCTTCACCTCGGCCGAGGTGTTGACGTACATCACCACCAGCGCGCCGGGGTGTTCGGCCTTCCAGTCGCGGAGCTGGCCGGCGGTGATCGAGTCGGCGAGCGAGCAGCCGGCGTCGAGGTCCGGGATCAGCACCGTCTTCTCGGGCGAGAGGATCGAGGCCGTCTCGGCCATGAAGTGGACACCGCAGAAGGCGATCACGTCGGCCTCGGTCTCGGCCGCCTGGCGGGAGAGCCCGAGCGAGTCGCCGCGGTAGTTGGCGACGTCCTGGATCTCGGGCAGCTCGTAGTTGTGGGCGAGGATGACCGCGTTGCGCTCCTGCGCGAGCGCGCGAACCTCATCGCTGATCTCAGCGATTTCCTCCGGGCTCAGCTCCTGTCCGAAAGTTGGTTGGATCGTCGGGAGCTCCTGCATGAGCCCTTCCTTTCCTGATGTTCGCCGGCGGGACTGGATCCGGACCGGTCGAATGAACGTAAGAGGAGTCTAGTTGATCGAACCTGCCCTCTAGCCTTTTCGGGATGCCGGAGCTGCCAGAGGTCGAGATCGTCACCCGCCGCCTCGGCGCGGCGCTGACCGGGAGCGAGGTCGAATCGGCGCTGGCGCCGGGGATGAACGTGATGAAGACCTTTGACCCGCCGCTGGAAGCGCTGGCCGGGCGCGAGCTGACGGGGACGCGGCGGATCGGCAAGATGGCGGTGGTCGAGTTCGGCGACCTGGCGCTGCTGGTCCACCTGATGTCGGCGGGGAAGCTGCGCGTCTTCGACAAGCGCGCCTCGCTGCGGGACAAAGCCTCGCGGGTGCTGATCCGCCTCGGCGACGGCCGCGAGCTGCGGCTGCGCGAGACCGGGACGAAGCAGCGCGCCTGGGCGAAGCTGCTGCCGGCCGATGCCGTCGACGCCGACGAGATGGTGGCGAGGCTGGGGCCGGAAGCCTGGCCCCCTCCCCCGCTCGAAGAGTTCGCCGCGGCGATCGACCAACCGCGCCACCTCCACCCGCTGCTGCGCCACCAGGCGGACATCGCCGGCATCGGCCGCTCCTGGGTCGACGAGATCCTCTGGGAGGCCCGCCTCTCCCCCTTCAAAAAAGGCTCCGAGCTGGAGGTGGAAGAGGTCGAGCGCCTGCACGCCGCCCTCCACGTCCTCGGCGACGCGATCGACTACTACGAGAAAACGATCGGTCCCGAGATCCCCGAGAAGTTCGACCCGCCGCTGAAGATCCACAAACACGAGGGCGACCTCTGCCCCCGCTGCGGAACTCCAATCGAGGCCGTCTACTTCTCAGAGCACCAGACGAACTATTGCCCAACCGAGCAAACGGGCGGCCGGGTACTGAAGGACCGTCGGCTATCCAAACTCTTGAAGTAGATAAGGAGTCGGGGGGGGGGGGGGGGGGGGCC
>JBQCHH010000065.1:0-4901 GCA_051954855.1 Solirubrobacterales bacterium | reverse complement strand
CGTCGCCGCGCAGCTCGACCCCTCGCTGATCGTCCTCGGCAACCTCTTCCGCGATCAGCTCGACCGCTACGGCGAGATGGAGGCGCTGGCCGACGACTGGGCGAAGACGGTGGCCGAGCGCAGCGGCCGCACCGGGTTCGCCCTCAACGCCGACGACCCGCTGATCGCCGACCTCGGTCGCGACCCCGGGGGGAGCCGGCGCGACGGCGTCCTCTACTTCGGGATCGAGGACCCCTCGCAGGCGCTGCCGGAGCTGCAGCACGCCTTCGACGCCAAGCACTGCCGCCGCTGCGGCCACCCGTATACCTATGAGCGCGCCTTCGTCGGCCACCTGGGCCACTACGCATGCCCCAACTGCGGGGCCGAGCGGCCGCGGCCGGAGGTGGCGGCGACCGCGATCGAGCTGCGGGGAATGAACGGCTCGCGGGTGACGGTCCGCACCCCCGAGGGTGAGATCCAGATCGAGCTGCCCCTGCCCGGCCTCTACAACGTCTACAACGCGCTCGCCGCGGTGACCGCGGGCCTGAAGCTGAGCGTGGCGCCGGAGCGGATCGCCGCCGCGCTGGGCGAGATGCGCGCCGCCTTCGGTCGGGTCGAGACGATCGACGTCGGCGGCACGCCGGTCTCGATCCTGCTGATCAAGAACCCGGCCGGCGCCAACGAGGTGCTGCGGACGCTGCTGCTGGAGAGCCGCGAAGGCGCCGCGATCGACCTCTGGGTCGCCCTCAACGACCGCATCGCCGACGGCCGCGACGTCTCATGGATCTGGGACGCCGACTTCGAGCTGCTTGCCGGCAGGGTCCGGCGCGTCATCTGCAGCGGCACCAGGGCCCCGGAGATGGCGCTGCGCCTGAAGTACGCGGGATGGCCGGAGAAGGCGATCGAGGTCGTGCCCGGGATTGAGCGCTCGCTCGACGAGGCCTTGCGGGGCGCCCAGGGGCGCGTCTTCGCCCTCCCCACCTACACCGCCCTGCTGGAGCTGCGCAGGCTGCTCGCCGACCGCGGCCTGGCGAAGGAGTTCTGGCGGTGAGCGCGGCCGCGGTGATCTGGCACGACGTCGAGTGCGGCAGCTACGACGCCGACCTGCGGCTTTGGGAGGAGCTGGCCGAGGGCTGCGACGGGCCGGTGCTGGACCTCGGCTGCGGCACCGGGCGCGTGGCGCTGCACCTGGCGCGACGCGGGCACCGGGTGATCGGGGTCGATCGCGACCACGAGCTGACCCCGGAGCTGGCCGAGCGGGCGGGCGATCTCCCCGTCGAAACGATCTGCGCCGACGCGCTCGACTTCGAGTTGGCCGAGCCCGTCGGGCTGGCCCTGGCGCCGATGCAGTTCCTGCAGTTGCTGGGGAGCGCAGAGTCACGGATTCGCTGTCTACGACGCGTCGCCGCGGCCTTACGGCCGGGCGGTCTGCTGGCGGCGGCGCTCGTCGAGCGGGCGCCGCCCGTGGAAGGGACGCTGCCGCCGCTCCCCGACGTGCGGGAGGTCGACGGCTGGGTCTACTCGAGCCTGCCGACCGATGTGGTCGGCGTCGCTGATGGCCGGATCATCCTGCGACGGCTGCGGCAGACCGTCGCTCCCGATGGGGGGCTGAGCGAGGAAGCCGACGAGATCCAGCTCCTCTCCCTCACGGCGGGCGAGCTCGAGGCCGAGGGCAAAGCCGCCGGCTTCGCCTCGGCAGGCCGCCGCTCGATCCCCGCGACCGAGGCCCACGTCGGATCGTCCGTCGTCCTGCTGGAAAGGAGCGACTGATGGAGCTGCGCGTCCTCTCCCTCTATCCCGAGCAGATGAACATCTACGCCGATCGCGGCAACATCATCTTCCTGCGGCGGCGCTGCGAGTGGCGCGGGATCGGCTTCGTCCACGCGGGCGTTGGCCCAGGCGAGAGCTTCGACCCTGCCGCCCACGACCTCCTCTACATCGGCGGCGGCCAGGACCGCGACCAGCGGGCGGTGGCGGCCGACATGGTGGCGACGAAGCGGGAGGCGATCGCCGCGGCGGCCGACGACGGCGCCGTGCTGCTGGCGGTCTGCGGCGGCTACCAGCTGTTAGGCCAGAGCTACCAGCTCGGCGAGGAGCGGCTGCCTGGGCTGGGAATCGCCGACCTCGAGACTGTGCGCGAGCCCGGGCCGCGGCTGATCGGCAACGTCACGATCGAGGCCGATCTCGGCACCGGGCCGCAGTTGATCGCCGGCTTCGAGAACCACGGCGGCCGCACCTACTTAGGGCCCGGCGCCAAGCCGCTCGGACGCGTCGTCTCCGGCCACGGCAACAACGACCGCGACGGCCTTGAGGGTGTCCACCGCGACAACGTGATCGGCACCTACCTCCACGGACCCCTGCTGCCGAAGAACGCCTGGCTGGCCGACCACCTGATCGCGCTGGCGCTGGAGCGGCGCTATGGAACGCGCCCCGAGCTGGAGCCACTCGACGACGACTTGGAGCGAGCCGCGCACGAATCGGCGCGCAAGGCCGCCAGCTCCTAAATCGAGGCGAGTTTTGGTTGCCAGACAGCCAAAACTCGCCTCGATTTAGCGGCCGCTGCTCCCGAACCCGCCCTCGCCGCGGGCGGACTCGCTCAGCGTCTGCGCCTCGACCGGCTCAGCGAGAGCAATCGGGGTCAGCAGCAGCTGGGCGACGCGGTCGCCGGGTTCGACCCGGAAGGTCTCGGCGGGGTCGGTATTTAGCAGCAGCACCCGCACTTCGCCGCGATAGCCGGAGTCGATCAGACCCGGCGCGTTGACCAGCGCGATCCCGTGCTCTCGCGCCAGCCCTGACCGCGGCAGCACCAGCCCGGCATGCCCCTTGGGAATCTCCACCGCGATCCCGGTCCCAACACTCCAACGCTCCCCCGGCCCGATGTGGGCAGCCTCACAGGAGTACAGGTCCAGCCCCGCATCACCCGCATGGGCGCGCGAGGGAAGCACCGCCTCGTCCTTCAGCTTGAGAACCGAGAGCTGCACGCGCCGCAGCCTATCGCTGCCAGCCGGAGGGATAAGGGGTCCGGTGATGGGCTCGACGGACCCTCCCCGCTGTTGTCCGGCGAGCCCATCACCGGACCCCCAAACCCTCACGCCACAGCCAGGTCGCTGAACCGGTGCATCTCCGCAGAGGGCACCTTGGCGTGGACGAGAACGCCGTCCTCGCGATCGGTCCGCTTCAAGTCCCCCGCCACTTCATGCAACTCGTGCAGGCGTCCGCCCTCTGAGTAGGGGATCAACAGCTCCACCTCGGTCAGCGTCTCCTCAAAGGCCGCCTCGATCCGCTCGCGCAGCTGATCCAGTCCCAAATCGTCCTGGGCCGAGATCAGCACCGCCTCGGGATGGTCCAGGGCGGTCTCGCGCCGCTCTTCTTCGCTCAGCAGGTCGATCTTGTTGAAGACCAGCAGGCGCGGCTTCTCCCCCGCCCCTATCTCCTCCAGCACATCGTCGACCGCCTGCATGTCGTTCAACCGCCGCCGCTCCGGCGCCGAGGCGTCGACGACGTGGAGGATCAGGTCGGCCAGCACGGTCTCCTCCAGGGTCGCCTTGAACGCCTCGACCAGCTGATGGGGCAGCTTCTCGATGAAGCCGACGGTGTCGGTCAGCAGGTAATCGCGCCCCGCGAGTTCGAAGGTGCGGGTGGTCGGGTCGAGGGTGTGGAAGAGCCGGTCGCGGACATCGACCTCGGCCCCCGTCAGCGCGTTCAGCAGCGTCGACGTTCCGGGGGTGGTGTAGCCGGCAAGGGCGACGCGCGGCAGCGAGGAGCGCTCTCGGCGGGCGCGCATGACACCGCGGTTCTTCTCCGTTTGCCGCAGGCGACGCCGCAGCGCGGAGATCCGGTCGCGGGCGAGGCGGCGGTCGGTCTCGATCTGGCTCTCGCCCGGCCCCCTGGTGCCGATCCCGCCGCCGAGGCGCTCGAGGTGGGTCCAGAGACCCCGCATGCGGGCCATGTTGTACTCGAGCTGGGCGAGCTCGACCTGCAGCTTCCCCTCGGCCGAGTGGGCGTGGTCGGCGAAGATGTCGAGGATCACGGTCGTGCGGTCGATCACCGGCACCCCCAGCGCCGCCTCCAGATTGCGCTCTTGCCGGGGAGCGAGCTCGTCGTCGCAGGCGACCAGGTTGGCGCCGGCCGTGGCGATCTCCGCCTTCAGCTCGGCGAGGCGACCGCGGCCGAAGTAGCGGTCGGGGTCGGGCTGCGGGCGCTGCTGGGTCGCTTCGCCGGCGGTGGCGACGCCGGCCGTGCGCAGCAGCTCCTTCAGCTCCGCCAGGGGGTCCCCCTCCTCGCGGCCGCTGACGATGCCGATCGCCATCGCGCGCTGCCGCGCCCGCGGGTTCGAGACGCCGGCACCGCTGCCCGTCCCGCCGTAGCGGGTCTGGGTCGTTCTGCCGTTTCTCGAATTCTGCACTCAAGGAGATTGTAAGCGGCGGCCCCGGCCGGTTAGGGTGCGTGTTGTGAAGGTCTTCGTCACCGGCGGCACCGGCTTCATCGGCGGCGAGGTCGTGCGACAGCTGCGCGATCGCGGCGACGAGGTGATCTGCCTGGTGCGCAATCCCGGGAAAGGGGCGAAGCTGCGCGACCGAGGCTGCGAGCTGGTCGCCGGCGATCTCGGCGACGAGCGGGCGATCCGCGGCGGCATGGAGGGATGCGACGCGGCGATCCACGCCGCCGCCGTCTACGAGGTCGGGATCCCCGCCTCCGAGCGGACGGCGATGCGCGAGGCCAACGTCGGCGGCACCGAACGGGTGCTGAGCGCGGCGCTGGAGCTGAAGGTCCCCAAGGTCGTCTACGTCTCCACGGTCGGCGTCTTCGGCAACACCAACGGGCGGATCGTCGACGAGTCCTACGAGCACCCGGCCGACAGCTTCACCTCCTGCTACGAGCAGACCAAGTGGGAAGCCCACCAGGTGGCGAAGCGGCTGATC
>JBQCHH010000064.1:0-30662 GCA_051954855.1 Solirubrobacterales bacterium | reverse complement strand
TCCCGAACACTTCACTCTTCCTGAGTGAGCTTAGCTCCGGCCATCAGACGCCGGAGAAGGGAGGCACCATGAAGCACCTCAAGACCCTCGCCCTCGCGGCCCTCGCCGCGGCGGCCCTGACGGCATTTGCCGGCGCGGGCTCGGCCTCGGCGACCGTGTTTTGCAAAACAAACCTGACAAGCGGGTGCGCTGCTAGCGGCTGGGATTACCCGGCCGGGACGGTGATCGAATTCTCCTCGACCACCGAGGCGGTAGACAACTTCGATGGCGGACCTACCCTTGACACATGCATCGGGTCGAGGATCAAGGCCAAGACGGCAAACACAGGCAGCTCGACCGAAACAGTCAAAGGCCCCATCGAAGAACTCGACTGGGGCAACTGCACCAACAAAACGACGACGATTGTGAACGGCGAATTCGAAACACACTGGATTCCCGGAACCGATAACGCCACAGTGACAATCATTGGCACCCAGTGGACAATCAGCACCATCTTCGGCAGCTGCGTCTACACCGCGTCGGACATCGGCACCCTGGTCGGCGGCAACCCGGCGACGATTGAAATCAAAGAACAAAGCATCAAACTCGTCAGCGGGCCCTGCCCGTCTGAAACCAAGTGGACCGAGAGCTTTGCGGTGACAAGTCCGAAGCCGCTGTTCGTCTCCACAAGCTAAGCAACTCGCTGCTTCGACATCCTGCGCGTGCGGCCATCCCCTTTGGGGGTGGCCGCTGTTCTGACCACAGGCAAGGGCCCATCGAAGACTGGAAGGCAGGCGCAGAACGAACACCCCACCCGCTCTTCGGCTCGAGTGACTATAGCTGCCAGCTTCCGCCGTCACAGGCGCCCGGTCTTGACGAGTTCGACCGGTACCGATAGAAGACCTCCCGACCACTTCACTCTTCCTGAGTGAGCTTAGCTCCGGCATGAGACACCGGAGAAGGGAGGCACCAGATGAAGCACCTGAAGATCCTCGCCCTCGCGGCCCTCGCTGTGGCGGCCCTGATGGCGTTCGTCGGCGCCAGCTCGGCCTCGGCGACCGTGCTCTGCAAAACAAACCTGACAAGCGGCTGTGCTGCTGGCGGCTGGGCTTACCCTGCCGGGACGGTGATCGAAGCAACGGCGACCAACTCGGGCACACTCGTGGCCGGAATGGTTACCCTCGACACATGCACCGGCTCGAAACTGAAGAGCAAGACGTCGAACGCAGGCAGTTCGACCGAAACAGTCAAGGGTCCCATCGAAGAACTCAACTGGGGTAGCTGCACCAACGCGACCACCACGACCACGCTAGGCGAACTGGAAATCCATTGGATTTCCGGGACCGATAACGGAACAGTGACAGTGATCGGTACCAAAGTCACGATCGGCACCATTTTTGGTAGCTGCGTATTCACTGCGTCCGACATCGGCACCTTGGTCGGTGGCAACCTGGCGACTATCGAAATCAAAGAAGCGCCCGTCAAACTGGTCAGCGGGAACTGTCCGACCGAAACCAAGTGGACTCAGAACTTTGAGATCACAAACCCGAAACCACTGTTCGTCGCCACATCGTAAATAGCTCTACTTAGTTCGACACCTCCGGTGTCCTGTGCGGCCACCCCCAGGGGTGGCCGCCGTTCTGGTCCCGGTCAGGGCCCCATTGAAGAAGATATGGACCCGGTATCTCCGAACACTTCACTCTCCTGCACCTACACCGCGTCGGACCTCGGGCACCTGCTCGGCGGCAACCCGGCGACGATTGAAATCAAAGAACAAAACATCAGACTGGTCAGCGGGAACTGCCCCTCTGAAACCAAGTGGACCCAGAGCTTTGCGGTGACAAGCCCGACGCCGTTGTTCGTCTCCGCTTCGTAACGAAGCCCTAAGTAGCTCGACCCTTCGGCGCCCTGTGCGGCCACCCTACGGGGTGGCCGCCGTGCTTTGCGTTCTTCCGGCCGGAACCGTGCGGAGGGTAGCTCGACGGCCTCGGTCATAAGCGCACTGACAAACCCTGCGAGCCACCTGTGTCACCCGCATCATGTTTGACATTGGAGTGCCCGCATCGTACGGTGTGCGTCTGGCGCGCCAGGGACGCGATCGGGACTTTCTAAAAGGGGAACCGGAGGACAATGTTGGGCAGGGACTCGAGCCACCCGAGATATAGCGATCGGCGCTTGCTACTTGCCCGCATGTCTTATGCCTCGTTACTTGAGTGGCCAGGGTGTCGTTTGCGACACCGGCAATGTCAAACCATCAGGGAGGAGTAGATGCTTTCCCGAATTCACAATAAACTCGGCACGGCCGGCCTGGTCGTGGCGATCGTGGCGCTTGTCGCCGCACTAGGCGGAGCGGCCTACGCCGCCTCCGACAACCACCTTTCGGGTGGGGAGAAAAAGGAAGTCAAGAAAATCGCCAAGTCGGTAGCCATTCCGGGTCCGGCCGGCGCTGCCGGGGCACAGGGCCCCGCAGGTCCCGCCGGCCCAGCCGGCCCGGCTGGGAAAGACGGTGCCAACGGCGCCACGGGTCCGACCGGCAAAACCGGCCCGACGGGCGAAACCGGTCCGACCGGTCCGACCGGCGAATCCGGCTTCACGGAAACGCTCCCATCCGGCGAAACCGAGACTGGCGCTTGGGCCATTGGCCGCTCTCCTAGCGGTGGCGGCATTTGGACGGCACTCTCGTTCAACATTCCACTCGCCTCTGCGCCGACGGCCCATTATTTCGGCCCTGGAGAAGGTGAAACGACTGAATGCCCGGGAAATGCCGCGACCCCGGAAGCTGAACCCGGACAGTTGTGCATTTACACGGAAAGTGGAGAAAAGCTCTTCTACATCGAAGGCTTCTCTGCCCATGTACATAACGGTGGAGCAACCCTGTTCTTCGGCTCCGAAGCCGAAGGCTTTGGTCAAGGGACCTGGGCGGTTACGGCTCCCTAAGCATCTTTCGCTAGTTGGCCGCTCCCACCAGATCGGGAGCGGCCAACTGCGATAGAAGGGGTCTTCAAGGGCCTCCCTTCTGAGGAGGGCGTCGATGGGTATGCTCGACGAGCTCTGTCTCTGACTGCCCATTCAACTCATCGCCGGCGGCGATGAGTTTCAGCGTGGGCCGGAGTCTCAACCTGCATGAACCTCTCTGAGAACGACCGCACCCGCTGGCTTGCCCTCTACGTCCTCTGCGCGGGGATGCTGATGATCGTCCTCGACGCGACGATCGTCAACGTCGCCCTGCCCTCGATCCAGGAAAGCCTCGGCTTCTCCCAGAACAACCTCGCCTGGGTGATCAACGCCTACATGATCCCCTTCGGCGGCCTGCTGCTCCTAGCGGGACGGATGGGGGACCTGCTCGGCCAGCGTCGCGTCTTCCTGATCGGGCTGACGATCTTCACCTGCGCCTCGCTCCTCTGCGCCGCCTCGCAGAACCAGGAGATGCTGGTCGGCGCCCGCTTCGTCCAGGGGATCGGCGGAGCGATGGCCTCGGCCGTGATCCTGGGGATGATCGTGACGATGTTCCCGGAGCCGGGCGCGCAGGCGAAAGCGATCGGCGTCTACGGCTTCGTCGCCTCCGCCGGCGGCTCGATCGGCCTCCTCCTCGGCGGTGTCCTCACCCAGGCGATCAGCTGGCACTGGATCTTCCTCATCAACCTGCCGATCGGGATCGCCACCGGCTACCTCGCCCTGCGCCTGGTCGAGGGCCGCGAGGGTATCGGCCTCAGGGCCGGCGCCGACTACCCGGGCGCGGCCCTGATCACCACCTCGCTGATGCTCGGCGTCTTCACCATCCTCAAGATCACCGACTGGGGCTGGAGCGACACCCGCATCCTCGTCCTCGGCGCGATCTCTGCCGCGCTGCTGGCGGCCTTCATCCACCGCCAGGCGACGATCGCCAACCCGCTGATGCCGCTGCGCCTGTTTCGCTCGCGCAACGTTGCCGGCTCCAACGTCCTGCAGGCGCTGCTGGTCGCCGGCATGTTCGGGATGTTCTTCCTCGGTGCCCTCTACCTCCAGAAGGTGCTCCACTACAGCGCCCTCGACGTCGGCCTTGCCTTCCTGCCGACGACCCTGGTGATGGGCTCACTCTCGCTCGGGTTCTCGGAGAAGCTGATCATGCGCTTCGGGCCGCGCACCACCCTCATCCCCGGCGTCTGCATGGTCGTCGTCGCGCTGTTGCTCTTCGCCCGCACCCCGGTTCACGCCAATTACCTGACCGACCTGCTGCCGCCGTTCCTGCTGATCGCGGTCGGCGTCGGCACCTCGTTCCCGGCGATCATGACCCTGGCGATGTCGGGCGCCACCCCCGAGGACTCCGGCCTCGCCTCGGGCCTGGTCAACACCAGCATGCAGGTTGGCGGGGCGATCGGGCTGGCAGTGCTGGCAACGCTCTCGACCGAGAGAACCGAATCGTTGCTCGAAGGCGGCACGAGCCACGCCTCGGCACTCACCTCCGGCTTCCACGTCGCCTACTTCGTCGGCGCAGCGCTGGCCGCGATCGCGGTCGCGATCGCGGTGTTCGTCCTACGCTCACCGCGGCCCGGCGGGATGCCGGCACCAGATGAAGGTGAACCGGCGCTGCAGGAGGGCGAGCCGGAGCCCGCCTTCTCCGAGGCCGGCTGAGTGGCCTCAGAGCGCGCAGAGGCGCCGCTCAATCCCGCCTAAGCGAAGCCGACTCGAGCACCCCAAGCAGCTGCGTCACCCGGCAGACGAGGAGCCGCTCCTCGTCGACCTCGACCCAGACCCCCGCGGACGACGGGAAGACGACGTGGTCGCCTGGTTGCACCGGCATCTCGACCCCGGCACCGGCCCACCAGTCGAGCCCCGGGCCCACGGCCAGCACGATCCCCTGTTCCGGTGGGGGGTCGTGCGTCCCCGGCGGCACCACCAGCCCCGAGCGCCGCACCCGGTCCTGGTCCAGCTCCTTGATCACCACCTGGTCGAACAGCGGCCGCAGCTGATGACGGACCGACTCGGTCGGGTCAGGTCTCTGCGCGGTGCCCATGCCTCAATTCTTTCGCATCTGGAGGGGGGCAACCCGGATAAAGAGTGGGCTGCCCATAACCACAAGCGACTCTTCCCCCGGAGCTATAAAGGAGGCACGCGCGACTCCTTCGCAGGGCGCGCCATGCATGAGCGGTTCAGCTAAATGACCCGCCAGCCAGCCCTCATCGGCGAAGAGCCAATACATGTCGGTGGCGTCCGTGGAGCCGCGCGGGGGGCCAGCGGTGCGAGAGAGGATGGTTCGCATGTTCGCCGGCGGGTCTGCCTCCCATGCCCGCCGAGCTTCGTCCAGCCAGTTGAATAGCCGCTCCGTTCCTGAACCGGAGCGGCTGCCAGGCGTCTCTCGAAGCTCATCGGTTGCATATGGATCCCGGACATAGGCGATCGACCCGTTCATCAACAGCCCAGAGGTCGTCAGATCTCGTGGGATCGGCTCGGCATCCACCACGACAAGGGCTTTGATCGGCGGCCCTGCGTCGGAGTGGCCGACTCCGAACTTGAGATTGCGGTGAAAGCGGAAGAGCTCCCCCTCCAAGATGTCCTCCTGCTTCTCCAGATCCGGCATCTCGCCCAGGCGCGCCAGCACCTTCTCGAGCACCTGCAGCAGAAATCTCTCTTCGGCCCCAGGGTCTACCCGTTCCCCCTTGACCGTTGCCTTGCCAGAGAGGTCTGCCATTGGCGGCACTCCGATCCTCCCTCCTCCGGTGCGCTCGAACTGGAGATTCGGCTCAATTCGATCCGTTCTCACCTCCAGGTGGGCCGCCAGCCCGTAGAGCTTTGCCTCAGAGAGGTAAACCAGGTTGCCCGGTACCTGCTTTCGCCGCCGCCACATCGGCGAAAGTCTGGAGCAGATGACGGACCGAAAAGAGACCGAGGAGTTCGAACGGGGATATCGGGCGGCTCAGCTCGAGCGACTTGGGCCGAAGGGGATCACCCGGAGTCGCTTGCTTCCGGGCGCGGAATATCGGTTTCGGGATGGCCACTTCCAATCGGCGGTGCGCTACGAGTGTGACGTGATGGAGAACCTCCGTCACCTCCAGCGACTCCGCAGGGACGATCCGACAAGCGAAGATCTGCGCCAGCTCGAAGAGGAGGTCAAAAGCGAGCTGCGGCTGGCAAGGTCATCCGTCGACGCGCTGCGGCGTGAAGCGATCGGCCGGTCGGAAGTCGTCAAGGCGATGAGGGCGCTCCCTCAGCGGCCGGGGACCGCCCTCGAGTACGCCTCGTTCATCGAGGCGGTCGAGGACGATCCTGGGCGTGCTCTGCCGGATTGGCCCGCTCGAGAAGATCTAGGCGGAGCGGATTTCGGGACGCGCTGGAGCCTCGAGAACCCGATCCGGCGTTGGGAGACGACCCGCTGGCGCATCTCTTGGCTGTGTGAGACGACGAACGAGGTCTACGCGATCGAGTTCAAAAGCCAGACTGGTCCTCGGCAACTCGGGCGAGTCTGGATCCTCGGACAACTGACGAGTTGGGATGCGGCCCGGCGTGCGCTTGAAGATCTCAGCCTTCGTGCGATGGACTATCGAAACTCGTTGATTGTGGCTGCTGAAGCGGTCGCCCGGGTAGCACGAGAAGAGCAAGCCGATGGGCAACTCTAAGATCGCTTGATGCCGCGGGAGAGGAAGCCGGTCAACGGGCGCGCCTGGCTGGTCGGCGTTCTCGTCGCGCTGGTGATGATCGTCGCCCTGCAGAACTCGCAGGAGGTCAGCTTCGAAATCCTCTTTGCCAGCTTCAAGGCACCGCTGATCGTGATCATCCTCGTCGCGGTCGGGATCGGGGCCCTGATCGGCTACGTGGCGCCGCTGGTTCGCCGGCACCGGCGCGAGGGGAAGCAGCCCAGCGCCTGATCTTTTAATCTTTCCTGTGCAATGGGGAAGGAGGAAGGAAGAGGGAGATGAGCGTTCTTCAGGAGCAGATTCCGCAGGACTGGTACGAGACCGCGTTCACCGGCATGAGCGCCGAAATGGCCTGGACCGAGCGGACCGAGTCGGAAATCAAGCGGGCGCTGACGATGTTGCGACCCCAAGGCGGCGAGCGCATCCTCGACCTCGCCTGCGGCACCGGCCGCCACTCGCTTGAGCTGGTGCGCCAGGGCTTCTCGGTCGTCGGCGTCGAGATCGGCCAGGAACTGGTGGACATCGCCCGCAAGGACGCGGCGGAGCAGGGCCTGGAGGCCGAGTTCATCCAGGGCGACCTGCGCGAGCTCGAGTTCGAGAACGAGTTCGACATCGTCCTCAACCTCAACGACGGCGCCGTCGGCTACTTCGAGACCGACGAGGAGAACCACCGCACCTTCGAGGTGATCTCCCGTGCGCTCAAATCCGGCGGCCAGAACCTGATCCAGGTCCCCAACGTCCTTTACGCCCGCGCCCGCCTGCCGCAGCGCTCCTGGATCCCCAGCTCGACCATGGTCGAACTCGTCGAGCACCGCTGGAACAAGAAGAACAGCTACATGGAAGGGGCGATGATCCCGCTCCGCTTCGGCGAGGTGCTGGAGAACCTGGACAAGCGGATCGAATTCCGCCAGCGCCTCTACACCATCGACGAGCTGCGCGATATTTACGCTTCCGTCGGGATGACCTTCGAGCGCGTCTTCCACGGCAACGGCCGCCCGAAGGAGCCGACCGACTCCCAATTCGAGATCTTCGCCTCGGCTAGGAAGAACTAGGCGCCCAGAACGCCCGGTGAAGCCGCTCGAGGCAGTCGCCGATCAGTCGCTCCTCGCCTCCGACCAGCACCTGCTGCGAGTCTCCTTCGAGGATCGCCGGGATCCAGGCGGCGATCTTGCCGCGGCCCCAGGCATCGACGTTGGAGGAGGGGTCGGCGCAGCTGTAGACGGCCCCGTCCTCTTCGACTTCCGCCCAGATCGCTTCGTCTTCCGCTTCCGATGAGATGTCCTCCCGCAGGACCTCCACCTTCAGGCACTTCCTAGTGTGCTGAGGCAGCCGCACCAGCGGCAAGGAGGTCTTCAGCGCCGTCGTCATCTCCTCGCCGGTCATCCCTTCTTCGTCCTCGTCGACGACGTGGTGGTGCCGCCAGCGGGCGATGCCCGTGATCAATCCCATCGCCTGCCGCGTTTTCTCCGTCAACCCGTAGCACCGCCGCCGTCCAGGGCCTGCCCACTCGGTCAGAAACCCGCTCACCTTGAACAGTCCCGCCCTGCGGTTGACCTGGTGATAGCTGAGGCCGTGGCGTCCCTGCGCAAGTTCCGTGGGCGAGCGGGGGTTGCAGGCCAGCTCGTCGACCATTCCCGACTCCCAGAGGTCGGCGAGAAGCCCCAGCGAGGCCCACGAATGGGCGTCGATCCTCCCGTCCGGAAGCCGGGTCATGGCCGCATCGGCGTATCTGCTCATCACTTCGTAGAGCTCGCTTCCGCACGGGTCCGTCAGCGTGTGCACGACCTTCGAGGGGACGCCCGGCTCCTCTTCGCGCTCGACGACTTCCAGCTCGGCCAGCTTGCCGGCGTAGCGGTAGATCGTGCGCGGGGCGTAGCCTGGCACCCGCTCGGTCAAGTTCTTCGTCCGCAGCGGCCCTTCCCCCAGCGCCATCAGGATCTCCCCGGTCGCCCCCGCGCTGAGCAGGCGGAGCACGTCCGCGATCGACGCGCCGGCGACGCACTCCTCCTCTTCGGAAGGCCGGACTTTGCTGTTTGGGAATCCGGTAGCCATTCATCAAACCTCCGCGGTGATTCGGCGCTGCTCCCGCGCAGCGCGCTGGGCAGCGGCCACGCCTTCGCCACTACCCCAAAGGCCGAAGATTTAGACCAAAAGAAACCCGGGCGGCTGGGCCGCCCGGGTTTCGATGGCTGAATCGCCGGTCGCTCTGGCTATTCGGCGGTTACAGCCCAGGTGCCGAGGGCGAGGCCTTCCGCTTCGGTCGCCCCGACGATCGATGCCCATCCTGATTTGAACAGGAAGGGTTCACCGAAGAACGAGAATTTGTGTTCTTCGCCCATGGTGTAGACGCAGACGACGCCGGCCGCGGCTTTCGGTTCCGTGGCCGTGCCCGGGCATTCGGCGGTTTCCCCTTCGCCTTCTTTGAGCCGGACCAGTTTTTTCGGCGTTTTGGCGAGCGGGATGTTGAAGGAACCCGTGACGGTGGAGAACTGCGTGCCAGCCGTCGGACCGAAGGACCAGGTTCCGGTCTCGGTCTTGCCGCTCGGGAGCGTGCCGCCGACGGTCCAGGGCGAACCTTCTTTACCTTCTTTACCTTCTTTACCTTCTTTACCTTCTTTGCCCTGTGGACCTTCTTTGCCCTGTGGACCTTCTTTGCCGGCGGGTCCTGCCGGTCCCGCGGGTCCTGCCGGTCCCGCGGGTCCTGCCGGACCCGGAATGGCTACCGACTTGGCGATTTTCTTGACTTCCTTTTTCTCCCCACCTGAGAGGTGGTTGTCGGAGGCGGCGTAGGCCGCTCCGCCTAGTGCGGCGACAAGCGCCACGATCGCCACGACCAGGCCGGCCGTGCCGAGCTTATTGTGAATACGAGAGAGCATCTGACTCCTCCTAATCGATTGACAAATGCTGGCGTCCACGGCAACGGTTGGTCGCGGAACATTGGTGCGCTAGGCACGCGGGCAGGAGCCATGCTCCGAAGCAGATGCGCCCCGGTTATCACGCGTTCTCCACCCTCATGTTGTCCCCTCCGGTCCCCTTCATATTTAAGGCCGGGCGCGTCCCTGGCGCGCCAGGATTCGGAAACTAAAGTACCCGCCCAGCCATGTCAAGGACCTCGGGGATGCAGGTCCTTGCCTTTCGCGAATGGTCGAGTAGTCTTGTCTAGATGGGCATCAAGCTGATTACCCTGGGGCCGGAGGGGACCTGCCATGAGCGGGCGGTCCGCAACTACATGACCTTCCAGGGAATCGAGGACTACGAGGTCGGGTTCATCGGCGACTTCCTCGATGGCCTGGAGCAGATTCGAGGCCGGGATGACGCCTTCCTCGTCCAGTGCAGCGCCCATCCCAAAGTTCACGAGGTGACCGAGCGTTACTGGAACGAGATCTTCGTCGTCGACACTTTCATCTACCCGACCAAGGCGTTGGCGGTCCTCACTCGCCGTGAGGTGGAGCACCCGCGTTCGCTCGGCCTCGTGCCGGCGACCGCCGGCTACATCAACCGGAAGGACTGGGAGGAGATCATCGACGTGCAGTCGAAGCCGATCGTCGCCGCAGAGCTACTGGAAGGCCGCTACGACTCGGGGCTGACCCACCTCGAGCACCTGGCCGAGCACGAAGACGAGCTGCGCCTCGACCTCGAGATCGGCGAAATCGACACCACCTGGGTCGTTTATGGGACGCAGAAGCGCTTCCGCGGAGAAGTCATCGGAATCCCCTCTCGGGACGTACTAGGGGCTGGCCTGGCGTGCGCTGCGTAATCCCCCTGAGCGACTTCAGACGCTTATTGCGCCGGGGATCTCGAAAGGCCCCCGGCGCAAGCCGTAACGCAATCCGGCGGATAGGCGCCGGAGATCCGATTATTGCCCATCTCGATACCGCTCTCGAGTGACAATCCATAGCCAAACCCGAGCCCCTCGGTGCGGGGCGATCCGTTAAGCTCTCCGCTTTAGTCAAAATCTCTAAGGGGAAATGCCGTGAGCAAGGGAGCAATTGGATCAATCGCAGGAGTCGCAGCAGTGGCTCTTGCCCTCGTCGTATCGGGATGCGGCGGAGGCGGGAGCAGCAGTCTGACCAAAGCTGAATTCGCGAAGAAAGCAGATGAAATCTGCCGTCGAGGGGAGTCCGAACGCTCCGAAGACATCCAGGCCGCCGCCCAGAAATTCTCGGGCAAGAAAGTCACCTCGGCCGAGCAGGAAGAAATCATCCTCAAGGCGCTCCCGAGCTACGAAAAAGAGGCTCAGAAAATCAAGGAACTCGGAGCGCCTGAAGGCGCAGAGAAAGAAGCTGAAGCCCTGGTCGCAGCGATGGAAGAAGCTGTCAAAAACGTCAAAGCCGATCCTGGTACGGCTACCACCGGCAGCATCCCCTTCAAAAAGGCCAATGAACTAGCGGAAGAAATCGGCGCGAAGGGCTGCGTCGTCTGAGCTTGGAGGGGGCGCGCGCCGGCGGGGTCATTCTTCTAGCCGGCGCAGTGCCTCCTCGAGACCGCCCGTCTGCGCTTCGATCTCCCGGGCTGCGATCTCGACTTCCCAGAAGCCGACGCCGGCGATCCACGCCCGGCCAAGATAGCTCCAGGCTGCGACCGTCCCGCCGACGGTGATGTCGAGGGCCTCGCCGAGGCGTTCCATCAGGTCTCGGAACGCGCCCTGCAGGGGGGCGACGACCTCGAGCGGGTCTGCCTTCGGGCCTATCTTTGCCTCCACCATCACCCTATGCCCGGTGCGGACGCCGAAGAGCCAGGCCTCGTGGAGGAAGGAATCCATCACCCCTCTCTGGCGGGCGTCGAGCTTGAGAGTCTCGGCGCTCTCTTCGGCAAGGGGCCGGAGATCTCTGTCCTGCGCCGCGAATACCGCAGTCGGCAGGCTGTCGTGCGTGGAGGGCACCAACTGCCAGTCTAGATAAGTCCCTCCAATGGGGGAACCGATTTTGTTTAGGCGGCTACAGCATCGGCGGGTGCCTGGCGACGAACTTGCGGGGGTCGACCCAGGCTCGATGCCAGCGAGGTCCAGAGACCCCGGCGGGGTCGTCCCGAGTGTCGAAGCGCAAGCCGGCGACGACCATGAATACGTGCTGCGCGTTGGCGTAGACGGTGATCCACTTTCCCGGCCCCGCTTCGCCCCAGTGCGCGAGCTGGCCGGAGACCATCGTCACGTCAAGCAGACCCGCGCCGTGCAGGGCATAGCTGACGGCCCCGGAGCAGTCATAGCCGCGGCTGAGCCAGCCGGCGTGACCGCCCCCCCAGACATACGGGCGGTGCCGGATCTGGTTCGCGGCAGCGATCACCCGCTTCACTGCTGCCGGCGCTCCCGGTGGAGCGATCGCTTCTCCTTCGACGAGGCTGGCACCGCAGTTGGCGGCGGTTCGCGTCGCCCCTTCAGGCACCGGAACACAGCCCGCTCCCCAGGGAATGTCGTCGGCGGAGGCGACGGGTGCCGAAGCCGCCGCGAGGACCAGGAAAAGAAGGGCGGCCAAATGGCCGCCCTTCTTAAAAACGTCGCGTCTCAAGGGAATCCCCTGGACGATGCCTCAGGTTCCGGTGCAGGCCCGGGTGATGGTGGTCGCCGCTTTGGTGCCATCGGCGAAGATGGCCGTAGCGTGGGCCTGCAGCTTGCCATCCGGGCATTTGGCGCTGAGCACGCTCATCTTCTTGCCCTTGAAGGTGTATTTCTTGTTGATGGTCAGGCTGAACGACGTGACCGAGCCGCTGCCGCCGGCGATCTTCGGAATCGAGGCGACTGATTTAAGCCCGTAGCGACCGTTGTGGATCTTCTTGATCTTCACCGTGGTGACGATCGCGGCCGGGGTCGGGACGGTGATGTAGGCGTGGATGAAGAAAGTCGTCACGCCCCCCTTGGTGCCGCCGTTGAAGACGATCAGTTTGCTGCTGACGGGAATCGGATTCTGTTCCGGGAACTTGATCTCGACGTTGGTCGTGCCTTTGCCGATGATCGCCTTCTTGCAGATCGCTTCAGCGTGTTTGGTGTCCTGTGACTGCAATTTGCCCGAGGTGCAGGTCGGGAAGCCGACGGTGGTGACGGCGCCGTTCTTGTCGGTTTCGACAATGGCTTCTTTCAGCGCCGGCGGATGTTCGCCGTTCAGGGTTTTGATTATGCCCGAGGCGCTGAGGGCGATCGGCGCGAGCTTCTTCTTCGGCAGCTTGCTCGGGCTGAAGCCACCGTTGAAGGTGAATTCGAGATTGCCTGCTACGACCGTCTGCGGCTTGTTGCCGGCGCTGGCGATGCCCGCCACGCTGACGGCGATCAGGGCCGCGAGGGCCATCGTCAACAACAGGTACTTGCGCATATCCCTATATCTCTCCTTTGCGGCCTGCCCGTCCTAGGCTGATGCCGTCGAAAGCTTGCTTGAAACATCTATCCAGCGGGTCAAACTACCACCCGGACGTTCTTCGTAAACCCGCGCATCCGCCAAAAGGAGCGGCTTAACCCAGCCGCTACGAACGCGATTTCGCAAGCCGTGCCCGCTCGCGCTCCGCGCCTGCCCCCTCCGACCCAAGGAAAGGCAAGGTGATCCAAAACATCAGATCCGGAAGGCGGCTGGGGAGGCGGGAGGCGGCGCCGTGCAGGACCTCGCTGTAGAGGACCTCGTTGATCCCGCCGGCAAGGGCCAGCGAGGTGATCCCGGGCAGTTCAACCGAAGTCTCGGAACGCCCTGCCTCGAGGAAGCCGGTGAACTGGCGTAGCGCGGCATCGCGGCGGGCGAGCGCTTTGGGGCCGGCGGCGAGTACCTCGACGATCGCGAAGCGGGCCTCGTGCGGATGTATGGCGAGGTGCTCCAGCAATGCCTCCAGCGAAGCGCAGACCCGCTCCGCCCAAGGTCCCCCGGGCTTTGACTCGAAGGCCTCGGTGGACTCGCTCAGCAGGTTTCCCAACAAGACGTCATAGGTGGCGAGGAAGCAGTCCTCCTTGCTGTCGAAGAGCTCGTAGAAGGTCTTGCGCGAGACGCCGGCGACGCCGATCACATCGACCACTCGCGTCTCCGGGTAGCCTCGCTCGGAGACGACCTCGATCATCGCCCGATGAATGCGGCTGCGCTGGGACTCGGTCACCGCCTCCCTCGGCAAGCCATGTCTTCCCCTTGGCAGCCGCTCGGTCAACTTGGCAGAGCGTCGGCTGGAAGCCACCCGCAGACTGTAGAGCAGCAACAGACCGGTGGAGTCTTTTTGTCCTAAACTTTCTGCGCATGGGAGGGATCAGGAGACCGCTGTTCATGCTGGGTTTGCTGATGGTGGCGCTGCTTCCCGCCGGCTGTGGCGGCGGCTCGACCACCTCGGCCTCGAAGGAAAAAACGGTCAACTGGAGCGAATACCCGCCGGGTCCGACGCGCCAGTTCATCATCCCGGGCGGGGACAACGCCGTGCAGACCTTCGGCCGGGAGGCGACGCCGGCGGAACGCAAGCAGGCCTCGGCCACCATCGCCGCCTGGATGCGCGCCCGCGCCGTCCAGGACTGGGCCAAGGACTGCTCCTACTTCTCACTCGGCTACGCCAAGAACATCACGACCGACGCCCACAGCGTCACCCACGGCAGAGTCAAGAGCTGCCCCGAAGCCCTCGCCTATTTCAAGCACGAAGCCTCGGGCGACTACGTCAACAACTTCACGACGGTCACCAGCCTGCGGGTGGGCGAAGGCCACGGCTACGCCCAGTACCACGGCAACGACGGCAAGGACTGGATCGTGCCGGTCGAAAGGAACGACGGCGAATGGAAGGTGTCCATCGCCACCCCGCTCGACAGGCTCAAGTGATGGCGATGCGAGCCCTCAAGAAGACTTGGCTGCCGGCGGCTTGCGCGCTTCTCCTTATAGCCGGCTGTGGCGGCGGCTCGACCACCTCGGCCTCGAAGGAAAAAACGGTCGACTGGAGCCAATACCCGCCCGGCCCGACGCGCCAGTTCATCGTCCCGGGCGGCGACAACGCCGTGCAGACCTTCGGCCGGGAGGCAAAGCCGGCGGAACGCAAGCAGGTCACGAAGGTGACCCAGGCATGGCTGCGGGCTCGCGCCGCCAAGAACTGGGCGAAGGATTGCCGCTATCTGGCGACCTCGTCCGTCAAGTACGCGGAGAGCTCCGCCTCGTACATGGCACAGCACAAGGTAAGCGGCTGCCCTGCGGCCCTCGGGGTCATGGCGGTCAAGGGTCAGAAGGTCTCCCGCGCCTACAACATGGCTGGAGGCGTGGTGAGCCTCCGCCTTGGCGAAGGTCACGGCTACGCCCAATACCACGGCAACGAAGGCCATGACTGGATCATTCCCGTAACTCGGCAAGACGGCGATTGGAAGATCGCCACGTTCGATCCGCTGAACCGGATGAAGTGAGCCTTCGACTGGCGCGTCTCAGTCGTCGAGCCAGATGACCTGCTCGCGATCCGGCCCGACGCCCACTAGCCGGATCGGCACCCCGACGAAGTCGGCGATGAAGTCAAGGTAGTCGCGTGCCTCGCGCGGCAGGTCGTCTGCTTGACGACAGGCGCCGAGGTCGAGGTCGAAGCCCGGTAGCTCCTCGTACTCCGCCGTTGCCGAGTGGAGGATCGACTGGTGGTAGGGGAAGGTGTCGAGCTCGGCGCCCTCTTTGGAGCGGTAGCGGACGGCCACCCGCAATGGGCCGATGCCGCTGAGGACGTCGAGCTTGGTGATCGCCAGCGCGTCCATGCGGTTGAGGCGGACCGCGTAGCGCAGCGCCACCAGGTCCATCCAGCCGCAGCGTCGCCGCCGTCCCGTCGTCGTCCCGAACTCGTGGCCGCGCTGCAGCATCTGCTCGCCGGTCTCGTCGAAGAGCTCGGTCGGGAACGGCCCGGCGCCGACCCGGGTCGCGTAGGCCTTGGCAATCCCCCAGACCTCGTCGATGTCCCTTGGACCGACGCCGGCGCCGACGCAGGCCGCGCCGGCGATCGGGTTGGAGGAGGTGACGAAGGGGTAGGTGCCGTGGTCGAGGTCGAGCAGGGTCGCCTGGGCGCCCTCGAAGATCACCGTCTCGTCGCGGTCGAGCGCCTCCCAGCAGAGCCGCGCGGTGTCGGCAATGTGGGGCTCGAGCCGGTGCCCGAAGCTGATGTGTTCCTCGACCATCGTGTGCAGGTCCAAACGGGGGTCTGGGACCTGCGCCGTCCCCTCCGCCGGCTTTGCCTCCTCGCCGGCCTCCTTCAGCTGCTTGCGTCGCTGCACCGAGAGTTCGCGCAGGGCCTGCTGCTTCGGCTCCAGGGCGGCGCGGATCTTCGTCCGCAGGATCTTCTCGTCGAGCAGGTCCTGGACGCGGATGCCGAGCCGCAGCGCCTTGTCGGCGTAGCAGGGGCCGATCCCGCGCCGGGTGGTGCCGATCGAGAGCTTGCCCAGCTTCGTCTCTCCCGCCGTGTCGAGCAGCACGTGGTAGGGCATGATCAGGTGCGCGTTGGCCGAGATCCGCAGATTGCCGACGCTGACTCCGGCTCGTTTCAGGCCGTCGATCTCGCCCAGCAGCACCCGCGGGTCGACGACGACGCCGTTGCCGATCACGCAGGTCTTCTCCGAGTGGAGGATTCCGGAGGGGATCAGGTGGAACTTGAACTCCTCGCCGTCGCGGACGATCGTGTGCCCGGCGTTGTTGCCCCCCTGGAAGCGGACGATCGCGGTAGCCCGCTCGGCGAGCAGATCGGTGATCTTGCCCTTCCCCTCGTCGCCCCACTGGGCACCGACTATGACCACGCCTGGCATCGCCGCGGGGGATTGTGACGGGGTTCAGCCGGCGGCGCGGGCTCGGTAGCGGTGATCGGCGCCGAAGAGGGGGAGTGGGTCGCCGCAGATCTCGATCAGCCGCGAGACGGTGCGGCGGCCGATCTGGTCCTCGAGTTGGCGCTGGCCGCGATCGACGTCGCCCTCGGCGTTGCTCGTCACCAGCATCGCCCGCTGGTTCTCGTAGCGCTCGTTGACCACTGCGTAGAGCTGCTCGACCACCCAGTCGGTATGGCGCTCGGAGCCGAGGTCGTCGATGTAGAGCAGGTCGACCGAGGTCACCCGTTCGAAGAACTGGCCGTAGGCGTTCTCGCTCTCGGCTTCCTGGTAGGTCTGGCGGATCCGGGTCAGCAGCTTCGGCGTGAAATAGATGCCGACCGACTTGCCCGCCTTCAGCGCCTCGCTGGCGACCAGCATCCCCAGGGTCGTCTTGCCGGTGCCGGTGTCGCCCATCAGCCAGAGGCCGCGCCCGGCGGTGAGGTTCTGGTCCAGGTTCTCGGCGAAGTCCCGCGCGGCCTGGACGACATGGCGGGTGGTCATGTCGCGCGACATGTCGGAGACCGGCGGCCGGTCGAAGGAGACGCCGCGGTAGCGGGCCGGGATCGCGGAGGCGATGCCGCGGCTGCGGCCGCGGTTGAGCCGCTCGGCCCGGCACTCGCAGGGGCGGGCGACGTCTTCGGGGCCGAGGATCCAGCCGGAGCCGTCGCAGACGGCGAGCGGGCAGGCCTGTTCGCGGAAGGGCTCGGAGCGGGCGATCGCGGGCATCAGAAGTCAGGCCCCGCTGCTGCGGCGTCGTCGAACGGCGGTACTTCGCCGACCGGTTGCTCGATCGGCGGCTCCTGGTGGGCGTGATCGGCGAATTTGGGATAGCGGTCGAGGAAGACCAGCTTCCTGGTCCCGATCGGCCCGTTCCTGTGCTTGGCGATGATCAGGTCGGCCAGGCCGTCCGGCTCCTCGTCGGGGTCGCGGTAGTAGTCCTCGCGATAAAGGAAGGCGACGACGTCGGCGTCCTGCTCGATCTGCCCTGACTCGCGCAGGTCCGAGAGCTGCGGCTTCGGCGGCGTCCGCTGCTCGGGCGCGCGCGAGAGCTGGGAGATGGCGACGACCGGCACCTCCAGCTCGCGCGCCAGGATCTTCAGGCCGCGGCTGATCTGGCCCACCTGCTCGACCCGGTTGGCGCGGTGGTCGTCGGAGCGCATCAGCTGGATGTAGTCGAGGATGATCAGGCCGAGACCGCCGCGCTCCTGTTCCTGGGCGTGCAGCCGCCGCGCCTTCGCCCGCAGGTCGAGGATGCCGAGGTCGGAGGAGTCGTCGAACCAAAGTGGCGCCTCTTCGAGCTCGTTGCAGGCGCGGAGCACCTTCGGCCAGTCCTTTTTCGAGACCTGTCCCTTGCGCAGCTTGTCGCCGGAGATCCGCGCCCGGCAGGCGATGAAGCGCTGGGCCAGCTCGACCTCGGACATCTCAAGTGAGAAGAAGGCGACCGGCTGCTGCTTTTTGACAGCGACGTTTTCGGCGATGTTGGCGACGAGCGCGCTCTTCCCCATCGCCGGCCGGGCGGCGACGATGATCAGGTTGCCGGGCTGGAAGCCGCCGGTGATCGCGTCGACGTCGCGGAAGCCGGAGGGGGTGCCGGTCAGCTCGGTCTCGCCGGTCGAGAGCTTCTCCAGCCGGTCGACCTCGTCGTGGAGGATCTCGGAGAGCAGTTTGAAGTCGCTCGCCTGCTCTTTGTGGGCGACCTCGAAGAGCAGTTTCTCGGCCCGCTCGGAGAGCTCGCGCGGCTCGCCGTCGCGCTCGTTGACCCAGCCCTGGATCTCCTGGCCGGCACCGAGCAGTCGCCGCAGCAGCGAGTTCTGCTGGACGATCTCCGCGTAGTGCTTGGCGTTGGCCGCGGCCGGGACTTTCGCCGCCAGCTCGGAGACGTAGTGCCGCCCGCCCGCCTCCTCGATCTCGTTGCGCTGGGTCAGCGCCTCGCTGACGCTGAGCTCGTCGACCGGCTTCGAGGCGGCGTAGAGGTCGTGGACGACCTCGAAGATCGCCTTGTGCTTGTCGAGGTAGAAGTCTTCCCGGTGCAGCTTCACCTCGTCGATCACCCGCGTCAGCGTCGGCTCGGCGACCAGCATCGCCCCGAGCACCGATTCCTCGGCCTCGATGTTTTGCGGTGGGACGTGCGTGGTTGGCGGCTGCGGCATCGTGCTCTAGTAAAGGCGCCCGGGCGGCGGATCCAGGGCCGCGAGAGAGCGCTCAGCAAGCAAACCAGAGGCGGCAGGCGGGCACGCGAGCCTTCCGTGCAAATCCCGCGAAAAGGAATTCACACTTCCGTGACTCTTATGCGGCAGTTCCGAAAGAGAGCTGGTGGTGCTGGGGTGGGGGGATGAGACCCTCTTGTTCCTGGCGGCGCTCGCCGCGGCGAAGCATGCGGAGGGTGAGGATGGCGATGCTGAGGATCGCGGTGGCGCCGAGGCTGAGCTGAACGCTGAGCAGGCCTTCGCGGGTCCAGTAGACGTCGCGGAGGTCGAGCAGCAGCGCCGCCTCGTCGAAGGTAAGGCCGATCCCGATCCCCATCGGGATCGCCAGCCGCTGTTCGATCGCGTCGTCGTCGGTGAGCAGGGCGGCGGTGCCCGAACCGAAGGCGATCAGGATGCCCGGCACGAAGTGGTGGATGTGGCGGCCGCCGACGCTGACGTTGCGGAAGGGCCCCTTGCCGTCGCGGATCGCCCAGGTCGAGAGGCGAACGAAGGCGAAGGAGCCGAGGAAGCCGGCAAGGAGGTTGAAGAGGACGGTTTCGCTGCGCGGCGCCTCGACGTAGCCGCGGACGGCGACGCCGACCGTGTCGGCAGCGGCGACCGGTGCCGATTCGAGCAGCGCTTCGGGATCGAGCAGAGCTTCCGGGTCTTGCGCCTCACCGGCACGGCGGGCCAGCATGCGGCTGAACTGGCCGGCGAGGACGGAGCCGGCGGCGCCGAGCGCCACCGTGGCGAGGCCGACGGTCGCCCGCTCCGAGCGGGCCCAGCCGAAGCGGGTCCTCGCTTTGGCGCGGCGGGACAGTCTGGTCGGCAGGCGTCGTGCGCGCATCCGCCGAGGGTAACGCCGCGCCGAGCGCGGCAGGAAGCTAGTTCTCCTCGCTGATGATCGTCTTCACCGCGGCGACGGTGCCGTCGGCGAGCTCGATCTCGACCATGAAGGTGCCGAGTTCGCGCAGCGGCTGCTCGAGTCGCACCTTGCGTTTGTCGATCCGCAGGTCGCGCGCCTCCTGCAGCGCGTCGACGATCTCCTTCGGGCCGACCGAGCCGAACAGCTTGCCGTCCTCGCCGGCGCGCTGGTGGATCGTCAGCACCGTTTTCGAGAGCAGGCCGGCAGCCTCCGCTTCACGCTCGGCGCGGGCTTTCTCGGCCCGCTCAGCTGCCTCCATGCGACGGCGGGCTTCCTCCAGCGCCCCTGCGGTCGCCGGCTGGGCCAGCTTGCGCGGGATCAGGTAGTTGCGCAGGTAGCCGGGAGCGACGTCGACGACGTGGCCGCGCTCGCCGAGGGACTCGACGTCCTGAAGCAGGATCGCCTGCGCCATCAGCGCTCTCCGACGTAGGGAAGCAGGGCGATTTCGCGCGCCCGCTTCACCGCCACCGAGAGCTGGCGCTGGTGGCGGCGGGAAAGCCCGGTGACCCGGCGGCCGCGCGTCTTCCCCTTGTCGGAGAGGAAGCGCCGCAGCAGGTTCAGGTCCTTGTAGTCGACGACCTCGGAGTTGACGCGCGTGTATTTGCGCGGCCGCGCACGCTCAGCGCCGCGCCTACCGCGCCGCCCGCCGGTGCGGGATGAGGAGGGATCAGAAGCTCTGGCCATATCGGCGGCGGATGGTACAGGGCTGACGGCCCCAGCGGCTGTCAGGCAGCGTCCTCAGTCGCTCGCGTGCGAAGCACGCCACGCTCCCTGCGTTCTTGCCTGACAGCCGCTGGACCTCGTCAGAAGGGAATGTCGTCTTCTGATGCCCCGGTATTCGCGGGGGCGCCGCCGAAGTCGGACATGTCGGCCGGCACGTCGCTCTGCGGCGGGCTGAAGCCCCCGCCACCGCCGTTGTTGCTGCCGCCCCCGGACCCGTCGCGCGAGCCGAGGAACTGGACGGTGTTGGCGATGATCTGCACCGCCTGCCGTTTGCCGCCCTCTTTGGCTTCCCATTCGCGCCAGTCGAGGCGGCCCTCGATCGCCACCGGCCGGCCCTTGGAGAGGTAGTTGGCGCAGTTCTCGCCCTGCGCCCCCCAGACGGTGACGTCGAAGTAGTTGGGCTTGTCGACCCAGTTGCCGCTCTGGTCTTTGCGGCGGCTGTTGACGGCGACACGCAGGTCGCAGACCGGGGTTCCGCCACCCGTGTGTCGCAGCTCCGGATCACGGGTCAGGTTCCCGGTGATCACCACCACGTTCACGTTCGAAGCTGCCAATGCACTCACTCCTCTGAAAGTCGCTTATCGGTTATCCAGTCTAAGCAGGGGGACGGCGCGACTCTCCCCCCTCCACAGGAGGTTTTCCCGCAAACAGCGGCCCGCGGAGGGGCGCTATTCCTCGGAGTCGGAATCCTCGGCGGGGGCGGGAGCCTCGTCGTCGCGATCCTCGTGAGCGACTCCTGCTCCCTGGGCGCTGCCCTCCCGCGGCCCGGGGGCGGCGGTGACGGCGGGCGGGACGATCACCGGGGCGTCGGGATCGACCTTGAAGATCCGGAATCGCAGCACGCCGTCGGCGATCTTCAGGTTGTGGTCGAGCGAGTCGAGCAGCTCGCTGGGGGCCTCGAACCGCAGCCAGCGGTAATCCGCCTCGGTGCGGTGGTTGATTTCGTAGGCCATCTTGCGCAGGCCCCAGGCGTTCTCGTGCTTGAGGCTGCCGGAGGCTTCGATCTGCCCACGGGCCTCCCCCGCCAGCGCGTCGCGCGCGGGGCCGTCGAGTTGGGGGTCCAGCATCAGGACCAGCTCGTATTCGCGTGGTGCTGCCAAAACGGCGAAGGACTATAGCGGCGAGGTGCCGCCAGCGACGGCCGCTCGGGAATCCCTAGTGCGGCGCGAACTCCTCCGACCCGTCGCCCACCGGCGCAGGCGCGGGTGGAGGAGGCGCCGGAGGGGGCACGGGCGGCGGCACGTATGAGGGCGGTTCAGGCGCTGGTGGCGGTTGCGTGGCTGAAGGGTGAGCAGCCTCTGGTGCGCGCTTGTGCCGCCGCGGCTCGCTGCCGATCACCGGCCTCGCTGCACCCACTGCCTCGTGCCCACGACGCCGCTTCTTCCGAACTGCATCAACTTCTACTTCTGCTGGGCGTATTTGTTGATGCAGTTCGGGCTCGGCGTCCTTGGGCATGACTCGCGGCAGGCCCACGTCTTCGGCCAGTGGGGGAGGCGCTGGGGGCTTCAGTAGCTCGGGCAGCGCTTGCAGGGCGATCAGGGCCGCTACCGCGATCGCCGCGAGCTTCGCCGCGCCGGCCCACCGAATTCGAACTGCGCGCATGCCCTCTCAAGTCTGGGCGGGGGCAAACTCTCCCCCCTGCTCGCCTCGGCGGTGTTATGCGGTTGCGCTACGAGCGGCTTCTATGTCCTTGAGCTGGTCATCGACCCAGTCGCCGGGGCTGCGGGAGAAGATGATCTCCCGCAGGCCCTCGGCCCAGCGCTGCTTCTGCTCGGGGGCCATCGTCAACGCCCGGTAGATCGCATCGGCCTGCTCCTGGATGTCGAAGGGGTTGACCGAGAGCACATAGTCGAACAGCTCCTGGTGAGAGCCGGTGTTCTCGGAGAGCATCAGCACTCCGTTGCGGGTGTTGACCGCCGGCGCCTCCTTGGCGACCAGGTTCATCCCGTCGAACAGCGAGTTGACCATCAGCAGGTCGAAGTGCTTGTAACGGGCGACCGCGTCATAGAAGTTCTCGTAGATCTTCAGGTCGATCGGCATCCAGTCGGTCGTCCCGTGGCGGTGGTTGACGACCGCCACCAGCGCCTCGATCCGCTCCAGGTACTCGGCGTACTCGGGCACGTCCTGCCGTGAGGGCTGCAGGTGGGCGATGAAGGTGACCTTCTCGCGGAACTCGGGGTGCTGGGTGAGGAAGGTGTCGAAGGCGGTGAAGCCGCGGAGCACGTTCTTCGAGAGGTCGGCGCGGTCGACGCGGATGATCAGGTGCTGGCGCCGGCGCTCCAGCACCTCGCGCTCGGCCTCCGCCACCTCGGGCGAGGCCGCCGCCCGCTCCAGCCGCTGCGCGTCGATCCCTAGCGGATAGGCGCGGGCTCGCGTCTTGCCGCCGGAATGGCGGACCTCAGCTGCCTGATAGTCCACCTCGATGTCCTCCAGCAGCTCGTCGCAGCAGCGGAGGAAGTTGATGCAGTAGGCGTGGGTGTGGAAGCCGATGATGTCGTTGGCCAGCATCCCCTCGAAGATCGCGTTGCGGATCCGCGTCGGCAGGATCCGCCAGCTGTCCGGCTGCGACCAGGGGATGTGGACGAAGTGGTGGAGGAAGACGTCCGGCCGCTCGGCCCGGATCATCCCCGGCGCCGTGTAGAGGTGGTAGTCGTGGAGCATCACCAGCGACTGCTCCTGTCCCTCGATCTGCGAGAGCACCGCCCGGGCGATGTCCTCGTTGACGGCCTGGTAGCCGTAGTCCCAGGCGTCGAGCTCCTGCTGGCGGATGTCCGGCGCGTTGGAGAGGTCCCAGAGATAGTGCTGGATGAACCAGAGGATCGGGTTGGCGATCACGTTGTAGAAGCGGTCGTAGGCGACCGGGTCGCTGCCGACGAGGAAGACGCGGTAAGCGATCCCGTCGAGCTCCTCTTCGATCGGCCCGCCCCGTTCTTCGGAGACGGCGACGTCCTCCTCGCTCATCGCCGAGGCGATCCAGAGCGCGTCGCGGTGGGAGACCAGGCCCGACAGCGCCGTCACCAAGCCGCCGCCGCCGCGCTGCACCGTCCGCTCACCGTCCTCGTCGCGGTCGAACTGGAGCGGTCCCCGGTTGGAGACGATGATCAGCGGGGACGAATCCACGCCGCAGAGACTACGCGCTCGGGTGTCTCAGCTCTCGACGTCCGTCAGCAGGCTGAGCCAGTCGCAGAGCAGGCGCGGGGTGAGGAACCGGCGCCGCGCGTGCTCCTTGCCTCTGCGTCCCAGCTCCCTGCCCAGTTCGGGGTCGCGGAGGATCTCGATGCAGCGCTGCGCGCACTCCGAAGCCGAGTCGACGAGGTAGCCGCTGACCCCGTCCTCGATCTGCAGCGGGATGCCGCCGACGTTGCCGGCCACCGTCGGCCGCCCCTTCCAGAGCGCCTCGGTGACGGTCAGGCCGAAGCCCTCGCGGATCGACTTCTGCAGGCAGATGTCCGACTGCGACTGGAAGGCGTTGACCTCGATCGCGCCGACGTTGTTGAGGTTGCTGAGGATTTTGATGTCCTCGTCGCCGCCGGCGTATTCGAAGGTCTTCTGGAAGTACTCCATCCCCTCGGGATCGTCGGTTGCCATCGAGCCGACCATCGCCAGCTGCGCCTCCGGCACCTGCTCGGTCACCTCGCGGTAGGCGTCGATCACGCCGATCGGGTCCTTCCAGGGGTCGAAGCGGGAGACCTGGGTGATCAGCGGCCGGTCGACGTCGATCCCGAACTGGCGGCAGACGAAGGCGGCGTCCTCGGGCGAGAAGGCCATGTTCTTCGGCGAGAGCGGGTCGATCGCCGGTGGCATGATCGTGACCGCGTCGCGGTGGGCGCCCATCCCGTTCGGCACGTAGTCGGGCAGGTGCCAGACGGAGGCGTCGTACTCTTCGATCATCGGCAGCAGGCGGGCGATCGGGGCCGGGTTCGGCGTCGAGAGGTCGATGTGGCAGCGCCAGATCCAGCGTCGTCCCTTCTCCAGCGCGCCGCGGCGCAGGCCGATCGGCTGCGGGTCGTGGACGATCACCACGTCCCAGTCGCCCTGCAAACCCTCGGCGTTCATCTGGTTGATCTCGTCGAAGATCGCCCACTGCTCGTCGCTGAGCGTCTCCTCCGCCCCCTGCAGCGAGTTGTGGAGGAGCTTGGTCGCGTTGAAGAACTCTTCCTTGCCGAAGATCACGTGCCAGTGCGCGTCGAGGCCGACGTCGCGCATCAGCGGCACCAGCGTGTAGAGGATCTCCGAGACGCCGCCGCCGAAGGCGGTGGCGCTGACGTGCAGCACCCGCTTCCCCTGCAAGGGCTCGGCGAGCTCACGGATCTGCTCCGTCAGCTCTTTGCCGACGATGTGGGTGTAGTCGGTGAGGGTCTTGTGGCCGAGGGCGACTTCCTGGAGCAAGGCAGGGAGTTCTACACCGATCAGCGTCTGCGTGCGCTCGCCGCCTGGCTGACTACCCGGCGGAGGGGTTGTCGGGACGCTTGCCCAGCGTCAGCCGGACCTGCTTGCGCTGGTTGTCGTGGAGGATGGTGAGGGTGATGGTGTCACCCGGCTTGTGCGCGGCGATCACCTGGGCCAGTTGGTCGGGGCTGACGATGTTTTCGCCGTCGACCTGCAGGATCACGTCCCCTCCCACTCGGTAATCAGTTGCCTGGAAGCGCAGTTTCTCGTTGCCGCCTTCCAGGCCGGCCTTCTCCGCCGGCCCGCCGGGGACGACTTCGGAGATCAGCCCGCCGAAGCTCGTGTGGAGTCCCAGCTTCTGAGCCAACTGCGGGTAGAGCGGCTGGGTGGAGACGCCGATGTAGGCATATTCGACGGTGCCCTTTTCGCGCAGCTGGGCGACTGAGCGCTTCACCGCCGAGATTGGGACGGCGAAGCCGACTCCGTCGTTGGCCCCGGATTCGGTCTCGATCTGCTGGTTGATGCCGATTACGCGGGCGCCGGCGTCGAGCAGCGGCCCGCCGGAGTTGCCGGGGTTGATCGAGGCGTCGGTCTGGATCGCGCCGGAGATTTCGAACTGGGTCAGCGATTGGACCGAGCGGTCGGTGGCGGAGACGACTCCGACCGAGAGCGAGCGCTGCTCGCCGAAGGGGCTGCCGATCGCCGCCACCGGCTGGCCGACGCGCAGGTCGTGGTCGCTGCCCAGCTTCAACGGGTGCAGGGCGAGCCCGTCCGGTTTGACCTGCAGCAGGGCCACGTCGGCGAACGGGTCGAAGCCGACGATTTCGGCCGCGACCACGTTGCGATCGGGGAATTCGACGAAGACTTCCTTGGCCGGCTTGCGTTCGCCGCTCGAGGCGTCGGTGACGACGTGGGCGTTGGTGACGATCTCGCCGTTCGTGTCGAGGACGAAGCCAGAGCCCTCGGCGGCGCCGGCCGAGCCGCCGAAGACCGAGCGGATCGTCACCACCCCGGGCGCCGCTTCGCTGTAGATGCGGGTCGCGTTGAAGCCCGGGCTGGAGGCCTCGACGACGACTTCGGGCTGCTGTGAGGCGCCGCCGGCAGCGGTTTCGCTCGTCGAGCCGGAGCTGCCGGAGCCGCAGCCGGCGACAAGCCCAAGACAGAGCAACAGCGCCGCGAGGGCGCCTAGCCTCTTCACGCGCCGACCTTTGCCGGGGTGGGAGCGGGCTGCGCAACCGCCCGCCGTTCGCCCGGCGGCAGGTCGAGGGTGAAGGCGGTGAAGCGGCGGCTGGAGCTGATCGTGATCTCCCCTTCCATCCGCTGCGCCAGCTCGGTGGCGATCGCCAGCCCGAGCCCGGACCCCCCCGCCGAGTCGGCGGTGTAGAAACGCTCGAAGATCCGCTTCTGGACGCGCTGCGGGATTCCCGGGCCCTCGTCGGAGACGGTCAGCTCGGCGCGGCCGTTGGCGGAGTAGGTGGTCACGGTGACGGTGGTGCCCTCGGGGGTGTGGGTGAGGGCGTTGTCAAGCAGGATACGGATGATCTGCCGCACCCTGTCGGGGTCGCCGAGGGCGACCGCCGGCTGCTCCGGCGTCCGCAACTGCAGCCGCGATCCGCGCAGCTCGGCGCGGGCGCTGAACTCCCTCGTCACCTCCCGCGCCAGCCCCGTCAGATCGACGGTGCTGGGGTTCATCACCACGGCGCCGGCGTCGAGCTGGGAGAGGTCGAGCAGGTCCGTCGTCAGCTTCGTCAGGCGCTCGATCTGCTGGCGCATCGTGCGCACGAACTCGGCCCGCTCCTCCGGCGTCGGATCCTCGTCTTCGAGCAGCTCGACGAAGCCGCCGAGGCTGAAGATCGGCGTCCGCAGCTCGTGCGAGGCGTTGGCGATGAACTGTTTGCGGGCGATGTCGAGCTCGGCCAGACGGCGCTGCATCTCGTTGAAGGTGCGGGCGAGCTGGCCGAGCTCGCCGACGCCGACCGAGGCGAGGGGGATCGTCGTCTCGAAGTTGCCGTCGGCGACCTTGCGGGCGGCGTCCTTGAGGCGACCGACGCTGCTGATCGCCAGATGGGTTGAGAAGACCCCGATCACCGTCATCAGGGCGGCGGCGACGAGGGCGCCGATCAGGAACTGGACCTTGACCTCGGGAAGCCCGCTGGCGCCGCCGCCGATCGTCACGATCGAGAGGTAGATGATGAGCGCCGTGCCCAGGCTGATGACGACAGCCGTGCGGGTGTAATGGCTGCCGAGGTACCTGAGCTTGAAGCGGCGCATCGCTGCTACTCCCGGAAGCGGTAGCCGACCCCGCGCACGGTGAAGAGGTACTCCGGCTCCTTCGGTTCCCGCTCCAGCTTCTCACGCAGGTGGCGGATGTGGACGTCGACGGTGCGCGGGTCACGGTAGTCGGAGTCGCCCCAGACGTGCTCGAGCAGCGTCTCGCGGGTGAGGACGCGGCCGGGCGAGCGGGCGAGGGCGCCGAGGATCTCGAACTCGACGTAGGTGACCTGCACCTCCTCGCCCCCGAGGGTGACCATCCGCCGGTCGAAGTCGATCCTCAGCTCACCGCTCTCGATCGCGCCTTCGCCGGCGGGCTCACCGGCCATCCGCGAGCGCCGCAGCGCCGCTTTCACCCGGCTGCGGAACTCGCGCATCGAGAAGGGCTTGGTTATGTAGTCGTCGGCGCCGATCTCGAGGCCCGCGACCTTGTCCATCTCGCCGCCTTTGGCGGTCAGCATGATGATCGGCACCTGGCTGCGCGAGCGCAGCGCCCGGCAGACGTCGACTCCGTTCATGCGGGGCAACATCAGGTCGAGGATGACGAGGTCGAAACGCCCCTCCTCGAAGCGCCGCAGCGCTTCGTTGCCGTCGAGGGCGGAGGTGACGTGATAGCCGTCCTTGCGCAGCGGGTAGCTGAGCAGCGTCTGGATCGACTGCTCGTCGTCGACGAGGAGGATGCGGGCGGAACCGTTGGGCACGCTTGAAATCGTAGTAACGGCGCCCAATGGACGCATGTGCGACTACTAAGAACTAAGGATCTGGGTACCTGGGCCGATAATGAACGCGATGGAGCCGCAAGAACTCAAATCCCTAGTCGAATCCGGCGCTTACAAGCCGGACCCCGGTGAGATCGCGATGGCGATGCTGAGTCGCCGTGGCGTCCGCGAACTGCTGACCGGGATTCACGCTACTGCTCCGCAGGCGGCTCCGCGAAATGGTCGTAGCCCCGGGTCGCCAGGGGCTTTCCCCCGGGCAGCCTGATCTCGGCCCCCTCCCCTGCTTCGACTTCGCCGACCGGGGTGAGGGTGGTTTCCGCCGCGTCGCCGATCCGGATCGAGGCCTCCGCGAGCCGCTCCGGCGGCAGCGCCGCCAGCAGCTCGTAGTCCTCGCCGCCTGAGGCGGCCAGCTCCAACGGCCCGCGGCCCGCGGCCGCGGCGACCTCGGCGACGCCTTTGGCGATCGGCACCGTGCCGGCGTCGATGCGCAGGGCGACGCTGCCCGCCTCGGCTATGTGGCCGACGTCGGCGGCGAGCCCGTCGCTGAGGTCGATCATCGCGCGGGCGCCGGCGGCGGCGAGGGCGCGCCCGGAGCGCAGGCGGGGGGTGGGATCGAGCTGGCGGGCGCGAAGGCGCTCGGCGGTCGACTCGGGCACGGCGCCGGCGAGGCCCGGGTCGTCGAGCAGGAGGCGCCCGGCGGCGGCGGCGCCGATCTCGCCGGTGAGGACCAGCAGGTCGCCTGGCCGGGCGCCGGCGCGGGAGACGAGCTGCTCGGGGGAGGGAGCGTGGCCGACGACCGTGACCGCCAGGGTCAGGGCCGGCGCCCGGGTGAGGTCGCCGCCGGCGAGGGTGGCGCCGGTCTCCCCGGCCAGCTCGAGCAGGCCGTCGAGCAGGGCGAGGAAGTCGGCCTCGCCGAGGTCGGCGGGGGCGCCGAGGACGACGTAGGCCTCGCCCGCCTCCGCGCCCATCGCCGCCAGGTCGGAGAGGGCGGTGGCGAGCGCCTTGCGGCCGACCGTCCGCAGCTCGGTCTCGCCGCGGCGGAAGTGGACGTCCTCAACGGTCGCGTCGACCGAGGTGGCGGTGGCGCCGCCGGGGACGGTGACGGCGGCGTCGTCGCCGCTGCCGAGCAGAACCCGAGCCCCGTCCCGGGGCAGACGCTCGCGGAGCCTCGCCAGCAACTCGAACTCGCCCATCCTCCGACTATTCCAGACAGCGGATGGCTAAGGTGCGACGTTCGTGGAGCGCCGCCAACCATTCCTGCACCGGGTCGGCGAGGCCGGGTCCCGGTTCGGAAAGAAGCCGCCGCGGAGCCGCAAGGTCCGCCTCGCCCTTCAACTCGGGCTCGCCCTCGTCATCTTCGGCTTCCTCGTCCTCACGGTCGTCGAACAGTGGTCGGAGATCCAGAACGAAGGGGTGCACTTCCACGTCGGCTGGCTGATCCCCGCGATTCTCGTCCTGCCCGCCTTCTTCGTGCTCAGCGGCTACGGCTGGGACCTGATCCTGCGCTCGCTCGGCTACCCGCTCGGGTTCGGGCGGGCCCAGGTGGCGTGGGGGCAGCCGCTGCTCGCGCGCTACGTCCCGGGCAGCGTCCTCTACGTGCTGGGGCGGGTGCTGCTCTCCGAACGGGCCGGTATCCCGCGCCGGGTCACGATCGCCAGCATCGTCTACGAGCAGGCGATCTCGGCCACCTCGGCCATCGTCGTCGCCGCCTACTTCATCATCAAGCACCCCGACCTGCAGGGGCAGCCGTGGCGCTGGGCGGTGCTGCTGCTGATCCCGGCGGCGATCGCGCTGCTGCACCCGAAGGTGTTCGGTCCGCTGGCGAACCGGGGGCTGCGCGCCCTCGGCCGCGAGCCGCTGCCGGACGTGATCTCGCTGCGGGCGGTGATCGGCCTGATCCTCTTCTACTCGCTGAATTGGGCGGTGGTGGCGGTGGGGATCTACTGCGTCGCCCGCGCGGTCACCTACATCCCTCCCGAAGACATCCTCCTGGTCGGCTCGGCGCAGGCGATCGGCTACTTCGCGGCGCTGGTGACGCTGATCGCGCCGGCCGGCATCGGCCCCAAAGACGCCGCCTTCGCCTGGGCGCTGAAGGCGGCGCTGCCGAGCAGGAGCTTCGCCCTCGCCTCGCTGATCGCGATCGCCGTGCGCGGGGTGATGACGGTGGCGGAACTCCTCTACGTCGCCGCCGTCACCGCGCTTGGACGGCGCGAGGGATGGAGCATCGCCACCGGCATCCTGCATCCGTCGCCTGAGGAGGAGTCGGCGGGACCGGAGGCCGGCGGGCAGACGCCCGAAGTGCTCTAGGCCCTCACAGGCGGGCTCCGAGCTGAAAGGCCGTCAGTCCCAACGTCAGGAGTTGGAGGGGGCGGTCGCGGGAGACGGCTACCAGGGGGAGGGGCCAGAGCAGGTACCAGGGGAGGAGCCAGGCGGTGGCGAGGAGGAGGGCGAAGGCGGCCCAGGCGGCGGCACGGACCCAGTCGCCGCCGCGCCAGGTCCACCGCAGTAGGTAGGCGACCAGGGCGGCGAAGAAGATCCCTGCGGCAAGGCGGCACCCCCCGGGCCCGAGGCCGCTGATGCGGGCAAAGGTGGTGGGGATGCTGAGGTGGCTGGTCCGGTTCTGGTTCGCCCCCACCAGTTCGAACCCGCGCAGCCAATCCCACCCGAACGCCAGCCACGCCGCCACGCCGACGAGCGCCGCTACCCCGAGCGCCCCCGCGACCAACCGCACGACGGGACGAAATGTCTCCCCAGCAAAGCCGACGGGCCGATATGTCTCACCCTCTTGGACATTTAGGCCCGTCGCGCAGGGGGGTTTGACATTGCGGCCCGTCGCGACGAGGGCGAAGGGGGCGAGGAAGGCAGCTGAGGCCTTGGTGGCGATTGCGGCGACGAGGGCGGCGCCGGCTGATACCTCGCGGGCGCTGAGGAGGGCGGCGACGGAGAGGGTCGCCAGCAGCATCGTCAAGGCGTCGTTGTGGGCGCCGCCGACGACGTGGACGAGGACGAGGGGGTTGAGGGCGACGAAGGCGGCGGCGCGCAGCGGGTCGATGCCGCGCCAGGCGGCCATGCGGGAGACGAGGAGGGCGATGGCGAGCACCG
>JBQCHH010000063.1:0-9234 GCA_051954855.1 Solirubrobacterales bacterium | reverse complement strand
GACGCCTACCTGCTCGACTCCGAGCGCGAGCGGGGGCGGCGGCTGGACCTGGTGGCGGCGCGGGAGGAGCCCTCGCTGGCCGCCTTCCTGCCGCGGCGCGGCGACGGCATGCTCAGCCTCTCGGCCTCGGACCTCTCGCTCTACCTCACCTGCCCGCTCAAGTACAAGTTCGCGCGGGTCTTCGGCATCCCGCAGGAGCCGACGATCAACCAGCGCTTCGGAATCCTCTTCCACAACGTCCTCGAGCGCTTCCACAAGGAGCCGCCGGCCGACCCCGAGGACGGGCTGCGGGAGCTGAACCGGCTCTTCGAGGCGGGCTGGCGGCGCACCGGCTTCGGCTCCAGCGACGACGAGCTGCAGTACCGCGAGCGCGCCCGCGAGGCGCTGCGCCGCTACTGGGAGCGCGAGCGCACGGCCGAGGGCGAGCCGGTCTGGCTGGAGAAGAAGTTCGACTTCAAGGTCGGACCGCACCACGTCCGCGGCCGCGTCGACCGAGTCGACCGCCTGCCCGACGGCGACTACGAGCTGATCGATTACAAGACCGGCGAGCGCAAGAGCGAGGAAGAGCTGAACGACGACCTCCAGCTCGCCCTCTACCGCCTCGCCGCCCGCGAAGCCTGGGGCATCGAGGCCGGCACCGGCAGCTATTACTACGTCCTCGACGGCGACAAGGTGGCCGCCCCGACCAGGCCCGACGACGCCGAGCGGGTAGAGCGCACCGTCCTCCAAGTAGGCGAGGGCATCCTCAGCCAAGACTTCGAGCCCCGCCCCTCCCCCACCGTCTGCAGCTGGTGCGACTACCGCCTCATCTGCCCGGCGGCCGAAGCCTGAGCGAGCTCTGGCCGGGCGGGTCCTGTCACCGATTTTGGGCCCACCACCCCTATCGGGGTGGTCCCCCCAAATCGGCGCCACCCGCCCGGAGGAACGTCCACAGCTGAGACGAGTCCCAGCGCGGAAGAGTCTCTCCTCCCGGCCGGAGTGGAGCCGGTCACTCTCCCGCGGGAATGTTCGCGAAGCGGCGATATGCAATCTCGTTCTTGCCCGCCCCTTGGGGCGGGCAGCATCATCGGAGCTAAGCCGCGAAGCGGCGTCCGACTCAATTCACGCGGGAGAGTGACCGGCTCCCCGCCTACCCCGTCAGGAGGAGTCTTTGCCGCGCTGGCGGAGGAAGCGCTGGAACTCGCGGGCGAGGGTGTCGGCGGAGGGGAGCTCGCCCTCGGAGTCGAGCAGGTCGACCTGTTCGGCCTCGATCCGCTGGACCAGCTCCTCGATCTCCGGATTGGCGGCGACGGCGCGGCCGATCTGCTCCTCGTAGTCGACCGTTTCCTCCTCCAGCTCGGAGGCCTCGACGGCGATGCCGGTCAGGCCCTCGAGCCGGCGCAGCAGCGCCAACGCCGCCTTCGGATTGGGGACGGCGGCGACGTAGTGCGGCACCGCCGCCCAGAGCGAGGCCGAGTCGATGCCGTTGCGACGGCAGAGGTCGTGGACGACGCCGACGATCCCGGTCGGCCCCTCGTAGCTGGAGCGCTCCAGCTCCAGTTCCTCGACCAGGTCCTGGTTCGAGGCGAGCCCGGTGATCGGCACCGGCAGCGTGTGCGACACCTCGGCGATCAAGGCGCCGAGGGTGATCACCATCTCCACCCCGAGCGCGTCGGCGGCGGTGGCGATCGTCTCCGAGAAGGTGCGCCAGCGCAGGTTCGGCTCGGTTCCGTCGAGCAGGACCAGGTCGCGGTCGGCGCTGGGGACCGGCACCGCGATCAGGTTGTTCTCGGGCCAGTCGATCCGGCGGGTCTGGCCTTCGTCCATGCTGATCGTCGGCCGCGTCGACTGGAAATCGAAGTATTCCTCCGGGTCGACCCGCGCGATCAGCTCGCCCTCGAGCGAGTCGTTGATCGTCCCCAGCGCCGTCGAGGCTGCCGCGGCGGCGTCGTTCCAGCCGCGGAAGGCGCAGACCAGTACCGGCGAGCGGAGGCGCGGCAGATCACCTTCCCAAGTGAGCGAGTCCACCCTTCTGAGCGTAGACCATGTACTGCGGCAGTCCGTTAAGCGGCTAAGGCGCCGAGCGGGCGCGGCGGACAAGCTGGGCGGCCATGAAGAGGGCGAGGGCGGCGAAGGAGAGCTGCAGCACCCGTTCGGAGACGTGGTTGGCAATCTCGACCCCGGCGAGGACGCCGAGCGGGGAGAGGGCGCCGACGATCAGCGCCTCGCGGAGGCGTACGTTGCCGTAGCCGTACTGGCGGTAGGAGCCGACGACGGCGACGATGACGATCATCAGTAGCGAGGTCGACTCACCCTCGACCTGGCTGAGACCAATGAAGACGGTCAGCGCCGGAACGAAGAGGACGCCGCCGCCGACCCCGACCAAGCCGCCGGTGAGCCCGCCGAAGAGGCAGATCAGCGCCGCCGCCAGCTCGCTCACTTGACGATCAGCTCCACCGCGATCGCGAGCAGGAGCAGGGCGAAGAGGTAGGAGACCGCCCGCTGGGGAATCCGCTGCTGGATCGCGGTGCCGAGGACGACGCCGACGATCGCCGGCAGCGAGAGCAGCAGGCCGGTGACGAGGTGGACGTTGCCGTAGATGCCGCCCTGGGCGAGGGCGCCGAGCAGGCCGATGAGGACGATCGCGGCGAGGCTGGTGCCGGTGGCGAGGCGCTCGCCGTAGCCGAACCAGAAGATCAGGAGCGGCACGATCACCGTCCCTCCCCCGACCCCGAAGAGGCCGCTGAAGGCGCCGGCGAGGGTGCCGATCGCCGCCAGCTTCCAGATCGCGTGGGCGGGCGGCGCGTCGGCGTCGGGCATCTCGCGATACTAAGGGCGTGCCCGACGGCGAGCAGACGGCGGCAGACTGGTCGGCGAGCCTCGGGCCGCTCCGCGAGGAGCCGGGGCGCAGCGCGGTCCTCACCGACGTCGACGGGACGCTGGCGCCGATCGTCGAGCGGGCCGAGGAAGCGACTGTGCCGCCAGCGGCGCGCGACGTGTTGGCGCGGCTGAGCGAGCGCTACGCCCTGGTCGGCTGCGTCTCCGGCCGCCAGGCGCCGGCGGCGCGGCGGCTGGTCGGCCTCGACTCGCTCGCCTACGCGGGCAACCACGGGCTGGAGCTGCTGCTGCCGGGGGACGAGGCGCCACGGCCCGATCCGTCGATCTCGGGGCGGGAGCGCGAAGCGGCGGAGTTCCTCGCCGCGGTGGACGAAGGGCGGCTCGACGCGGCCGGACTGCGGCGCGAGGACAAGGGGCCGATCCAGGCGCTGCACTGGCGCGGCGCCGACGACGAGGCGGGGGCGGAGAGCCGCGCGCACGAGATCGCGATCGAGGCCGGCAAGGCGGGGCTGGAACCGCGCTGGGGGCGCAAGGTGCTGGAGCTGCGTCCGCTGGGCGGCGGTGGCAAGGACGGGGCGGTGGCATCGCTGCTCGCTGACGCGCAGCTCGACCGAGCCGTCTACGCCGGCGACGACCGCACCGACCTCGACGCCTTCCGGCGGCTGCGGGAGCTGCGCGAGGAGGGGCGGCTGCGCACCGCCGTCTGCATCGGCGTGCTCTCGGCCGAGGCGCCGGCCGAGCTGGCCGAGGAGTCGGACCTGACCGTTGACGGGACGGAGGGGTGGATGTCGATCCTCCAGTGGCTGGCGGAGCCAGAGGGATCAACCACCTGAGCCGATGCCCTACACCGACCTGCTCCGCGTCAGCGTCTTCATCACCGCCGCCGAGGCGACCGCGCTCGGGGCGATTGCCGCTTTCGCCGCCAACCGGGAAGGCAACACCACGATCATGCTCGTCGCCGCCGCCTGGTGGCTGATCTCGCTCGCGATCGGCATCTACCTCGGGCGGCCCGCGCGTGCCGCCGACGACATCCGCGACGCCCTTGCCCGTGCCCGCACCGCCACCTCGCTGCCCGACCAGAGCCCGGCCAGGATCGCCATCGTCCGCCTCTGGCCGATCGCCTTCACCGCAATCGCCGCCGGCGTCCTCGGCATCTTCTTCCCCGGCGTCGCGGTGATCGGCGCCGGCTACGCCCTGATCGTCTCTCTCGCCTGGCACACCCGCGAGGCGGCCGTGCTCGGCATCGAGAGTCGCGACGGCGTCAAGTTCTACGTCGTTCCCAGCCCAGCCCTGCGCCCGATCGAGTTGGTGCGGACGCCGGGATTGCGCAGCGACCACCTCGGCGCCGCTTAGGTCCGTGAATGCACAAGCAGACTTCTTGATCAGACCTTCCTCATCTGTTAGGAACGCGTTGTTCTACTAACCGCGTCCCTGCGCGCGGAAATGAGGAGGAAGCACAATGAAGCATCTGAAGACGCTGGGCCTTGCACTGGTCGCTGCGGCTGCTTTGACGGCAATCGCCGGGGCAGGAACCGCCTCTGCAACCGTTCTCTGCAAAAACAACCTCAACACAGAAACCTGCAGCGAAAAGTACCCCGTGGGAACCGTGGGCGTAGCGAGTTTGACCGGCACCGGTGTCATGGAGACCCTCGCCGGCACCGTCATCAACACATGCACGAGCTCTACCGCGAAAGAAACCCTGCAGAACGAAGGCAGTGCGACCACGACAGTAGCCGGCAAAGTGGCAGCCGCCGCCCTCAGCTGGAGCGGGTGCACCAGTCCTGTCAACGTCCTCGCCGGTGGCGAAGCCGAACTCCACTGGATCTCCGGCACCGACAACGGGACAATCACAGCCAAGGGATTCGAAGTGACAACTACCCTGAGCGGGGTGTCATGCACCTACGGCCTTGGCTCGACCATGAAAGATTGGGGCGTTGTCGTCGGCGGTGCCCCCGGAAGCCTCGAAGTGAATTCGGTCGTGAAAAAGGTCGCCGGCAGCTTTGCCTGTCCCGCCGAAGCACGCCTGACAGGCAAATACGTCAACACAGAACCGAAAGCCGCATACGTAGCGGCCGGCTGACAGCGCAGTCTGACTCGCCGAAGGTGACGGGGCGCGCCTATACCGCGACCCCGTCACCAGTCTCGCATCGACAGGGGCGACTGTTTCAAGCCGACGAGTGACAACTACTCATATGTTCTTGATTACTACCTCCGGAGTTTGTAAAAAGACTCAAACTACACGCGCATCGCGCGGATCAAGGAGGAACAAATGAAGTACCTGAAGATGCTGGGGCTCGCCGCCATGGCTGCAGCCGCCCTGGCGGCCTTCCTCGGAGCCGGTACGGCCTCGGCGACGGTCATCTGCAAGACAGTACCGGTCGGTGGCGTATGCCCGGAAGGGTGGGCTTACCCGGTTGGGACGGAAGGAACCGCCACCTCCACCAACAGTCTGAAACTGGTGGCCGGCGGCATTACGTTGGACACATGCACGGGATCCACGGTCAGCAGCAGCATCAAAAGCGCTGGCAGCGCGACCAGCACAGTGACCAGCACTCTCTCAACTCTAACCCTCGGCGCCTGCACGAACGAAACCACCGTCCTCAACCCTGGCTCAGCCGAACTTCATTGGATCCCGGGGACGAACAATGGCACACTCACAACAATCGGCACCCAAGTGACAGTTCGGACTATCTTTGGCAGCTGCGTGTATACGGTCCGTGACGCCGGTACCACCGAAGGAGGAAATCCAGGCACCTTGACCCTCAATACGCAGCCCACCCTGATCAGCGGTCCTTGCCCCAGTGAATCGCAGCTTACGGGCGCTTATGTCGCCACAAGCCCAAAAAACGCGTGGGTTGCAGAAAGGTAGAGAAAGAACGAGCTAGCTCGTAGCACTTCGACGGGGCCGCGCTTAGCCGCGGCTCCGTCACTACTTCAACAGCTTTTTGAACTGCGCCCATGGCCGGGTGTTTGCGACGTCCCCCGTGGTTAGCCAGGCGCGGCGGGCGGTGGCGACGGCGTAGGCCATGTTGTCGAGGGTGTCGACGCCGTGGGCGTCGGTGTTGAGGACGATCTTCACGCCGGCTTCTGCGGCGAGGCGGGCGTGGACGTCGGAGAGGTCGCGGCGGTTGGGGTTGCCGTTGATCTCGATCATGGTGCCGGTGCGGGCCGCCGCCTCGGCGACCGCCTCGACGTCGATCCCGTAGGGCTCGCGGCGGCCGATCAGGCGGCCGGTGAGGTGGCCGATGCAGTCGACGTCGGGATTCTCGATCGCCGCCAGCACCCGCTCGGTCATGTGTTTTTCGGAGACCGCGAAGGAGGTGTGGACGCTGGCGACGACCCAGTCGAGCTCCGCGACCAGGTCGTCGGGGTAGTCGAGTGAGCCGTCGAGGCCGATGTTGATCTCTGAGCCGGCAAGCAGGCGGAGGCCCCGTTTGCCTTTGTTCCACTCGCGCACCTCCTCGATCCGCTCCCAGAGTCGCTCGGCGGTGACGTGGTCGCCGAAGCCGTGACTGGCGGAGTGGTCGGTGATCGCCAGGTAGGCATAGCCGCGCTCGCGCGCCGCTTCGGCCATCTCGTCCAGCGTGTTGCGACCGTCGGAGAGGGTGGTGTGGGAGTGGAGGTCGCCGCGGATGTCGCCTAGCTCGACCAGCTTCGGCAGCTTTTCTTCGCGCGCCGCCTTCAGCTCGCCGCGGCCCTCGCGCAGCTCCGGCTCGATGTAGTCATAGCCGAGGCGCTTGTAGACGGCCGCCTCCGTCTCGCAGGTTTCGACCTCCCCGCTCTCGCTCTCGGTGATCCCGTGCTCGGAGACCGAGAGGCCGCCGGCGACCGCCTCTTCGCGGAGCTGCACGTTGTGGGCCTGGGAGCCGGTGAAGTGCTGCAGCAGGTTGCCGAAAGCGGCGGGCGGGACAATCCGCAGGTCGACGGAGATGCCGTTGTGGGTCTGGGCGTGGACGCCGTTGGGGCCGGGGTTGCCGGCGGCGGCGATCAGCGGGTGGCCCGCGAGGTGCTCGGCCAGCGCCGCCGGCTCCTCGGCGGTGGCGATCAGGTCGATGTCCTTGCAGGTCTCGGCCCAGCGGCGGACCGAGCCGGCGACCTCGACCCGCTTCGCGGCCGGGTGCTCTCGCAGCGCCGCCGCCAGTTCCTCGGCCACCGGCTTCACCTTCGAGAGCAGCAGCCGGCCCGGCCCTTGGCCCGGCTCCCCCAGACGCTCCAGCGCGGCGAGGATGTTCTCCTCGGCCTTCGCTCCCAGGCCTTTGACGTGGCGGACCTTTTCCGCCTCGGCCGCCGCCTTCAGGTCCTCCATCGAGCAGATCTCGAGCTCCTCGAACAGGCGCCGCGCGGTTTTCGGGCCGACGCCGGGGACCCGGGTGACCTCGATCAGCGTCGGCGGGAACTTCGCCTTCAGCTTCACCGCGGCGGGGATCTCGCCGGTTGCCAGCAGCGCGTCGATCTTCTCCGCCAGCGTCTTGCCGACGCCGGGGACCTCGGTCGCCCGCCCCTGCGCCGCCAGCTCGGCCACCGAGACGGGGCTCTCGCGGATCGCCTTGGCGGCGGTGCTGTAGGCGAGGACCCGGTATCTGTCGGCGCCGTCGAGCTCGTAGAGGACGCCCAGCTCTTCCAGCGCGGCCGCGATTTCGGCGTTGGTCACGGGAGCAACTTACCCGGCGCGGTGCGTCTCTCTTTAGGTTTGCTTGCTTTTCCGGAATAGCATCGCGGCGATGAGCGACGCGCGCACCGGGCCCGCCTGGGTGGTCCTGCCGACCTACAACGAGGCCGAGAACGTGGAGCCGCTGGTCGAAGCCGTTCGCGCCAAGCTGCCGCCGTCGGCGCAGGTGCTGATCGTCGACGACAACTCCCCCGACGGCACCGGCGCGCTGGCCGACGACCTCGCCGCGCGGCACGAGAACGTCCACGTCCTGCACCGGCCCGGCAAGGAAGGGCTCGGCCCCGCCTACATCGCCGGCTTTCGCCGCGCCCTGGAGGAGGGCGCCGGGCTGATCCTCGAGATGGACGCCGACTTCTCCCACGACCCGGCCTACCTGCCGCGGCTGCTGGAGGCGGCCGGGCGCGCCGACGTGGTGCTCGGCTCGCGCTACGTGGACGGCGGCGGGGTGAGCGAATGGGGGGCGCTGCGGCGGGTGATCAGCCGCGGCGGCAGCTCCTATGCGCGCCTGGTGCTGGGACTCGAGGTTCGCGACCTCACCGGCGGTTTCAAGTGCTTCCGCCGCGAGGTGCTGGAGGCGATCGACCTCGACTCGATCACCGCCCGCGGCTACGCCTTCCAGGTGGAGATGACCTACCGCGCGGTCCGCTGCGGCTTCAAAGTCGCCGAGGTGCCGATCATTTTTCGCGAGCGTCGGGTAGGGAGGTCGAAGATGGACCTCTCGATCGTGGCCGAGGCCTTTTGGCGCCTACCCCTGCTGCGCTTCGGTCGCGGCGCGGTCGAGGGGGTCCCATCCACCTCCGAGCAGGGCCCTGGACAACGTCGCTATACTTTCTGAAGTATTGAGCTGAACACCTCGACCGGGAGACCGATATCAGTGACTGGCAAATTGACGGACGTGACCGACGCCACCTTCAAAAGCGACGTGCTCGAGGCCGAAGGCCCGGTGCTCGTCGACTTCTGGGCGCCCTGGTGCGGCCCCTGCCGCGTCGTCCATCCGGTCCTCGAGGAGATCGACGGCGAGCGCAACGACCTCAAGATCGTCTCGATCAACGTTGACGAGAACCAGCAGACGGCGGCCCAGTACGAAGTCCTTTCGATCCCGACCATGATCCTCTTCAAGGACGGCGCGATCGCGAAGAAAATCGTCGGCGCGATGCCGAAGCGCCGCCTCGAGGCCGAGCTAGAGCCGGCGCTCGCCTAACCCCCGAGCGCGCTATGCCGTTCGTTCACGTCCACTGGTACGAGGGCCGCTCCGACGAGCAGAAGGCGGAGATCGCCAAACGCATCGAAGCAGCCCTGATCGACGTCGCCGGCGTCTCCCCTGACCATTGCTGGGTGAAGTTCAGCGACTCCAAGAAGTCAGACTTCATCATCGGCGAAGCACCGCAGGACTGAGCTCACTCGGTAGGGAGTCTGGGTGATCCTCTTCACTCGCCTGCTGGCTGGATCGTCGTCAGCTGGCCGAGATGGGTGTCAGGCCAGAGGCGCAAAACGTTCAGAGGATCACCCAGACTCCTCGCCACACGCTCTCCCGAGACCGCCAAGGGTGCGAAAGCTGTTTCAGCTTCAGCGAAACCGCAATAGACCCCCGTATAGCGGGGTCTCTCGCGGTTTCGCGGTAGGGCGTCTGCCGGAGCTCTGTTGTGGAGGGGACGGGTATTCCCCGGCCGACCGGCGTCCTGTTACTCGCACCGCCGACGCTCGCGGTCAGCTGGCGGCGCTACAGGCGAGTAACCCAGGGAGGTCGG
>JBQCHH010000062.1:0-6315 GCA_051954855.1 Solirubrobacterales bacterium | reverse complement strand
GGTTTCCCCTTGCCCCCCCCCTCCCCCCACACCCCCCGGGGCATGTATCCCCCACCCCCCCCGGCGCCTCCCCCCCCCCCCCCTCCGCACCAGCGCGCTGGTTTACGCCGTCTGCTGATACCTGTGGTACGGGAGTCCGGGTGACCCTCTGAACGTTTTGCGCCTCTGGCCTGGCAGCAATCTCGGTCAGCTGAAGACGACCCTGCCAGCAGGCGAGTGAAGAGGGTTGCCCGGACTCCCGTACCGGTGGCCGTTTGCAGTGATTAAGTGATTTGGCTGGCTGGCCGATAGAGACTGCGATGTTCGACATTGATTCAGCGCTGCGCACTCTGATTGAGCGGGGTGGGTCCGATCTGCACGTGAAGGTGGGGGTGCCGCCGACGGCGCGCCTGCATGGCGAGCTGGCGCCGTTGGAGGGCTACCAGCCGCTGCGGCCGGATGACACCGAGAAGGCCTTCCAGGACATGGCCGAGGTGCGCTCGTTGAGGGAATTCGAGGAGTGCGGCGAGGCGGACTTCTCCTACTCGATCTCCGGCCTTTCGCGCTTCCGCGTCAACACCTTCAAGCAGCGAGACTCGATCTCGATCGTCTGCCGCGCGATCCCCTTCGAAATCCGCTCGGTCGACGACCTCGGGCTGCCGCCGGTGGTGACCAAGCTGGCCGAAGAGCAGCGCGGGATCATCCTCGTCACCGGCACCACCGGCTCGGGCAAGAGCACGACCCTGGCGGCGATGATCGACCACATCAACCGCACCCGGACCGACCACATCATCACCCTCGAGGACCCGATCGAGTACCTGCACGAAGACAAAAACTCGATCGTCAACCAGCGCGAAGTCGGCTCCGACACCGAAAGCTTCGCCCGCGCGATGCGCCGCGTCCTGCGCCAGGACCCCGACGTGATCCTGATCGGCGAGATGCGCGACGAGGAGACGGTCCGCACGGCGCTGTCCGCGGCCGAGACCGGCCACCTCGTCCTCTCCACCGTCCACACCCTGGACGCGACCGAGACGGTCAACCGCATCGTCGACTTCTTCCCGCCCCACCTGCAGCACCAGGCCCGGGTGATGCTCGCCGCCACCCTCAAGGGGGCGATCGCCCAGCGTCTCGTCCCCGACGTCACCGGCGACGGCCGCGTCCCGGCCTCGGAGATCCTCGTCGTCACCGGCCGCGTCCAGGACCTGATCATGAACCCGGAGGAGACCGGCAAGATCACCGAGGTGATCGCCGAGGGCGAGTACTACGGAATGCGCACCTTCGACCAGTCCCTGCTCCACTACGTGATGGAGGGCAAGGTCACCGAGAGCGTGGCGCTTGAGTACGCCTCGAGCCCGCACGACTTCAAGCTGATGCTGGCCGCGGGCGGCCAGCGGGCGAGCGGGGTCGAGCAGCTCGCACCCGCAACTGAGTAGGACGCGCGTCCACGCTGGCCTGCTGCCTGCATTGCGCCATTCAAGCCTCGAGCGGCGCATGCCGATCCAGTCGCGTAATGGCTGCGATCGATCGCTTCACCCGGCTCGTTCGCGATTTGCGCCGCAATGAGAGCGGCATGGCCGTCGCGACCGCGCTGATTGCGATGACGGTTGCCTTCGCCCTTTCGAGCGCCGCCGTCGTCTACTCAGTCAATACGCAGCACGGCACCGTCCGCGACCATAACGCGAAGGAATCGGTTGCCGCCGCCGATGCCGGCGCCAACGTCGCCCTGATGAGGATGAACCAGTTTTCCAAGGCGGTGAGCGCCGCGAATCCCTGCGTCGGAATGAGCGGGAGCATGCTCGTCGTCACGCACGCGGAAGCGGACGGCTGGTGCCCGCAGATCACGGGCACCGTGGGCAACGCCACTTACTCCTACAGGGTCGGCCCGAGCACGACCGCGTGCGGGGAATCGACCTCCTGCCTGGTAGCGGTGGGGACCTCCAACGGGGTCAGCCGCCGGATCGAGGTGGGTCTCGGGACGAGCACGGTCGGCGGTGCCTTCTCGCAGGCCGGCGTGCTCGGTCAGGAAACGATCAAACTGGAAAACAGCGCCAATATCCGGGTCGGAGTGGGAACCAACGGCAACGTGGAACTCAGCAACGGCGCCAGCATCTGCGGCGACATCCGCCATGGCGTGGGCAAGAAGACGACCTTCGAAAACAGCTCGTCCCAGTGCAGCGGCTACATCAAAACCGAAGGCAACGAAACGCTGCCGCCGGTCAGCAGCTTCATGCCTTCCGAAATCTCCACCAAAAATGATGACTACCGGCTGGTCAAGTGCACGACCGAAGTGCCGAAAAACCCGGCAGGTTGCCAGTCCGACTCCTACACGAAAAGCTGGGGATCGACCGTTCCGTGGAACGCGACGACCCGGACGATCGAACCGGCGCAGAACTCGACCCTGACCCTGACCGGCGGGGATTACTTCATCTGCAAGCTGGTTCTCGGCAACAACGCCCACCTGATCATGGGGGCGGGGGCGACCGTGCGGATCTTCTTCGACACTCCCGAAAACTGCGGCGCGAAAGCAGGGGAAACCTACGAACCGATCAAGGTCGAAAACAACGCCGACATCACCTCCAGCGGCTATCAGCCAAGCGAAGGCAAATTCGTAGTGCCGGGCCTCTACGTGCAGGGGTCGACGACGATCGCGACCAAGATCGTCTTCAACAACAACGGTGGCTCCAACCAGTTCGTGCTCTACGCGCCGAACTCCAACGTCTACCTGGAAAACAAGGCGACTTTCAAAGGCGCGATCGCGGGCAAAACGGTCTACCTCGGCAACAACGTCACGGTCGAACAGGACGAAGGCTTCGAACCGCCGCAACTAGGCGGCTCGACCCTCTTTTCGCGCCAGCTCTATGTGCAGTGCACGGGCGCGACCGCCACTCCGCCCAACGCGAACTGCTGAGCGCCTGAGCGATCGCGGCCGGGGCTCAAGATCTCGGCTCGGGATGTCGAGTTGATAAGCGGACGTTCGATGCGAGAGAAGCTGAACGAAAACCCGCTTGCCCAGATCGCCGTGGTCGGCATCCTGATCGCCGTGGCTGCCATCTTCCTGCTCAAAGGCGGTGGCGGCGAATCGGAATCGGAATCGGAACCAGCCGAATCCGGTTCGACCACGACGAGCGCGCCCGCGATCACCCCCGCCGGTGAAACTCCATCGACCGGTGGGCCGATAGCTCCCCCCGAAGCGCCTCCCCCGCCCAAGGCCGTCACCGCAGCCTTCAACTCGGATCAGACGGTGGTCCTGTTGATCGTCCGGCCAGGGGGGATCGACGACGACATGGTGAAGGTTGATACGGAGGCGCTCGCCGCGGTTCCGAACGTCGCGCTCTTCGTGGTCCCGGTGCGGAAGATCGCCCAATACGCCGCAATCACCGAGGGGGCGGGCGTCAACCGGGTGCCGGCGCTCGTCGTCCTTCGCCCGAAGAACTTGAGCCACGGCGTTCCCACCGCCTCCGTCAACTACGGATATCAGGGAGCGCAAAGCGTCGTCCAGGCGGTGGTCGACGCCCGCTACAAGGGCCGCACCCTCTCCTACCACCCATAAGCCATGGAGTACGGGAATTATCCGGGCCACCTGCGGCCGGTTCCCGACTCCGGCGACTCCACCGCGCCGGCGCTGACGCCGGAAGAGCAGGGGACGCCGGGGCTGACGCCGCCGCTGCAGCGGGGCCGCTCGAGCGGCTTCATCACCGACGTCATCGTCGACCTCGGCTTCGTGCCGGCGGAGCGGGCGCAGCAGGCGATCGAAGAGGCCCGCACCGCCGGGATGCCCCCGGAGGCGCTGCTGCTCCAGCAGGGGGCGATCAACGGCGATCAGCTCTCGCGGGCGGTTGCCGAGCGCTACGGCCTCGACCACATCGACCTCTCGCTCTACCCGGTGGACATGGCCGCGGCCAACCTGATCACGGTCGGCACCGCTCGTCGCTACCGCGCTCTGCCGGTCGGCTTCGTCGACAAGCAGACCCTGCTGGTGGCGATGGGCGATCCGACCAACGTGCTGGCGGTAGACGACATCCAGCTCGCCACCGGGCTCGACTGCCGGGTCGCGGTCGCCGCCGAGGACGACATCGAAGCGCTGATCACGCGGCTGAACACCCTGCAGAGCTCGGTCAGCGAGGCGGTGATCGAGGGCGAAGAGGAGGAGGACGAGCTCGCCGAGGTCTCCTCGATGGAGGTGGGGGCGGAGGACGCCCCGGTGATCAAACTCGTCTACAGCATCCTCGGCCAGGCGGTCGGCGAGGGCGCCTCCGACATCCACTTCGAGCCCGAGGAACATGACATGCGGGTGCGCTTCCGCATCGACGGCGTCCTGCGCGAGGCGGCGAACGTCCCCAAGCGGATGGTCAGCGCGGTGATCTCCCGCGTGAAGATCATGAGCGAGCTCAACATCGCCGAGAAACGGGTCCCCCAGGACGGCCGCGTCAGCATCACCGTCGAAGACCGCCAGGTCGATCTCCGCGTCACCACGCTGCCGACCCAGAAGGGGGAGGGGGCGACGATCCGCATCCTCGACAAAGACAACGCCCAGCGCTCTCTCGACGATCTGGGGATGGACGGGACGGCCCGCGAGCGCTTCGAGTTCTCCTTCCACCAGGCCTACGGGGCGGTGCTCGTCACCGGGCCGACCGGCTCCGGTAAGAGCACGACGCTCTACGCGGCGCTGCAGGCGCTCAACCACGTCGACAAGAAGATCATCACGATCGAGGACCCGGTCGAGTACCAGATGGACGGGATCAACCAGATCAACGTCAACCGCAAGGCGGGCCTCGACTTCGCCACGGGCCTGCGGTCGATCCTCCGCGCCGACCCCGACATCGTGATGGTGGGCGAGATCCGCGACGGCGAGACGGCGCGGATCGCGATCGAGGCGGCGCTGACCGGCCACATGATGCTCTCGACCCTCCACACCAACGACGCTCCGGGCGCGATCACCCGGCTGACGAAGATGGGCATCGAGGCCTTCCTGATCGCCTCCTCCGTCGACTGCGTGGTCGCCCAGCGACTGGCCCGCAAGCTCTGCAGCCATTGCAAGCGGCGGGCGATCGTCCCCGTGAAAGCCCTGGCCGACGCGGGGCTTCGGGTGGGCGGTGACGTCGAGGCCTATGAGCCGCTCGGCTGTGCGCGCTGCAACGGCAGCGGCTATCGCGGCCGGGTGGGGCTCTACTCGGTGATGAAAATGAGCGAGCGGATCAAAGAGCTCGCGGTCGCCGGGGCGGCCGAGGCGGATATCGCCCACGCCGCCTGCGAAGAGGGGATGCTGACCCTGCGCGAGGACGGCCTGGCGAAGGTCAGGGCGGGCTTGACCAGCCTCGAGGAGGTGTTGCGTGTCACCACCTGAGCTGGTTAATTGCTTTCGGGTATCGAGAAAACCGGTGCGGGGGCCGATGTAGAGGCCATGGACTTCGATTTCTCGGAGGTCCTGCGCCGCATGGTCGAGGCGCGGGCCTCGGACGTTCACCTCACCCCCGGCTTTCCGCCCGCGATCCGCGACAAGGGCCAGATCACGCCGATGGACGGCTTCCCCGTCCTCGGCGCCCAGGAGACCCGCGAGGTCGTCTACAGCATCCTCAACGACGATCAGCGGAAACGGTTCGAGGTGCAGAAACAGCTCGACTTCGCCTACGCGATCCCCGGCGTCGCCCGTTTCCGCGTCAACTGCTTCTTCCAGCGCGGCGCCGTCAGCGCCGCCTTCCGCTTCGTGCCGCAGGAGATCCCCGCGCTCGACTCGCTCGCGGTGCCCCCGGTCCTGCGGGAGCTGACGCAGAAACCCCGCGGCTTCGTGCTGGTCACCGGCCCCACCGGCTCGGGCAAGAGCACGACGCTGGCGGCGATGATCGACGTGATCAACTGCGAGCGCCCGGATCACATCCTCACGATCGAGGATCCGATCGAGTTCCTGCACCGGCACAAAAGGTCGATCGTCAACCAGCGCGAGGTCGGCTCCGACGCCGAGGACTTCGCGCTCGGGCTGAAGGCCGCGCTGCGAGAGGACCCCGATGTGATCCTGGTCGGCGAGATGAGGGACCTGGAGACGATTTCCACCGCGCTGACCGCCGCGGAGACCGGCCACCTGGTCTTCGCCACCCTCCACACCCAGTCCACCGCGCAGACGGTCGACCGGATCATCGACGTCTTCCCGCCAGCGCAGCAGGGTCAGGTGCGGACCCAGCTATCGATCGCGCTGCAGGGGATCGTCACCCAGCAGCTGGTGCCCAAGCGCGGCGGCGGCGGGCGGGCGGTTGCCGCCGAGGTGCTCATCGCCACGCCTGCGGTGCGCAACCTCATTCGGGAGGGCAAGACCCACCAGATCTACTCGGCCATGCAGGCCGG
>JBQCHH010000061.1:0-45929 GCA_051954855.1 Solirubrobacterales bacterium | reverse complement strand
CCCCCCCCAGCTGTTATGGGTGGGGGACTCCCTCCTCCGGCGGCTGCGGCGCGAACTTCCACAGATCTATCCCAACCGCAAGGACGAGCACCAGGTACGGCACAGGCTCAAAGGCGCTGAACGTCCCGAGAATCTCCGCCGCCCAGATCAGCAATGCCAGTCCGAGCAGCGCCGTCGCCAGATACGCCGGCGCGCCCTCGAACCGCGGCAGCAACCACCGCCGCAGCGCCCTGCCACCCAACCCCGCAGCTCCGACGAGCAACAGGATCTCGACGACCCCCAGCAGGTAGCGACCCGGCCCGAGCATCAGGTCAGGCCCCCTACCGCCGCCGCAGCAGGCGGGTTATCTGCTGCAGCTCCTCGACGCGCAGGAGCCACGCCACCGCCACGTAGGCAAGGCCGCCGGCGGTGAGGCCGGTGCCGAGGGAGACGATCTGCCCCCCGAGGCCCCTGCCGAGCGCCTGGTCGAGGAGGTCCCAGACGACCCAGCCGACGCCTGCCAGCGCCGCTGCCGCCATCGTGATCCGCAGGCTCGTCGAGAACAGCCGCCGCAGCTCGAGACCCCCGAAGCGGCGCCGGAGGATCACCGCCTGCGCCACCACCGCCACGGTCGTACCGATGCCGGTGCCGGCGACGATCCCGCCCACCCCGAACGGGGAGTACAGAACTAGCGCAGCCAGAGTGGAGACGACGAGGTCGATCACCGCCAGCGCCGTCGCCCGCCACGGCTGCTGCAGGCTGAAGAAGGTCCGCGTCTGCAGCAGGTAGAGGCCGTTGGTCGGCAGCGAGAAGGCGAACCAGAACAGCGCGGTCCCCACCACCGCCGTTTCCGCGGGACCGAATTCCCCGCGCTGGTAGATGAGCCGGATCATCGGGTCCGAGAGGGCCAGGATCGCCGCCGCCGCCGGGACCAGGACGAAGAGGATCTGGCGCATCCCGTTCGCCATAGTCGACCGCAGGTTGTCGATTTCTCCGGCATTGGCGAACCGCGCGAGGGTCGGGAAGAGCACCGTCGCGATCGCCACCGAGAAGATCCCCTGCGGCAGCTGGTAGATGCGGAAGGCTTTGTCGATCGCGGCCGGCGCCTGGTCGGAGACGAGGCTGCCGAAGAAGCTGTTGATCAGGTTGTTGAAGTTGATCAGGCCCAGGCTGATCGTCACCGGCAGCATCAGCAGGAAGACGCGCCGCACCCCCGGGTGGCGCCAGTCGAAGCTGAAGCTGAAGCGATAGGGCGTGTGGCGCAGGTCCCAGGCCGGGATCAGCAGCTGCACCAGGGTGCCGACGAGGATGCCGATCGCGTAGGCGTAGATCCGGTCGCGGCCGTGGAAGAGCGGCTCGAGGACGACCAGGACGACGATGATCGTCAGGTTCCAGAAGAGCGGCGAGATCGCGAAGGCGCCGAAGCGGTCGTAGCTGTTGAGGATGCCGACGACGATGCCGCTGACCCCGAGCAGGATCAGGATCGGGAAGAGGACCTGCGAGAGGGAAACAGTGAGGTCGAGGATCTCGCCTTCGAAGCCGGGCGCGAAGATCGGCATGATCACCGGCGCCAGCAGCACGAAGAGGGCGGTGATCGCGCCCAGCACCATCGTCGCCAGCAGCAGGAGGGTCGAGGCGAGGCGGAAGGCCTCCTTGTAGTGCTTCTTGCCGATCAGTTCGGTGAAGACCGGGACGAAGGCCGGCTGCAGCGCCGCGTCAGCGAACAGGGCTCGGATCAGATTGGGGACCTGGAAGGCGACCGTGAAGGCCGACATTGGGCCGCTGATTCCGAAGTAGCCGGCAGCGACGATTTCGCGGGCGAGACCGGCGATGCGCGAAGCGCCGGTGGCGATCGAGAAGAACGCGGTCGAGCGGGCGATCCGCCCTGCCTGTCGCCCGGGAGGCGGCTCACGGGTGAATTCCTCGCCCGGTTCGAACGCCTCCGCCTCCCAGACGGCGACGTCGGAGGCGACTACGGCCTCGTCCGCGTTGATCGCCCGCTCGTCGGGATCGGGGGGGTGAGGTGCCCTGGGGGTCTCCAAGCTTGCTGTCGATTCGGGGTTCGGGGGCGACCGAGGACGCCTCAGTCGCTATAGTCGGCGGCCGCCCAGGGCTGGCAAACGCCTGCCAGGGCCTTCGAACATGGCCAACATAGCCTCACAGAAAAAGCGGATACTGCGCAGCGAGCGCGAGCGGACCGAGAACCGGCTGCTCACCAGCACGGTGAAGACGCACTTCCGCCGCCTCGAAAGCGCGGTCGAGTCCGGCGACGCCGACACGATCGCCGGCGAGCAGCGCGACCTCGTCTCGAAGATCGATAAGGCCGTGCAAAAGGGCGCGCTGCACAAGAACACCGGAGCCCGCAAGAAGGCCAAAGCGGCCAGAATCGCCGCCGGCTCCTCCGCCAGCTAAGCCGCTCCAGCAGCAGCTTTCCTCAGCGCGATCGTCAGCGCCAGCTCGTCGCCATAATCCGCCCCGCCGCGGCACCATAGCTCCAGGTCGGCGAGGGCCTCGATCGCCGTGCGCAGGCTGGCGAGATCGGTGTCGCGGAGGCGGGAGACGAGCTGCTTCGCCGCGTAGGGGTGCATTTTCAGCGATGACTCGACCTGCTTCGGCGGGATCCCCTCCTCCAGCCGCGCCGCCGTAGCGCAGGCGCTGCGCAGGCGCGAGGCGAGGCCGTAGATCAAGCCGGTGACGTTCTCGCCCTGGCCGATCAGCCGCTCGCCGATCCGCAGCGCGGCCGCCGCGTCGCCTTCGATCAGCGCGTCAGAGAGCGACCAGACCGCCGCCTCGGAGGTGTCGGCGATCATCTCTTCGAGACCGGCCATGCCGACCTCCCCCCCCTCGCCCGCCCACAGGGCCAGCCGCTCGAGCTCGTTGCGCAGGCGCAGCGGGTTCGCCCCCATCCGCTCGACCAGTAGCCGCGCCGCCGCCGGGTCGAGCCGGAAGCCGAGCCGCTGCGCTTCGCCGACGAGGACGCGCGGCATCTCCCGCGCCTTGGGGGCTTCGAATTCGAAGACCTCGCCATCGGCGGCCTTCACCGTCTTGACCAGCTTCGCCGCCGGCTTGTCGCGGGCGATCAGGACCAGGGTGAGGTCTGGCGGCAGCTCCCCCAGTGCCGCCAGCACCGGCTCCAGCTGCTTGTCGCGCCAGCGCTCGATCCCGTCGGCGAGCAGGTAGCGTCGCGAGTCCATCAGCGACATCGCCGGGATCGCCGCCAGTAGCGCCTCGTGGTCGGGCATCCCCTTCCCCTCGCCCGGCTCGAAAACCTCCAGCGCCGCCTAGCCGCCCTCGCGTTCGGCTCGCGCCCGCAGCCGCGCCCGGGTAGCGTCGATTTTCGCGGCGTCGGTGCCGGCGATCAGATACAGGGACTTCATCTCCTCGGCAGCCACGCGGCCGAGTCTAGTGCTGTGTCCGCGGGAGACGGCACTAATCCCGCCCCGGCTCGCCCGCCGGCGGCTACCCGTTATGGCCGGGGGGGTCGCTCTTGCCTTGATGCCCAGGCGGATTCGATTCGGCCACCGGGGGAGCGGGAGGCGGAGCAGATGCATGGGAGCTATGGCCGGGGGCCGCGCCCGCATGCCCGGGAGCAGTGCCGGCATGACCCAGAGCAGTGCCCGAATGGCCAGGGGCGCCGGGATTCCCCGGCGCAGAGGTGGAATCACCGGTGGCAGCCGTGGAGTGACCGGCGGACGAGGGATGCCCGGCGCCCTTTTCCGGAGCGGGCGAAGCGACTGGAACGGATTCCGGCGAGGGAGACGATTCAGCGGGAGGAGTCGAGACCGGCACCGGAGAAGGAGTCGCTTCCGGCTGCCTGCCTCCGCTCCCCGTGCCCGTGTCGGGCGAGGGCGAGCTCACCGCTTGCGGAGAACCGACTGCGCCGGCGCCTCGATGGCCGCTGCGACCCCCGGCCGACCCGCCGCCACCGAAGTCGCTCGAGCCCACTCCCGAAGGCGGAGATTGCTTGCTTCCGGCACCGCCGGTGGGGACAGGCGCCCTAGAGCCGTGCTCCACGGTCAGCGCTTCCGCCCTCGAAACCGAGGTCGAAGGTTCACTTGGCAGCGGCGCCGGCGAGAGCAGGTGCAGCTGCGGCGTGGCGAAGATCGCCATCAGCGTCAGGCCGGTTGCCGTCATGAAGCCGAGGAGCAGGAAGGTGGTGCTGCGCATCCTCGAAATCAAGCTGCCGCCGGAGAAGCTCGGCACCCGCAGGGTCGAGAGGGGCTTGATTTGGAGGTCGGAGCGCACCAGTTCGATCATCGACCCACAGAGCCGGGGCCATAGCGATTAGACGAGATTCCTCGACTTTCGATTCGATTATCTGTCCACCCGGAATGAGCCCCTTGAAACGTCGATCACCACATCACCATCGCGATCGGTTCGAAAAATGGGGATGGCGTACCGCGAAAAAGTGGAAATCGTCGCCCGCGCCGGGTGTCCGTAGGGGTTTTCCTCGCCGACCGAGATGACCGCGAGCTTCGGATGGGTGTGCTCGAGCAGGGCGGCGAGTCCCGCGTCTTCGCTGCCATGGTGGGCGACCTTGAGCACGTCGATCGGGCCGGGGTCGAGCGGGACCGACTCCGCCTCGGCGTCGGCGGTGAGCAACATCGTGAAGCCGCCCCAGTGGACCTCCATCACCAGTGCGAGCTGGTTCGGGTCTTCTTCGGCGTCTGCTTCGCGCAAAAGCTCCGGCGGCGGCCAGAGAACCTGCAGGCGGAGGCGACCCGAACGCAGTTCCTGTCCGGCGGCGACTCCCTGCGGCTCGGCGCCGGCCGCGGCAGCCGCCGCAAGGACGCGGCGATCGAGACGGGCGAAGATCAGCCGCCGCACCGGGAAGCGCCCGAGCAGTTCCTCGATCCCGGCGGCGTGATCGGATTGGTCGTGGGTGATCACGGCGGCGCCGAGGCTGGTGACGCCAGCGTCTTCCAGCTTGCCCTCAAGGCCATCCCCTGGCGGACCGCCATCGACGAGCACGGCCGGGCCACCAGCCGGCTGCAGGAGAATCGCGTCGCCTTGGCCGACGTCGAGGACGTCGACCCGGAGACCGCGGAGCGGACGCAACGGCGCTGCTCCCCCACCGGGCGCCCAAAGGATGACGATCGCCAGAACGGCCAGGGAGGCAATAAGGGCGAGCCCGGCGTTCGTCTTTTTCCGGGCGTGGCCCGGCAAGGGATGGACACCGCGCTGCCTGACGCCGGCAAGCCGCCGCGTTCGGGCCAAGCGGACGCAAAGGAGAACCAGTGCGCCCAACCCCAGATAGGCGCCGATCAGTCCGGAGCCGCTCAGGTGGACGTGCAGCTCGGCCCACCTCGGTTTGGCGCACCAGGAGGCGACCTGGGCGATATAGGCGAGGAGCAGGGCATTGAGGCCGTTCAAGGGCGCGAGCGGCAGTCCGGGCAACTGCGCGAGGGCCGCGCTGAGCATGCCCAGCCACATCGCCGGCGCCACGGCCGGCATCGCCAGGACGTTTGCAGCCAGCGTGGTCGTCGAGAGCATTTCGAAGTGGAAGGCGATCAGCGGCGCCGTCGCCAGGGTGGCGGCGACGGTGATCGCGACACCCTCGGCCAGGGCACGGCGCCACCGGCCCGAGCCGAGCCGGGCGACGATCGCCCGGCACAGCGGCGTCGCCAGCAGCAGAAGCCCGAGCACGGCGGCGAAGCTGAGCTGCCAGCCGACATCGGCGGCGACGCCAGGGTCGATCGCCAGCGTCACCACCGCCGCCAGAGCCAGCGCATAGAGGCGCGAGCCACGCCGTCCCCCCAGCGTCGCCAGGACTCCCAGCGCGCCCATCACCCCCGCCCGCTGGATCGAGGGGCCGGCACCGGCGACCGGGACGTAGACGGCGATCAGCGCCAGCACCCAGAGCAGCCGCTCGCGCAGGGGGATGCCCAGCGCCCCCAGCAACGGCATCGCCAGCAGCGCCAGCAAGGTGACGTTCTCGCCGGAGACGGCGAGCAGGTGGCTCAATCCCGCGCGGCGAAAGTCTTCCTTCGTCCGCTCGTCGATGCCGTCGTCTTCGCCGAGGACAAAGCCGCGAGCCAGTTCCCCCTCCCGCGACGGCATCCCCTGGACGAGCCCATCGGAGGCCCGCCCGCGGATCTCGCCGCTGTGGGCGAGCGCCAGGATGACGACGAGGGCGATCCCGACCAGAATCGGCAGCGATGGGCGCGGCGAGCGCACCGCTACGGCTGCAGCCGCGCCCGCAGCGCCTCCATCGTCGCCGGCCCGATCCCCGGCACCTGGTCGAGCTGATCGACCGAGGAAAGGCCGCCGTGTTCGTCGCGGAATTTGATGATGTCGCCCGCGGTGACCGGGCCGATCCCGTCGATTTCTTCCAGCTGCTCGACCGTCGCGGTGCCGAGGCTGATCGGGCCGTCTTCGGTCGCTGCGCCCGTCGCGGCAGCCGCGCGGCCAGGGAGCCGCTCGGGGACGACAACCTGCTGGCCGTCGGCGAGCCGCGCCGCCAAGTTGACGGCTTCCAGTTCCGCCCGCGGTTTAGGACCGCCGGCGCGGGTGACGGCGTCGTTGACGCGACTGCCGGCGGGCATCCGGTAGACGCCGGGGCGGCGCACCGCACCGGTTACGTCGACAACCAGATCGCCGGCCTGGCCGCTGACCGAGAAGCTGGTGCCGTGCGAACTGCTTCCAGAGCTAGCCGCAAACGAAGCTTCGGTTCCCTTCTCACCACGGATCGCCCGCGCTCCGACCCACAGCAGGGCGACCGCGACGGCGGCGTAGACGATGACTTGCGATCTGCTCAGCTCCGGCATCGCCGCCGACGATGACCGGCCGAGGCGCACGCGTGGCGCGCAGAAAGAAAAAAGTGCGAGACGAAAGCGCCTCTAAGTTGCCAACTTAGAATTCGTCGTCATCGTCATACCCAGCCACCTCTGCGAGCTGATCGCTGTAGAGCTCGGCGGCGGCGACGGGCGGGGACTGGATCGAGACGCAGGCCAGCTCGTCGTCGCCGTCGTTGCCGATCGAGTGCTCGGTGGCGGGCGGGACGAGGATCAGATCCCCCTCGGCGACCTCCTGGGTGTCGCCGGCGACCGACATCGTGCCGCTGCCGCGGACGACGACGTAGGCCTGCTCGGCCTCACCGGAGGAGTGCAGCGTCTGCTTCGCTCCCGCCGGGACCGTCACCCAGGTGACGGAGAGGTTGCGGGAGCCGAGTTCGCCCGCATCCAGGAGGACGTGGGCGCGGAGGCGGTGCCATTCCTCAACCGCTGCGTCTTGCATTCGCCTGACCAGCATCGGCGGCTTTCTAGCAGAAGCGTCGGGCCCGACGAAGGGCCCTACCGCACCACCAGGTTGACCAGCTTGCCCGGAACTACAATTTCCTTGACTATTTGCTGGCCGTCGAGATGGCGGGCGACCTTCTCGCTCTCCCGCGCCAGCCGCAGCAGCTCCTCTTTCGGCGCCTCGGCCGGGACCTCGATCCGGTCGCGCAGCTTGCCGTTGACCTGGACCACCAGCGTCACCGTGTCGCTGACCAGCAGCTCGGGATCCGCCTCGGGCCATGGCTGCTCCCAGACCCGCTCGCCGGTGAGCCGCTCGTAGATCTCGCTGCCGAGGTGCGGCGCGAAGGGAAAGATCAGCGAGGCCGCGGTGGCGGTGGCGAAGCGCACCGCTGCGCCGCCCTCCGCCACCCCGTAGAGGTCGTCCTTGAGCCGGTAGGTCTCGTTGACCAGCTCCATCACCGCCGAGATCACGGTGTTGAACTGGAAGCCGCGGTTGAAGTCCCGCGTCGCCTTGTCAACCGCCCAGTGGGCCTTGGCGAGAAGCTCGCGCGCCTCGCCCCCGGTCGCCTTGTCCGGCTCCCCCGCCTCGGTCCGCTCGGCGACCTCCTCGCAGAGACGCCAGAGGCGCGAGAGGAAGCGGTTGACGCCCTCGACGCCCTCGTCGGTCCAGTCGCCGCCGCGCTCGGGCGGCCCCATGAAGCAGACGTAGGTGCGGGCGGTGTCGGCGCCGTAGCGGGCGACGTAGTCGCCGGGACTGACCGTGTTGCCCTTCGACTTCGACATCTTCGCCCCGTCGCGGGTGATCATCCCCTGGGTGAAGAGGTTGGCGAACGGCTCCTGGACGCCAAGGTAGCCGAGGTCGGCCAGCGCCTTGGTGAAGAAGCGCGCGTACATCAGGTGCAGGATCGCGTGCTCGACGCCGCCGATGTACTGGTCGACCGCCATCCAGTGATCGGCCGCGGCGCGGTCCCAGGCGGCCGCGTCGTTGTGGGCGTCGAGGTAGCGCAGGAAGTACCAGGAGGAGTCGACGAAGGTGTCCATCGTGTCGGTCTCGCGGCGGGCCGCGCCGCCGCAGCGTGGGCACTCGGTCGCCACCCACTCCTCGGCCGCCGCCAGCGGGCTCTTGCCCTGCGGCGCGTAGTCCTCGATCTCCGGCAGCTCGACCGGCAGCTGGTCCTCGGCCACCGGCACGATCCCGCACTCCTCGCAGTAGACGACCGGGATCGGCGCTCCCCAATAGCGCTGGCGGGAGACCAGCCAGTCGCGCAGGCGGTAGTTGACGGCGGGTTTGCCGCGCTCCTCCGAGCCCAGCCAGGCGACGATCTCCTCGTAGGCCTCGCGGTTGTGCTTGCCGTCGAAGCGGCCGGAGTTCTCCATCCGACCGTCGCCGGGGTAGGGCAGGCCGAGCTCGTCGCGGGCGGCCTCGGGGTCCTCGCCCTCGATCACCCGCCTGATCGGCAGCCCGAATTTCTGGGCGAATTCGTAATCGCGGCTGTCGTGCCCCGGCACCGCCATGATCGCCCCGGTGCCGTACTCCATCAGCACGTAGTCGGCGACATACATCGGGATCGACTCGCCGTTGACCGGGTTGACGACGCTGCGGCCGAGCGGCACGCCGGTCTTCTCGCGGTCCTCGGCGCCGCGTTCGGAGGCCGACTCGCGGCCGACCCGGTTGACGTACTCGCGCACCGCCTCCTCGGCCGGGGTGCCGGCGACCAGGCGCTCCAGCTCCGGGTGCTCGGGCGCCAGCACGAAGAAGGTGGCGCCGAAGAGGGTGTCGGGGCGGGTAGTGAAGACCGGGAAGTCGAGGCCTGGCTCCTCGCAGCGGAAGACGACTTCGGCGCCCTCGGAGCGGCCGATCCAGTTGCGCTGCATCGTGATCACGTGCTCGGGCCATGACTCGAGCGCCTCGAAGTCGGCGAGCAGGCGATCGGCGTAGTCGGTGATGCGGAAGAACCACTGCTCGAGGTTCTTCTGGATCACCTCGGTGCCGCAGCGCTCGCAACGGCCGTCGACGACCTGCTCGTTGGCCAGCACCGTCGCGTCTTTCGGGCACCACTGCACCGGCGCCTCGGTGCGATATGCGAGGCCGCGCTCGAACAGCTGCAGGAAGATCCACTGGGTCCAGCGGTAGTACTCGGGGGTGTGGGTGGCGAGCTCGCGCGACCAGTCGATCGAGATCCCCCACTCGCGGAACTGGCGGCGGAAGGAGTCGATCGAGCGCTCGGTGGCGACGCGCGGCGGCTCGCCGGTTTTGATCGCGTTGTTCTCCGCCGGCAGGCCGAAGGAGTCGTATCCCATCGGATGGATCACCTCGAAGCCGTGGCGGCGGCGGAAGTGGGCGATCGCGTCGCCGACCGAGTAGCACTTGAGGTGGCCGACGTGGGGCTCGCCCGACGGGTACGGGAGCATCTCCAGCACGTAGGCCTTGGGCTTCGAGTCCTCGTAGCCAGGCTGGCCCGGGTTGGCGACCTCCCAGGTCTTCTCCTCAGCCCAGACCCGCTGCCACTTCGCCTCGATCTGTTTCGGTTCGTAGCCCGCCACTAGATCGGCGATCTTACGTGGCGGGATGGCCGCCGCGACGGCGACCTAGCCTGGGAAGGAGTAGGTGACCGGCGAGAGGGCGTGCAGGATGTGGGGCCAGACGTAGACCTCGATCGTCGCGGCGACGATCAGGGTGGGGATCGCCAGCATCACGGTGATGAAGGTGGCGGCGAGCAGCTGGTTCCACTCGCCGCGGCGGCTGGCGATCAACCAGGCGGCGAGCGGGAGGAAGAGCGCGGTCAGCTCGGGGATCGCGTGCGGGAGGACGCTGAGGATCAGTTCGAAGCGGGAGATGTGGAGCTGGTAGGCGAGGGTCGAGCCTTGGAAGCCAAGGTAGAGCGCCTGGGTTGAGAGCGAGAAGAGGGTCACCGCGCAGACGAAGAGGATCGCCAGCTCACCGGCCTTGACGTGGATCCAGCGTGAGATGCCGCTGCGCTGGGCGGCGGCGATCGGCATCGAGGCGCCGGCGATGAAGCCGGCGATGCAGGCGGTGGCGTGGAGTGCCAGCACCAGCGAGTTGCGGTAGAGGATCGGCAGCAGATCGCCGGGTTCGGAGGGCGAGGTCAGGCCGGGCAGGTGCATCGGCGTGATGTCCGGCGTCAGCAGGCCGGCGACGAACCAGACGGCGGTGAGCAGGGTGATCGCGATCGCCAGGCTGAGCGCGAGCCAGCCGCGCAGCACCTGCCACGGCCGGCAGCTCCACGCGTCCAGGGTCTCCCGCGTGTCCCGCATGCCATGCGAGAAGACCTGTTGATTCGCCGTGCTCATCGCCTAGGGCATCGGCAGGAACGGTGCGGACTTTGAGCCGAGGAGCCCGTGATTCCGGGCTGGATCAGTCAGAGGGCGGCAGTTCTCGCTCGTATTTCTCGGCGAGCTCCGCGAGTTGGGTCAAGGAGACTTCGAGGCCCCTGGCGATCCGTCTCACGTTGCCCCACGTGGGATTGATCCGCCCCGACTCGATGTGCGAGATCCAGGTCGCATGGATGTTGGCGGCTTCACCCAGCGCTTCCTGGCTCAACTGCGCCTTGTTCCGGAGCGTCCGTATCGCCTTCCCGAGCCCTCGCTGTGGATCCTCTCGCCGCGGCATCCCGGGAAGGGAATTGGCTGCGCGTTATTTGGTCCATAGAGTTGAACTCAAGTGGTCGTGGGAAGGCCGGGATTTGCGCTTTTCCGCAAGCCTGATTTCGCCCTTCCGGAACGAGACTGCGGCCAAGAGACAGCTAGGAGCCGAGCATGCGCACGAACGGGCGGCCGTGCCTGGAGACGACGATTTCCGAGCCGGCAGCAGCCTGCTCCATGTAGTAGCCGAAGTGGTTCCGGAATTGATGGGCGCCGACATTGACGATGTTGTCGGCGATCCCTTCGGAGGAGGCGGCAGCCTCTTCCGAAGGGATGGAGCTGAGGGGATTCGAACCCCTGGCCTCTTCGCTGCCAGCGAAGCGCTCTGCCAGCTGAGCTACAGCCCCGGGAAACTCGTACTCAGACGCCCAGTTTAGCGCCGCTCTTTGGTTGTTTCTCGCTGCGTCAAGCCTCAGGTGGAGCATCTGCAAGCCGGCGACTCGCTCGATCGGAACCAGATAGCACTGATCCGCATCGCCGCAGTAGACGGCAATCGCATCAATCTCCCCTTCACGATAGGTGCTGGTGACATAGCCACGAGTTGGCGAATGACTAGAAGTCTTCAGCCGTAAGCAGATCACGTCGCCCTTGCGGCTGGCCCATTTGCATTGCACTCTCAGAAGAAGATCCCCGATGCCGAGGATCAGGTCGTACCGCTCATGCTCGGTCAAAGGCTTACAGACCGAAAGACCGAGTCGGGCGGCTTCGGTAGCGATTGCCAGCTCAGCAACGTTGCCTTTGAGATTGGGGTCGTGATCCATCGTCTGACGGACAATACATTGCGGCTCAGACATAAAAAAAGACGCCTCTTTTATGCCGCCCGCTGCTCTGGCCCGTCGCCGTCGTCCACGTCGAGGATCAGGTTGTCGGGGGCCGTGTGGCGGACTTTGAAGTCGAGGGCGGAGAGCCCTTCCAGTTCGCGGAGGAGGTCGACGGGCTGGTCGAGATTCATCGAGAGGGTGGCGCGGCCCTCGGAGAAGCGCTCGACGGAGATCTCCGAGGCGCCGAGCTGGCCGACGGCATCCTCGAAGCCGACCAGCTGGGAGAAGTCGCCGAGGGGGCCGATCTCCAGCTTCACCTGGCCCTCGAAGAGGCCGTCGCCCACCGGCTCGGACCTGCTCGTGGCGGCGCCGTTCGCCTCCGCCTGCAGCGCCGGGGTCATCTCCTCCAGCGCCTTCACCTTCTTGCTCACCTCGACCGCCTCACGCAGGGCTTTCATCCGGATCCGGGTCGCCTGCCCGCGGGCCTGCGCCTCCAGCTCCTCCAGCCTCGTGGTGATCGACTCAAGCGAGGCGATACTGCGGTCGTGGCACTCGTTGGCCTCGCGCAGGCGCTCGCCGAGGACGCGGATCTCGCGCTCGCGCTCGATCACCATTCCCGAAAGAGCTGCGGTCTCACCTTCCAGCCCGGCGATCGCCTCGCGCTGCGCGTCGGCTTTCAGCTCGAGCCCGAGGATGCGCGCGTCGCGGACGGAGATCGCGTTCTCCACCTCCGCGCGGCGGTACCCCCACAGCACCCGCTTGAACCCACTCATGAGCCCGCACCGTAAGGGGGCGCTCGGACGTATTTACGCGCTGGCCGCCGAGGGGGCTTCCGGCGCGTCGAAGTCGAACTCCAGCCGCGGCGCCTCGTGCCAGAGGTCCTCGAGCCCGTAACGCTCCCGCGCCTCGGGCGTGAACACGTGCAGGACGCAGTCGAGGTAGTCGAGGATCGTCCAGCCCGCTTCGCCGCCGCCGTCCACCCCGCCGGGCAGCAGCCCGGCTTCGCGCTTCACCCGCAGCCGCACCTCGTCGACGATCGCCCCGGCCTGGCGCTCGTTGCGCGCGGTGCAGATCGCAAGGAAATCGGTGTAGGCGACGAGGCCGCGCATGTCGAGCACGACGACGTCCTCGGCTTTTTTCGAATCGGCGATCGCGGCGAGGCGCCGCGCCAGCTGCTCGGACTGGGCCTGGTTCACCTGTAGATCCCCCTCTCTTCGATGAAGCTCGCAACCGAGTCGGGCACGAGATAGCGCAACGGCCGCCCCTGCTTGGCGCGCTCGCGGACGACCGAGGAAGAAACCCCGAACTGCGGCATCTCCAGCATCGTCGCCCGCCCCTCGCAGCCGAGGCTGCGCGTCACCGCCGCCACATCCGCGTCGGAGACGCCCGCCCGTCGCGCCACCGCCAGGCTCGCCAGCTCGACCACGCGCTCGGGGTTGCGCCAGCTCTCGAGGCCGACCGCAGCATCCGCCCCCATCACGAACACCAGCTCCGTGTCTGCCCGTTCCTCAGCAAGTGCCTCCAAGGTCTCATACGTATAGGACGGTCCCTCGCGTTCAACCTCCAGCGCCGAAACCGAGAAGCGCTCGTCGTCGGCTGCCGAGCGCCGGGTCATCTCCATCCGCAGCTCCGGACCGGGGTCGTCGACGATCCGCTTGTGCGGCGCCTCGCCGGTCGGGACGAGGATCACCTGGTCGAGGCCGAGCTGCCAGAGCGCCTCCTGGGCGAGCGCGAGGTGACCGAGGTGCGGGGGGTTGAAGGCGGACCCCAGCACGCCGATCGCCGCGCTCTTGGAGCTATTCACGTATCTGGCCGTCGCCGCGCGCCACGTACTTGAAGGTCGTCAGCTCGCGCATCCCGATCGGCCCGCGGGCGTGCAGCTTCTGAGTCGAGTTGCCGATCTCGGCGCCCATCCCGTACTCGAACCCGTCGGTAAAGCGGGTCGAGGCGTTGACGTAGACGGCGGCGGCGTCGACCCCGGCGACGAACTGCTCCGCCGCCGCCGCATCGGCGGTGACGATCGCCTCGGAGTGGCCGGTGCCGTGGCGGTTGACGTGCTCGATCGCGTCCTCGACCGAGTCGACGACGGCGACCGTCAGCTTCAGGCCGAGGTACTCGCTGTCCCAGTCCGCATCGGTCGCGGCGCCGACCAACACGTCGCCGGCCGCAGCGCGGGCGCGCTCGTCGCCGACCAGCTCGACGCCGGCGCCGGCGAGATCCGAGAGGATCGCCGGGGCGACGCGCTCGGCGATCGCGGCGTCGATCAGCAGCGTCTCGGCCGCGTTGCAGACGCCGGGCCGCTGCACCTTGGCGTTGTAGGCGATCCGCCGCGCCATCTCCGGGTCGGCTTCGCTGTGGACGTAGACGTGGCAGTTGCCCGCCGCCGCGTACATCACCGGCACCGTCGCCACCGCCTTGATCGCGTTCTTCAAGCCTTCGCCGCCGCGTGGGATCAGCAGGTCGACCAGGCCCTCCTGGGTCGCCAGCTCGGCCAGCTCCTCGTGCCCGCCGCCGCCGAGCGAGAGCACCGCATCCTGCGGCAGCCCCGCCTCGGCCAGCGCCTCGCGCGCGATCGCCGCCAGCGCCGCGTTGGAGCGCTCGGCATACGAGCTGCCGCGGAGGACGATCGCGTTGCCGCTCTTGATCGTCAGCGCCGCGCAGTCGATCGTCACGTTGGGCCGCGCCTCGTAGACGACGGCGACGACCCCGAGCGGCACCCGCACCTTGCGCAAGTCGATGCCGCTGGCAAGCGTTTTCCGTTCCAGCTCCTCGCCGACCGGGTCGTCGAGAGCAGCGACCACCCGCACCCCCTCGGCCATCGCCGCCACCCGCTCCCGGGTGAGGCGCAGCCGGTCGCGGAGCGCATCGGTGAGGCCGGCGGCGCGCTCGTCGGCGAGGTCGCCGGCGTTGGCCTCCAGGATCGCCTCCGTCCGCTCTTCGAGCAGCCGCGCGGTCGCCTCCAGGGCAGCGTTCTTCGCCTCGGTGCTTGCGGTGGCGATCCCACGTGCGGCCCGCTTCGCCGCAGCGCAGCTCTCGGCAACGGTGGTCTCGGTGACGGCCATCGGATAAGGGTACCTAGGGTCGCGCGAGTGTCCGCTTAGAGCAGGACGAAGCGGTCGCGGTGGACGACCTCGTCGGCGGCGTGCGGTAGCAGCTCGCGCACCTGGGGGCTCTGCATCCCGATCACCCGCTGCAGCTCGCGCGAGGAGTACTCGCTGATCCCTTTGCCGATCGTCTCGCCGTCGCTGGCGACGTCGATCGCGTCGCCGGCCTCGAAGCTGCCCTCGACCGCCGCGATCCCGACCGGCAGCAGGCTGGAGCCGCTCTCGCGCAGCACCCGGGCGGCGCCGGCGTCGACGACCAGCCGTCCCCGCGCCGGCTTCGCGTACTTGAGCCAGAGCTTGAAGCTCGACGTCCTGCCCTCGCCGGGAGCGAAGCGGGTGCCGCAGGCCTCGCCGCCGGCGGCCGCCAGCAGCGTCCCGCCCTCGGTGCCGTTGCAGATCACCGCCGGAATCCCGGCCTCGCTCGCCATCTCCGCCGCGGCGACCTTACTGCGCATCCCGCCCGAGCCGAAGACCGAGGTGCGATCGCCGATCTCCAGCTCATCGAGCTGAGAGAAGTCGGTCACCTCTGCGATCAGCTCCGCCCCCGGATCGGTGCGCGGATCGCCGGAGAGCAGGCCGTCAACATTGGTCAGCAGCACCAACAGCCGCGCGTCGAGCAGCAGCGCCACCTGAGCGGCGAGGAAGTCGTTGTCGCCGAAGGTGATCTCGTCGGTGGCGGTGGTGTCGTTCTCGTTGACCACCGGGACCACCCCCCACTCGATCAGCCGCCGCAGGGTCCGGCGCGCGTTGAGGTAGTTGGTGCGGGCGGCGATGTCGGCGGCGGTGAGCAGCACCTGCGCCGCCCGCGTCCCGTGCCGGGCCAGCCGGCTCTCGTAGGCGCGGAAGAGGTCGCCCTGGCCGACCGCCGAGGCCGCCTGCAGCTCGTCCATCGCCCGCGGCCGCGCCGGCAGCTCCAGCAGGCGCATCCCGCGCGCGATCGCGCCGGAGGTGACCATCACCACCCGCTCTCCCCCCTGCTCCAGGCCCGCCACCTGCTCGCAGACGGAATCGAGCACCTCCCCACGCAGCTCACCATCATCGGCAGCAACGATCGAGGAACCAAGCTTGACGACGAGGGTCATGAGCGGAACGGCTCCTTGTCGTCCATCAAGTCTCTGAGCTTGCGGTTGTTGTCCAGATTTATCCCAGCCCGCATCCCAGATGCTCCATAAGTGGGCAACTTAAATCGCCCCGGCTTACCTTTCGCCCCCTTGCCGAGAGATCTATCCGTGCGCTTCCGTCTACCCATAGACGAAACATATCCTTGGAACATGAAACTGATCGCCGCATCCGCTCTTCAATCGTCCTACGAAGGGTGAAGCTCGAACTCGTGCTCGCCGATGCGGACGTCGTCGCCGGGTTCGAAGCCGGCGCGGTCGAGGGCGGCGATCACGCCCATCTCCTTGAGGCGCTGCTCGAGGTAGGCGAGCGCTTCTTCGTTTTTGGTGTCGTGGCGCTCGAAGAGAAGCTCGACGCCGCGGCCGAGGACGCGGAAACCGCCGTCGTCCTCCCGTTCGACCCAGTAGCCGCCTTCGCCGGTGGGACGGTAGACGCGGTGCTCGGCCTCGAACTCATCGCTCAGCTCGGTCTCGGGGGCGATAGCGGGAGCGACTTCGGGCAGCTCGGCGAGGATTCGCTGCCGCAGTTCCTCCAGCCCCTCTCCCGTCGCCGAGGAGGCCGCGAGGACGCCAAGCGCCTGGTCGCCGAGACGCTCCGACCACTCGGCCACGGCTTCTTCCACCTGCTCGGCCGGCAGCAGGTCCCGCTTGCTCAGCGCCACCAGCTCGGGCAGCCGCTCCAGGCCCGCCCCGTGCGCCGCCAGCTCGTTCCGCACCGTCTCGTAGTTGGCGACGGGATCGCCGTCGACCGGCGCCAGGTCGACGAGGTGGACCAGCATCGAGCAGCGCTCGACGTGGGCGAGGAACTCGTGGCCGAGCCCAGCTCCCTCCGCCGCGCCTTCGATCAAACCTGGGATGTCGGCGACGACGGCTTGGCGATCCTCGCCTTCGATCGTCCCCAGCACCGGCGAGAGCGTCGTGAAGGGATAGTCGGCGACCTTCGGCGCCGCCCGCGTCAGCCGTCCCAGCAGCGAGGACTTGCCCGCGTTCGGCAGCCCGACCAGGCCGACGTCGGCCAGCAGCTTCAGCCGCAGCTCGATCCAGTCCGCCTCCCCCGCGGTCCCTTTCTCCGCGAAGCGCGGCGCCTGCCGGGTCGAGGTCGAGAAGCGCCTGTTCCCGTGCCCGCCCCGCCCACCGCGGGCGACGACCGCCCGCTGCCCCGGCACCACCAAGTCGATTCGGCTGCCGTCGACCGCGGCCGCCTGCGTCCCTGGCGCGACCGGGATCTCCACGTCCTCCCCCCGCGCCCCATGGCGGTTCGACCCTTCTCCATGCCGTCCCCGCTGCGCCCGGAAATGCTTACTGCCGCGCAAAGCACCCAAATCCCGCCGCGACGGATCACAAACGAGCACGACATCTCCCCCATGCCCGCCATCGCCGCCATCCGGGCCGCCCCGCGGCACGTGCGCCTCGCGCCGGAAGCTGATGCAGCCGTTGCCGCCGCCGCCGCCCTCGACCCAGATTTTCGCCTTGTCGTACACAGTCAGAGATTAAAAAGAGCGAGAGGGGCGTTGACCCCTCTCGCTCTGTAACTGCAGTGATCTGGTCAGGCGTCAGCTGACGATGAGCTTGCTCTTGGCCGCCTTGCCAGGAGTCCCCTTGACCTGGAAAGTCACCTTGTAGGTGCCGCCGGCTGAGCTGAGGATCTTGATCTTCAGCGTCGCCGACTTCTTGCCGCGAGCCTGGAGCTTGCCGAGCGACTTGCACTTCGGCGCCTTCAGCGCCCCCTTGGCGGACTTCGGCAGCTTGACGCAGACCTTGGCGTTCTTCGACTGGAGGTCGCCCTGGTTGACCGCCTTCAGCTTGAAGCTGACCGTCTGGCCCGGTTTCGCATGGGCCTTCTTTTTGGTGCTTAGCTTCAGCTTCGCGGCTTTGACGTTGACGGCGGCGCTGGTCTGGGTGGCGGTGCCGGTCTGGTTCGTTGCCGTGACGACGCAGGTGTACTGGCCCGCTTTCGTCGCCGAGTAGGTGGCCGCCGTGGCACCGCCGATCGGGGCGCCATTGAGAGCCCACTGGTAGGCGAACGTGCGCGGCGCCTGGTAGACGAACGAGCCCGGGTAGTCGGCTGCCCAACTGCCGGTCGAGCAGCTGAGTTCCGTCGACAATTTCGGGTTGCGAGTGACCGCCGGAGCGCCGGTGCCGGTCGGGCTCTTGAGGATCACCGGGTCCTGGGGGCCGCTCACCGGCGCGGTGGCGATGCTGATGCCACCCCCGCCGAGGCCGTTGGTGCCGACGAAGCCGATCGCATTCGCAGTTTCTTCGCCGTTGCTTTCATTGCCCCAGTAGAGGCGGCTGATCGATGGATCCAAAGCAAGACCCCAAGGGCCATTGGAGACGCCACTGCCGATTGGCACATCGCCGCCGCCGCTCCCGTTCAGGTTCGCGTAGCCGATTTTTCCGGTGCCGCCTAGGAAGTACAGGCGGCCAGTCGCGTCGTCGACGGAGAGACCTTCGCCGCCCGGCACGACCGTCGAGCCGGTGAGGCTGAGTTCGCCGCCTCCGGTGTTGTTGACGTTCACGTAAGCGATTTTGGTGCCGTTGACGAAGTAGATCCGACCGGCTGCGGGGTCGAGGGCGATACGGCAACACGGGCTGCTCAGAGTGACACCGGTCGTGTTGAGGACTCCCCCGGCGCTCCCGTCGAGCTTTGCCCAGGCGATCGAGCCTTCACCACCCGTGTTCTCCCAGTAGATGATCCTGTTAACCGGATCGACGGCGACGCCTTCCGGAAAGTCGACTGGGGCACCCGGAGCGGTGAACGACGTGGCACCGCTCCCATCAAGGTTGATGGCGAGGATCTGGCCGTTCGGTTTCAGCTGGCTGCCGACGAACAGGCGGTTCGTGGCCGTGTCGTAAGCCATTCCCTCGGGAGATTCCAGTTTCGCAGTACCCAAGTTCAGGACCCCCCCGCCGCTGCCGGATATGTCGGCGGAGGAGACGAAGTCCCCTTCGGTCGGACCTCCGTAGTTATCCCAATAGACGGTTTCCGCAGCCTGCACGCGAGCTGCAAACGCCAGCACCGCTACGAAGGCGAGGGCGATCAATGCGGAGCCCATGGCAAGGAGCCGATGGTCTCTGCGCTCAGAGACGAAATTCATGAACCTCTCCCTTGTTGGTGGTTAGTCCTGGAGGACGCTGATCGTGCGTCCCTTGCGGGCCGGCTTGAAGTCCACCGTCCCCGCCCTGGTGGCGAAGATCGTGTGGTCGCGGCCGATCCCGGTGCCATCCCCGGGCCAAAAACGAGTTCCCCGCTGGCGGACGATGATCTCGCCGCCGGAAACGCGCTGGCCGGCGAAGACCTTGACCCCGAGCATGTTCGGGTTCGATTCGCGGCCGTTGCGGCTGGAGCCGAGTCCTTTCTTATGAGCCATCGGAGCCCTCCTCTTTGGAAGCTTTGGCTGAAGCGCTTTTTTTGGCTTTGGTCGCGGCTTTCCCGCCTTTCAGCGTCGTCACCTCAAGCCGGGTCAACTCCGAGCGGTGGCCGGCGCGGCGGCGGTAGCCCTTCTTCGCCTTGTATTTGAAGACTTTGATCTTGGGGCCACGCAGGTGCTCGGCGACTTTGGCCTCGACTTTGACTTTCTCGAGGTCTTTGGCGCCGGCGACGACGTCGTCCCCGCGGAAGAGAACCGGGCGCAGCGCCACTTTGTCGCCCTCTTTGGCGTCGAGGCGATCGACGAGCAGGGAGGTGCCCTCCTCGACTTTGTACTGCTTGCCGCCGGTTTCTATGACTGCGTAATCGCTCATTCGTCGTTGCTGTCTTTGCTGCCTTGTTTGGCGCGCGAACGCCCTCGGCCGCCCCGGCGGCCCCGGCGTCTGCGCGAAGCGGCGTCGGAGTCTAGCTGGGAGCCGTTTTCCCCGCCTCCTCCGGACCCGTTCGGGGACTCGCCGCCCAGCAGCGAGGCGATCGCCGCCGAGCGCTCGACCTCCTCGATCCGCACCAGCTTGCGCTCGCCGACGAAGCGGCCGCCGCCGGTGACGCTGACGATGTAGGAGTCGATCCGGGCGACCGCGTCGTCGGCGTTGTACATGTGCGGCTCGTCGATCTTGACCAGCACCTCCTCGCCGACCTTGAACGGCAGCGCCCGCTCCTCGATCTCGGCCCGGGTGCCGGACTCGATCAGCTCGAAGGTCTCGATCGGCAGCGCGTCGCCGCCCTCGAAGTGGAAGCGCTTGCCGGTCTCGTCCTCGAACTCGCCGAGGCCACTGTCCTCGTCGGTCAGCTCGTGGGCGACTTTCGGGTTGACCCGGATCAGGAAGGCCTCATTGTCGCCGTGGTCGGCGACGATGTCGCGCATCTTCCGCAGCCCCTCCAGCGCCACCGTCTCGGCCGAGAGCACGACGCCCTCGCCCTCGCAGGTCGGACACGGCGCGGTGAGGATCTCCCGCACCCCGTCGGTGACGTTCTGGCGGGTCATCTCGACCAGGCCCAGCGGCGACACCTCGACCACGTAGCTCTTCGACTTGTCCGCGTCGAGCGCTTTGCGCATCGTTTTCAGGACTTTGTCGCGGTTGCTGGCGCGGGCCATGTCGATGAAGTCGATGACGATGATGCCGCCGATGTCGCGGAGCCGCAACTGCCGCACCGCCTCCTCGGCCGCCTCGGTGTTGACCTTGGTGATCGTCTCCTCGAGCCCGCCTTTGCCGCGGCCGGTGAAGGAGCCGCTGTTGACGTCGATCACCGTCAGCGCCTCGGCGTAGTCGATCACCAGGTAGCCGCCGGAGGGCAAGTCGACGCGCCGGCTCAGGGTCGATTCGATCTCCTTGTCGATCCCCCACTTCTCCAGCAGCGGCTTCTTGCCCTGGTAGAGCTCGACCCCGCCGACCAGCTCCGGCGCGGTGCGCTGGAAGAAGTTGGTCACCCGCTCGAACTGCTTGGGCGAGTCGATGATCGCCTTTTCGAACTCGCTGAGGAAGACGTCGCGGAGGACGCGGATCGAGAGGTCGGCCTCCTGGAAGACCAGGGCCGGTCCCTTCAGGCTCTCTGCCCGACGCTGCAGCACCTCATTCAGCTTCTGCAGGTAGCCGATCTCCCGCACGAAGTCGGATTTCTTCGCCCCATGGGCGGCGGTGCGGACGATCAGCCCGCCCTGGCCTTTGTAGGTGCGGTCGACCATCTTCCGCAGCCGGTCGCGCTCTTTGTCGGTCAGCCGGCGGCTGACGCCGACGCCGCTTCCCTTGGGAGCGAAGACCAGGTAGCGGCCGGCGATCGAGACGTTCATCGAGAGCCGCGCGCCCTTCGTCTTCAGCGGGTCCTTGACCACCTGGACCAGGATCTCCTGGCCCGGCCTGATCATCTCGCTGATCCGGCGGCCGTGGCCGCGCCCGCGTTTGGGCGCCTGCTCGCCACCGGGAAGGAGAATCTCGTCGACGTGGAGGAAGCCGTTGCGCTCGAGGCCGATGTCGACGAAGGCGGCCTCCATCCCGGGCAGGACGTTGTCGACCTTGCCCTTGTAGATGTTGCCGACGATCGAGCGACGGCCGCGCCGCTCGATGTAGAGCTCGGCTACGTTGGCTTTGCCGCCCTTCTGCTTTGCCTCGAGGACGGCCACACGGGTCTCGCCGCGCTCGGCGGAGACCAAAATCGTTTTTTTCATTGAATTAGCTCAGTTCGGATAGGTACGCATTGCCGGACCTCATTCTGCGAGATCACCAGGCGAACCTTCCCTTCTGGCCGAGATGCGCTTGGACATTGATGCTCTGAAGAACCCCTACGGCCAGCAAAGTAGCGAGGACGGAGGACCCTCCGTAGCTGATCAACGGTAAGGGGATGCCCGTAATCGGCATGATGCCGAGGTTCATCCCCACGTTGACGAAGGTCTGGAACAGCAGCGAGACGGCGATGCCGCCCGCTACCAGGGTCCCGTAGGAGTTCTTCGAGAGCGTCGTTATCCGCAGCGCCCGCCAGAAGAGCAGGGCGTAAAGGGATAGGACGAACGCGGCGCCCATGAACCCATAGCGCTCACCGATCACCGCGAAGATGAAGTCGGTGCTGCGCTCGGGGACGAAGTCGAGCCGCGTCTGGGTGGCTTGGTTGCCTCGGCCGGTCAGCTGACCGGCGCCGATGGCGACCTTTGATTGGTTCTGTTGATAGCCCGCGCCGGCTTCGTGTTCATGGGGATGAAGGAACGACGTCAGCCGTTCCAGCTGATACCCCTTGAGGACCGGGGTCCCGACCGCCGGAGCGACGACCAGGACCAGCGCGATCAGCGCGACGAGGGCGGCGCCGATGACCGCGAAGTGCGTCCAGCGGACGCCTCCGAAGTACATGACGCCAAGGGTGGCGACCCCGAACACCAGGGAGGTGCCGAGGTCGGGCTGCAAGAAGACGAGGGCGGCCGGGAAGAGGCCGAGGCAGAGGTAGCGCACGGTCCGCTGGACCGGCGACCCGCGTCTGGCGCCGTCGATCACGAACCCGGCAAGCGCGAGCACAAGCAGGAGCTTGCCGAGCTCCGACGGCTGGAAGCTGAAGAAGGGAAGTTCGAAGGCGCGCCGCGAGCCGCGGGCGGCGAAGCCGAAGACGAAGACGAGGGCGACGCTGGTGCAGAGGAAGGTGTAGATGCCGACCCGCAGCTCGCGGAAGCGCGAGTAGTCGATCCGCGTCAGCAGCAACATCCCGGCAATCCCGAGCAGGGCGTAGATCGCTTGGCGCTCGACGTAGTAGTCGGGGCTACCGGGGACGTCGTGCGTGGTCGCCTGGCCGAGGGTGAAGACGCTGAATGCGACCAGGCCCACCGCGGCGATCGTCAGCGGCCAGTCCATGTGCGCGAGCCCCAGGCGCTCGGCGATGCCGACGTGGACCGTGAACGGCTCCGGCCTGGCGTTGCGGGTTCTGGTCGCGTACATCATCCGTGTTCTTCGCCTTCGCCTTCGCCACTACCGCTGCCGGCTTTCTTCGCCAGCTGGTTGTGGAAATAGGCTTCGAGGATCGTATGGGCGGCGGGTGCGGCGGCTTGGACTCCGAAGCCGCCTTCCTCGATGGTGACCACCGTCACGATACGCGGATTCGGATACGGGGCGAGGATGCAGTACCAGGACTGGTCGGCGTGGCCGACTCCTCGTTCCGCGGTTCCCGTCTTGCCGGCGACCGGGATCGGGAAGCTGCCGAAGACGGGATCGGAGGTGCCGCCGGGGGACTGCGCGGCGTCGTGCAGGCCTTCGAGGATGACGCTGCGCCAGGCCGGGTCGATGTGGATCTTGCGCCGCGGCGGCGGGTCGAATTCCTTCAGGACCCGCCCGGCCGCGTCCTCGATTTCCATCCCCAGGTGCGGGGTGACGATCTTGCCGCCGTTGCCGAGCGCCGCGTAGGCGACCGCCATCTGGAGCGGGTTGGTCTGCAGGTCCCCCTGCCCGGTCGCCAGCTGGATGTCGTCGCCGGCCGACCAGGGCCGTTCGGTTTCGCCTTCCTTGAAGAGCTGGTCCCGCCAGCGTTTGCTCGGCAGCAGGCCGTCGGTGTTGACGGGGATGTCGATCCCGGTCGGGCGGCCGATACCGAGTTCGTGCGCCCATTCCTGCAGCTCGTTGGTGTTCCACATTTTCAGCCCCAGCGTGTAGAAGAAGACATCGTCTGAGACCTGCAGGGCGGGGACCAGAGTCAGCGGGCCGTAGGAGGCGCCTTCGGCGTTTTTGAAGCACTCGCCGCCGACGCAGAGCTGACCCGGGTCGTCAATCGTCGTGTTCGGGGTGATCACGCCGTTTTCCAGCGCCGCCAGCGCAGTGATGATCTTGAAGGTCGAGCCGGTGGGATATTCCCCTTCGGTGGCACGGTCGAGCAGCGGCGCGCTTTCGCTCCGGTAGAGCGCGTTGACCTGCGCCTGGGTCATCGGCGGGATCAACTCCGAGGGTTCGAAGGTCGGGAACGAGCCCAGCCCGAGGATCTGGCCGTTGTCGACGTTCATCGTGATGAACCCACCGGGCAGGCCCTGGCTGGCCAGCGCCGCTTCCCCGGCTTCCTGCACCGGTTGCTCGATGGTCAGCTTCAGGCTCTTGCCAGGGGTCGGCGGTTGCGAGACCAGCTGGCCCCCAGGGGTCGGCTGACCGAGCGCGTTGACCTGGATCTTGGTCAGACCCGGTTCCCCCCGCAGGAAGCGATCGTAGGTGCCCTCGACGCCGCCTTTGCCGATCTCGTCGCCGGGTTCCAGTCCCTTGTACGCGGGTTCCTTCAGCTCTTCTTCGTCGATCTCGCCGACGCTGCCGAGCAGGTGGGCGGCGAGGGTCCCGTGCGGGTAGTGGCGGACGAAGACCCGCTGCACGCTGACCCCGGGGAATTCTCCCTGGTTTTCTTCGATGTAGGCGACGAGGTCGAAGCCGACGTCCTGGCGCAGCGTCACCGGCGCCCCCGCGGCGACTTCTTCTTCTTCGCGGATGACTTTTTCGACCTTCCGCAGGCTCATATGGACGAGCGAGCCGAGCCGCGTCAGCTCGGCCGCTCTTTTGCGCGGGTCTTCCGGCAGCTTCGCCGTGTTCAGCTGCAGCACCAGGCTGCTGCGGTTGTCGACGATCACGTTGCCTTCGCGGTCGAGGATGTCGCCGCGGGGCGCGATCACTTTGAACTCGCGGGTGCGGTTGTTCTTCGCCTCCGCCAGATACTTTTCGCCGTCGAGGATCTGCAGGTTCCAGAGGCGGAAGAAGAGGACCCCGAAGAGGACGACGGCGAAGCCGCCGAGGACGGCGATTCGCAGCCCCAAGCGGGTTCGCTGCGGGCGTTCCTCGTTGCGCAGGTACATCGCCCTCAGGCTCCCAATGCCCGCGGTCGTCTAGCGCGCCGCATCCCTGGCCGCCTTCTGCGTCGCCCCTCCGGGCGATGGGACCGTGCCATCGGCTCCTCGACCAGCGCCGGCCGCAGCGCGCGCCGCAGGCCGATGTAGATCGCCCAGCCGAGGAAGAAGGCGAAGATGCTCTTCAGCAGCATGTCGCGGATCACCAGCGGGCTGATCGGCGCGTCGATCCCCAGCATCAGTTCGACCGCGCCGAAGCCGAGCTCGGCAAACAGGGTCAGCACCATGCAGAGCAGCGGCGGCACCAGCGGGCTGTGGATCTCGAAGCGCTCGCGGAAGAGCCCGGCCAGGTAGCCGGTCGCCAGCAGGACCAGCGAGGCGCCGCCGAGCGGGGCGATCAATAGGCAGTCGAGCAGGAACCCGACCGAAAAGCCGCCCACCGCGCCGGCCATCGTGCCGCCGAGCAGGCCGAGCACGGCGACCAGCGAGGGCAGCACGTCGGGGCTGACGTGGAAGAGGGCAACCCGGGAGAAGAAGGAGAGCTGAAGGATCACGCCGACGATGACGATCGCGACCAGACGGGCGACGATCTTCGGGGTGAGGATCACTTGCGCGAGCCTCCGGTCAGGACCTGGACGAGGTCGAGTTCGCGCAGGTCGGCGAAGGGCCTGACGTGCACCTGCGCCTGGGCCTCCTGTTCGGCGATCGAGGCTTCGGTGACTTCGCCGATCGGCAAGTTCGGGGGGTAGTCGGATTCGTTGCCCTGCCAGCGCCAGCCCGAGGTGACGACGGACTGTCCCTTGCCGACGTGCCTTTCGGTGTCGAGGAATTCGAGGATCATGTCGCCGGGGTCGCCGACCGAGGGTTTGAGGATCCCCTGCGCTCCGCTGGGGACGATCTTCGCCGCGACGGCGCTGGAGTGGTCGGCGATCAGCGTCACCTGGGCTGAGCCGCCGGTGACGGCCGAGACCTTGCCGACGAGCCCGTCGCCGTTGACGACCGGGTCGTTGACTTCCACCCCAGCGCCGGAACCGACGTCGATGATCACGTCGGAGAACCAGACCGTCGGCGAGCGCTCGATCACCCGCCCGGTGACGGGGGTGTAGCCGGAGGGAATGTCGCCACTGCGGTCGAGGCCGACCAGCTTGCGCAGCTGGGCGTTTTCGGCTACCGCCGCCTGCGCCTCCACCGCCTTTTTGCGGGCGATTTCCAGTTCGCTGTGGAGGCGGGCGTTCTGCCCCTTGGCGTCGAAGGTCTCGTCGAACCAGTTGACGAGGTCGCGGGCCGGCTTCAGGGCGCGGTCGGCGACCGACTGGACCGGACTGAAGATGGCGCTGACGCCGCGCTGCACACTGTCGGAGCCCTGCCCGTAGGTGAAGGTGAGCAGGGCGAAAGAGCCGACGATCAGAAGTGCGAGCACCGCCCGACGGCGGCGTACTTGCTTTCGATACACGTTGGGGACCTAAGTTCGGGGATTCGCATGAGCGGCGGCTAAAGCCATCATCTACAGCCTGGGCCGCGCTCCGTTGTTACGACCGGCGCGGTGGATCGTCTCGACCTCCTCGAGGGAGATGCCGGAACCGACCGCCACGCACGTCAACGGCGACTCTGCCAGTTGACAGGGCATCTGGCACTCGTCGCGCAGGCGCTGCTCCAGTCCTTGCAGAAGCGCTCCGCCTCCGGCGAGGGTGATGCCGCGATCCATGATGTCACCTGCAAGCTCCGGCGGAGTGCGGTCGAGGGTCTCCTTGACCGCGGCGACGATGTGGCTGACCGGCTCCTCCAGCGCTCCGCGCACCTCCTCAGAGGTGAGTTCGATCGTCTTCGGCAGGCCGGAGATGAGGTCGCGGCCGCGGATCTCGGTGCGGACCTCTTCCGGCAGCTTCGAGGCCGAGCCCGCCTCGAGCTTGACCTCCTCCGCGGTCTGGGTGCCGATTGCGAGTTTGTACTTCTGTTTGCAGTGGCCGACGATCGCCTCGTCGAACTCGTCGCCGCCGACCCGGATCGACTGCGAGACGACGATCCCGCCGAGGCTGATCACGGCGACCTCGGTCGTGCCGCCGCCGATGTCGACGATCATCGAGCCGGTCGGCTCGGCGACCGGCAGCCCGGCGCCGATCGCGGCCGCCATCGGCTCCTCGATCAGGTAGGCCTGGCGAGCGCCGGCCGAAAGGCAGGCCTCCTCCACCGCCCGCTTCTCGACTCCCGTCACGCCGGAGGGGACGCAGACGACCCCCCGCGGGTGGGCGAAGCGGTTGGAGTGGACCGAGGCGATGAAGTGACGAAGCATCTGCTCGGTCACGTCGAAGTCGGCGATCACCCCGTCCTTGAGCGGTCGGATCGCGGTGATCGTGCCAGGGGTGCGACCCAGCATCCGCTTCGCTTCGACCCCGACGGCGTGCACCTGGCCCGTGTGGGAATCGATCGCAACCACGGACGGCTCGGAGAGGACGATCCCGCGCCCCCGGACGTAGACGAGCGTGTTGGCGGTGCCGAGATCAACAGCCATGTCGCGGCCGCCGAGGCGGATCAAACGACTGAACAAGCCCAAATTCAAGCCTTTTCTAACTCTCGGTGGTTTTCCAGAAAGGGAATGATCGCAGACTCGAAATTACGTCCTTTGCAGGGATCGTGCGCCCTCAGTCCGGGCGCGTGCGTAGTTGATCGGGGTCTCCACGGCTTCAAAGACGCGAATGCGACATCTACTCCCTTCTCAGTCGGTGGCTCGTTCGGGCGGTATCGCAACGGCCGCAGCCTGGGTACTACCACCCGCGGGTTCTCCGCCTTCCATGCCGCCTCTTGGCGGCGAGACGAAATGGGCTGCTCTCCCCCCCTCACAGGCGCCTTTCGCGCAACTTCCGAGAAACAGGTCTAGCTGCGCCTGAACAGCTCCGGCGCCAGGTCGGCGAGGAGACCGACGGGGAGGCCGACGACGTTGGAGACGCTGCCTTCGAGCCGCTCCACCAGGGTCGATCCAAGGGTTTGGATCGCGTAGCCGCCCGAGCGCCCCCGCCACTCGCCGAAGCGCACGTAGCGCTCCTTTTCGGCGTCGGACAGCCGCTTGAAGACGACCGTCGTCCGCTCCAGGCCGCTGCGCTCTTCGGCGCCTCGCCGCACCACCAGGCCACTCATCACCGTGTGCGGCCGGCCCGACATGCGGTCGAGGTAGGCGCGGGCCTCGGCGGCGTCGGCCGGCTTGCCCAACACCTCCCCGTCGAGCACCACGTCGGTATCGCAGGCGATCACGATCCCGTCGGCCTTCACCGCCTCGGCCTTGCGCCGCGCGTTCTCGACCACGAGATGCTCCGGGTCGCCCGCCGTCAACTCCTCCACGCCGGGCACGACAACCCCGAACTCGACGCCCAACTTCTCGAGAATCTCTTTTCTCTGCGGCGATCCGGACGCCAGCGTGACTCTCATCGGCTCCTCCGGCGGGTGGCGCCGATTTGGGGGGACCACCCCGGCAGGGGTGGTGGGCCCAAAATCGGCGACAGGACCCGCCGGCCGAAGACGCTCAAGTCAGCTCTGGAAACCAGATCCCGATCTCGCGCTCGGCCGACTCGTCGGAGTCCGAGCCGTGGACCATGTTGAAGGTGACCTCGAGCGCGAAGTCGCCGCGGATCGAGCCGGGGGCGGCCTCGACCGGGTTGGTCGCGCCGATCACCTGCCGGGCCGCCTTCACCGCTTCGGGCCCCTCGAGGACCAACGCCACCAGGGCGCCGCCGGTGATGAAGGAGACGAGCTCGCCGAAGAAGGGCTTGTCGGTGTGCTCGGCGTAGTGCCGGTTGGCGATCTCCTCATCGGCCCGCATCGACTTCAGGGCGGCGATCCGCAGCCCCTTGCGCTCGAAGCGGGCGATCACTTCTCCGGTGAGGGCGCGCTCGAAGGCGTCAGGCTTGACGAGGATCAGGGTCCGGCTCACGGTTGGGGCTCCTTTGTTCTTCTTGGGTCGGTGGTTCCCCTTCCTGCGCCTCGGGTGAAGCTTGTTTGCGGCGTGGCTGCGCCGGTGCCTGGCGTTTCGGGGGCGGTCCCCCTTCGGGGTCTCTGCGTTTTTTGCGGCGTGGCCGCTCGCCGCCGGCGCCGAGGCTCGTCTCGCAGTAGGGGCAAAGGCCCCAGCGTGGATCGACCGGTTTGCCGCAGGTCGGGCAGGGGTCCTTGAGCCGGCGCTGGCAGTTGGGGCAACGCAGGAAGTTTTTCTCGACCGGGTATTCGCAGTTGGGGCAGGTCTGCTCGCGCAGCTGCCGCACCCGCAGCTCGGCCGCTTTGATCTCCAGCTCCCGCTCGTGCGCGTCCTCGAGGTACTCCGGCGGGCGCACGATCGCGTAGACGGCGGTGCCGATGAAGGGAAAGAAGGAGGCGACCGTCGCGCAGGCGATCAGGAACGGGTCGGAGATACGCCGGCGGGCGTCGAGATAAGTGTAGACGATCAGCGCCAGCCAGAGCACGACCAGCATCAGCAGGAACAGGGTCGCGACCAAGTTGAGGCCGCTGTTGTTGATGCCGAAGATCGCTAGGGACATAGGTCAGGGAAAGAGCGCCGAAGGGAGCGGCAGTCTACTTCGCCGTCGCCGACGGTAACCCTGTTCTCAGAGGAAGAGCCTTCCAAACAGGTAACCGACGCCGAAGAAGAAGAGGATCACGATCGCCACCACGGCGGCGACGAGCCCCATCATCGAGAGCAGTTCGGAACCGGCGCTGCGGGGTCGATCCATGAAGGAATCCTCGCATAGTCAAGCCCTGGTAAGGCTTCGGGCCGGGGCGATTGCATAGTGGGAACCGGCGACGAGAGCCGCCGCCCCAGATGACTCCGCCGCGAGCGCGCGGGCGCGGCGCAGGGCGACATCGAAGTCCGGCTCCACCTCGGCGTTGAGGCCCGCGTGCTCGCAGGCTGCTGCGAGCTCCACGGCAGGTCGCGAGTGGGCACCGGGGCGGCCGTGGCCTTCCAGCGCCGCCGCTGACAGCTCGGTGCAGATGGCACGCTCCAGGGCCGGCGCCAGCGCCGCGATCATCGCCGCCGCGTCCTTGTCGGCGAGGATCGCCAGGCAGGCGATCACCGGCTTGCCGCGCGTGACCGCGGGCAGGGATTCGGCCAGCGCGGCGGCGCCGGCGGGGTTATGGGCGGCGTCGACATAAGTCGGCGGGTCCTCGGCGATCAGCTCCAGACGGCCGGGAACTGTGACCTCCCCGGCCACCCGCACCACCAGGTCCCGCTCAAGGGGATGACCGAGGAACGCTTCCGCTGCGGCGCAGGCGATCGCGAAGTTGCGGCGCTGGAACTCGCCGGGCGCCCGCAGGCGCACCTCGGTGCCGGGGTCGGCAGGCGCCCGCACCAGTCGTACACCGCGCTCGCGGGCCGTCTCCTCGGCCAGCGCCTCCACCTCGGCGGAGACGGCGCCCAGCACCAGCGTCGTCTGGTCGCGCAGGACGGCCAGCTTCTCGGCCGCGATCTCCACCTCCGTTTCCCCCAGCCACTCGGTGTGGTCGAGGCCGATCGAGGTGAGGACGGTGACCTTGGAGGGGATCGTGTTGGTGGCGTCAAGACGACCGCCAAGCCCGGCCTCGACCACCGCGACCTCGACCCGCGCCTTGGCGAGGGCGACGAAGCCGGCCGCGGTCGCCGCCTCGAACTGGGTCACCGCGTCCCCTTCATCGAGGCTGCGGTCGACGCCCTCGGCGGTGCGGGCGACCTGCTCGACCGCCCTTGCCCAGGCCGCCTCCTCCACCTCCTTGCCGCCGATAAGGGTTCGCTGCGACCAGCGTTCGCTGTGGGGGGAGACGCAGGCGCCAGTCCGCAGGCCGTGCGCTTCCAAGAGGGCCGCGGTCATCCGCGTCGCCGAGGACTTGCCGTTGGTGCCGACGACGTGGATCGAGGCGAAGCGGTGCTGCGGCAAACCCAGCGCCGTCGTCAGCTTGCGCATGCGGTCCAGGCCAAGTCGCCAGCCGACCGGCTCCAGCGAATCGAGATAGGTGTCCGGGTTGATCAGCTCAGCTCGGCGAGTTCGTTGCGGTAGCGCTCCAGCTTCCCCCGCTCCTCCTCGACCACCTCGGCCGGCGCCTTGGCGACGAAGCCCTCGTTGCCGAGTTTGCGCTCGCCGCGCTCGACCTCGGCGCGCAGTTCCTCGCGCCGCTTCTCCAGCCGCTCGGCGACCGCCGCGGCGTCGAGCTGGGCGGAGTCGAGCACCCGCACCGGCCCGATCGAGGCGACCGGCTCGGCTCCCACGCCATCGAACTCGAAGCGCGAGAGGCGAGCGACGAAGGCGGGCGGCTCCACGCCGTCGATCGCCGCCGGCAACGTCGCCGCCACCGGCACGCCGGCGAGGTCGCGCCAGGCGCGCAGGCGCTGGGTCAGCTCGATCCCGCTCTCGACGTCCGCCTCGGCGGCCTCGTCGAGCAGCGAGTCGTCAGCCGCGGGGAAGGTGTGGACGGCGAGATGGCCCCGGCGGGCCGGGTGGAAGCTCCAGATCTCCTCGGTGACGAACGGCATCGTCGGGTGCAGCAGCGCCAGCACCCGTTCCAGCGCGTAGAGCAGGGTCGCCGCGACCTCTTCCTCGCCGTCGTAGAGGCGGGGCTTGACGATCTCCAGGTACCAGTCGCAGAGGTCGCGCCAGAAGAACGAGTACGCCTCCTGAACCGCGTGGGCGAAGTCGTAGGTCTCGAGCTTCTCGGTGACCGAGGCGATCGTCCGCTCCAGGCGCGAGAGGATCCAGCGGTCCTCGACGCAAGTAGGCCGCGGCGCCGGGGGCACGTCGGCCGCGTTCAGCAGGATCAGCCGACTCGCGTTCCAGAGCTTGTTGGCAAGGTCGCGTCCCTGCTGCACCTTGGCATCGGAGAAGCGCACGTCCTGGGTCGAGGACATCGCCAGCAGGCCGAAGCGCAGGGCGTCGGCGCCGTGGACGTCGATCTCCTCCAGCGGGTCGATCCCGGTCCCCAAGCTCTTCGACATCCGCCGCCCGTCGCGGGCCTGAATCACCGAGTGGACGTAGACGTCCCGGAAGGGGATCGCGCCGGGGAACTCGATCCCCATCATGATCATCCGCGCCACCCAGAGGAAGAGGATCTCCCGCGCCGTGGTCAGGAAGCTGGTCGGGTAGAAGGCGCGCAGCTCGGGGGTGTCGTCCGGCCAGCCGAGGGTGGCGAAGGGCCAGAGAGCCGAGCTGAACCAGGTGTCGAGCACGTCCTCCTCCTGGCGCAGCTCTCCGCCGCACTCGCCGCAGCGCTCGGGCTCGCGCTCGGCGACGATGGTTTCCTCGCAGGCGTCGCAGTACCAGACCGGCAGCCGGTGCCCCCACCAGAGCTGGCGCGAGACGCACCAGGGGCGGATTTCCCGCATCCAGTCGAGGTAGACCCGCTTCCACTGCGGCGGCGCGATCCGCACCTCGTCGCGTTCGACCGCCTCGATCGCCGGCCGCGCCAGCTCGTCCATGCGGCAGAACCACTGCAGCGAGATCAGCGGCTCGATCCGCTCGCCGGAGCGGTGGCTGAAGGGGACGGAGTGGACGTAGGGCTCCTCGGCGCGAAGGCGGCCCTCCTCCCGGAGCGCCGCGACGACGGCCTTCTGCGCCTCGGCCGCAGTGAGGCCGGCGAATTCGCCCGCCTCCTCGGTCATGCGGCCGTCGGGGCCGATCACGCCGATCTCCGCGAGGCCGTGCTTGCGGCCGATCTCGAAGTCGTTGGGGTCGTGGCCGGGGGTGATCTTCAGCGCCCCGGTGCCGAACTCGACGTCGACGTGCTCGTCGGCGATGATCGGCAGCCGCCGCCCGGCCAGCGGCAGCACGCAGAACTTGCCGACCAGGTCGCGGTAGCGCTCGTCGCTTGGGTTGACGGCGACGGCGGTGTCGGCCAGCATCGTCTCCGGCCGCACGGTGGCGACCGTCAGCACCTGGTCGGAATCCAAAACGGGGTAGTCGATCGAGTAGAGGACGTCCTCGACCTCGCGGTTCTCGACCTCGAGGTCGGAGATCGCCGAGTGCGAGCCCGGGTCCCAGTTGACCATGTAGTTGTCGCGGTAGATGTAGCCCTTGTCGAAGAGCCTCTTGAAGACGCGGTATACGGCGCGCACGTAGCCCTCGTCGAGGGTGAAGCGCTCGCGTTCGTAATCGCAGGAGGCGCCGAGCCGCTTGTACTGCTCGACGATCCGCGAGCCGTACTCGGCTTTCCACTCCCAGACCCGCTCGACGAAGGCTGCCCGCCCCAGGTCATGGCGGGTCTTCCCTTCTTTCTTCAGCTCTTTCTCGACCACCGCCTGGGTGGCGATCCCGGCGTGGTCGGTGCCGAGGACCCAGAGCGCGTTGCGCCCACGCATCCGGTTCAACCGCACCAGCGCATCCTGCATCGACCCGTTCAGCGCGTGCCCCATGTGCAGCGCCCCGGTCACATTCGGCGGCGGGATCGCCACCGAGAAGCTCTCCTCCGGCGCGCCCTCCGCCTCTGGATGGAAGTACCCCCCCTCGATCCACTCGGCGAAGATCCGCCCCTCGACCTCCGAAGGGTCGTAGCGAGTCGTCTCCTCCAGCTTTTTCCGCTGCGCCGCGTCCATCGCCGCGAGTCTAGATAGAAGATGCGGAGCGCTGCGGTAGGGAGGGGTGGGTATTCCCTTCCTCCCTGGGTTACTCGCCACATCGCCTCCAGCTGGCCGCGTAAGTGGGTGGGGCGAGTAACAGGACGCCGGTCGTCAGGGAATACCCACCCCTCCTAGCGACAGAACTTCGGCAGGCGCTTCAGCTCTGAGCCGTCCCGCTGGTGCGCATGGAGAGGGATCCGGTCGTTCTCTGCGGGAATGTTGGGCGAAGCCCGCTACATGCAATCTGTCTTTTGCCCACCCCTTGGGGCGGGCTCAATCATCGGAGCTAAGCCGCGACGCGGCGTGCGACTCAATTCCCGCGGAGAACGACCGGAGCCCATACCGCCAAGCGCTCAAGCGGATTCCTCAGAGAGGCCGTCGTCAGCGGGCCCGATGTCCTGCTGGACGGCCTCGGTGACGAGGGTCGGCCGGCGGCCCTCGGTGATCGTCTCCCGGGTGACGACGCACTTGGTCACGTCGCGGCGGGAGGGCAGCTCGAACTGGACGTCGAGCAGCGTCTCCTCGAGGATCGAGCGCAGGCCGCGGGCGCCGGTCTCGCGCTCCAGGGCTTTGTCGGCGATCGCCTCGAGACTGTCCTCGGAGAAGACCAGCTCGATGTTGTCGAACTCGAAGAAGCGCTGGAACTGGCGGGTGAGCGCGTGGCGCGGCTCGGTCAGGATCGTGCAGAGGTCGTCGCGGCTGAGCTGGTGGATCGCGGTGATCACCGGCAGGCGGCCGATGAACTCGGGGATCAGCCCGTATTCGACCAAGTCCTCGGGCAGCACCTGCTCGAACCATTCGCCGGCGTCCTTCTGCACGCGCGAGGAGATCGCCGCGCCGAAGCCGACGCCGCGGTCACCGACGCGCCGCTCGATCACCTTGTCGAGTTCGGCGAAGGAGCCGCCGCAGATGAAGAGGATGTTGGTGGTGTCGATCGTCAGGAACTCCTGGTGGGGATGCTTGCGCCCGCCCTGCGGCGGCACCGAGGCGGTGGTCCCCTCGAGGATCTTCAGCAGCGCCTGCTGGACGCCTTCGCCAGAGACGTCGCGGGTGATCGACGGGTTGTCGGCTTTGCGCGCGATCTTGTCGATCTCGTCGATGTAGATGATCCCCGTTTCCGCCTTCTTGACGTCGAAATCGGCGGCCTGGATCAGCTTCAGGAGGATGTTCTCGACGTCCTCGCCGACGTAGCCGGCCTCGGTCAGCGCCGTCGCGTCGGCGATCGCGAAGGGGACGTTGAGGATGCGCGCCAGCGTCTGCGCCAGCAGCGTCTTGCCGCAGCCGGTCGGGCCCAGCATCATGATGTTCGACTTCTGCAGCTCGACGTCGGTCTCGTCGGACTGGGCGATCTGGACCCGCTTGTAATGGTTGTAGACGGCGACCGAGAGCGCGCGCTTGGCGGCGTCCTGACCGACCACGTACTCCTGCAGGACGTCGTAGATCTCCCGCGGTTTCGGCAGGTTCTCCAGCTCGAAGGCCGGCGGCGCCGTCAGCTCCTCGTCGATGATCTCGTTGCAGAGGTCGATGCACTCGTCGCAGATGTAGACGCCAGGGCCGGCGATCAGCTTTTTCACCTGGCGCTGCGACTTGCCGCAGAAGCTGCAGAGAAGCTGCTCGTTCGAGTCTGAAGGACGTGCCAGCGGAATCCCCTCCTAACGGGACGGTCGTTGCTCTCCGGCAGCTGTCCCAAAGCTTAGAGGGGGACCTGCACCGGTTCGTGGGGTTCGTTTACGGCATCGACATTGCGGTCCCTGCACATGAGCGCAGGCTTGCGCGGCGCTACCGTGGAGCGGTGGCCGCCGCGGTCGAGATCGCCCCGATCAGCACCGAGGAGTTCGAGGAGCTGTTGCCGCTGATCGCCGCCTACCAGCGCTTCTACGAAGCCGGGGAGATCGACAAGGGGCGCAACCGCGCCTTCTTCCGCCGCTTCCTCGCTCCCAGCGACGACGGCCTTCTGCTCGGCGCCCGGAGCGGCGACCGGCTGGTCGGCTACGCCTGCCTCTACTGGCACTTCAGCTCCCTGGAGGCAGTCGAGACGGTGCTGATGAACGACCTCTTCGTCGCCGCGGACCAGCGCGGCCGCGGCGTCGGCCGCGCGCTGATCGAGGCCGGCGCCGAAGTCGCCCGGGAGCGCGGCGCGCCCTACCTCGAGTGGGCGACCGCCCCCGACAACGAGACCGCCCAGCGCCTCTACGATTCCACCGGCGCCGAGCGCTCCGAGTGGCTCAGCTACGAACTGCGGGTCTAACCATGTGCGGCAGCTCAAGCCGAGCGCAGGTGAGGCGGCGGGGGCGGCATCCGATCGGTCAGCCTGAGCAGAGCCTCGATAAGCGCTCGCCGCTCATCCCGCTGGTCTTTTAGTTCAGCGACGACCACATCGAAGCGACGCGCGGACTCCTCGATCATCTTGTCGGTGCGAGCGGCGGCGGCGTCCCTTTCGGCCCCTTCCTTCTCCCAACGGACAGCCGACTCAGCCCACTGCTTCTCCAGCCTCTCCATGGTCGCCCGATGTTCCGCGGTCGCCTCTTCCTGTCGCTTTCTCGCCGTCTCGATTCCCTCCCTAGATGCTTCGATCTTCGCGCGCGACACCTCGATGTCAGCCCGCGCAGTTTCGGTGCGGGCCGCTGCACGCTCGGTGCGCGCTGCCGCTTCGGCGACGGCTTCAGACAATTCCTTCCGGGTCACAAGAGGGATTGTGCCAGGCCATAACGCACGTGTGGCGCGCAGATTGGAGAAATTCCGCAACGCGCTAGCGTCGTTTCTGTGACTTTGACCCTGGAGCCTGTTGGCCGGGACGATCCGCAGGTGCGGACGCTCTACGCGGACTTCGTCCGCGAGGCGGACGGGCCGCTGGTCTACGACCGGGAGGAGGCCGGAATCGACCTCGACGAGGAGATCGCTGCCGGGCCGCCGGCTGACCTGGAGCCCCCGAACGGCGTCCTTCTACTTGCCCGCGTCGACGGCGAGCCGGCGGGGCTGGGCGGCGTCCGCCACCTCGACACCGAAGTGGCGGAGGTGAAGAGCATGTACGTGGCGCCGGTCTTCCGTGGCAGCGGCCTCGGCCGGCGCATCCTCGCCCGCCTCGACGAGATCGCGCTCGAGCACGACTGCCGCGCGGTCCGCCTCGACACCTCCGACTACCTCACCCCCGCCGTCGGCCTCTACCGCTCCGCCGGCTACCGCGAAGTCGCCGCCTACAACGCGAACCCCAAAGCCGACCTCTGGTTCGAACGCGCCCTGCCTTGAACTGCATCAACTTTCCTGCCCAGGAGGCAGGAAAGTTGATGCAGTTCAGGAGTAGCGGTCCCAGCGGCGCAGGGCCGGTTCCGGGTTGATCGGCACGCCGTGGACGTGGATCTCGAAGTGGAGGTGGCAGCCGACGGTGCGGGCGTTGCCGGTCTTCCCCACCGCGCCGACCCGCTCCCCCTCCCAGACCCGGTCCCCCTTGTGGACCAGGGCGGGGTGCCGCATGTGGGCGTAGAAGTAACTGCGGTCCTCGCCTTCGCCGTGGATCAACAGGTAGTTGCCGTAGAGAACGGGGTCATAACCCATTTGCAGGACCTTGCCGTCGCGGACCGCCACCAGTTCGGTGCCGCAGGCGGCGACGATGTCGAAGCCTTCGTGGGTCCGGCCGCCCGAGCGCGGCGCCCCAAAGGTGCCGATGAATCCCCGCGTCCAGTGCGGTCCCTGGACCGGGAAGACGTGGCCGTAGTAAGGGACGCCGCCGCTGTCGCTGGCGATCTGTGCCGAGGCCGGCGCGACCAGCGCGGCGAGGAAAACGAGAAGGAGTAGGGCCGAGCGCTTCAGTGGTGCTCGATCACGCGGTCGACGATGCTGTACTCCTTCGCCTCCTCCGCGCTCATGAAGTAATCCCGCTCGGTGTCTTTGGTGACCTTCTCGAACGGCTGCCCGGTGTGCCTGGCGATGATCTCGTCGAGGCGGCGGCGGACGTCGATGATCTCTTTGGCGTGGATCTCGATGTCGGTCGCCTGGCCCTGGAAACCGGCCGAGACCTGGTGGATCAGGATCTTCGAGTTCGGCAGCGCCATCCGCTTGCCCGCGGTGCCGCCGCAGAGGAGCAGCGCGCCCATGCTCATCGCGACCCCGACGCAGATCGTCTGCACGTCGGGCTTGATGAACTGCATCGTGTCGTAAATCGCCAGGCCGGCATAGACGGAGCCGCCGGGCGAGTTGATGTAGAGGCTGACGTCCTTGTCCGGATCCTCGGACTCCAGATGCAGCAACTGCGCCACGATCAGGTTGGCGATGTCGTCGGTCACCGGGGTGCCGAGGAAGACGATCCGCTCGCCGAGCAGGCGCGAATAGATGTCGAAAGCACGCTCGCCGCGCGCCGTCTGCTCGACCACCATCGGCACCAAAGGACTCATGGTCGCCACTCTATAGAAGCCGTCAGCCGTGCCTGCGAGTAGTGGTGACGGCCACGGGTGCCCCCCGCCGGAGACCGTATGTCTCAGCAGGGACCATCCGTTCCAGCAGCTTGACCCAAAGCCTCCGGCGGGGGACACCCGTGGCCTCTCCAACCCACAGTCTCAGGACGACTGAGATACAGCAGCTTTTCCCTATAGCTGTCGGACCTCAGCCGTCTGCCGGAGTTCGATCGTTGGAGGGTCAGGTGCCCCTCTGACAGAGGCTTTGGGTCAAGCTGATAGCGCGGATTCGTCCCGGAAGAGACATACGGTCTCTGGCCGAGGGGCACCTGACCCTCCCTACCAGCAGCGTTTCGTCAGTCGCCAGGAGTCCAGAGCTCGCCGGCTTTGGCTTTGCCCTCTCCCTCAGGCGCCAGCAGTTTCTCCCGCGCCTCCGCTTTCTCCCGACGCGCGTCGGCCTCCTCTTTGGGGATCGGCTTGGCCGACTCGGCGACCAGCTCGATCGCCTTGCGGGCGCGCAGGTCTTCGCTGACCATCTTGTCGCGGCCGCTCTTGCGCAGCCGCTCCAGCAGCTTCTCCGGCGTCGTCCGTTCGTGTTCGGCGCTGTGCGCGAGCGCCTCGATCATCTCCTCCTCGGAGACCTCGATCCCCTCGGCCTCGGCGATCGCGGTCACGACCGCCTCCCGCTTCAGCTCTTTTTCCGCGTCGGGCTTCGTTTCCTCGATCAGCTCGTCGCGGCTCTTGCCCTGCATCTGCAGGAACGCGTTCGGGTCCATGCCGCGGCCGGCGAGCTGGCGTTCCATCCGCTCCCAGCGTTCGGTCGCCCGCGCCGTCGACAGCTCCGCGGGAACCTCGACACTGGCCGCCTCGACCGCGGCGTCGATCGCGGCGATGCGGAAGTCTTCCTCGGCCCGGCTGCCCAGCGCGGTGCCGACTTTCTCGCGGATGTCGTCGCGCAGCTCCTCCAGCGTGTCGAACTCGGAGGCGTCGGAGGCGAAGTCGTCGTCGAGCTCGGGCAGCACTTTCTCCCGCACCTCCTTGACCTTGACCTTGAAGACCGCGTCTTCGCCGGCCAGGTGCTCGGCCTGGTAGTCGTCGGGGAAGGTGACGTTGACCTCGCGCTCCTCCCCCGCTTTCGCCCCGATCAGCTGCTCCTCGAAGCCCTCGATCAGCTGGCCCGAGCCCAGCGCCAGCAGGTAGTCCTCGGCGGCGCCGCCCTGGAAGGCGGAGCCGTCGACGAAGCCCTCGAAATCGATCAGCAGCGAGTCGCCCTCGGCGCCGGCGCGGTCGACTTTCTCAAGCCGGGCGAAGCCCTCGCGGATCCGCTCGACCTCGGTGTCGACGACTTCGTCGGGGACCTCTTTCTCCTCCCTGCCGACCTCGAGTCCTTTGTAGTCGCCGAGCTTCGCCGCCGGCCGCACCCCGACCTCGAACTTGAACTTGAGCGGCTCGCCCTCGCCCTCCGGCGTCGAGACCATCTCGATGCTGGGGTCGCCGATCGGGCTCACCCCCGAGTCGAACAGCGCCAGTTCATACCACTCCGGCAGCGCCTCGCGGATCGCCTCCTGCAGCACGGGGCCGAAGCCGAGCCGCTGGATCACCAAGGAAGCCGGCGCCTTGCCGGCGCGGAAGCCCGGCATCCGCATCTCCTTCGCCATCGCGCGAGCGGCGCGCGAGGTCGCCTTCTCTACGTCGGCGGCGGCAACCTCCGCCTCGACTTCGACACGGGAATTGGGCAGCTCTTTAAGGGTCGTCTCCATGGGACGCGACCCTAGAGGAATCGGGCCGCCGGCTTAGCCGCGGCGGTTGGCGAGCATCGTCCGCAGGGCGACGCCGAAGTCGATCGCGAAGGCGAGGCCGCGCCCGATCGGCCCGCTGACGAGCCAGGCTCGGGCCCTAACCAGCGGGGACACCCTGCTTCTCCTGCGGTTCTGCCCCCCCGCCCCCGGCGAGGATCTGCTGCTCCAGTCGCTTCCCCTGGCCCGCCGCGACAGCGCGCTGCGCGCGTCGCTCGTCGAGCTCGACCCCGCGCTCGAAGGCCAGATCCAACAGCCGCTGCTTCTCGATCCCCTCCTGGGCCGCCTGGAAGAAGAACCAGGCCAGCAGGCCCAGCCCGAGGAAGGTCCCCTCGACCATCATGATCACCCCCGCCACGCTCTGGTCGGTGATCGGCGAGATCCCCCATTCGCGCTCGCCGGGCCGATAGATCGTGTAGAGGACGGTGCCGGACCACATCAGGACGTTGCCGAGGATCGCGCCGGCGAAGCGCACCGCGACCACGTAGACGACCTTCCAGCCGGAGGTGAACCACTGCGGCTTCGGCAGCGGCCCGAAGATCGGCATCCACATCAGGCAGCCGAAGAAGATGAAGGTGGCGTGCTCGAGTGCGTGCAGGGGCGCCCCGCCGTAGGCCGCGTCGTAGAAGACAGGGATGTGCCAGAGGTAGAAGTTGAGCGCCCAGAGCGGGAAGGCGACCAGCGGATGGGCGAGGAACCGCAGCCGGTCGAAGAAGCGGATCGCGAGGATCGGCTGCAGCAGCGGGCCGGTCAGCCCCAGCACCAGCAGCAGCGAGGCGACGTCGCCGATCATCAGGTGCTCGATCATGTGGGCGGTCACCAGCTCCTCGGCCGCGTCGCTGATCGGAGTCACCAGGGCCGCCGCGATCAGCAGCAGCCCGGCGGCAAAGCAGATCTGGCGCCAGATCGGCACCGGGCGGCCCCGCCCGGCGAGGGTCGAGCTGCGCTTCGCGTAGAGGGCGGCCGCGATCAGCAGCGGCGCCAGCTCCAGCACCGCGTAGACGCCCTCGACGTGGGCGATCGGCAGGTTCATCGAATTCAGCGTAGCCCGCTGGTAGCTTGGCAACGTCCGTGAGCTCCCTGAACGACCGCTTTCCCCCGATCGGGAGCTACGGCTTCCTCTCGGATTGCCACACGGCCGCCCTCGTCTCCTACGACGGCAGCGTCGAGTGGCTCTGTCTCCCCCGCTTCGACTCGCCCAGCGCCTTCGCGGCCCTGCTCGACCGCGGCGCCGGCCACATGCTGCTGCGGCCGAGGGGGGTGATCGTCCCGATCGCCCGCCGCTACGAGCCGGGGACGCTGGTGATCGAGACGACCTGGGTCACCGAGACCGGCTGGGTCGTGGTCAAGGACGCGTTGACGATCGCCGAGTGGGTCCCAGCCGGCGACGGCGACGAGTCGCGCCGGCAGGGCCGGCCCGACACCGGCCACGAGTCCGACTGCTCGCTGCTGCGGACGATGACCTGCATCGACGGGCACGTCGAGATGGAGATGGAGTGCGCGCCGCGTTTCGACTACGGGAGCGAGGATGCGGATTGGAGCGGCGGCGAGCTCGGCGAAGCGCTCGCCACCGCCCCGGATGGAACCGAGCTGCTGCTGACCAGCGACCTCGACCTGGAAATCGACGGGGCGACCGCCCGCGGCACGGTCACCTTGCAGGAAGATCAGACCGCCTTTTGCGCCCTCACCTGGACCGATGACGGGCTGGGCGGACCGCGCAGCGCACCGGAGGCTCTGGAGCGGATGGACTCGACCGAAGAGTTCTGGCGCGAATGGCTGCGCGACGGCAACTTCCCCGACCATCCCTGGCGCATCCACCTGCAGCGTTCGGCCCTCGTCCTCAAGGGGCTTACCTACACCCCCACCGGCGCGATTGTCGCCGCCGCCACCACTTCCCTGCCCGAGACGCCCGGCGGCGAACGCAACTGGGACTATCGCTTCAGCTGGATCCGCGACTCGACCTTCAGCCTCTGGGCCCTGCACACGCTCGGCTTCGACCACGAGGCGCGCGACTTCATGCGCTTCATCGTCGACGTCTGCAGGGACCATCCCGACCTCCAGATCATGTACGGGATCGGCCACGAGCGCGACCTCACCGAGAAGACGCTCGACCACCTCGGCGGCTATGGCGGCGCCAAGCCGGTGCGGATCGGCAACGGCGCCTACGACCAGCGCCAAAACGACGTCTGGGGATCGCTCCTCGACTCCGTCTACGTGCATGAAAAAGCGCTGCGCGGGACCGGCACCGCAGCCGATCGCGAGCTGATCCGCCACCAGGTGGAGGCGGCGATCGACGCTTGGCCGCACCCCGACCAGGGAATCTGGGAGTCGCGCGGCGAGCCCCAGCACTACGTCAGCTCGAAGCTGATGATCTGGGTCGCGGCCGAGCGCGGGGCGCGGCTCGCCCGCTGGGGAGGCAACGAGGAGATCGCCGAAAGATGGCGGGCCAAGGCAGAGGAGTTCAAAGCCGAGATCCTCGCGCGCGGCGTGCGTGACGGCGTTTTCCGCCAGCACTACGACACCGACGCCCTCGATGCCTCGCTGCTGCTGATCCCCCTTTTCCGCTTCCTCCCCCCAGATGACCCGCGGGTGGTCGCCACCGTCGACGCGATCGCTTCCGAGCTGACCGAGCACGGCCTGGTCTGCCGCTACAAGGTCGAGGAGACCGACGACGGCCTGCAGGGCCGGGAGGGCACCTTCCTGATCTGCTCCTTCTGGTTGGTCTCGGCGCTGTCGGAGATCGGCGAGAAGCGACGGGCACGGGAGCTCTGCGAACGACTGCTGGGGGCAGCCGGCTGGCTTGGCCTGTATGCCGAGGAGTTGGACGCCGAGTCTGGTCGGCAACTCGGCAACTTCCCCCAGACTTTCACCCACCTGGCATTGATCAACGCCGTCTCCCACGTGATCGCCGACGAGCAGCGCGGGGACGGCGGCGTCACCGCCGTCTTCACCGAGATGGGTGGCGTTCGCGAGGACGTCGGCACGCCCTGATCACGAAATCGTGCCCAAATTGCAAATTTCCCCGTAGACAAAAGATCTACAGACAACACGCCGAGGCAGTCCCTATAGTCCGAAGGGTCATGGCACCTCACCACCCCTCGGACGACGATCTGCTGGTCGCTCTCCGCCACCCCCTGCGGCGTCAGATATTGCAGGCGATGGCGGACGGTGAGACGGTCAGTCCACGCGAGCTCTCGTTCGCGCTGCGGCAACCGCTCAGCAACGTCAGCTATCACGTCCGGGTGCTGGCTGATCGCGGTGCCGTGACCCTGGTGGACACGAAGCCGGTTCGCGGCTCGGTGCAGCACTTCTACCGCTGCGCGGTGAAAGCGCCGTGGGCGCGGCAGGTCCTGGGGCTAGGAGAAATCGACGGCGGCACGGGGAAGAGCTCCGGTGCCGCCGGCACTTAAGTCTGGGGAAAGCCATGAACGGAGACAAGAAGGACAACAAGAAGACGACCTGGGCCGAAGATGAGGGTGTCGAGTCCGCGGTGCTGCGGCAATTGCTCGACCTGCACCCGACGCATCTGACCCTCACCGAGCTGGTGCGGGAAATCGGTGGCGACCGCGGCGGCTTTGCCGAGCGTGACGCGATCAAGCGAGCGGTGCGCGACCTGGCCGCGGTCGGCCTGCTGCACCAGAGCGACGAGTTCGTCACGCCGACCCGAGCGGCGGTCCGGTTCAGCGAATTGCTGGACAGATAAGGAGCCAGCACACCGGCTTTGGCAAATAAAAGGGACGGCGATCGCAAAGCGATGCGCCGTCCCTTCAGTGGCTTCAAGCCCGGCTCAAGTTCCCTTGAGAATCGCCACCGGCGTGACGCGAGTCTGCAGTCCCATCCGCACGATTTCCACCTCCCTTGGTCTCCCGTGATCGCCCTGCGCCGCCTCTTTGGCGGCAACCGCTCTAAAGCGGCTGAGCAATTAATACTCTAAAAGATTCCAGCAATCAAGGGGAGACCAGCAAAAGTCGTCAATATTCGGAAAACGCAGGAACGTTGTGAAATTCCTGATTGACAACGTGTAAAGTCTTGTTATCGGCCGCTTACCCCTGGAAACCGAGCGAAGGAAAAGGGCCTTGCCGAAGACGAAAAACAAGAAAGAGGGCGTTGAACAGATAGTCGCGAAAGCGTTCGCCCACCCCCTGCGAGTGCAGATCCTGATCATCCTCAACGAAAAGGTGGCGAGCCCGAACATGCTCGCCCAGCAGCTCGATCAGAGTCTCAACCTCGTCGCCTACCACGTGCGCGTGCTTGAGAAATACGACTGCATCGAGCTCGTTGACACGAAGCAGCGCCGAGGCGCCACCGAGCATTTCTACCGCGCCAACCGGCGACAGTTCCTCAGCGATGACGAATGGTCGCGGCTGCCGGCCAGCCTCAGACCCGGCATGGCCGGCGCCGTCCTCAAGACCGTCTTTGAAGATCTTGAGGCAGCCTCGAAGTCCGGGACCCTGGACGAAGTCGACGACATGCACCTCAGCCGCACCCCGATGGTTCTCGACCGCCAAGGTTGGGATGACGTCTCCGAGGCCCTTAAGGGCTGCCTCGACCGGCTCCTGGAGATCCAGGCCGAGGCCTCCGAACGGATGGCCGAGAGCGGCGAGGCCGGCGTCCTCGCCAAAGTGAACCTGATGCATTTCAAATCGCCCAGCGCGGACGCTCGTTCCAAAGCCCGCGGCAAGAAGGCCGCCAAGAACGCAGCCACCGCCTCTTAAGCAACGCTCCACGTCAAGGCCCCGCGACGTCGCTCCCTGCCCGAGCGGCGTCGCGGCTTCGCTCCTGCGGCCAATTTCTCCGGCACCCGGCGATCGCTATCGTTGCTCTGACGGCGAGGCACCACTGCCGTTGCGCTGCACGGCTTCGGACTGACGCTCCCAGGGCAGCAACGTTGGTTAAGTAACGCCGCCTATTCGAATCGGTGCTGTGAACAGCGAGCAAACCCCCAAATTCGACCAGTCGAGCCCGGGCCCCGGCGAGGGCCTGGCCAGCGAGCGAGCGCTCTGGGCGCGCTTCGTCAAAGACCGCGACCCCGCGATCCGCGAGGAGCTGGTCCGCCGCTACCTGCCCTTCGCGAAAAACCTCGCCCTGCGCTACCGCGGCGCCAGCGAGTCCTTTGACGACCTGCTGCAGGTCGCGAGCCTGGGGCTGGTCAACGCGATCGACCGCTTCGATCCCGACCGCGGCGCCCCTTTCACCGCTTTCGCCTCGCCGACGATCCTCGGCGAGCTGAAGCGCCACTTCCGCGACCGCGTCTGGACGGTGCGGGTGCCGCGCGGGCTGCACGACCGCATGGCCGAGGTGGAGAAAGCGATCTCGGAGCTGACGGTCGAGCTGCAGCGTTCCCCCTCGGTCGGGGAGATCGCCGAGAAGCTCGAGCTCGACCCCACCGACGTGCTCGAGGTGCTGGAGGCCAACCACAACCGCCGGCCTCTCTCGCTCGACCGACCGGTCGGCGGCGAAGACTCCGAAGAATCCCCCGCGGCCGAGTGGGTGGGCGACGAGGACGCCGGCTACGAACTGGTCGAGGACAAGTTGGCGCTGGAGGGTGCCCTCCCTCACCTCGACGAGCGCGAGCGCCTGGTCCTGCAGCTGCGCTTCGTCGAGGACCTGACGCAGTCGCAGATCGCCGAGAGGATCGGCCACTCGCAGATGCACGTCTCCCGCATCCTGCGGCGCACCCTGGAGCGGATCCGGGCCGAGGTGGCGGAGCAGAGCGCTGCCGCCGACGCCGAGTAGCAGCGGCTCGCCCGAGCTGCTTCTCAGCGCTTCGAGAGCGAGGAGATCGCGACGACGAGGTACTCGCCTTCGTCGCCTTCCTCGATCCGCAGCTCGTCGGTCAGCTTCTCCAGGGAGCCGCCGACCTCCGGCAGCTCGAAGCTGGCGCGCAGCCGCTCGGCGCCGCCATGGGTCATCGGCCCGACCTTGAGCTCGATGCCTTCAGGCAGCTCGGCGATACTGAGCGAGACGTGCCCGTCGGTGAAGCCCTGCGGAGCGCGAGCCGAAATCGCGTCGCTGAGCAGCATGGTGTCGGAGAGGCGGTCGATGCTGATGTCCTGGCGGGCAGCGAGGGCGGAGAGCGCCCGGCTCAGCACCGGCCCGATGATCTCGGGCGGGCCGACTCTGATCCGAGTCTCTTCCTCGGCGGCGACGGCGAAGGTGGACCCCTTGGTCGCCCCCTCCTCTCGCGCCTGCAGCGGCAGGTGCATGCGGATCTCGGTGCCTTTGTCGGCGCCGCCCTTGATCTCGAAGCTGCTGGAGAGAGCGGCGATCAGCGTCAGGCCGATCCGCAGGCTCGGACGGTCGACATCCGGACGGGGACGGATCCCCATCCCGTGGTCGCGGATGATGACCGTGAGGCCGGCAAGATCGCTCTCCGCCTCGACCTCGAGCGGCCCCGGCTCCTGGCCCGCGTAGGCGTGCACGACCACGTTCATGCAGGCCTCGGTGACGACGGTCTTCAGGTCGGCGAGAGATGCCTCGTCCATGCCGAGGCGTTCCGCCAGCCCGGCGAGGGCGTGGCGCACGACGGCCACGTTCTCCGCCCGCGCGGGAAGAGACATTTGAAGCCCCGTGTGGTCATTGGTTGAGGTATTCAAAGTTAAGCCGCC
>JBQCHH010000060.1:0-25637 GCA_051954855.1 Solirubrobacterales bacterium | reverse complement strand
CCGAGCGGGCGGCCGAGCGCTTCCTGCGCCGCCCGCGCCGCTTCGAGCAGCCTTCCGAGGTCGATCCCGGTCTCGATCCTCATCTCGTGGAGCATCGAGACCAGGTCCTCGCTGGCGACGTTGCCGGTGGCGCCGGGCGGGACCGGGCAGCCGCCGAGCTCGCCGAAGCTCGACTCGAAGGAGTCGACCCCGACCTCGAGCGCCGCCAGCACGTTAGCCAGCGCCTGGCCGCGGGTGTCGTGGAAGTGGGCGGTGCGCTCGACCTCGGGCAACTCCTCGGCGGCGCGGCGGAAGAACTCGCCGACCTGGATGGGATTCGCCATCCCGGTGGTGTCGCCGAAGCCGACCTCAACCGCGCCGGCGCCGGCGAGGCGGCGGGCGATCTCGAAGACGCGCTCGACCGGCACGTAGCCCTCGTACGGGCAGCCGAAGCTGGTGCTGATCACGCCCTCGCAGCGAAGCCCCTCCTCGGTGGCGCGGGCGAGCACCGCTTCGACCCCGGCGAGCGACTCCTCGACCGAGCGGTTGACGTTGTGGCGGTTGTGGGTCTCCGAGGCGGAGAGGAAGACGTTGACCTCGTCGACCTTCTCGCGCACCTCGAGCGCCGCTTCCAGCCCGCGCATGTTCGGGACCAGCACGGAGACCGAGACCTCGTCGGGGATCTCGGCCCGCTCCAGCACCTCGCGCCCGTCGGCCAGCTGCGGCACCACGTCGGCGCGGACGAAGCTCGTCACCTCCAGCCGCCGCAGGCCGGTGCGGGCCAGCATCTCGACCAGCCGCACCTTGTCCGCGGTGGCGATCGTCTCCGGCTCGTTCTGGAAGCCGTCGCGCGGCCCGACCTCGCGGATGCGGACGGCGCCGGGGATCACGTCACTCATCCCTCGGGCTGCACGACGGGCTCACCATCAGGCTCCGAGCGCCCGCGCGATCACCATCTGCTGCACCTCGTCGGTCCCCTCGCCGATCGTGAGGATCTTCGCGTCGCGGTAGAAGCGGCAGACCGGGTACTCCTCGATGTAGCCGTAGCCGCCGTGGATCTGCACCGCCTCCTCGCAGCAGCGGACCGCGAGGCGGCCGCTCTTCAGCTTCGCCTGGGCGGCGGTGAGGCTGAAGTTCTCGCCGCGGTCCTTCATCCGCGCGGCTTTGTAGACGAGCAGCCGGGTCGCCTCGATCTCGGTCGCCATGTCGGCGAGCTTGGCCTGGATCGTCTGGAAGCGGGAGATCGGCTGGCCGAACGCCTGGCGCTCCTTGGCGTAGGCGAGCGCCTCGTCGAGCGCGCCCTGGGCGAGGCCGACGCCCATCGCGGCGACGCCGATGCGGCCGATGTCGAGCACCTGCAGGAACTGGCGGAAGCCCATCCCGCGCGGGCCGAGCAGGTTGGTTTCGGGGACGCGGCAGTCGGTGAAGGTGAGCGGGCGGGTGTCGGAGGCGTTCCAGCCCATCTTGCGGTAGGGCTCGCCCTGCTCGTAGCCGGGGGTGCCGTTGGGCACGATCAGGTTGGAGATCTCGTCCTCGCCGGTGCGGGCGGTGATGCAGACGACGCCGGAGATGTCGGTGCCGGCGTTGGTGATGAACTGCTTGGCGCCGTCGATCGTCCATTCGCCGCCGTCGAGCCGGGCCTTGGTGCGGACGTTGCCGGCGTCGGAGCCGGCCTCCGGCTCGGTTAGGCCGAAGGCGCCCAGCACTTCGCCCGAGCAGAGCCGCGGCAGCCACTCCTCTTTCTGAGCGTCGTCACCGAAGAGGTAGATCGGCTGCGTGCCGAGCGAGGTGTGGGCGCAGAGGGTGATCGCCACCGATGAATCGATCCGGGTCAGCTCCTCGACCGCCAGCGCGTAGGCGAGCGAGTCGCCCCCGCCGCCGCCGTGCTCCTGCGGGAAGGGGATCCCCATCAGGTTGAGCTCGGCCAGCTTGGCGACGATCTCGTAGGGGAAGCGGTGCTCGCGGTCGAGCTCCTCGGCGACCGGCGCCACCTCCTGAGTGGCGAAGTCACGAACGGTCTGCTGGATCAGGCGATGCTCGTCGCCGAGGTTGAAGTCCATTCGCACAGATTACCGAATTGTCATTCTAATTTCGAAGATTCATTCGGTTTTCCGCTACCTTGAATGGCGATGCCGGTGCCCTCCCCCCCGACGCGCCCCGCGCTGCGCGCCCGCTACGAGGCACGGCGCCGCGAGGTGGTCGCGTCCGCCGCCAAGCTCTTCGCCGAGCGCGGCTACGACGGCACCTCGATGAGCGAGCTGACGGAGGCGACCGGCCTTGCTGCCGGCGGGCTTTACCACTACATCGAGGGCAAGGACGACCTGCTGATCGCGATCTGCGACGAGCTGCTGGAGCCGCTGCTGGCGCAGGCGCGCGAGATCGTCGCCACCGAGGCGCCGCCCGTCGAGCAGTTGCGCGAGCTGGTCGTGGCCTGGGTCGCCCACGTCGTCGAGCACCGCCACCACATGCTCGTCTTCACCCAAGAGCGCCAGGCAATCGAGCGCCAGCAGCGCTGGCGCCGCGTCCGCTCCCAGCGCAAGGCCTTCGAGAAGATCCTCGACGATCTCCTCTTCCGCGGCGAGGCCGACGGCTCGATGACCTTCGCCGACCGCCGCCTCTCCCTCCTCGCCCTGCTCGGCATGGTCAACTACACCCCCCAGTGGGTCCGCCCCAACGGCCGCCTCTCCCCCACCGAGATCGCCGCCGGCTACTGCGCGATCGTGCTGAACCCCCGCAAACGCGGGTAAAGGGGCCATCGAGAGCCCACCAAAGGAGGCAGACGATGGCCAAGAACCACGGCTCCAGCGTCAAGAACGACAAGCAGTACGAGGGACTGCGCAAGAAGGGGATGAGCAAGGAACGCGCGGCCAAGATCGCGAACTCCTCCGGCTCGTCCAAGCGGGGCGGCAAGAACTCGTCATGACCGAAGCCAGGCGCCGCTGGTCGCTCCTCTAGGGATGCGGAGCGACCAGCAGCGCCACGGCGAGGGCAATCAGGAACGTGATGAAGGCGGTCTTGATCGGTGCGGGCGGAGCGGGTCGGTACATGGCCCGAAGGTATGCATTCAAAGCGTGCTCACCTGTGCGAACGAGCACAGTTGGACATCGCTCACATTGAGCAGGATTTTCACACCGGAGTTGCAGAGGGCCTGCAGCTCGACCTGGCGCTCGGTGTCGTAGGAGGAGGACGGGACGGGACCGGCGGCCGGATGGCAGCCGATCTCGGTCCAACCGGGCGGCAGCGAGCGGATCAGCTCGGTCAGGTGCTCAGGCGAGATCGCCTCCGGCGCCGGCTGCCCGCCCGGGCGCCCGTAGAAGCCGCCCTCGTAGCGGATCTGCCGATTGCGCAGCGGGACCCCCAGCTCGGCCGCCATTGCCTCCGCCACCGCCCGCACCGGTTCGGTTTCATGCACGTGCTTGTGTGAGTCGAGGTGGGTCGGATCGCGGCCGAGCAGCGCGCGGAAGCGCTCCAGTTGAGCGTGGCAATCGCCCGGCTCCAGGTGCAATCCGACCGCGAGATCGGGGTGCCTGGCCAGCGCCTTGGCCGCGGCCTCCGCAGCCGGTCGATCGACCATCAGGCTGGCGCTGGTGACGATCCCGCGCTCGTGCGCCGCGAAGATCCCCTCGTTGACCGCCGCCGAGAGGCCGAGGTCGTCGGCGTTGACGATCAGGAATCTGGGCTCGGCCATACCCGCAAGCTACTGCCGCGACAATGGGGACGTGCCCATGCTGAGGACGATCGGCGTCTACGGCTTCGCCCGCGAGAGCTTCCTGGCGGCGCTGCGCGGCGCCGGCGTCGAGTTGCTGCTCGACGTGCGCCAGCGGCGAGGCGTGCGCGGCAGCGAGTACGCCTGGGCGAACGCGCAGCGACTGCAGGCGGCGCTGAGCGAAGCGGGCATCGACTACACCCACCTGAAGGAGTTGGCGCCGACCACCGCGATGCGCGAAGCCCAGTACCGCTGGGACGAGGAGCGCGGCGTGGGCAAACGCAACCGCACCGTCCTCGCCCCCGTCTACGTCGAGCGCTACACGGCCGAGGTCCTCGACCAGGTGGCCCTCGACCCGATCGTCAGGTGGATCGGCCAGGAGCAGGCGGCGCTGATGTGCGTCGAGCGCGACGCGGAGGCCTGCCACCGCTCCTTGATCGCCGCGCGGCTCCGCGATGAGCTCGGTTTCGAGGTCGAGCACCTGCGCCCGCCGGAATGAGGGTCCGCCGCGCCGAGCCGGGAGAGGAGCTGGCCGTCGCCGGCGTCCATGTCCGCGCCTGGCTCGCCGCCTACCGCGGCCTGATCGACGACGAGTACCTCGACAACCTGCGGGCGGAGGACCGCGCCGCTGTGCACTCGTTCGACGCCTCGGGGTCGGACGCGCCGGAGACCCTCCTCGCGGTCGAGGGCGACGAGATCCTCGGCTTCGTCGCCTTCGGGCCCTCGCGCGACGCGGACGCCCCCGACGCCGGCGAGATCTTCGCCCTCTACGTCGACCCCTCGTACTGGAGCAACGGCATCGGCCGCCTGCTGATGCGCGAATCGCGGGAACGCCTACGGCAGCGCGGCTTCAACGAAGGCACCCTCTGGGTCCTGGAAGGCAACGAGCAGGCCGAGGGCTTCTACCGCAGCGAAGGCTGGCAGCCCGACGGCGCCGAACGCGACGAGGACCCCTACGGCCCCCTCGTCACCGTCCGCCGCTTCCGCCGGCAGCTCTAACAGCAGGGGAGATGTAGCTCACGCGGTTGGTAGCAACAGAGCTCCGGCAGACGCCCACCGCGAAACCGCGAGGGAGGCCGATAAACGGCCTCGTTTGCGGTCTCGCGGGGCTGGTACAGCTCTCGTGGGGGCCCAGCCGTAGCTGAGTGCGTGTGGGGCGGCGTCCGGTCGTTCTCTGCGGGAATGTTCGCGAAGCGGCGAAATGCAATCCGGTCATTTGCCCGCCATAGGCGGGCTCCATCTCAGGGAGCGCGCCCGATAGGGCCGCGACAAATTCACGCGGAGAACGACCGGACGCCTTACGAGGGGCGCCCGGCTCTAACTCATAGCCCGCGCGATCACTACGCGTTGGATCTCGTTGGTCCCCTCGTAGATCTGGGTGATCTTGGCGTCGCGCATCATCCGCTCGACCGGGTACTCGTTGACGTAGCCGTAGCCGCCGAGGACCTGGATCGCCTCGACGGTCACCTTCATCGCGTTGTCAGAGGCGAAGAGCTTGGCCATCGAGGTCCACTTGCCGAGGTCGGCGGGGCGCTCGGGACGGTCGGCCATCGAGCAGGCTTTATAGAGGAGCTCGCGGGCGGCGGCGGTGCCGGTCTCCATGTCGGCGAGCTTGAACTGGATCGCCTGCAGCTGGTTGATCGGCTTGCCGAAGGCGATCCGCTCCTTCGCGTAGGCGTTGGCGTAGTCGGTCGCGCCCTGGGCGATCCCGACCGCTTGGGCGGCGGCGCCGAGGCGGGTGCGCTCGAGCGTGCCGAGGGCGACGGAGAGGCCCTTGCCTTCCTCACCGATCAGGTTCTCGTGCGGGACGCGGACGTCGGTGAAGGTCGGCGAGCCGGTCGGCGAGCCCTTGATCCCAAGCTTGTGCTCGAGCTTGCCGGGGTCGAAGCCGGGCCGGTCTTTCTCGACGACGAAGGCGCTGGTGCGGCGGTTCTCGCGGTCGGTGGTGGCGAAGACGACGTAGAAGTCGGCGATCGTCGCATTCGTGATCCAGCTCTTCTGGCCGTTGATCACCCACTCGTCGCCGTCGCGGACGGCGCTGGTGCGCATCGCCGCCGGGTCCGAACCCGCCTCCGGCTCCGAGAGCGCGAAGGCCGGCGACCACTCGCCGCTGGCGCACTTCGGCAGCCATTTCTGTTTCTGCTCCTCGGAGCCGAAGAGCTGGATCGGCAGCGTCCCGAGCTCCTGCACCATCAGCATCAGCGCCGAGGAGGCGCAGGCCTTGGCGATCTCCTCGACCGCCATCTGCAACACGAGCGTGCCGGTCCCGGTGCCGCCGTACTCGCTCGCGAACGGCAGGCCGAGCACGTCGTGCGAGGCGAGCAGCTCGCGCACGTCCCAGGGGTATTCGCTCTTGCGATCGACGTCACCGGCCCGCGGCGCGATCTTGTCCTGCGCCAGCTGGCGGACCATGTCACGCAGATCGAGCGCCTCCTGGGAGATCTCATAGGCGGGGGTGACAGTTTCGACGCTCATTCGTTCCTTTCTCAATCGTCGTTTCCACCATTGGAGCCCTTATAGGGGCCCGAAAGGTGGAAACGATCCAGATCTGGGTTAGAAGACGGGTGACTCGGTGTAGGTGCCGAAGACCTCCTGCATCGCCGCAATCATCTCGCCCTCGGTGGCCTGCATGCGGGCTGCCTCGATGATCGGCGGCATCAGGTTGCCCTCACCGGCTGCGGCACGCTTCAGCTCGGCGAGCGCGGCCTCGACCGCGGCGCCGTCGCGGACGGCCTTGGTCGCCGCCAGGCGCTCGACCTGCTTGCGCTCCAGGGCCGGGTCGATCCGCAGGATCGGGGGCTCTTCGTCGTCCTCCTGGGTGAAGTCGTTGACGCCGACGACGATCCGCCGCCGTTCGTTCAGCTCCTGCTGGTAGCGGAAGGAGGCCTCGGCGATCTCGCGCTGGGGGAAGTTGCGGCGGATCGCCTCCACCATCCCCCCCAGCTCGTCGATGCGGGCGAAGTACTCATACGCCGCGCGCTCCATCTCGTCGGTCAGCTTCTCGACGAACCAGGAGCCGCCGAGCGGGTCGGCGGTGCTGGCGACGCCGGTCTCGGTGGCGAGGATCTGCTGCGTACGCAGCGCCACCCGCACCGCGTCGGTAGTCGGCAGCGCCAGCGCCTCGTCGTAGGAGTTGGTGTGCAGGGACTGGGTGCCGCCGAGCACGGCGGCGAGCGCCTCGGTCGCGGTGCGGACGATGTTGTTCAGCGGCTGCTGCGCGGTCAGGCTGACGCCGGCGGTCTGCGCGTGGAAGCGCAGCCGCATCGACTCCTCCTTGGTCGCGCCGTAGGTGTCGCGCAGCTCGCGCGCCCAGATCCGCCGCGCCGCCCGGTACTTGGCGATCTCCTCGAAGAAGTCGATGTGGGCGTTGAAGAAGAAGGAGAGCCGCGGCGCGAAATCGTCGACGTCGAGGCCGCGCTCGATCGCCCGCTCGACGTAGGTGAAGCCGTCCTTGAGGGTGAAGGCGAGCTCCTGCTGGGCGGTCGAGCCGGCCTCGCGGATGTGGTAGCCGGAGATCGAGACCGGGTGCCACCGCGGCATGTTCTCGGTACACCACTCGATCATGTCGGTGACCAGGCGCATCGCCGGCTCGATCGGGAAGCACCACTCCTTCTGGGCGATGTACTCCTTGAGGATGTCGGTCTGGATCGTGCCGCCGAGCTTGTCCGCCGCCATCCCCTGCCGCTCGCCGACGAGGACGTAGAAGGCGAGCAGGATCGCGGCCGGGGCGTTGATCGTCATCGAGGTGGTGACGCCGCCGAGCGGGATCCCCTCGAAGAGGCGCTCCATGTCGGCGAGGGTGTCGACGGCGACGCCCTCGCGGCCGACCTCGCCGAGGCTTTTCGCGTGGTCGGAGTCGTAACCCATCAGCGTGGGCATGTCGAAGGCGGTCGAGAGGCCGGTCTGGCCGTGGTCGAGCAGGTAGTGGAAGCGCTCGTTGGTCTCCTCGACGGTGCCGAAGCCGGCGAACTGGCGCATCGTCCACAGCCGCCCCCGGTACATCGACGCGTACGGGCCGCGGGTGAAGGGATAGGAGCCGGGCTCGCCGATCTTCTCCTCGGCGTCGCCCCCCTGGTCGGCCTCGGTGTAGAGGGGCTTGATCTCGTGCCCCGAGATCGTCGAGAACTCGGCCTCCCGTTCGAGCCGCTTGTCGTCGAAGGTCTGGCTCACTGGCCAATAAGTCTGACAGCGAGCTCAGCCAGCCGCCACGGCATGCAGCTTCGGCGTCCAGACCTCCTCGAGGAAGGCGGTCAGCTCGGCGTTCAGCCGCTCGGGGCTGATTCGCCACTCGAGGATCGAGTTCGCTTCGACCAGGCGCGCGTTGCGCAGCTCTTCCAGCAGCATGCCGGAGTCGCTGAACGGGTGCAGCGGGTCGTGCGGGTGGCCGACGACCAGCGTCTCGTGCTCGATCTTCAGCCGCTCCTCGCGGTGCGGCGCGGTCTCTCCCAGCAGCAGCCCCTCCAGCACCGCCTGCGAGGGCCCGGGCCGCTGCCGCACCCAGTCGAGGCCGATGTCGAGCAGATGGTTGGTGCGGGGGATCAGCGAGGTGGCGATCGAGAGCCCCTCGAAGAGCGGGCGGCCGACCTTGAGGCCGAGCAGGAGCGGCGCGAAGAGAGCGGCGACAGCCGAGAGCGCGTTGTCGAGCACCGGCATCTCGACGAAGAGGGCGCGGGCGCGGTCCGGGTAGTGGACGGCCAGCTCCAGGGCGATGTTGGCGCCGAGCGAGGTGCCGCCGACCACCGCCTGCTCCTCCTCCAGGTGATCGAGCAGGGCGACGACCTGGCGGGCGAAGAGCGGCATCGAGTAGAGCCGCAGGTCCTCCGGCCGGTCGGAGCGCCCGTGCCCGAGCATGTCCACCGTCACCACCCGGTTCCCCCGCCCCGCCAGCTCCGGCGCCAGCCGGTCGAACATGCGCCGGTTCATCAGCAGCCCGTGCACCAGCACGATCAGCCGCTCGCCTTCGCCGTAGACGTCGTAGCCGATCCGGTGCCCCTCGTAGCGGAACTCCCCCATACGTCAGACAGTATGGCCCGGCGGAGTCATCAGCGCCACCGGCAGCGAGAGCCCGGCGCTGCGGCGGAGGGTGGCGATCCGGCGGCCGGGCTGGACGGCGGGGCGGATCTCGCCGGCGCGATCGCCGAGGAAGGCGACGGTCGCCTCCAGGTCGGGGGCGACGAAGGCGAGGCCCCAGAAGAAGGCGGGGCGGTCGCCGCCGGCGCGCTCGGTCGCCTCGGGCGGCTCCTGGACGACCTCGAGGATCGTCGCGCCGAGGCGGAAGAAGGCCTGGCGGGGAGCGCCGGCCGGGGTCGGCTCCTCGCGGACGCGGCGCAGGTCGAGGCCGGCCGCCGCGAGCGCCGCGGTGGTGCGGTCGAGGTCGGAGGAGATCGCGACGACGTGGTCGAGGGAGGCGATTCCGTTGGGATGACCTGGCGGCGCCTCGGGCGGCGGTCGGTCGGAGAGAGACGTGGGTAGCCCGTCGAGCTCGACCGTGTCGATCCCCCGGAGCGACCAGCCGCTCAAACCCCTCCCCTCCTCGGGCGCGAAGCGGATGCGGACGTCGCCGACGAGGCACTCCGCTCCCTCCACCTGGAAACCGCAGTCCCGCCAGGCCTGCGGTGAATCCGCCACCTTCAACTCATCGATGCTTACCGCCACAGGCGAACCGTATCCATAGGCTGAGCCCGTGGATCACGAGCGGCTGCAGCGCTTCGTCGAGGTCCAGGACGAGGGCAGCACTTACGAGCGAGCGCTGGCGGAGCTGCGAGCCGGGCGCAAGAAGAGCCACTGGATGTGGTTCGTCTTCCCGCAGATCGCCGGGCTCGGACAGAGCGAGATGTCGCGGCGCTACGCAATCTCCTCATTGGATGAGGCGCGGGCCTACCTGGACCATCCCGTGCTCGGGCCGCGCCTGGTCGAGTGCGCGCAAGCGCTGCTCCAACACAAGGCTCGCTCCGCCGAGGAGATCATGGGCGGCATCGACGCCGTCAAGCTCCGCTCCTCGATGACGCTGTTCGCACGCGCCGCTCAGATCGCGAAACCGCGAGAAGCGTCGGATAGCGACGCTTCTCGCGGTCTCGACGGTGCCGGGGTCTTCGAACAGGTGCTGGAGCGCTACTTCGGCGGCGAGCCTGATGCGGCCACCCTGGATGCGTTCACGTCCGAACTGCATCAACTTCCCTGCCTGCCAGGAGGGAAAGTTGATGCAGTTCGATGGGAGGGGGTTGAGGCGCCTCAGCGCGCGCCACTGCAGGGCGAGCATGTGCTGCTGCGGCCGGTCGACGCGGCCGCCGACGCCGAGCCGTTCTTCGCGGCGACCCATCCGCCGGTCGCCGAGGAGAGCCTATGGCGGTACATGTTCGATGGTCCTTATAAGGACGCCGAGGAGATGAGGCGAGCGATGGAGTGGGTCGAATCGACCGACGACCCTCTCTTCTTCACGATCGTCCGCCTCGCCGACCAGCGCCCGTTGGGGCGCGCCGCTTACATGCGGATCACGCCCGAGCACGGGGTGATCGAGATCGGCGGCATCCTCTTCGCGCCCGCGCTGCAGCGCACCACCGCCGCCACCGAGGCCATCTACCTGATGGCCCGCCACGCCTTCGACGAGCTCGGCTACCGCCGCCTCGAGTGGAAGTGCGACGCGGAGAACGAGGCCTCCCGCCGCGCCGCCTCCCGCTTCGGCTTCGCCTACGAGGGCACCTTCCGCCAGCACATGGTGATCAAGGGCCGCAACCGCGACACCGCCTGGTTCGCGATCACCGACGGCGACTGGCCGCGCCTCCGCGCCGCCTTCGAAGCCTGGCTCGCCCCCGAGAACTTCGACACCCAAGGGCAGCAGAAACGCAGCCTGGAGCAGTGCCGCGGAAGCTAAGCCGGCGCCGCTGACTCCAGCCCCGGCACGACTCGCTTGACGAAGACCTCGACCAGCTCGGGGTCGAACTGGGTGCCGGCGCCGGCGCGCAGCTCTTCGATCGCCTGCTCGGTGGAGATCGCGGGGCGGTAGGGGCGGCCTTCGACCATCGCGTTGTAGGCGTCGCAGATGAGGATCACGCGGGAGCCGAGCGGGATGGCGCTGCCGGCACGCCCGTCGGGGTAGCCCTGGCCGTCCCAGCGCTCGTGGGTGGAGCGGACCAGCTCGGCGACCTGACCGAGGGCGGGTGCGGCGTCGAGGACGCGTTGGCCGATCAGCGTGTGCTTGCGCATCAGCGCCCACTCCTCCGGCGAGAGCTCGCCCTCTTTATGGAGCACCTCGTCGGGGATCGCGATCTTGCCGATGTCGTGCAGCTCGGAGGCGCGGACGAGGACGTCGAGTTCCTCGGCGTCGAGCGCAAGCTCTTTGCCGAAGGCCTTGACCAGGCGGGCGACACCGTCGAGGTGCTGCTCAAGGCCCGGCTCGCGCTCGCGCAGGACGCTGAGCAGGACGCTGCGGGTCTGGCTGCGGGCGGAGTCGGCGCGTCGGCCCTTTTTCGCGTACATCCGCCGGTCGGCGAGCCGCAGCGCGAAGGTCGGAATTACCACCTCAGCCGGGATCAGGACCTTCCCCCAGCTGGCGCCGATCGAGAACCCCTGGCCGCGGTCCGAGAGCGCCTGCTCGGCCGCTTCGCAGATCGCCGCCGCCGGCGCCGAGCGCGTTTTGGCGAGGATGCAGAACTCGTCGCCGCCGAGCCGGTAGGCGGTGCCGACGGGCTCCATCGCCCGCGCCAGCTGCTTGCCGAGCCGGCGCAGCAGGTCGTCGCCGGCAGGGTGCCCGAAGCTGTCGTTGTAGGCCTTGAAGCCGTCGAGGTCGAACAGCGCCAGCACCATCGACTCCGGCGGCGTCGCTGCCACCACCCGCTCCAGGTCGATCATCAGGCGGCGGCGGTTGGCGAGCCCGGTGAGGGGATCGGTGGCCGCCTCGTCCTGACTGGCGGCGAGCACGCGGGTCTCCTGGTCGAAGGTGATGACCAGGCGAACCAGGACTGCGGCGAGGCAGGCGACCCCGAGGCCTACCGCGACGGCGCCGATCGCGACGAAACTGCCTACCGCGAGCAGGGCGATGCCGGTCACGGCCATCGCGATCGGGACGACGATTCGGCGCCGCCCCGGCTCGGCGCGAGTAGCGCTCGGCGCTGCCCCCGGCAGCCAGGAGGCGACCGCCAGCAGCAGGAGGGCGAGCGGCCAGCCGATGCTGGCGAGGTTCAGCGCCGCGGTCGATTGCCCCAGCACCGAGAGGTAGACCACGTCGGAGACCGCGAAGAGGAGCAGGGCGGCGGCGATCAGCAGCCAGGTCGGCTCGGCCCGCCAACGCGACGCCGCGAAGGCGCCGCTGAGGAGGCCGAGCAGGGCGAGGTCGAAGCACGGGTAGGCGAGGCTGACGGCGACGCCGAAGGTGTTGCCGCCAAGGGCTGCCAGCACCGGCGGGAAGATCAGCGCCGCGGCGACACCGGCGATCGCCAGCGCCCCGATCAGGCCATCGACCCAGGCCAGCGGGTCGAGGTGGGCGAGGCGCGCCCGCAGCAGCAGGACCAGCGCCACGTAGCTGGCGGGATAGAAGGCGAGGAAGAGCACGTCCGAGGGCGAGGGGAACGGCGCCGGGCTGGCGTAGTAGAGGAAGACCGAGTAATAGGTCTGCCCCAGCGCCCAGAGCAGCATGCCGACCCCGAGCGCCAGCCAGGCCCCCCGCTCCGCCTCGATCGCCGCCGCGCGCCAGAGGACGATCAGCGCGGCGCCGAGGACGACGGCGTCGTAGACCCAGCGACCGACCGCGTCTTCCAGGGAAGCGCCGCCGAGGCCGGCGAGGATGACGAGGGCGTAAAAAGCCAGGAGCCCCAGCAGGGCCCCCGATGCGACGAAAGCCAACTTTCGCGATCCACCCGACCGCCTGGACACGACGTCCACGGCCTATTGATCGGCTCTCGCCGCTCCCGGCTTGAGCTCAGCTCAGCGGTTTTCCGGTGATTACGGACTCCGGCGCTTCGGCGACCACGTCCGAGCCCGGCTGAGCGAACTCGTCCTTGCGCTTGATCAGCAGCCACCGGGGCTTCTTGCCGCCACCGGTGCGCTGCAGGGCGAAGCCGCCGCGGAGCTTCTCGCCGTGGAGAACGAAGACGGCGTGGCCGCGGTCGAGCGCCTCGGGCCAGGGCACCCGGCCGCCCTGCTCGTAGCGACCCCGGTCCCAGACGATCACCGTGCCGCCGTCGACCTCGCCCTCGAAATCGTTGTAGGAGAGCGAATGATCCTCGACCTCGATCGCCAGCCGCTTCGCCGCCGGGTCCATCGAGGGACCCTTGGGCACCGCCCAGGAGCGCATCGCCCCCTCGACCTCCAGCCTCAGGTCGTAGTGGTGGGCGGTCGCCTGGTGCTCCTGGACGACGAAGGCGCCGGCGCTGACGCCGCGGACCGCGAACTGCTCGTGGCCCTCGGGCTTGACGTTCTCGACTTCTACCTCGGCGACCGCGGCGCCCGGCGGTCCTTCGCGCAGGAACGCCGCCAGTCCTGCGACCGCGTCCTCCGGACCCTCGGCGTGGACGAGGACGCTGCCCTCCTCGGCGTTGCGAACCCACCCCATCACCCCGAGCGCCCGCGCCCTACGCACGGTGGCGTCGCGGAAGCCGACCCCCTGCACCCGCCCCCGCACCGCTGCCCGCATCGCGATCATGCCGGGAGGCTAACCCGGCGTCAGGCCCGCCCGGTGCGCCAGGGCCGTGTTTAGCCCCAGCGGCGATCACGACCGATACCGTTGGCGGCGTCTGCATCTCTGCTCCTACGCCCATGGTGCGGCGCCCTTCCGCGCTCCGAAGCTGGTCGTCGCACCGACAGCTCGCGAACCTGCGCCGGGCCGCCTCGATCTGCGCGGCCCCCGCCCTCTACGAGCCGTTCGGGCGGACGGGGGAGCCGGCGTAAGGGCGAGGATCTCCTAGGAATCGGGGGGCACCGGTGAGATACTCGACCTGGTGAGGGCGCATGGGCGTATCGCTTCGGGGAGCCGTCTGGGGGCGGACGGTCACGCCTGCTGGATCTTCGACCAGCAGCAGGAATTCGTCGAGGCGGCGCTCGAATACCTGACCGACGGCCTCCGCGCGGAGCAGCGGATCGTCTACGTCGGCAGCGAATCGGTGGAAGAGCAGCGCGAGCTGTTGGCGCCGCTGGGCAACGTGGGGGAAATGATCGACAAAGGCGCGCTGCAACTGTTCGAGCTGACCGATCTGTACGCGGTCGGCGAGCCGGTCGACCCGGACGCGCAGGTCGCCACCTATCTCGCCGCCGCCAACACCGCCATCGCCGACGGCTATACCGGCCTGCGGGTCGCCGCGCAGGTGACCGACCTGGTCGCCGAGCCGCGCACCCGCGAGGCGCAGGTCCGCTGGGAGAGCGTCGCCGACCGCTTCATCACCACCCATCCGCTCTCCGCCTTCTGCGGCTACCGGCGCGACCTGCTGCCGGAGCGGTTGCTCGGCGACCTCGCCGCCGTCCACCCGGCCTCCAACGAGGGCCATCCCGCGATCCCCTTCCACCTCTTCTCCGACTCCGGCCGCGTGGTCCTGGCCGGCGAGGTCGACTTCTTCTCCGCGCCCGACTTCAGCCGCCTGCTCGATCTGACGTGCGAGGCCGACGAACAGGTCTCCCTGGATCTCTCCGAGCTCGACTTCATCGACCACCACGGCCTCACGATGCTCGCTGCCCATACCCAACGCCTCGCCACCCAGGGGGGCTGCGCGGTCCACAGCCCGCCCCCCATCGTCGATCGACTTTGCGAGCTGCTTGAACTGACGCTGTGACGGAAGCGCCGCAGCAAGAGGTCGGCTTTCGCCACGAGGCGTTCTTCTACGCCGGTCGCGACGAGTTCCTCGCCGGAACGATGCCCTTCGTGGAAGCGGGGATCGCGGCCGGCGAGACAGTCCTCATCGGGCTGCCGGCGACCAAGCGCGGCTTCCTGCAGCGGGAGATCGACCCCGACTCGCCCAGGCTCCACTTCCTCTCGATGGAGGAGACCGGGCGCAACCCTGGCCGGCTGATCTCTGCCTGGCGCAAGCTGCTGCACGACCGGGAAAACGGTGCCGGCGCGCGCGGCCTCAGCGAGACGATCTGGCCGGGTCGCTCGAGCGCCGAGGTCGACGAGTGCCAGCGCCACGAGCGCCTGCTGAACCTCGCCTTCGGCGACGGTCCGGCCTGGACGCTGATGTGCCCGTACGACGCCGGCGCCCTCGGCGACGACGTCCTGGCCGCTGCCCAGCACAGCCACGCCGAGCCGAGCGCAGACGGCCAGTTGGAGGGCTCGCTGCCGCCGCCGAACGGCGCCTGCTTCGGGATGGGCTTCGGCAAGTCCGACATGAGGGACGTGCGCCAGCTCGTCTCCAAGCGCGCCGGGACAGCTGGCCTCGACCTCCGGCGCACCGAAGATCTCGTCCTCGCCACCTGCGAGGTCGCCACCAACAGCATCCAGCACGGCGGGGGCGGAGGCACCCTTCGCGTCTGGTACGAGGACGGCAGGCTCATCTGCGATGTCCGCGACCCCGGCCGCATCGCCAACCCCCTGATCGGCCGCGAACGCCCGCCGGTCGACCAACCCGACGGGCGCGGCCTCTGGATCGCCAACCAGCTCTGCGACCTGGTCCAGATCCGCTCCGGCGACGGCGGTACTCAGGTGCGGCTGCAGATGGGCGTCGTCGAGCCTTGACCCACGACTACGTGATCGTGGGAGCCGGATCGGCCGGGTGCGTCCTGGCGAACCGGCTGACGGAGGACCCGGCGGTGCGGGTGTTGCTGATCGAGGCGGGGCGACGGGACCGGCATCCGAACATCAAGATCCCCGCCGCCTTCGCCAAGCAGTTCCGCACCAAGCTCGACTGGGACCTGGCGACCGAGCCCGAGCCACACTGCGACGGCCGCTCGCTCTACGTGCCGCGCGGCAAAGGGCTCGGCGGCTCGAGCTCGATGAACGCGATGCTCTACGTGCGCGGCAACCCGCTCGACTACGACGGCTGGGCCGCCGCCGGGGCCGAGGGCTGGGGCTGGGACGACGTGCGCCCCTACTTCCTCAAGGCCGAGGACAACCAGCGCGGCGACTCCGAGCACCACGCCACCGGCGGGCCGCTGCGCGTGGAGGACGAGCGCTCGCCGCGGCCGCTGACCGGGCGCTTCCTCGCCGCCTGCGAGGAGGCCGGCATTCCCCGCATCGACGACTACAACGGCCCCGAGCAGGACGGCGCCTCGCCGGCGCAGGTGACCCAGCGAAACGGCCGGCGCTGGAGCGCCGCCGATGCTTACCTGCGCCCGGCGCAGAAGCGGCCGAACCTGGAGGTGGTGACCGGGGCGCTGGTCTCGGGGGTCGAGATCGCCGACGGCGCCGCCACCGGCGTCCGCTACTCGCGCCGCCGCGGCGGGGAACGGGTGGCGCGGGCCGAGCGCGAGGTGATCCTCGCCGCCGGCGCGATCGGCTCGCCGCAGCTGCTGATGCTCTCCGGCATCGGCCCGGCCGCGGAGTTGCAGGAGGTCGGAGTGCCGGTCGTCCACGACCTGCCCGGGGTCGGCGAGAACCTGCAGGACCACCCCTACGTCGTCTGCGTCTGGGACGTGCCCGGCGGCGGCTCGCTCGCCGACGCGGAGAAGCCGAAGGCGCTGCTCGAGTACCTGCTGCGCCGCAGCGGGCCGCTCACCTCCTCGGTCGCCGAGGCCTTCGCCTTCGTCCGCAGCCGGCCCGGCCTGCCCGCCCCCGACCTGCAGTTCCACTTCGCCCCCGCCTACTTCGTCGACAACGGCTTCGAGGAATACGACGGCCACGCGATCAGCATGGGTCCGGTCCTGGTCAAACCGCGCGCCCGCGGCCGGGTGCGGTTGCGCAGCGCCGACCCGGCGGCGAAGCCGCGCATCCTCACCAACTCGCTGTCCGACGACGAAGACGTGGCGGCGCTGGTCGCCGGGGTGCGGCTCTCGCGTGAGATCGCCGCCGCCGAGCCGCTCGCCGAGGCGCTCGGCCGCGAGCTCTTCCCTGGCGCCGAGGCCGACACCGACGAGGCGCTCGACGCCGATGTCCGCCGCCGCGCCCAGAAGCTCTACCACACGGACGGCACCTGCCGCATGGGCACCGGCCCCGACGCCGTCGTCTCCCCCGCCCTCCAGGTCCGTGGCCTCGAGCGCCTACGCGTAATCGACGCCTCGGTGATGCCGCTGATCCCCGCCGGCAACACCAACGCGCCGACGATCATGATCGCCGAGAAGGCCGCCGATCTGATCCGGTCGGCCGCCGCATAACCTCGCGCGGCAGAGCTAACGGCGCGCCTTGTACTCCATCTGCTGCCAGAATTCGCGCATCTTGCGCTGGGGGATCTTTCGCTGCCACGGCGGGGAACGGCGGCTATAGGTCGCCCTCCTCTGGCCGCGACAGAAGCCACGGCTGACCCCGCGATGCTCGCCCGGCGTATCCGGAGCCGCCGCCCGGTACGGACAGAAGTTCCAGCCGCAATGGGCCGGGCAACCGGTGCCGAGGATCTCGTGCCGATCCGGGCTGGCACTGAGGCAATATGGGAGTTCATCCATATCGCCGAACTTCTCGTGCTGGTCGGGCGGACTTCCCTCCTTGAGGTCGACAAACACGGTTACATCGCCCACGAGCTGCGAAGCGCGGCTGCCGAGGGTCGCGGGCAAGGTGCCCGCGTCTTCGATGTCGTCGCTCCACACGTAGGCCGCCCACCGGTCTTTCCCGAGCTGAGCCCGCCGCAGCGCCGCGCGGGACAGCTTCGCAGCCTCCCGCGCGAGCGGGTGCGGCTCGCTGTCGGCGCGCACCCGGCGAGCCAGCACGTCCATGGTGTCCTGCCTACTGGTGCCGACGATCGCATACAGAGTGAGCGCCTGGTAGAGCAACATCCGGGCATACCACGACTCTGCCCGGGGAAGGACGTCGGCGATCAGGCGGCGGTTTCCGGCGACCCAGCCTGGCCCGGTGAACGCTTTGGTGGGATCGGACGCATGCCGCATCGCGTCGGCCTTGAACCCCTGCGCAACCGCGTCTTCCAGCTTCGCTCGCCTTCCTTCGTAGGCGAGCGTGACGAGGTCTGCAAGCCACCTACGCGCTCGGCCGATACTCGCCTTCGCCTCACCCTCGCAGTCCGCGCCGTCGTCTTCGGCCCCGCCGCTGCGCTCGCTGAGCCCACTGACGATCGCGGGCAGGACCCAACCGAGCGCCTCCAGTTTCTTGATGTCCCCTGTCTCCAACTCATCCTCCGGCTCCACCAGCGACTTCCCCTCCTTGGACCTCCGTTGCGCGCTACGGATGGTCTTCCCGATCTCCCCCTCGATGCATTCGAAAGCACGCCGGGCGTTGCGTTCGAGCTGCCGGCTGGCGCTGCGCCTCACGTCGTAATCGTCATCGCAGGCGTACCGCTTCCAGACCTCGACCCAGGACCCTTCGGTGTTAAGGCCGGCGATCGCGGGAAGGGCCTGCTGCTTGGTCCAGCGCATTGCCCTGGGCGTCGATCCCAGCAGTTCGGTGGTCCTCGTCGAGAGCAGGTCGTTGACTGTCTCTGGCCGGTGAGGCTTCAGCAGCGTGAGGAGGTTGGCCGCGGTGGTGAGCTTGACGAGGTTGTCGTCGGGGTCGTCTCGTTCAGAGGGATCGAACGCAGCCATCGGGTCCAGCTGGGCGGCGAAATCGTCCTCGCAGCCATTCTCGGCAACCGCCCTCCACAGCGGTCCTTCCCTCCGTGTGGTGTTGACTGCCACCCCGAAGACGAGCCTGCGGGCGATCTCGATCCCCAGCCCGTCCCAGCTTTCGTCGCGCGAGTTTCCGTCGGCGCGACCGGTGTCCGCAAAGTAGGAACCCACTGACTGGGCGTCGGCGTAAATCGCCGCAAAGGTGAGCGCGAGGTGGGTGGTCAGCCGTTCGGGATGATGAAGGTCCATCAGCACCGTCACCCAGTCGTCAAAAGCGCAAACGTGTTTCCAGTCGAATGGCGAGATGACGGTGTCGCGCTTGCCTGTGCGCTCGCGGCGGCCGATCCTGCCAAGGCAGCGCCCGGCGAAATACGCCTGCATGATCCGGTGCCGGAACTGCGGTTCTCCGTGTTGATCGCGATCGAGGATGCGCAGCCGTTCGCCGGTGTCGATCGCTTCGTGCTGGGAGAGTTGCAACTGTCCGTTCCCCGTCGCGGCCTCTGCGTCGGAACTCGCCTTGCGATCGTCTGCGCTGATGAATTCGACCAGCTGCTTCCGCTGCGGTTGCCCCTCCCTCCCCTGTCCGTCGTCGCGAGGATGGCGAGCGGCAGCCCGAGCCTCCAGGCCGGTCGCGGCGAGCACCCCCAGCGCCGCCCCCTCGAGGGCGTAGATGCAGCCCTTCCGGGCAGACGGGTCGATCGCCAGGCTGCGACGCACGCGCCCGTCGGCGATCCGGTGCCGGAAGCTCTCGAGCAAGAGGTAGCGAACCCACAGGGGGTTCCATTCGAAGGTCGAGTCGGACCGTTCACGCGAGCGGCCGGGGCGCCGCGGGTTCCCCCATTTCCTGGGATCTTCGGGCAGGTCCGGACAGGCACCGACGGAGACCATCTCCGCCAGCGCCTCCAGATAAAGGGGAGCTTCCCGGAGATCTCCGCCGCGCACCCAGCTCTCGATCCGTCGCCGCGATGCCTGGGTGACGATCGTCGCCCCGGGCTCGTCCCGCTTCGAGCTCCGGACAATCTCCTCCGCCGTTTCGCGCGACAGCGGCTCCATCTCGATCGCCGAGGCGGCGATCCCTATCGGCACCCCGGAGGGGCGCGCGGTGACTACCACCGCCTGGCCTTCCGGCGCGAGGCCCTCGAGCAGCCGGCGCATCAGAAACCCCGGCTCGCCGTCGAAGCCGATCTGGTCGAGATCGTCGACCAGGAAGACAAGCCGCTGCCGCCGGCACAGCCAGCGCCAGACGAGATCGACGTCGTCCGCCGTCCGCACCAGCGGCCGGGCCTGCTTTTCGAACCGCTGCCGCCCGGACTCGAAAAGGTCGTCGCAGCTGCGCTCACCCCGCAGCTGGAGCAGCACCGGGACCAGGCCGATCTTGGCCAGGATCTTCGCGAGATCGAGCAGCGCCGTGGTCTTCCCCGCCCCAGGATCGCCGACGATGATCTGAGTGTCCTTGGTCCGAGCCACGATGCCCGGGAGCAGCTCGTCGTAGAGCTTGTCCCGGGGCACCGTTTCCAGCGGCGGCTCGAGCTCGACGACCTTCATCGTCTCTTTCGCCAGCGTCAAGCGCAACAGGACGGCTGGGTCTTCGCGAATTCGCCGCCGGATCCGCCTGGCAAGCGTCGGGCTCTTGAAGAAATCGTGCCAAAGGCTGACAAGCAGCCCGACGCCCACGGCCGGAATGAGGCGCAGTGCAATCGACTGGACGGGTTCGGTGGTCCCCGGCGCGAAGGCGACCAGCGCGCACGCCGCTATGACCGCGAGCAGCGCTACTACCAATCGACTGAGCGTCTGGAGCGGCCGCAGCAGCCGGACGCGAGTGAGCACCCTTCCCGGGAAGCGATGCGAATCGATGAGGCGCCGCCCAACCGCACCGAAGACCTCGCGAAACCACACCCAGGCAAGCTGGATACGGCGTCCCAGCTTCCTGAGCCGGGGAAAAGAGACAGTTTCGGTGCCCACTGGACGACACCCACCTCAAAAGTGGCCGTTCGCTCAGGCGATTATCTCGCTTAACCGGCCGTAGTCAACAAACCTCTTTGTTTACCGGCACTCCGCGAAGCGGTTCGCTAGGAAAACGCCGGGCAGGTCGGCAACGAAAGCTCAGCCGCCAGACCGGTTTCGGCGACCGGCTGGACGAGAAATTCCTTCGTTTCCGCGGGAAAGGCGAAAAGTGGCTGGCCCAGGTCATAGCGTGGCATCACCGCGCGCCCGACGAAGCGAGCGCATTCTGAGGCCGGGGTGCCGGGTTCCGCGGATCCGGCTTCCGGGACCACAGCCCAGACGTTGTAGTACTGGATCGGCACCGAGGGGGCTTCCCATTTCAGCTGCACGGGTCTTTCCGCGGGTTCCGCGACCGGCGTGATCGGTTCCGGCGGCGTGTAGCTCGACCTGTCGACGACAGCCAATTCCCCGATCCGCGCCTTCACCCTTTCCGGCGAGGTTTCGGGGTTGAACCAGATCCCGAGCCTGGTGAGCGTGCCTGCCTTCGCTTCTTCGGGCGGGACCGACTTGATCGTCGTCCATTCCCCTTCCCTTTCGGGTTTCCCCTGCACTGAGAGGTCATAGGCCTTTTCGCCGATCCAGACGGCGATGCGCGGTTCGGGGCCTTCCGCGCGGTAGCGGAGGACGAACTCTGGATGGGCGGGGAGCTTCGCCTGCGCCTCGTAGAGGTAGAGCCGCCGTGCTTCCGACGTCACCGACCCGTTGACGAGGAGCGAGCTGCCGCCGTCATACGCTTCTTCGTAGTCGATGCCGGCGCTGAGATTGCCGCTTTCGCTGCAGAGCTCAGTCGGGAGCGCGTCCTGGGCCGCCAGGAAGTTCCATTCTTTTTCCTTGCCGACCACCTGTTCCCCCGCGATCGCGAAACCGTCTCCCTCCCCCGTGTCGAACCGGGTGGAGAAGGGAATGCGGGTGAGGCTCGAGCGGGGCGGGAGCAGCGAGGAGACGGAGCTCTGCCGCGGCGCGGCCAGAGTGCAGGCGTTGCCCGTCAGCCGGTATCCGCCCACGCCCGACCAGAAGCGTTCGTCGGCTTCCTGGAAGACCTGCCGTTCCGGGCGAGGAGCGGTGGTCTGGTCGTGGCCGGCGAACTCCGTCCAAGCCGGCGCGAACAGGGCCAGCGACTGGAAGAAGCCGGGCGGTTCCGTCGCGGCGCGGGCGCTGCCCAAGTTCGCGAACAACTGCTTGACGTTGTTGCACCTGAAGCCGTTCCAGACCCATTCGGCGCTGGACCGGCCGCCGCACTGTTCCGGGCCGTTTTCCCCGTACGGGCGGTAGACGTCGGTTGCCCAGTAGGTGCTGTAGCGCTGTTCGGCGAGCGGGGGATGCTGCTCCAGAAGTTCGAAGGTCTGCTGAGGAGCGTGGGTGAAACCGGCGTGGTAGTAGTCGGACTGCCATTCCCCCGCCGCTTCGAGCTCCGGCAGGAATTCGGGACTGAGGTTGATCTCCCCGGCCGTATAGGTGACGACCTGCAGCGGCCGCTGGACCCCGGGGTCCCCCTTGCGCAGGTGTTCCATCACCCACAACAGCTGGGGCGAGTACTTGGCGCCGTTCTCAACGTCGATCATCCAACCGTCGAACCCATAGGCGGTCGCGAGTTGGTAGAGGCGTTCCTCCGCAGCCTTCGGGTGCTTTTCGAACAGTTCGTTCATCTGCGCGCCGCAGAGGCTGCAGTCCCCGGTGACCGTGCCGAGCACCGAGACGCCGTTGCGATGCGCGGCGTCGGTCCAGACCGTCGGCGGCACCGAGAGGAGGTGGTGCGAGTAGTAATAGAGCGAATCGACGTACTGCCAGTGCGAGAAGTTGTACACGTTGCCCGTGCTCGAGCTTCCCTGCGAGGGAAGGTCGAAGTTCGACCAGTAGGCCCAGGGGCCGTCGTCGAGCCCGACCAGCAGCCGCGGCCCCGGCGCGGGCACGCGTTCCGCCAGGGGGACGACCGCCTCGTCGAACGGCCGCGCTTCGCTTTCCTTCCAGGCCAGCACCTGCGCCGCCGTTTCCAGGCAGGGGTACGGCGGGCAGGCGGTGAGGGCGGGCGAGCGCAGCTTCTGATTCGAACTGGATTTGGAGTACTGCCGCCCAATGTGTCCCGGCAAGGCACCGACTCTCGCCACGGCGCGGCCACGCCCAGGTGTGTGAATTGGCCTCCGCCGCGGGCTCGCCGCGCTGATCTCAGCCTTTATGGACTCGTTGACAGCGAGCCCTACCCGCAATTGGCGATTGTCGCGGTGCAGGAGTCGGCAATCCCCGCTTCCGTACGCGTAATCGAGGACGCGTCGGCTCGGCTTTGCTTCAAGCAGGAACCAGGTGGTGTGGTAGATGCGGTTGCCCCGCACTTTCAGCCGCAAGCTGGCGCGGCCCTTCGCCCGCGCCAGCACCTTCCCCTGCGCGGTCAGCACGGAGAGATGGAGGATGGCGCGTCCCTCACGAGTCTTCAGCCCATGCTCGACCTGCCTGCTCACGTCGGAGTACGCAACCTGCGCACCGATCTGGACCCGGTTGGCGATTCGCCCTCTGTGCCTGCAGCTGAGGCTGATGGTGCCGGGCACGATCTGCGCCGCGAACGGTCCCTTCCCCTTGCCGCGTGCGACCGCGCCGGGAACCAGGGAGATGGCGATCAAAGCTAGGATCGCAATCGTACCTAGAAAATACCTGTTGATTCGTGACATCGAGGCGCGCACCCTACCGCGATTGATCACTCAGGGCAAGTCAATAGGTATGTCAAGTGACGGTAAGCCCGAATTCAGCCCCGCGTACCGCCGCCGCTGCCGTCGGGCGACCAGCCGGGGCCGCGGAAGAGGTAGCCGAGGCGGTGGCGCCAGCTGGTGGCCTTGCGCACGTCCTGCCAGATCGCGGCGAACTCGTGGAAGGCGACGCGGGTCGGGTGGAAGGTGCGGATGTTCTTGGTGAGCCCGTAGCGGGGGCGCTCGGCCTCGCCCTGGAAGCTGCCGAAGAGGCGGTCCCAGACGATCAGGATGCCCCCGTAGTTGCGGTCGAGGTAGACCTCGTTGGAGCCGTGGTGGACGCGGTGGTGCGAGGGCGTGTTGAAGACGAGCTCGAACCAGGCCGGCATCTTCTTCACCCGCTCGGTGTGGATCCAGAACTGGTAGATGAGGCTGATCGCCTGCTGGGTGAGGATCATCCAGGGCGCGAAGCCGACCAGCGCCAGCGGCGCCCAGAACGGCAGCGCCGTCATCGGCGTCCAGGTCTGCCGCAGCGCGGTCGAGAGGTTGTAGTGCTCGGAGGAGTGGTGGACGACGTGGCTCGCCCAGAAGACCCGCACCTCGTGGTGGATGCGGTGGAACCAGTAGTAGGCGAGGTCGTCGGCGAAGAAGAGGAGGACGTAGGTCCACCACTCATCCGCCGGCATCCGCAGCGGCGTCAGCTCGTAGAGCCCGGCGTATACCGCGATCACGACCAGCTTCCAGACGGCGTTGATGGCGACGTTGCCGCCGCCCATCGTCAGGCTCGTCCGCGTGTCGCGCGCCTCGTAGCCGACCAGCTCCTCGTCCCGCGCGTACTTGAACGAGAGCAGCTCGACCACGAGCAGCAGCACGAAGGCCGGAATCGCGTAGAGGATCAGCTCTGCCATCGGCCTCAAATGTAGCTACATCGAGGTTCCTTTTTTTGAGGTAGGTTTCGTTGAATGAACAAACCTCCAGGAGTACTCCATGTCCGTCGTGAAGTTCGAAGCCTGCCGCCGGGAGACCCGACGCTCCAGCATTACGCCGACGCGGTGGCGGCGATGCAGCAGGAACACAAAGACGAACGTGTCACCTGGCTGTACCAGGCGGCTATCCACGGGACCTACGAAAAACCCGCAAAAAAACTCTGGAACCAGTGCACGCACGGCACCTGGTTCTTCGTCTCCTGGCACCGCATCTTCCTCTTCTACTTCGAGGAGATCGTGCGCTCGTTCGTCAAGGAGCTGCACGGACCGGAAGCGGCGGAGGCGTGGGCCCTGCCCTACTGGAACTACTGCCGCGGCGGCAGATTCGCGACCCTGCCCGAGGCGTTCCGCCAGCCCGCGAGCAGCTCGAACCCGCTCTATGTGAAAGAGCGCGCCGCGGTGATCAACGCCGGCGGTGAAATCCGGCGGGCCGCGTACGAATCGACGAAAGCCCTCGCGCGCCCGCACTTCATCGGGGTCGAAGAATTCGGCGGCGCCCCGGAAGAAGTGAGGCAGTTCGGCCAAAACGGCGGCATCTTCGAGATAACGCCCCACGGAACCGTGCACGACAGCGTCGGCGGGCAGACCGGCTGGATGTCGGACATCAGGAAGGCGGCGAAAGACCCGATCTTCTGGCTCCACCACTGCAACATCGACCGGATCTGGTCCCAGTGGATCGCGCAGGGAGGCGGCCGGAGGAACCCCGGCGAAGCGGCCTGGCTCGACCAGCCGTTCCACTTCTTCGATCCCGAAGGGAAAGAAGTCTCCAAAACCTGCCGCGAAGTTGTCCACACCGAGGCCCTCCACTACAAGTACGATGCGGTGGACGGGGAACCCGCAGCAGCAAGCGCCCAGGCAGGTGGCGCGCCGCCGCCGGCCTCGGCTCCAGCTCAGGAGGAGAAACTCGCCGTGTCAGCACCCGCAGACCCACCCTCCCAGCCGCCGAAAATCGTCGGCGCCTCGACGGAAAAGGTGACGCTGGCGGGAACGCCGGCGGCGATCCCGGTGGAAATCGACGAGCGCGCTCGCGAAGAGGTCCGTGAAGCCTCGACCGAGGAGGATCCCCGGCGCCTCTACCTCAACATCGAGGACATCGAGGGAGACGCCCACCCCGGAACCCCGTATGGGATCTACGTGAACCTGCCCGAGAACGCCGACTCCGAGACCAGAGCCAAGCACCACATCGGCAACCTCTCCTTCTTCGGGGCCGGGTTCGGCGGCGAGCCCGTCAAAGACGAGCCCGCACACAGCCAGCGGGTGCGCATCGTCGTCGGCCCGCTGCTGCGAGCCCTGGGCGACGGAAAGCATTTCGACGAAGGAGAAATCAACGTCACCTTCCTGCCGCTGCTGCCGAACCCGCCGGAGGGCGCCGGGGACGACTCCCTGAAGGAAGTCCAGGAACAGGCTGAAGAAGCCCCGGTGCACATCGGCCGGGTCAGCCTCGGGGTCGACGAGAGCTGAGCCGGTGCGGGCTCTGCGCCCCGTTCCCGCCGCAGGGCCGCGACAGGAAGGTCCCGTCGCGGCCTTGGCGGCGGTAGCGGGGGGGGCCGGCCGCGGGGGGGGGGGGGGGGGGGCGGCGCGGCGGGGGGCGCGCGGCCCACGGGCGCGGGTGGGACCCGCCCCGCCCCCCCGCGGGGGGGGGGCGGGGGTGGGGGGGGGGGC
>JBQCHH010000059.1:0-36939 GCA_051954855.1 Solirubrobacterales bacterium | reverse complement strand
GGGGATCCAGAGCGGAGCTCCTCCCACCCCTGCGGCGGCGGTGACCGTGCCTACCTGGCTGGAGGCCGGGCAGTTGCCGGTGGCGGCGCCGGCGTCGGGGCACAGGGGGACACCGCCGAGCTTGGCGAGGAGGCCCTGGGGCAGATGGACGGCGATGGTCTTGGGGTTGGCTTCGCCATCCTGCCTCGTCAGGGTCATGGTGAAGGGGGAGAAGGAGCCGGCCCTGATGCTCTTCATCCCAGCAATCAGTCCGGGCGCAAAACCGCCCTTGCCGCAGCCACTGGTGATCTGCATCGCGGTGTCGCCTTCGGTGGGCGGTTTGCCCGACCATGGGGCGAACGAGTAGTGGGTCTCATAGGTTCCGCAGGCGGAGGGGGTTGCGAGCGGCGCCCGCGGTCCGCTGGAGATATGAACTTTCAGATCGCTGAACGGCACCTGCGGATTGCCGCCCAACAATGGGACCCCGGCGAAAACCGTGGTCAGCTGCCCGGTCAGCGGATTGGCCTGGATTTCCGCCGGCAGCTTCAGGTGCACGCCCTGTTCGTCGGTGACGACCCAAAAGCGGAAGAGCTTTCCTTCTTCGGGGGTGCGCTGGTAGACGGATCCTTTGAGGACATCTTCGAGAGCAGGGACTTCCACTTCCACGGATCCGATCTTGGCGGCGTCTGGGCAGTGCGAGGGTTCGGCGGTCTGGAAGCCGACCTGGGCGGGGCTGCAGCCTTCGAGTCCGTCGCCGGCGGCAGGGTTGATCGTCACCCCTTCCGGCAGGGCGACCACTGCGCTCTTGAGCGTCGAAGTGGCAAGTCCCTGTGGGCTTTCGTCCTGGGGGATCGTCAGCTCGGCATCGAGGCCCGTCGGTGCTGAGGCTTCTGGATTGGTCGGCACCGCGGCGAAGGTGGGTTTGAACGCGAGTTTCCCGCAGCCGGTGATCTGCGGGTACGGCGCGCTCATCGTCGAGGGAGATTCCGGCAGCTGATAACTGCGGACGGTGACGCTGATTTCGCGCTGCAGGCTGCAGTCGGTCGGGTTGGAGAGGAATGGCGCTTCGGGCAGGGTCGCTTCACGGCCACCGATCGGCGTTTCGGCGTTGATCGCTTCGAACGGCGTCAGCCGCAGTTCGTCGTGGGTTGGTGCCGCCGGCACCCCCCACAGCGTCGTCGTCGCTTTGATCAGGCCCGCGGCAGAAGGAGCGCCTTCGATCGAAGCAACGAGGCTGTAGTCGGTGGGGTCGATGCGGATATTGATGAAGGCAGGCCACAATGCCGCGAAGAAGCCGAGACGGGCGACGGCATCGCTGCCCGCTGGCGGAGGCATGTTGTAGACGGGCTCGGTGAAGGTGCCAGGATGTCCCCCGCCCAGCGTAACTTCGGTCACCCCGACCTGGGAATCGATCGGGCATTCGCTTTCTTCGACCAGGTTGCCCAGCTGAGCCACCGTGCAGCGGGGGAGCGCCTGGGGGTTGCCGATCACGCCGGGCGGCAGGTGCACTTCGACATCGCGGGTGAAGGCAAACGGCTTCGGTACCCCGTTTTCGGTATGCGTCAGCTCGAGGATGGTGGTGAAATCGGCGTGGGCGCCTGCCTGGGTGGTCGAGAGTGAAGTGGAGACCGATTCCAACGCATATTTTTCGAATTCGTCAGCCGCGCTCGCGGAGCCTGCCCATGGGCCGAGGGTAGCGGCAACAACCGTGACCAGGATGATCAGTCTGCTCATCGCCGGTTTCACCTGGCCGCCCCCTTCTTCTTCGAGCCGGCTTTTCGGTGGCGGCTTCTGTGATGTTTCTTGACGCAACGAGGCTTGCCGTTCTTCGTCACCTTTCGCTTGCCTCTGGGGCAGTGCTCAGACGGACGAACGTTGTCCCGAGCGCCGGGCGCGGGGGACGCTGGCAGTTCAAGGAACGGTGGCGCGGACACCCCCGGCCGGCAACCTTCACCCTGGCATTCTTCTTCGATTTCTTTTTCGGGGAACCCACTGTCGATGCGGGCGTCGTAGATCGAGGGGGTTTCGTCCCGGTCGGAAGCGAGCAGCAGGTCAGAGCTGCGGAAGAAGACGTCCGCGCCACTGGCACTGACGGCGTAGATGTAATCGGGGCGCCGGCTCTGCCCGGACGAGATCAGGTAGACGCAGCCACCCGGGCGAACGCAGGTACCGACTCCCTGCGCCTCCCACTCGTAGACGTCCTGAAGTTCGTCGGTGTCGCCGGCGACCAGCGGTTCCGTTGACTGGAAGAAGGCGCGACCGCCGTCGTCGCGCAGGTTGGCGACCAGCGCGTATGGACCGAAGGGCTCGGCTTCCCCCTTTGCCGGTGCGATCGACTCGAGGCTGGCCTCACCCGTCGCCGCCGCCAGGGTGGGATTGCAGGAGAGACAGTGGAGGGTGCCGGTGGAAGCGTCGTAGCGATAGACCTCGGTGTGCCCTTCGGGGTCGTAGCCGCTGAGAGCGGCACGGGACTCGAAAAGGAGGACATTGCCGTCGGGAGTGGCACGGGAAGGATCGATCGCCAGTTTCCCGGGAGCACCGCCCGAGGGTCCAATCGCGGTGGTCCAGAGCCCCAAGCCGAAGAGTCCAGATTCCACGTCCGCTTCGGTCACGGTCCCCACGAAGGCAATCGCCCCTGCTTCGGAGCGGTAGAGGTTCTGCTTACCGGCTTGGGCTTTGGCGCCGTTGGGGTTCGGTTCGCCGACGAGGACGCTGGGAGATATGAAGTAGGCGACGCCACCTTCGGCGGCGACGTTGACGGGGGTGACATCGCCACTTTCGCTGAACTGGATCGTTTCTTCTGCTTCAACGTCGAAGGCGAACAGGTTTCCGCCTTTGAGGTAGAAGATGCGGTGGCCGCCTTCGGCGACGCCGGCGAAGATCGCTTCTTTGGCTACTTCGAAGGTCTCTTTGTCTTCATAGCGCAGATAAAGGGTGTTGCCGATCGAGAAACCGACCCCCTTTCCGTCAGGTGAAGCGCCCTGGAAGAGGGCGCCTTCCCCCGCTGAGGGAGCGACGTTCCCCGGTAGCAGTGAAACGACATGGGTTTCCTCTTCTCCGGTTACAGGATCGATCGTGCGGTCATATACCGCCTTGGTGCCGCTCGGCGGGGCGTTTTCCTCGAGCTGGACGGGAGGGGCGATGACTCCGGTTTCGAACAGGATGTGACGGCCGCCTTCGCTGATCAGTCGGCCGACAGCACGCGGATCGGTCCCGAGGCTGCCCCGTCCGACTAGAGCGGAGTGCCCGTCGGGGTAACGGACGTAGTTCGTGGAGTTCCCTTCGATCCCCGCGCTGCCTTCTCCGTTTGCGGTGCTCCAGAAGGAGTAGCCCTGATCGGGCGAGTTGCTGCCCGGCAGGAGCGCGGGTGCTTCGCCACCGGACGGGCCGACATAGGAGGTGTGCCAGCCATCCGCTCCCCGGGTCGCCAGGTAAGGATCGCCGGCGTAGGAGCCGGTTGCTTCGTAGCCGGGGATGGTTCCCCCTTCGATCTCGAATGAGACCTTGTCGCCGGCCGGCGACGCCTCGCTGGTGGTGAAGTAGGTGCCGAGGTGATCGACCCCGAGAGGAGAGCGGGCATTGGTGTCGGGTGGAGTAACCAGCTCATATGCGCGGCAGTCAGGCAACAGCGCCGAGGCACCGGTGCGCAGGGGTTCGTTCGGGCAGGAAGATATTTCGACTTCGGGGTAGGTTGCGAACTGTCCTTCGCCTTCGTCGTCTCCGAGTACGTTTTCGGCGCGAACTCGGAAGCGGTAGGTAGTTCCTGGCGTGAGGCCTTCGACGCCGGCGGCTACTTCCACCGGCGCACCCCCGGCGGGGATTTCCCCTTCGCCCGCGAATGCGGCTCCGGAGAAGCCTTCCGTTTCGTAGCTTTCCTGCGTGGTGTATTCGAAGGTGTAGGTGGTATCGAGGTGACAGGGGTTGACCTGTGCCTGCAGCTGGGCTTCGGTTTCGGTCACCCCCGTGAAGGACGCTTCTTCGACTTCCGGCGGGCATTCAGAGGGTGGAGCGAAGGCAAAAGAGTGACCGACGCTACTCGGGTAGGCAGGGACGAACAGATAGCTACGACCGGACGGATTCAGTTGCCCGTTGGGGCTGTTTTCGCCGTTGTCGACTCCGATCTCCGCTCCGAAGACGGCATGGCCCCCGATCTTTTCTTCGATTGCCCCCAGATATTCGCCGTGCTCCGTCAGTTCGTAGACGACTTCGGCGCCTTCCCCGTCGTAGACGAAAAGGTTGCCGGTCGATTCTTCCACCGCGAGAGAAAGCTTGCTGTTGAGGAATTTCCCGGATGGGGTCGTCGAGCCGTCTATCGTTTCCACCAGCGCATGCGGTTTTTCAAGTTCGAAGACCCTCACCACGGACGGGTCCGGGACTTTCCCCGAGTGAGCGAGGTCGCTGGCGTAGATCCGCCCGCGTGAGGCGTCGATCGCAAGACCGATTCCATGTGGATTGACCGGAAGGACGCCGGCCCCGATCGTTTCGTCGATCGCTTTGCTTTCTTCCGCCGCCGAGCCGAACTCGGTGATGTGGGTTCCGTAGTTGGCGAAGACGTGATCGTTCAGCCGGTTCACCGCGAGGCCGACAAAGGTGGAAGCGCTCGGCCCCGCGACCACTACTGGCGCTTTGCCGTATTTGATTTCTGCTTTCGCCGGTTCGTAGGCGGTGGGTTCATAGCGGAGCAGTTCGTCTTCCTTGTCGATGACAAAGAGGTTCCCGTTGCTGTCGACGGCGAGACTTCGTGGCCCGGTCGCGGCGAGCTCGGTGACGAAGAACCCCGCGGAATCGAAAATGTCGATCCGTCCTTCGCTTCCCGAGGAAGCCTGGCCGAAGTTGGCGATAAAGATGTTTCCCCAGGAATCGGTCGTGACAGCCGTGGGAGCGGAGAAGGAGACGTTCGGATGATCGACGCCGGCGACTCCCGGACAGGGCCCGGGATCAGCGACCGAGTCGACCGGCGAGGTCGTGCAGCCGCCGGTGAGAGAGAGCACCGGGTCGAAGACATGGGCTTTCTGGGCGAAGGCCCTCGCCCCTGAAACGGATAGGAGGCAGAGAGCCCCCATCAAGCCAAGCAGTGCCAGCCGCGCCAGGCGGCCCCAAAACAAAGATTCCCCCATCGAATCCCCCTCGTTACGGCTGTAAGTCGCGCCAGCTTAGATCAGTCGATGGGCGATTGCAACCACCCATTTAAAAACGTTCAAATATTGCTTTAGGTGTGAATTGCCCAGCTGTCGACGGCGCGCGCCGCGTCGAGAATCGCCTCTGAGACCGTCGGATGCGGGTGGACGATCCGGGCCAGCTCCTGGTAGCCGCCCTCCAGAGCCATAGTCGCCACCAGCTCGGCGATCATGTCGCAAGCGCGGTTGCCGACCGCGTGGGCGCCGAGGATCTCGCCGTATTTGGTCTCGACCACGAGCTTGACCATCCCGTCTTTGTCGTCGTAGACGGTGCCCGCGCCCTCGCCGGAGATTTTCTGCTTGCCGACCTTGATCTCATGGCCGGCCTCCTTGGCCTGGGCCTCGGTGAGACCGACGCTGGCGACCTGCGGATGGCAGAAGGTGGCGCCGGCGACCAGGCCCTGGTTGACCGGGTGCGTCTCCACCCCGGCCGCCGTCTCGACCGCGACCACGCCCTCCTCGGAGGCCTTGTGGGCGAGCGCCTTGGCGTTGACGAGGTCGCCGATCGCGAAGACCTTCTGGTTGGTGGTGCGCTGGAACTCGTCGACTTTTACTTTGCCGTTCTCCTCCAGCTCGACCCCTGCCTCCTGCAGTCCCAGCCTCTCGACGTCGGGGCCGCGACCGCCGGCGATGCAGAGGTACTCGACCTCGGTCGTCGTTTCCCCGTAGGTGAGCTTGACGCTGTCCGCGCCGGCTTCGACGTTCTGTACCGGCGTCCCGGTCGAGATCTCGATCCCTTCGCGCTTGAACACCCGTTCGACGACTTTGGCCATGTCGCGGTCCTCGGCGGGGAGGATCTGGTCGAGCATCTCGATCAGGATCACCTCGGTGCCGAAGCGGGCGTAGGCGGAGGCCAGCTCGGCCCCCGACGCGCCGGCCCCGACGACGGCGATCTTGCCCGGCCGCTCGGCCAGCGACCAGGCGCCCCAGGTGTCGAGGACGCGGCCGCCGAACTCGACCCCGGGGATCGGCAGCGCCACCGAGCCGGTCGCGAGCGTCACCGCCTTCGCCTCGTACACGGTGTCGCCGACCTTGACGTTGCCCTCCGCGGTCAGCGAGCCGTCGCCCTGGATGAACTCGATCTTGTTTTTCTTCCACAGCCCTTCGACCCCGCCCGAGAGCGTCGCCGAGACGTCGGCGCGCCGTTTCTGCAGCGCCTCCCAGTCGAGCGAGGCGCCCTCGACGACGACCCCCAGCTCGGCGCTGTTCTGCGCCTCGCGGAAGATCTCCGCCGTGCGCAGCACCGTCTTCGCCGGGATGCAGGCGTAGTTGAGGCAGCGGCCGCCGGCTTTGTCGCGCTCGACCACCGCGGTCTTCTGGCCCAGCTGGGCGGCGCGGATGGCGGCGACGTAGCCGCCTGGGCCCCCGCCGATGACGATCTGGTCGAAGGAATCGGCCATGCGTGCGCAGCCTATAGAAGGTGCGGTGCGGGCATTTCCCCGCGACTACCCCTTCTTCTGGCCGGGAACCCGGCCGGCCAGGCGCCCCAGCGGCCCGACCGCGCCTTGCAGCGTCTCGACGCTGGAGTTGAGGCCGTCGATACCGGTGAGGATCCGCTCCATCAGCTCGTTGAGCTGGGTGAGGCCGCCGTCGAGGCTGGTCAAGCCCTTGTCGATCCGGCCGATGCCCTCCTCCAGCCGGCCCATCGTCTCCGGCAGCTGCGCCAGATGGCCTTGCACCTCGACCAGCACCGGCATCGCCGCCTCGATCGTTGCCATCCGCTCGTCCATCGGCCCCAGCGCCTGGGTGTCGCCGGCGACCCGCTGCAGTGCGTCCGCTACCCGCTCCAGCGCCGCCGTGTGCTCCTTGATCGCCCGCGTGTTCTCGGCGATCTCCGGCAGCTTCCGCAGCGCCGCGGCCGCGTCGGCGGGGAAGCCGGTGACGCCGCTGATCGACGGCAGCTTCGGCGCCATCGCTAGTCCCGCGGCAAGCGGGTCGGCATCTGGATCCGCGCCATCGCCTTGACCATGAAGTAGAAGAAGGTACCGGCGCCGGCGAGCAGGGCGACGGTGCCGACGAACTGGGGGACGGTCGAGGCGCCGGCGATGAGGCCGAAGAAGGCGCTGAAGAGGAGGAAGACGAGGATCAGCTGGAAGCCGAGCACGGCCCAGTAGCGGGCGCGCCACATTCCCCAGGCCATCACCCCCATGATCAGCGCCGGCGCCGCCACCTGGGCGAATTTCGGGACCTCGCCGTTGACCTTCACCCCGGCCAGGTAGCCGCCGACGATCGAGAGCGCGATCAGGGCGGAGACGACGGCGCCGAGGGTGACGACGGTCGGCCGCTCGCCCTCGGCCAACGGCTCCAGCTTTTCCCGCGCTTCCCGGTTGCGCTGGTCGGCCTTGGCGTAGCCGCGCGTCATCGCGTCGGCGCCGCGCTGCTTGCGCTTGACCCGCTCCTCAGCCACCCGGCGCGACGCCCTTCTCGCGGGCGGCGAAGGCCTGCCGCAGCGCCGTCGCCGCGGCGGCGGGGTGGGCGGCGTCACGGATCGCCCGCACCGCGCAGAGGCGCTCCGCCCCCGCCTCGACGACCTGCGCGGCATTGGACGGGTCGATCCCGCCGATTGCGAAGAACGGGTGCGGGGCGTGCTGCGCCGCGTGCGCGATCAGCCCCAGCCCGACCGCGGGCCGCCCCTCCTTCGTCGGCGTCTCCCAGATCGGTCCCACACTTATGTAGTCCACGGGGCGCTCGGCGCTGGCGGCGATCTGCTCCTCGGAGTGGGTCGAGAGCCCGACGATCGCGTCGGGGCCGAGCACCTCCCGCGCCTGCTCGGCGCTGACGTCGTCCTGGCCGACGTGGACGCCGTCGGCGTCGCAGCGTCGCGCCAGCTCGGGGTCGTCGTTGAGGATGAAGAGAGCGCTGAAGGTGTCGGCGATGCGGCGGAAGGTCTGGGCCGCGCGCTGAATCTCCGCCTTGCCGAGTTCCTTCTCGCGCAGCTGGACGATGTCGGCGCCGCCGGTCAGCGCCGCCCGCAGCAGCGCTTCCAGCTCGCCGGGCGGACGGGCGTCGCAGACGAAATAGAGGCGGGCGGTGCGCAGGCGCTCGCGGCGCAGCGGGCCGTCTCCCTCGGGCAGCGACAGGCTCATGTCCCGATTATTGCTGCCGAGGCCCTCCGCGGGGTATAGAAGAGGGGTAGCATCGGAGATGCACGGGAGCCCGCGAGGGCTGAGAGGGTGGCATCGAGGCCACCGACCGTCTGGACCTGATCCGGGTAATGCCGGCGGAGGCAAAGCAGTGACCGAGAAGCGCAGTTTCGACGTGGTGGTTGTGGGTGGCGGGGTCATCGGACTCAGCTGCGCTTGGCGAGCGGCCCAGCGCGGGGCGCGGGTGGCGGTGCTGGAGCGCCGCGAGCCGGGCTGCGGCGCGACCCGGGTCGCGGCCGGGATGCTGGCCCCGGTGGGCGAGCTGACCTTCGGCGAGCCGGAGCTGCTGGAGCTGACCTTGGCCGCGGCGCGGCTCTACCCGCAGTTCGTCGCCGAGCTGGAGGCGGCGAGCGGAGAGGAGACGGGCTACCGGCAACTGGGGGCGTTGCATGTCGCGCTGGACCGCGACGAGGCGGCGCAGCTGCGGCGGGTGCACGAGCTGCAGCGCTCGCTGGAGCTGGAGGCGGAGTGGCTGCCGCCGCGCCGCTGCCGCGAGCTGGAGCCGGGGCTGACGCCCTCCTTCCACGGCGGCGTCTTCGCCGAGGCCGAGGCGGCGATCGACCCGCGGGCGCTGAGCCGGGCGCTGGCGGCGGCGCTGGGTGCTGAGGGCGGAGAGCTGCGCACCGACATCGAGGTGGTCGACGGGGTCTTCGAAGGTGGGCGCCTCGTTGGCGTTCGCACCGCATCAACCTCAGAGTCCGCCGGACCTTTGAACCGCTATCCGGAACAAAAGTCCGGCGGACCTTCGGAATTCCGCGCGGAGACGGTGGTCCTTGCCGCGGGTGCCTGGTCAGGGCAGGCGCAGTGGCTGCCGGAGCATGCCCGTCCCCGCGTCCGCCCGGTCAAAGGCCAGGTGCTGGAGCTCCGCCGACGCGACGGCGAGCCGCCGGCCCGTCACATCCTCGCCTCCGAGCGCGTCTACCTGGTGCCGCGCCCCGACGGCCGTCTGATCGTCGGCGCCACGGTCGAAGAGATGGGCTTCGACACCTCCGTCACCGCCGGCGGCGTCCACGAGCTGCTGCGGGAGGCCTACCGCCTGCTCCCCGACGTCGCCGAGATGGAGCTGCTCGACGCGATCGCCGGCCTCCGTCCCGGCACCCCGGACAACCTCCCGCTGGTCGGCCCCGGCGCGATCGAGGGCCTGGTCCTCGCCACCGGTCACTTCCGCAACGGCATCCTCCTCGCGCCGCTGGCCGCCGAAACCGTCGCCGACTTCCTTGCGCCGGTGGGGGTCGCGCGATGAAGATCGAGCTGAACGGGGAGCCTCGCGAGCTGCCTGACGGCGCGACTCTCGACGTCGCCGTGCGCGGGTCGGGCGCGGGGGAGGAGGGCCGCGGCGTCGCGGTCGCCCTCGACGGCGAGGTCGTCCCCCGCGGCGAGTGGGAGCGGACGCCGCTGCGCGAGGGACAGGCGGTGGAGGTTTTGGCGGCGATCCAGGGCGGCGCGGAGACCTGGGGGCTCGGCGGGCGCGAGTGGTCCTCGCGGCTGATCGCCGGCACCGGCGGCTTCCGCTCGCTGGAGCAGATGGAGCAGGCGCTCGCCGCCGCCGGGACCGAGATCGTCACCGTCGCCCTGCGCCGGATCGACCCGGCCGCCGAGGGCTCGGTGCTCGACGTGATCGACCGCCTCGGCCTCTTCGTCCTCCCCAACACCGCCGGCTGCTACACCGCCCGCGACGCGGTCCGCACCGCCAAGCTCGCCCGCGAGGCCTTCCAGACCGACTGGATCAAGCTCGAGGTGATCGGCGACGACCGCACTCTCTACCCGGACGCCGTCGAGCTGGTCGACGCCGCCGAGCAGTTGGTCGGCGACGGGTTCACCGTCCTCCCCTACGCCAACGACGATCCGATCCTCGCCCGCCGCCTCGAGGAGGTCGGCTGCGCGGCGGTGATGCCGCTGGGCTCGCCGATCGGCTCCGGGGCCGGCATCCGCAACCCCTACAACATCGCGATCATCGCCGACCGCGCCGCGGTGCCGGTCGTCCTCGACGCCGGCATCGGCACCGCCTCCGACGCCGCCCAGGCGCTGGAGCTCGGCTGCGACGCCGTCCTCGCCGCCAGCGCCATCTTCGGCGCCGCCGACCCGGTGGCGATGGCGAAGGCCCTGCGCTGCGCCGTCGAGGCCGGCCAGCTCGCCCGCAGCGCCGGCCGCATCCCCCGCCGCACCCACGCCGAGGCCTCGACCGCCTACGAGGGCCTCCCCGACCTTTCCTGAACTACCATGGGCACCGCGCCCCTGTAGCTCAGCTGGTTAGAGCGGCGGCCTTTTAAGCCGCGCGGCGCGGGTTCGAGTCCCGCCGGGGGCATTTCCCATGGGTGAGCGGCCAGTCCTCATCCTCACCGGTGCGTCGGGCACCGGCAAGACGACGACGGCGAGCATCCTCGCCGCGCGAGCGCCCGCCGCGGTCCACCTCGAGACCGACGCCTTCTTCCGCTTCATCCGCAGCGGCTACATCGAGCCGTGGAAGCCGGAGTCTCAGGCGCAGAACCAGGTGGCGATGGGGATCGCGGGCGAGGCCGCGGCCGCCTACGCGGCAGCCGGCTACTTCACCGTCGTCGAGGGCATCGTCCTCCCCCGCTGGTGCCTGATGCCTCTGCGGGACGCCCTTCGCAAGGCGGGGTTCCCGGCCGTCTACGCGGTGCTGCGGGCGCCGCTGCCGATCTGCCTGGGGCGGCTCGAGCGGCGCGACGGCACGGTGGATGCGGAGGCGATGACGAAGATCTGGACTGAATTCGAGGACCTCGGCGAGCTCGAGCCACATGCCATCGACGCCGGCGAGTGCAGCCCCGAGGAGGCCGCGAACACACTCGAGCAGATCCTCGCGGCGGGGTCCCACTTCGTCTGAGCCCCCGGCATCTGGTCTACTTGGACGATGGCGGGCGGGGACGGGAAGGATGGCGGCAACGGGGCGAGGCACGACCAGCGCCTGCTGCGCGTCCCGGTCGACCTCGAAGCCGACGACGAGCGCCGCCTCGACCGGATCCACGATGAGATCGACAGCGCCTTCAAGGCCCTGCGGGACGTCGAGGAGGGGGTCTCGATCTTCGGCTCGGCGCGGGTCGAGGAGGGTCACCCCTGGTACGAGCTCTGCCGTGAGACCGCAGCCTGCCTCACCGACCATGGCTTCACGGTGATCACCGGCGGCGGCCCCGGCCTGATGGAGGCCGCCAACCGCGGCGCCGCCGAAGCCGGCGGGCGCTCGATCGGCCTCAACATCGAGCTGCCGCACGAGCAGCACCGCAACCCCTATGTCAACCGCTCGCTTGACTTCCACTACTTCTTCGCGCGCAAGCTGATGTTCGTCCGCTACGCCCGCGCCTTCGTGATCATGCCTGGCGGCTTCGGCACCCTCGACGAGCTGTTCGAGTCCCTGACGCTGATCCAGACCCACCGGATCGAGCACTTCCCCACGATCCTCGTCGGCTCCGCCTTCTGGGCGCCCCTGCTCGACTGGATCGAACGCGGCCTCAAGCAAAATGGCCTGATCTCCCCGGGCGACAAGGAACTTCTCGTTCTCGCCGACGAGCCGATGCAGGTCTGCCGCCACGCCCTCCGGGCGAGCGAGCGCCAGCGGGCAGCGGCCTAGACGCCCTCTATAGGGCCCGATTCCCCAGGCTGCGGAATACAAGTCTTGACTATTGGGAACTGGTCTGTTACAACATGGCAGTTCCTAATTAACCGGGAACGTCTGGGAGGAGATGGGATGCCTCCCATGCGCAAAGAGCGGGTCCACCCGTCTCTTTTCGCCGTAACGACATAGACGGCGTCCCAGGGGGGCGCCTAGTAAGGAGAAATACACATGAAGTACGTCAAGATGCTCGGCCTTGCCGCTGTGGCGGCAATGGCCCTGATGGCGATCGTCGGTGCCGGTTCGGCCTCGGCGACCGTTCTCTGCAAGAACAACACCTCGTCACCTTGTAGCGAAGTCTACGGGGCTAACACGGTGGTCAAAGCCAAAATCAAGTCCGGGACCTCTGCCCTCCTGGAAAACACAAGCGGCACGATCGAAGATACATGTACGGAATCGGCAATTCAGGGTGAAACCGCAAACGCTGGTTCCTCCACTACGACAGTGGAAAGCAAGGCGATCCCGGCAGCGAACCTGACCTGGGGCGCCAGCTGCACGAACACAACCGACACGACGGCTGGCGGTAAGCTCGAAATCCATGCGAGCACCGGAGGTAACGGCACCGTTACAGCCAAGGAATTCAAGGTTACAATCAACCTCGCCGGTGTGACCTGCACCTTCGGTGCTCAGACCGGCATCAACCTCGGTACCTTCACCGGAGGGACCGAACCGACCCTCAACATCAACGTTGTCGTCAACAAGGTTGAAGGCTCGTTCCTCTGCCCGGGTGACGCCACCTGGAAGGGGACCTACGTCGTTACCAGCCCGACCCCGATGTTCACGGTAACGAGCTAAGTCTGTAGCGACTACAGATTGGTGTTTTGAGCCACGGCCGCCCTCTGGGCGGCCGTGGCTTTTCCAACGCTCGTCCTTCCTCGATAATCAAGACATGAGCGATCACGCCGTCTTCTACTACGACCTCGGATCTCCCTACGCATACCTGTCCGCCGAGCGGATCAGTGGGTTGTTCACGGAAGCGGGGCTGGAGCAGCCGGAGTGGCAGCCGATCCTGCTCGGGGGGTTGTTCCGGCGCTTCGATCGGGGGTCGTGGGCGGAGACGCCGGCGCGGGCCGAAGGGATGGCGGAGATCGAGCGGCGGGCGGCCGAGTACGGGCTGCCGCCGATCGCTTGGCCGAAGCCGTGGCCGGGCGACATGCTGGTGGCGATGCGGGTCGCGACCTTCGCCAAGCAGACGGGGCGCACCGTCTCCTTCTCCCTCGCCGCCTTCCGCCAGGCCTTCGCCGCCGGCCGCGACCTCAGCGACGCCGACAACGTGATGATCGCCGGCGCCGCCTGCGAGCTGCACCCGCGGGCGCTGCTGAAAGCGGTCGAAACCGACGTGGTCAAGAGCGCGCTGCGGGAGGCGACCGACCGCGCCGGCGACCTCGGCGTCGAAGGCGTCCCCGCGGTGGTCGTCGGCGACGAGGTCTTCTGGGGCGACGACCGCCTCGAGGAAGCGGTCGCGGCGGCGGGTCGCAGCTAATGTGAACTCGATGGCTGAGCTGCCTGACGCCGCGACCTGTTACCAGCTGCTCGCCCGGATGGCGCTGATCCGTCGCTTCGAGGAGGAGGCGGGGCGGCAGTACCAGCGGGCGCGGGCCGGCGGCTTCCTGCACCTGGCGATCGGCGAGGAGGCGACGATCGTCGGCACCACCTCGGTGATGCGCGAGGAAGACCTGCTGATCGGCACCTACCGCACGCACGGTCACGCGATCGCCCGCGGCACCGAGCCGCGGCGGGTGATGGCCGAGTTGTTCGGCCGCGTCGACGGGACCAGCGGCGGTCGCGGCGGCTCGATGCACATCTTCGACGCCGAGAAGCGGTTCATGGGCGGCTACGGCATCGTCGGCGGCAACCTGCCGATCGCCGCCGGCCTCGCCCTCGCCTCCCAGTACAAGGGCGAAGACGCGGTCACCGTCTGCATGTTCGGCGACGGCGCCTCCAACACCGGCAACTTCGGCGAGACGATGAACCTGGCGGCGCTGTGGAAGCTGCCGCTCTTCTTCCTGGTCGAGAACAACCTCTACGGGATGGGGACCGCGGTCGAGCGGCACTCGGCCCAGACCGACCTCTCGAAGAAGGCCGAGGGCTATGGGATCCCCGGGCGGCGGGTCGACGGGATGGACGTCTGCGCGGTGCGCGAGGGGGTTCGCGAGGGGCTGCGGCAGGCGCGCGAGGAGCAGCGGCCGACGCTGCTGGAGGCCTTCACCTACCGCTACCGCGGCCACTCCGCCGCCGACCCCGAGGTCTACCGCGAGCGCGAGGAGGTCGAGGAGTGGCGCGAGAAAGACCCGATCGAGACCTTTGCCCGCCGCTGCGTAGAGGCCGGGGTGCTGGGCGAGCGCGAGGTGGGGCAGGCGCGCGAGGCGGCCGACAAGGAGGTCGAGGCTGCGGTCGAGTTCGCCGGAGCTTCGCCGGAGCCGCCGCTGGCGACGATGTACGAAAGCCTCTACGCCCGCACCGAGGCGGACGGCTGGTACGCGGTCGACGAGCGCAGCCCGGAGCCGCACCGCGGCGAGCGCGAAGACGAGATCCCGGCGGCGGCGCGCGAGCTGGCCGAGGCCGGCGCCGCCTACGCCGAGCAGCCGGCCGGCGAGCGGCCGAACCCGGCCACCCAGGGCGACGTCCAGGAGGGGGAAGCGAAGAGCTGATGGCGGAGCTGCGGATGCGGGAAGCGCTGCGCGACGCGATGGCGGAGGAGATGCGTCGCGACGAGGCGGTCTTCGTGATGGGCGAGGACGTGGCCGTCTTCCAGGGCGCCTTCAAGGTGACCGAAGGGCTGCTGGAGGAGTTCGGCGAGCGGCGCGTGCGCGACACGCCGATCTCCGAGAACACGATCGTCGGCGCCGGGATCGGGGCGGCGATGAACGGGCTGCGGCCGGTGGTCGAGCTGATGACGGTCAACTTCAGCCTGCTGGCGCTGGACCAGATCGTCAACCACGCCGCCGCGATCCCCTACATGTTCAATGGCCAGGCGCAGGTGCCGATGGTGATCCGGATGCCGGGCGGCGGCGGCCACCAGCTCGGCCCCACCCACTCGCATAGCTTCGAGGCGCTCTTCCTGCAGGTGCCGGGGCTGCTGGTCGCCTGCCCCTCGACCCCGGCCGACGGCAAGGCGCTGCTGAAGGCGGCGATCCGCGATCCCAACCCGGTGATCTTCATCGAGCACGAGAGCCTCTACGGCGCGCGCGGCGAGGTGCCCGACGGGGATCCCGACGAGGTGCCGCTGCGCTTCGGCGAAGCGGCGGTGCGGCGCGAGGGGGGCGACGTGACGATCGTCGGGGTGCTGAAGATGGCGCAGGTGGCCGAGGCGGCGGCCGCGACGCTGGCGGGCGAGCATGGCATCGAGGCCGAGGTGATCGACCCGCGCACGCTGCGGCCGCTCGACCTCGACACGATCCTCGCCTCGGTGCGGAAGACGAACCGGGCGGTGATCGTCGAGGAGGGCTGGCCCCACGGCGGCGTCGGCGCCAACCTGGCGACCCTGATCACCGAGCAGGCCTTCGACTACCTCGACGCCCCCGTCCAGCGCGTCACCGGCGCCGACGTCCACATGCCCTACTCGAAACGCCTCGAGCAGGCAGCGATCCCCCACGAGGAGCACGTGGTGAGCGCGGCGCTGGCGACGCTCAGCAGGTCTTTCTAGCCCCGGTAACCGCGTTCCACGCCCGGCCGATGGAGAAGTCGGCGGCGACGCGGAAGACGCCGGGGTGAGAGGCGCGGGCGACGGTCCAGTCGCCGTGGCGGATGATGCAGCCGGAGCCGCGGGTGATCGACCAGTAGGGGGTGAAGTTGACCCGGACGAGGAACTCGCCTGGTCGCTGGACGTCGAGGGCGAAGCCCTGGCGGCCGAACCAGAGGGTCTTCGCCGCAGCGGCGCCGAGCGGGGCGACCAGCGGCTTCGGGTCCGTCACTTCGTAGATCCGCCAGTGCTGGGAGCGGAAGCGCAGGGCCAGGTAGGGCGGGTTGCCGAGGATCAGCTTGCGCTCGGCTTCGGAGGAGTAGTCGAGCGGGGCGTCCGGGAGGGCGACGTAGGAGATCGCGTTGGAGCGCAGCCAGGCGCCGTAGGTGGCGGTGGTCAGCCCGTTTTCGTCGTAGAAGAGGTCGTCGCGGGTGGTGTCGAGCTGGCGCAGCCAGCCGCGGGCGAGCTCGAACTTCGGCGCCAGGTAGGCCGACTCCCAGTGGTCGGCGGTCGGCGGTACCTCGATCCGGGTCCCCTCGGCGCCGTGGGCGCGCAGCCAGTGCGCCGCCGGTTCGAAGTAGGCGGGGTTGGTCGAGGGATCGCCGACCGAGCGGGCGATCTGGGCGACGCTGGCGTCGAGCTGCCAGTAGAGGCTGCCGGCGATCGCCAGGGCGAGGAAGGGGGCGAAGAGCCGGCGGGGGACGGCGGGGCGCGGGCGGCGCGAGAGCAGGACCGCCGCCAGGACCGGACCGCCGAAGAGGGCGCCGAGGCGGACGGCGTTGCCGCCCATCGCGTTCGGCATCAGGAAGATCAGGGTCGAGGCGAGCAGATAGCCGGCGAGGACCCGGCGCAGCTGCCGCTCCTCCCGCCGCACCCCCTGGGTGAGGACGAAGGCGCCGGCGCACCAGAGCGGGATCGCGATGTAGGAGGAGAAGGCGAAGGGGAACTGGCCGGCTTCGGGGAAGGCGAGGTTGGGGGCGACGGTGAGGACCAGGGCCAGGGCGCCGGCACCGAGCGCGGCGCGGTTGAAGCGGCGGCCCGGTTCGACGGCGCCGGCGATCACGACCCCGGCGAGGAAGGCGCCGGCGACCGGGCTGGCCAGCGGGCAGGCCGCGGCGGCGGCGAGCGCGAGCGGGGTGCGGCCCGTCTGCAGACAGCGCAGCGCCGCCAGCGCGAAGGCGACGCCGAGGGCGAAGGTGATCTGACCGTCGGCCATCAGGGTGACGACGCCGGCGGCGAACCAGAGGGTCGCCCAGCGCGCCTCGGCGCCCCAGCGGTCGCGGACCAGGCGGTCGAAGAGGTAGGAGGAGGAGATGACGGCGAGCATCCCCACCACCTGCGGCCCCAGCAGCGCCCCCAGCGGCGGGGAGAGGAGGCTGTAGGTGAGGGTGTAGTGGCCGCCGTACCAGCTGCCGTTCCAGATCGCGAGGCCGGCCTGCTGGAAGAGCTCGGTGCGGAAGACCTGGGCGGCGAGGTCGCCGACCTTGGGGCTCCAGACCAGCATCAGCAGCGCCAGCGCGGAGCTGAGCGCCACGGCCGGCAGCCATTCGGGGCGGAGAGGCTTGGACTGGACCATGGGCGGGGGTCAAAGCATAAGCCGCTCTCCTGCAACGATTGGTAAATGGCCGACAAGATCGTGGTCGTGCGCTGCGGGCTCGTGCCCTACGAAGAGGCGCGGGAGCTGCAGCGGCTGGTCGCGGCGCGGCGCCGGCGGGGCGAGGTCCCCGACGTGCTGCTGCTGCTCGAGCACCCGCCGGTCTACACGCGCGGGCGGCGCTCGCGGCCGGAGGAGCTGCCGATGGGGGCCGAGTGGTACGAAGCGCAGGGGATCGAGGTGCGCGACACCGACCGCGGCGGCCTCGTCACCTACCACGGGCCCGGCCAGCTCGTCGCCTACCCGATCGTCCAGCTGGGCGCGTACGGGGACGACGTCCATATATATGTGCGCGGCTTGGAGCGGACGATGATCGAGGCGCTGGGCGAGTTTGGCATCAGCGCCCGCACGATCGAGGGCCTGACCGGCGTCTGGGTCGACCGACGGGCCGAAATGTCGGCCCCCCCAGGCCGACGGGACGATTTGACTGACCCGGTTGGACATATCGGCCCGTCGGCAACAAGCGATGGACATTTCGGCCCGTCGGCGCGGAAGATCGGGTCGATTGGGTTGCACGTGAGCCGGGGGGTGACTACGCACGGCTTGGCGGTCAACGTCAATAACGACTTGCAGCCGTTCGAGTGGGTGGTGCCGTGCGGGATCGAGGGGGTGGCGATGACCTCGCTCTCGCGCGAGCTCGGCGCCGAGCAGGACCTCGACGCCTTCGCCGCCACCCTCGTAGCCCGCTACGCGGAGGTCTTCGAGCGCGACCCCGTCCCCACGCCGCTAGCCGAGCTCGGGCTGGAGGCGCCGCCCGCTACGCTCAGCGGAGCCGAATGAGCGAGACCGCCGAGCGCATCCACGTCACCCGTTCCCGCGCCAAACCGGGCGGGACCGCCGCCAGCGCCGAGGGGACCGTCCCCTTCCGCCGCGCCCGCAAGCCGCCGTGGCTGAAGGTGCCGGCGCCGGGCGGGCCCAACTACCGGCGGCTGAAGGAGAAGATCGGCGCCGACAATCTCCACACCGTCTGCGAGGAGGCCAACTGCCCCAACGTCGGCGAGTGCTGGGAGCGCGGCACGGCGACCTTCATGATCCTCGGCGACGTGTGCACCAGACGGTGCGGGTTCTGCAACGTGCAGACCGGCAAGCCGACCTGGAACGACCCGCTGGAGCCGCTGCGGGTGGCCAATCAGGTGAAGGCGATGGGGCTGCGGCACGCCGTCGTCACCTCGGTCGACCGCGACGATCTGCCCGACTACGGGGCGAGCGCCTTCGTCGGCGTGATCCGCTCGATCCGGATGCTGGCGCCGGGCTGCAAGGTCGAGATCCTCACCCCCGACTTCCGCGGCCAGGAGATGCCGCTGGCGAAGGTGATCCACGAGCGGCCCGACGTCTTCAACCACAACGTCGAGACGGTGCCGCGGCTCTACCCGGTCGCCCGCCGCGGCTCCCAGTTCCTCCGCTCCGCCCGCGTGCTGAAGATGGCGAAGGAGATGGGCGGCGCCGACGTCGTCACCAAGTCCGGCCTGATGGTCGGCCTCGGCGAGTCCTTCGAGGAGATGGTCGAGACCTTCGGCCTCCTGCGCGAGCACCACGTCCAGGTCCTCACCGTCGGCCAGTACCTGCGCCCGACCGAAAACCACCTCCCCGTCGTCCGCTACTGGCACCCCGACGAGTTCGCCGCCCTCGAGCAGGCCGCCTACGGCCTCGGCTTCGAGTCCGTCGCCGCCGGCCCGCTGGTGCGCAGCAGCTACCACGCCGACCAGAACCTGCCGGAGTCGCACCGGGCGGAGACCCTGCTCGGCTAGGCGCTCAGATCTCGGTCGGCTGCGGCTGCGGCTCGTCCCAGAGGCCGAACCGTTCGCGCCAGTAGTCGGTGAGGAAGATGTTGTTCGGGTCGCGTTCGGCGCGCAGCTTGAGGAAGTCGTCCCAGCGCGGGTACTGGGCGCGGAAGAAGTCGATCCAGCTGCGGTCGCCCTCGGTGTAGCGGGGCTGGAACTTGCCCCAGTGCAGGCGGAAGGGAATCCTGGCGTCGCGCAGCAGGTCCCAGAACTGCGCGTAGAACCCGTCCGCCGGGTCTTCGGCGTTGTTGACGAACCAGTACGGGTCGATGCGGAAGACGCCGTCGCGCCACTCGTCCTCGCCGTCGCTGTGGGCGGCGTTGAGCCAGAACTTCTCGGGGCCGGTTGCGTAGAGCTCCCAGCCATAGGTGCCGGTGCGCCGCAAGGCCTCGTCTTCGTCCTTCGGCTCGGCGAAGTAGTCGCGGAGCAGCCGCAGGACCTCGCCGCTGCGCGGCAGCGGCAGCCAGGCCTCGGTGAACTCGGTCGGCAAAAGCACGTCACTGGCCTGGTTGTCCATCGGCATCCCGTGCCAGCCGAAGTCGTGGAAGTACTGCGGTTTCCCCTTTGCCGAGCCCTTTTTGTCGGCGTCCAGTTCGTTGAAGAGGTCGATCAGCTTCGGCAGGAACTCGGGCAGATCGCCCTTGATCATCTTCGCCAGCGGCTTCAGGAGCGTGATCGCCAGGTCGACGCTGCCCTTGGCGAGCGCCGCCAGCACGTCGGCCAGCAGCTTGCCGACGATCCCGAGGTCCTTTCCCCCAGCAGCTCCAGCGCCTGCTTGAGCTGATCGAACTCAGGGTCGAGCTTGTCCTTGGCCTGGGAGAGGTCGTCGAGGTTGCCGATGATCGTGAAGAGGATGCCGACGAGGTACTGCTCGGCTTCGGGGCAATCGCCGAACTGGGTGTAGGGCTTGGGCTTGAAGCCCGGCTTGGGATCGATGCGCTGCGCGCGCCAGGTGACGACCCGGTCGGCGCCGCGCTGGGGCCACCAGATCAAGCGGCCGTAATCGGTGTCGCGCAGCAGCTGTTCGAGCGCGGGGCGGTCGGCGGTGCCGGCGCCGAAGAGGTCGGCGGGGCAGGTCTCGACCGTCGTGATCGCCTCTTCGCCTTCGATGTTGAAGGCGGGGACGCATTTGAGGATGACCTTGGAGACGACGCCGAGCAGGCCGAGGTTGGGACACATCGCGTAGAAGAGGTTGGCTTCGTCGTCGTCGCGGGTGACTTCGTGGACCGCTCCGCGGCCGTCGACGAAGCGGAAGCCCCAGAGGTTGTTGGTAGCGGCGAACTTCGTCGAGCCGCCTGCCGAGCCGGTGGCGGTGAAGCCGCTGATCGTCTGGTGGGTGATGCCGCCGGTCTCTTCCAGCGACCATCCTTTCTCGGTCACGAGCTGCCAGAGCAGGCTGGTCTCGAGGGTCGCGCCGCCGGTCGGATCGCCCGGGTCGGGGCCGATGTGGATGCCGGCGTCGGCCTCGACCAACCGGCGCTCCTCGTCGAGGACCCGCCAGCCGCGGTAGCGGTCGAGCATCATGTTGACGTTGGGGCCGGCGGGCGGCGTCTGCACGGTGATCCGATCGGGATAGGGCCGCGCCGGGTCGGTGTAGATCGCGTGCGAGACCGAATGGGCCGCGCCGCGCACCCGCAGCTGCAGGCCCTTGCGGTTGGCCAGCCGCACGAGCTCGACCAGGTCCGCCTCCGAGGCAGGGTGGTAGAGGCCGTCGGCGGCCGGTGCGAGGGGCTGGCTCCCAGGGAGGTCGGCGGACATCGGCCGGGAACCTATAGGACTCCCGATTAAAAAAGAATCGTTAGGTACCGAAGGCGCACCGGGCCGAAGCGCCGACCGATCAGGCGCGGCGCTCTACAATTCCGTGCACGGGGCCATAGCTCAGCTGGCAGAGCGCGGCGTTTGCAACGCCGAGGTCGCCGGTTCGATCCCGGCTGGCTCCACTCGAAGCCCAAGAAAGTGGTCGGAGTTATCCCCTTGCAGAATGCGCAAGGGTTTGTTTAGGATCGTCTTAGTACGTTGAAAGTTAAGGCGGGGAAAGGGAGAGTCCGAGATGCCCCTCGCCATTACTCCGGTAAATGCAACGTTCTGGCTAGCCATCTTTGTCCTGATTGCAGCCGTCGGCTTGTCGATCTACGCCGCACGCACCAACGCGGGTGATAACTCGAAGCAGCTGTTCGCCATCGTCGGGGTCATGGCTCGGCCTCTTCGGTGCAGGTGGGCTTGGGTCTCTATTTGCGAATCAAGCCGCCAGTGAAGCAGCAAAGAAGACCGCCCCGGAAGCCGTCGAAACCGCTACTCAGGCAACCGAAGAAAGACTGGAAGAAGAAGCCAAAGAATCGGAAGGGAGTTCAACGCAACAGGGTGGCAAGAAGAATTCGAGTCCCTGATTTGAATTCTTAGTCGTCGAAGTCGAAGTCCTTGGGGGGGCGCTGCTCGAACCAGAGGTCATCGTCCTCGGGGGCGTCCTCGAGGAAGTCGGGGGTGTCTTCCAGCACGTCCTCGTGGCCCGTGTCGGGGTCGTAGTCAGGGCGGTCTTCCTCCTCGTGCTCCTCGTCCTCTTCTTCCTCGACGTCGAAGATCGGGCTGGCGGGCTCGGCGGTGGGGACGGGCGCCTCGTGCTCCTCGGTGATCGGCGCCTCCAGGGCCTGGTCGAGCTCGTCGGAGAGGCGCTGCTCGCTCCAGAATTCCTCGTCCTCTTCCTCGTAGTCCTCTTCCGGCTGCTCCACCGGGACCAGCTTCGGCTCCTCCAGCTCGGCCTCGACGATCTGCTCGTCGGAGGGGCTCGGCGCCTCCGCGGCGGGGGCGTCCTCGGTCCCCATCTCGGCCTCGACGTCGAAGAGCTCGGTCGGCTGCTCGGCGATCGCGTGGCGCTCGTCGGCCGCGGGCTCGGGCTCTTCGTGCTGCTCGACCGGCGGGGCGACGATCTCGTGCTCCAGCGCCGGCTGCTCCTCGGCGGGGGGGGCGGCCTGCGCCGGGTCCTCGGCGGGCGCCGGCGGGGCGGTCTCGTCCGTGGGCGGCTCGATCGCCTCCACGGCCCCGACCTGCGGCTCCTCCGCGGACGCGGGCGGCTCCTGCAGGTCGGCGACGTTGATGCGACGGCGACCGTCCTTCTCGGACGCGGGCTCCGCCGCCGGGGCCTCGGGCGCGGCCATGAACTCGGTCGGCGCCTCGGCGAACGGGTCGGGCTCGTCCGGCCGCCCAGGCGGTCCGAACGCTTCGTCCTCGAGCTTTTTCAGCTCGCTCTCGTCCGCGCCATGGGCGCGCTTCAGCTCAAGGTGCTCTCGGATTGCGTCGTCGAGGATGCTCATGCTCGCCATTCCCTCGGGGAGGCTGTCAAAGACTATGCGGTTATCCTGTCGTTTGCGAGGCAATGGGAGCAACTTCCCAGCCCACCCCGCCCGGGGCTATAGCTCAGCTGGCAGAGCGCCTGGATCGCACCCAGGAGGTCGGCGGTTCGAATCCGCCTAGCTCCATTCAGCAGAACCCTTGCACGTCGCAAGATCGGGTTTCGGCACCGTTAAAACCGAGACCCAAATGCCGCTCCCGATCAGGCAGAAACTGCCTGATGGCGCTGGGATATGCGGGGATTGGTGTCGATTGCCCCCGATTCCGGAACCGGTGCTACCTCCCATGCACCGCGCAGGTCTCCCAGCTGAACTCGGACGGCAACCCGTCAAGCAGAGCCTCACAAGTCTCGCCGCTCCCCTTCACCGGTTCGTAGTCGCGGTGGAAGTGGCGACCGATCGCGACGAGCGCCACCCGCTCGGCGCCGCTGGCGATCAGCGCTCCGGCTGCCGACTGCGCATGGCCGCCCGTTACCCAGGTGTCGTCCAGCAGTAGCACCGAGCTGCCGGTCAACTCAGTGGTGGACCTGAACCGATCGGCGGCAAAGCCCCGCCCTTCAACCTTGCCGGTCGGCTCGAGGGGACGGCTCAGACGAGACTTGATCGGCTCGACCCACCCGGTCAGCTGCGCGAAGGCAGAGTTCTGATCCCGCTCTGGATCACTGGAGGGAACGATCGCCACCACGTCGAACTCCGCCGCGCCTGCGGCCTGCGCTACACACGACTCATGGGCCTCCAAGAAGCGCCAAAGGATCGCGGCCAGTCGGATCGCGGCATACCGGCGGATGCCGTCGCTTGAGCCGTCCTTGTAGTTGCGGAGGGCCAGATGAATCTGGCCGAAGTGCTCGCTATAGGTGATCGGAACCACCACTTCGAGATTGTCTGGCTGATGGCCACAGGGGTAACAGGTGTCGAAGTCCGGGTTGGTGAACCCCCGGCAGACCCGACAGATGCCGGGTCCCAGCGGAGCAATCGGGCGCATTGCTCGCTGATAAGCCGCGCTGGCCTCTTCAACCGATACGGCCATCGCCCGATGAGCTAGACGGTCAGGGCAAGCTCAGTGGAGTAGAGCCGCTCGAGGTGTGCCACCACTTCCTCACCGCCGTCGACAACGTAGGTGCCAGGGCGGTTCTCGGCATAGGTCTTTGCCCACTCATGACGTAGCAGCGAGCGCAGGAGAAAGACCGGCCTGCCGTGCTCTACCGCTAAGCGGGCCTGCATCCGGGCGCCACTTTTGTTGCCGGCCTCGACGATGACGCTGGCGCGAGCGAAGCCCGACATGACAGCGTTTCGCTGAGGGAAGGTCCAACGGCGAGGTTCCTGTCCGGGCCAGAACTGGGAGAGGACGGCGCTCTTGCGAGCAATCTGGTCCTGCAGCTCGGCGTTCTGCTTCGGAAAGTTGTGTCGCAGGCCGGTGCCGATGACCGCCACCGTTCGTCCTCCTGAATCCAGAGCCCCGCGATGGGCTGCGGTGTCGATCCCCGCAGCGAGTCCGCTGACGACGACGTAGTCGCGGGCGACCAAGTCGCGGGCAATCTCGGCTGCCTTTTCCAGGCCTTCATCTGAGGCCTTCCGGCTCCCGACCACTGCGACCGAACGCTCATCAGCTGAGGCAAGAGCGCCGCGCACGAAGAGGGCTGGAGGCCGATCGTGCACCATCCGCAGGTTCATCGGGTAGGCGGCATCCAGGACAGTGATCAGGTGTATCCCTTCGCCCTCGTAGGCGATCACTCGTTCCTCGAGCTGGTCGAGAGTCACAGCTACACCCTCTACGGGAAAGAGGCGAGGATCCTGTGCTTCCTCCAGCTCCTCTAGGAGCCCAAGCGCGCTCCCGAACTCCTCGATCGAACCCGCCAGTCGGCTCCAGTGCACCTTGCGACGCGCCATGAGAGCAAGGACAGCTGCTCTCTCCCTGGTGCTGACTAGCGTATCGTGATCGAACATATGTTCGTAGTCTACCTGGGGCACTGGACAAACGGTAGCGGCTGCATAATCGTCTGCTGGTCGGACGGGCTCCGAACTCAGAAACCCCGCAGTCTCTGTAGGAAGCCAGTTCAACGCGAGACTTCGCAGGTTCTCGGCTAGGTCTCCGCGCTACGGACCAGAGGTCGGGAAGGGCGGATGTCGCCCATTCCCCATTCACTTCATATACACCGCGGGATCTCGACGCCCTGGGTCATTGGTCTGGCTAGAAAGCCCCTTCAGCTCGATGATCGAAGCATCTCTTGAAGATTTGGTGGCTCGGAGACATTCCAGAACAGTGGTCTCGCCATGGCCCGACGACGCTCTACGCGCGGGGCTCGGCGGAAGGTGAGGTTGCCGGAGAGCGGTGGCATGTCGATCCGGTTACCTTCCAGAAGTTCCGCAACCGTTAATAGCTGGATGCGAGGATGCTTCCCCCAAGTTCCGACCCCCTCGCTGCCGGAGCGATAGAAGTCCGCCGCTGCTGCCTCGGTTCGCATCGGTTGGGTTGGCTCGTTCATGGTGATCAGAAGACCTATCTCGGCGTCTTCGCGCTCCACCACCCCTCGCAGATCGCGAACGTCTCGCACGCTGACGCGCCCTGCCTTTACGGAGATGATGACTTCGCGCGTCTTCCCGCCAACCTTCTCGTGGAAGATCAAGCGCCCGTCCACGCCCCGATCAGCGCCCTTCTTGTTTTCGGTGGTGCGGGCACCCACCAATCCAAGCGCCCAGGCCTCGAACTGGTAGGGATCTTCCTTCGCCAGCTTGGCCGCATCCTCTGCCGTAGTCGGCTCGCCCGTGACACTGAAGTCCACGTTTTCTCCAAATGCTTGGACAAGCCTGCTCTTGATCAAGTTAGTCGCCAAATAGGTGATGTCAATCCCAACCCATCGACGGTCAAGCCGCTCAGCAACAGCAACTGCAGTTCCGCATCCGCAGAAGGGATCAAGAACAACATCGCCTGGGTAAGTGCTCGCTTCAATGATGCGCTCTAGAAGAGCCTCTGGCTTTTGGGTGGGATAGCCCAGGCGCTCGGCAGCCTGAGAGTTGATGGGAGGAATGTCATCCCACAGACTGTCCACGGTCTCGCCTTTCAATTCGTCGAGGTACCGCTTACGTTGAATCCGACGAGATTTGTCCGGGGGAAAGTAGAGACGCCCTTCGGCCTCCATCTCTTCCATGCGCTCCCGCGAAACCGCCCAGCCCTTCGGTGGCGGCGAATACCCTTTGTACTCGTAGACAAGGTTGGGCCGGTGGGAAGGACTCGTCAGGTTGTCGCGCCTGTAGCGGCGGCCGTCGTCGTCTTCGTGCGTGAACTTCGCAGCTATGTAGTCGGGGTTGCTCTCTCGATACTGGCGGTGAAAGGGGGCTTTCTTGCTTTTCGCGTAGAAGAGCAGGTTGTCGGCGGTCACCCCAAAGCGGATTGCGGCGGCGTTCGTCTCACCCCGGCCCGCCTTCCGCTTCCAAATGATGTCGTTTCGGAAGTTCTGCGGACCAAAAACGGCATCTAAGAGCAGCTTGAGGTAATGGCTCGCGGTGGGATCGCAGTGAAGGTAGAGCGAGCCGGTTGGCTTTAGAGCCCGGTGTAGCTGGACCAGCCTCGGTGCCATCATCGCCAAGTAAGCGAGCATGTTGCTCTCTCCAAGGACGGTGCGGAAGGCGCGCATCGCACGAGATACTTCCCCACCTCGCTCTACAACATCCTCATAGGCAGCAGCGGCTACGCGATCCCATTGCCACGTATCCCCGAAGGCTTTGATCTGTGCAGTAGAGCGAGAGCCGTCCTGCGCAGCAAAGAGGACGTTGTAATTGGCATTGCTGTTGAAGGGCGGGTCGAGATAGACAAGATCGACGCTCTGGGCGGGAACGTGTTGCTGGAGAACATCAAGGTTGTCCCCATAGAACAAAGCTCCATGTTGATTCTCTTTTTGAAACGGGACAGAGGACATTTAGGAATCCCTAATTTCGCGCACCACTCAGAAGCCCTTGCGACGCAACAGGATGTTCAAGCTGGCTGAATCTGCCCACATGCAGGGAAAAGCCGGGGCTTGCAGTAACGCCTAACTTTGATTCGAATCCAGAGCAGTCGTTGATGCGTATCGCCGACCAACTGGCGAGCTCAACAAGGGATCGAGACGCAGAACCAGCTACTCCGCAAGCTCATCGAGCAAATCGACAGGGGAAGTAGCCTGTCTGCTGGGGTAGACCGCCGAACGGGGGGTATCTCCTGAACGGCTACCCCGGCAGCCGACCGCGCCGAACCAGCTTGAACCCGGGTTTTGTCCGATCAGGCAGAAATCGGCGTTTCTGCCTGAACACCCCGACAATCGCCGCATATCCGCGCATATCGGGCTCGGTCGGCGGCGAATCGCGGGGGGGCAAAGCCGCTTGTCATGCGGAATCCGACCGACCGGCGAGTAGCCAGCGGCGAAGTCGCACCCAGGAGGTCGGCGGTTCGAATCGGCCTTGCTCCTCGCCCAAAGCTCTGCACATACAACTTCGCCGCCACAGGGCTTTCGAACCGGCTATCCCGTCGTTCTCGCGTTCGGCCCTGGGCTCTCGATCGGCTCTTCCAGCAGTTGGCGGCGGTAGAGCTCGGTGGCGGTGGCGAAGAGGAGGGCGAAGATGAGGACGCCTAGAGGTTTGTGGAAGGCGGCTACCGGCGCCCAGGCGATTAGGGTGAGGAAGATCAGCAGCGCGGCGCCCCAGAGGCCGGCAGGGCTGCGCCGGGCGTGGGGGGCGAGGTGGCGGCGGATCGTCGCCGCGGGCCGGGTCGGGCCGGCGAGGATCGCGGCGAGGGCGACGAGCAGGCCGAAGACGATCGCCGAGGTCGCGATCGTGACCAGCTCCGAGGTACCGATGCTCCAGACCGCTTCGACCGCCGGTTCGACCGCGGTCGTCCGGCTTAGTCCGCCGACCACGTAGGTGCCGGCGAACCCGCGCAACCCCAGGGAGAGGAGCCCGGCGATGACGAAGGCGAAGCCGACCGAGCGCAGCGTCTCGCGCCGCCGCGGGGAGAGGTAGACGGCGAGCGCGAAGCACAGCAGCGCAGCGAGCGTCAGCACGATCGGCAGTTTGCGCAGCAGGTTGGCGACTTCCTGCGCCAGCGAGAGTTCGTCGGAGCGGAGGATCGTGATTTCGCCGGCTTCGGGCGGCAGCTTGGAGACGAGCGCTTTGCCGATCCCCGAGCCTTCGCCGATCTCGGCCAGCACAGGGGCGAGCTGCAGCCTCACTTCGCCGCCTTCGGTGGAGACCGCCGAGCCACCGTCCAGGATCTTCAGCAGCGCTTCGTGGGCTCTGCGGTTGGACGCTTCCCAGAGCGTCTGGAAGCGGGGGCTGGCGAAGATCCGTTCGGCGACCTGCGGCGCCAGTTGCTCCAGCCCGCCCGCGGCCGCGGTGGCGAGCGGCGCCAGGCGCGGCGGCAGCGCTTCCCGCAATTCGCCGCCGAGGTCGGCATTGGCGACCAGCTGGTTCGCGAGATAGTCGGCAAGCTGATGGCGGACCTCTTCGTTCTGGATCAGGCGGGTGCTCGTATTGACCCAGTTGTCGGTGTTGAGCGCCTGCCGATTGACCCAGATCGAGAAGATCGCGGCAAAGGTGAGGATGGTGCCGAAGATGATCAGCCCGAGCGCCCAGCGGGGATGGCCGGTACGCGGGGGACCGACTCCGTCCCTGGGCGGCGGGGCGGTGGCGGTCCCGTTCATGCCATGAACCTAAAGGCAGCGAGGTCTTCTGGCAAGAAATAGTTTGGGCCGAGGACCGATCGGGGCGAGGAAGCCCGTCGGCTAACTTCGCCCCTTGCCTCGGCTCTCTCAGATCGCGGTCGACGTGCGGCCCCTGCGCGAGTCGCGGGACTTTCGGCTGCTCACCGCCGGGTCGCTGATCACCGGGCTCGGAACGCAGGCGACGTTGGTGGCGCTGCCCTACCAGGTGTTCGTCCTCACCGGGTCGGCCTTCTTGACTGGGCTGCTCGGCGCCGCGGAGCTCGTGCCGCTGGCGGCGGGCTCGCTCTATGGCGGGGCGCTGGCCGATCGGTTCGACCGGCGGCGGATGCTCCTCGCCTGCCAGCTCGCCCTGGTCGCCGTCGCCGCCCTGCTCTGCCTGGTCGCCGCCCTCGGCAACCCACCGGTCTGGATCGTTTTCCTCCTTGCCGCTGCGACCGCCGGCGCCTCCGCGGTCGAGCGCGTGGTGCGGGCGGCGATCGTCCCCAACACGGTCCGGCCCGAGCATCTCCGCGGCGCCCTCTCGCTCACCTACGGCCTCTACCAGCTGACCCAGGTGGTGGGGCCGGGCGTCGGCGGCCTGCTGATCGCCGGCTTCGGGATCGCCGTGCCCTACGGCGTCGACGCGGTCAGCTGCCTCGGCATGGCCGCCGCCGCAGCGGCGATGTCGGCGCAGCCCCCGCACGCGGCCGCCGAACACGAGCCCGTCGGCCAGTCGATCCGCAGCGGGCTGCGCTTCGTCCGCGGCCTCAAGGCGCTGATGGGGAGCTTCGTGATCGACCTCTCGGCGATGACCTTCGGCATGCCGCGCGCGCTGTTCCCCGTCCTCGCGATCACCGTCTACGACGCCGGCGCCGCCGGCACCGGCCTCCTCTGGAGCGCCGTCGCCTTCGGCTCGACCGTCGCCGCCCTCACCACCGGGTGGCTGATCCATGCCCGCTACCTCGGCCGCATCGTCCTCGTCGCCGTCGCCCTCTGGGGCGCCTTCATCGCCGCCGCCGGCCTCGTCAACTCGATCTGGCCGGCGGCCGCCCTCTTCGCCCTCGCCGGCGCCGCCGACAGCGTCAGCGCCGTCTGCCGCAGCACGATCTCCCAGACCCTGACCCCGGACCGGATGCGCGGCCGCATGACCTCGGTCTTCACCCTCGTCGTCGCCGGCGGCCCCCGCCTCGGCGACATCGAGTCCGGCACCGTCGCCGCCCTCACCTCGCCCACCTTCTCGGTCGTATCCGGCGGCCTCGCCTGCCTTGCCTCGGTCGGCCTGATCGCCGCCGCCTTCCCCCAGCTCGCGGCCTACGACGGCGACGCGATCGGCCCCGGCGAGGTCGGAGCGGAGGAGCTCGAGTTGGCCGCCGAGCGGACCGAGGCGGCGGAGCTGGGCTAGGCCTCGCCCGCGAGGACCCCTTCGGTGACGCGTTGGTCGAGCGAGCTGACCGGGGATTCCTGGCCGACCCAGGGCTCGCCGCCGAAGTACTTCTCGAAGATGCGCTCGGCGGTGCGGGTGGCGAGGGCCTGGGTGGTGAGGGTCGGGTTCGGGCCTCCCAGCGCGTTGGCGAGGGCCGAGTTGTCAGCGACGAAGAGGCGCTGCACCCAGCGCGCCTCGCAGTGCGGGTCGAGGACCGATTCCGATTCGTCGGTCCCCATCCGCATCGACGACTGCACGTGCAGGGGCAGCGGCGCGAAGTCCAGCCGCAGCACCCGCCTCGCCCCTGCCGCGCGCAGCATGGCGGCGGCTTTTTCGGCGAGGAATTCGCGGTTGGCGAGCGTGCGGGCGCTGCGTTCGCGGCCTTTGATCTGGACCCGCGGGATCGGCCCGTTTTCATCCTCGGGGAAGTCGGAGCGCAGGGAGCGGTTCTGCGCTTCGACGTCGTCGTCGGTGAGCACGAGCACGTTGACCAGGCGGTCGACGTCGGAGAGCGTTTCCTTCAGTTCCTTGCCGTAGACGCGCCCCGCCTCGCCGTCCCAGCGGCCGGTCAGCGGCCGCCCGTTGTCGTAGACGCCGCGGATGCCGCTGTCGCTGAAGCCCATCGCGAACGCCTGCAGCGCCGGCGGCAGGCCGACCTGCTCGAGCGCGCCGTGGCCGGGGAAGTCGGCGCGGGCACAGGAGTTGGCGCCGCGCGAGTTGCCGGTGAACTCGTCGAAGACGCCGATCAGCCAGTCGAGTTCGTGATCGGTGTAGCCGCGCCCGACCCAGTCGTTCGGGTTCGGCAGCTGGCTGTTCAGCCACAGGCGCGGGTTCTCGGTGCAGCCGCCGGACATGACGATCACCGGCGCCGTCTCTTCGTGTTCTTCCCCTTTCTGCGTGTCGCGCCAGCGCACGCCCTTGGCGACCGCGGAACTCGATCCGGCGGGTTCGCTGAGGATGCGGGTGACGAAGGCGTTGCAGACGAGCCGCACGCGGCGCCCGGCGGGAGCCCAGCGCTCGGCGGTCAGCATCATCGGCACGTAGGAGTTGTCGGTCGAGCGCTTGGCCTTGAGGTTGCGCGGCGCCTGGCGTGGCTCGATGCAGCCCTGGAAGCAGTAGCCGCAGAACGTGCAGCCCCGCGCCTGCGGGTAGCGCAGCAGGGCTTCGTCGTCGGTCAGGCCGGCCGTGCCTTCGGGTTGCAGGATCGCGTTCTCCTGCGGGCGGAAGCTTTCGTAGAGGATGTCCTTGTAGGGGTTGACGGGCAGCCCGATCCCCTCGGCGCCGCGGAAGAAGAAGGTCTCCTTGGTGCCCTCCGGCGCCGTCTCCACCGGCAGCGTCTTCTCGACCCATTCGTAGTAGGGGATCAGCTCGCGGTAGCCGAGCGGGAAGCGGTGCGCGACGTCGTAGGCGTTCGCGTCCGGGCCGGTGTAGTCGTCGAACACGCCCGGCATCGCCCGCGGGGAGTTGGCGAAGTAGTGGAGGGTGGTGCCGCCGGCGCCGGCGAGCTGGAAGACGAATGAGTTCTGCGGCAGCTCGCGGAGCCAGGGGGGCCGCTCGAAGCGGTCTTCCGGCCCCCAGCGGAAGTAGCCGTCGGCGGGGCTGTTGCAGTCGTTCTCGTAGCGCGACCATTCGTCTTCGGAGTCGGAATAGCGCGGCCCGGCCTCCAGCACCAGCACGTCGAGCCCGCGCGCGGCCACCTCCTTGGCCATCACCCGCCCGCCGCCGCCGGAGCCGATCACGATCACGTCGGTCATCTCGTCCTCCTCCTCACGGTCCGCCGTACAGCGGCGCGGTGTGCGTTTCGCGGCGGCCTTCGAAATAGCCGCGGAATTCGGCCCAGCCGTCGGCCGGCGTGGTGCGGCCCGGCATGTAGTTGCTGAGGTCCCAGCCCAGCGGCCGGCTGGTGGCTCGCCTCGTCGCGCGGTCGAAGACGGCCCACTCGGTGTAGGTCGCGAAGCCGCCCAGCTCCAGCAGCGTGCCGCCGGCGAACTTCAGCAGCCCCGCGGCCTCGTCTTGCAGCGGCTGCGGCGCGTTTTTGTCGATCAGCGCCACCAGTTCGGGGTCGGCCTGCTCGATGCGCTCGAAGGCGAGGCCCTTTTCCTGCCAGCTCAGGTTGGCGAAGGGCGAGGAGGTGGGGCCGAGGACCGACGACGGGCGCACCTGCGTCGCGGCGAAGTTCATCAGCAACGCCAGCGGCAGCGCGGCGGGAACGGTCAGGTCGTTGGCGAGGAAGGCTTTCAGCGCGTCGTCCATCGTCGCGCCCACCAGTTCCAGCGCGTGCAACGGGCCTTCCAGCAGCTCGTGCGGGATCGGCTCTTCGCTGAAGCCTTCCGCGAAGGCGGCGGCGAGCGCGTGCAGGTAGGCGTCGGGCCAGGAGACGTAGAAGTCGAGCGTGTGCTGGATCAGTTCCGGCGAGCGCGCTTCGGCGCCACCGGGGGTCGGGCTGGTGACGCCCTGGATCTGCGAGTAGCGATCCGGCCCCGGCACGGCGAACACCGCCAGACCCGCGTAGGTGTCGTGGACCAGCAGGTTGACCGCCGGTTCGGCGACCTGCTCGAGCAGCGGCTCCAGCTCCGGCGGCACTTCGGCGCCGGCCTTCAGCGGCCACAGCCCCGCGACCATCGCCCCCGCCCCCAGCACCCCCGCCCGCAGCAGCAGTTCGCGGCGGCTGATGGTCGGCGAGTCAGGGTGAGTGGCGATCTCGGGAACTACGCGCCTCGCCGACTCGGGATTCATGCGCGGGGGTACCCGCGCGCGGATCGCTCAAACAAGGTCGCGGTAATACGCGATTGGAAAACTCCTAAGGTTTTCCGTTCTGATCGTTACATAGGCTGCCGCAAGTGATCAGCGATCCTTACGCCTGCGGCGAGGTGACCGGGGACCACCTGCGATTGGGGGCGATCCTGCTGGAGCTGGTGGCGGACTGGGACGCCTGGGTCTCGCGCCGGGTGGACAGTTTCTCCTTCGTCGGTGACGACGAGCGCCAGTTGCACCGCCAGCAGAGCGTCGACTTCAAGGTTCCTGACGCCTTGTGGAGGGCCGACCTTCCGCTGCTGGATGAGCTCGGCGGTTTCCCGGTTCCCCTCACCTTCGTGAGGAAGTGGCGGCTGCCGCAGTTCAGCTTGCGCGAGGAGGGCGGCGCCGCGGTCTCACTGCTGCAAAGGGAGCAGTCGGTTCGGCTTGGAGCCGGGATGTTGATCGCGCTGGGCGCGACGATCATGCGCGAGCAGGGGGATGCCGCCGGGGACCTGGGGGAAACGAAGATGCCCGAGGATCTGCGCCGGGTGCTCTGCGGGATCGCCGCCGACGAGAGAACCGAGAGCCTGCTGCGATGCGTGGGCCTGAGAGATCCGCAGCTGGCCACCGCCGAGTCCGCGGAGCTGCAGAAGTGGCGGCTGGCGCTCCTCGGCAGCGAGGAGTTCATGAGTCTCGCCTACGAGCTGGCGGGCGGCTTCGTGCTGATGGCCGCGGTCGAGCCGGCGGAGTCGAAGAACCCACGACGTGTGGTCAAGTTCTCCTATACCTCCTACGTCCTCGAGTCCAAGCGGGACCCGTGGTGGCTGCGCCTGCGACACCTGGGGCGATGGCTGCGCAATGGCAGCCGCGACGCGGTGGACCCGACCGAGTGGACGCGCTCATCATCGCGCCAGCGGGTGAAGTCGCGGCCGCCCGACCCGACGAAGATGGGACGGCTCGTGCTCTCCACTCTCTGCGAGGAAGCGCCCGAGGGGCTCAGGCCGCCCCCGTCGGCGGTTGCCGCCGCGCTGGTGACGATCGAGGGGCCGCTGGAGGCTCCGATCACCTCACCGTTCGCCGTTCCTTCCGTGCGCCCGCAGCAGACGATCCGCCTCCGGCCGGCCGGGGTAATTGCCATCGACGGGCTATCCCCCGGCACCTACAAGCTGAAGCTGCGCGGCCTGAGCGGGTTCCAGGTGAAGCCGGAGCAGACGGAGTTCCAGATCGAAGCCGGAACGGTGACGCGACTCCACCTCCGCACCAGGCGCACGGAGATCGACCGGCGGGCGACCCATGCCCCGCCCGCGATCAGCGCCCCCGCCACGCTCTCCAAGGCGGTGCTGCGTGGCATGGGGTGGCGCTCGAAGCCGCTGGCAATCAGGGTGCGCTCCGGCGAGGGAGGCAGCTACCACTGCGAATTCGAGGCGCCACCCGGGCTGCACGTCACCCGCGGCCGGCTGCTCTCGAACCTGGATGGCAACATCGACGGCCGGGTCGAAGACGCCCGGGCCGAGAACGTCAACCGTCCCCATGACGTCGATCTCGTTCTCCAGAGCACCCAGCGCACGCACCTCTACGCGAGGGCAGACGGGCGGCAGGTCGCCACCGGCTACGCAGTGCTGAACCTGCGGCCGCGGATCGAGACGATCGTCCGTCCCGCCCTGATTACGGCCTTCGCCGTCCTCGCCGTCCTCGTCTTCCTGGCCCTGTGGAACCCGGAAGACGGAGGCGCCGGGGAAGCGAAGATCCGCTGGGCCCTGGTGGCGCTGCTGCTGGGCGGCCCCGGCGCCCTCGCCGCCTACGTGGCGCAGACGGTTGCGAGCCGCGTGACCAACGCCATGCTCTGGGGCCTGCGCGTGCTCGCGCTGGTCCCGACCATCCTCTCCTTTGCCGCGGCCGGGGCGTTGGCGCTCTCGCAACACCAGGATGTCGTGCTCTGGAGCCTTGCGGTGCTCACCGGCGTCTCCTGCTTTCTTTTCGCGATCACCTATTACCAGGCGGAGCATCCATGGGAGCAGAAACCCGATGACTACCGGCAGGGTCGCCATTTCAAGAGCCACTACTCGGCAACTCCATTCGACGGCCCCGGGTCGGTCCCGGAAGCCGACTCCTCCGGTGGATCCGGGTACGTGTACCCGGACGACGACGATCCTGCCGCGGCGATGCGGGACAGAATGCTGGAGCGAGCAGGGGGAATGACCCGCTCCACGAGGCGCGCTGCCCTGCGGGAGGGGTCGCTCGGTCGGTGGGAGGTCGAGGTGTCCCCTGCGCTCTACTTCGACTCGGCGGAGTCCCCGGCCGTCTTCCTGCGCCTGCCCGAGGACGATCTGCAAGAACTGCGCAAGCGCGTCCGAGCCCTTCTGGAGAATTCCGTCCCCGATGGGTCCAGCGACGTCACCCCTTCGGCATAGCGATGCTGGGCCTCCGTGGTGGCGGGGAGTGGTTGGCCGCCGGAAGCGCCTGACCCCGGACTTCCGACGGGAGGAAATCTGGACGCTCGCGACCCAGATCACCCTTGCCCGGGCAGTGATCTCGACCGCGACGCTGCTGACGGCGGTCGGCCTGCAATCGCGGCTCCTGCTCGTAATCGGCCTTGCGATCAGCATGCTCCTCGACATCCTCGACGGCGCCGTAGCCCGCGCAAAGAAGGTCGAAACGATTCTCGGCGCCCAGCTCGACGGCGTCGCCGACCGCTTGGCAGCGGCACTTGTCCTGGCCTCCGCCGTCTATATCGCCCCGTCGACGCAGACCGCGATCGCGGCGGCGGTCGTCTGGATCCAGTACGGCGTCGTGGAGCAACTGCTGAATGGGCAGTTCATGCGCTTCGGGCTCTGGTCGCCCGACCACTTCTACGTTGAGAGCGAATCGGTGTGGCGACTCAACTGGACGGCACGGGCAAAGACGGCCAGCGGCGTCCCGGTCGCTGCGATAGCGCTGGGTCTCTGGTTGCCGGCGCTCGTGACCGCTGCTGTCCTGATCGCCGTAAGGATGCCGTGCTATGCGAAGATCGCCGCCCTGGCGGAGGAGCTGCCGGAGCCCCATCCCCTGCCGGCTCAATCCGAATCGCCGCCACAAGCAGCCTCCGCCCCGGCAGCGGCGCCCGCGGTCGCGGCGGGGGTCGATCGGTCCAAGCCACTGGCGGCATGAGTCCGCGCTATTAGCTCCGCCGTAGGCTCGGGCGACCTTTCCTGATCCGCTTGCAGGGGTATTCACCCCGGATCTCATCGTTGAAGAATCTGCCCTTGGAGTCGGCTTTGAGGAGATCGAGGCAGACCTGCGGAGGGACGTTGAAGTAGCGGTAGAGGCCGCCGTTGTCGAAGCGGACCTCCATGATTTCGTCTTCGTAGCCGATTTCGGCGATGACGCTTGACTCGACCGGCACCCGGCGCATGGTGGGCTCCCGAGCTCGCAGAACTTGTGGTTGAGCTCAAGGCTACCCATGAGTAGCGGTCGGGAATCGCCGATCCCTCCTAGGCGCGAGCTCCCGCCCGCCTGACTAGAGCTTTTCCTTCAGCCGCAGCAGAGCGATCACGGTGGTCGCGTCGCGGATCTGCGGCAGCGCTGCGTCGAGCTCGGCCAGGTCGAGGCGGACGATCTCGATCTCCTCGTCGTCGTCGCGCTCGCCGCCGGCGGGCGAGAGCCCGGTCGCCTCGAAGATCGTCACCTTCTCGGTGAGGAAGCCGGGGCTGGGATAGACGACGTGGAGGAGGCTCCACTCCTCGGCCCGCAGCTCCGCCTCCTCGGCGAGCTCGCGCTGCGCGCACTCCAGCTCGCTCTCCCCCTCGACGTCCAGCGTCCCGGCCGGGATCTCCAGCAGCTCGTCCTCCTCGACCGCCTCCCGCGGCTGCGCCACCAGGTAGGCGAACTCATCGTCGTGGGCGAGCACCGCCACCGACCCCGGGTGCTCGACGATCTCCCGCTCGACCTCGCTCCCGTCGGCGCGCCGGTAAGTCTTCGCGAGGAAGTCGACGTGCTTGCCTTCGTAGAGAGTTTTCGTGCCCAGGAGCTCCACGCCTCTACTCCATCAGACTCAGCGCAGCAACTCGATCTCGACCTGGTCGCCGGCGGCGATCTCTTCGGCGTCGGCGGGGATCACGGCGAGGGCGTCGGCGCCGAGCATCGAGGTGAGGACGTGGGAGCCCTGGCGCTCGCGGGTGAGGTGGACGCGCCAGCCGGCGTCGGTGAGCTCGAGGCGGCAACGCAGATAGTGGGCCTTGCCGGGCTTCTTGCGGTAGGCGGTGGCGAGGGTTGCGTGAGTGCGGCCAGGGACAGGATCGAGGCCCTGCATCGCCCGCAGCGCCGGGCGGGCGAAGAGGTGGAAGGTGACCATCGCCGAGACCGGGTTGCCGGGGAGGCCGAAGACGAGGGTCGGGCGGCCGCCCTCTCGCCGAAGAGCACCAAACCAGGTCGGGCCGCCGGGCCGCATCGCCACCCCCCAAAAACGCTCCTCCACGCCGAGCTCGACGAGCGCCCCCTTGACGTGGTCGTGGCGGCCCACCGAGACCCCGCCGGCGACCAGAAGAACATCCACCCCCCGAACTGCCTCAACTTTCCTGCCTGCCAGCCCGGAAAGGTGCTGCAGTTCGTGGGGTGGCTGTTCTTCTGGTCGCCGGCGGGGTCTCGGTGGGCCGCGACGACCCCGTCACGGGGGCGGACGTCGAGCTCGGCGTGGTGGTGCGTTGTTGGGGGGTGGCGATGCGGCCCGGCGGCCCGACCTGGTTTG
>JBQCHH010000058.1:0-75868 GCA_051954855.1 Solirubrobacterales bacterium | reverse complement strand
CCGAGCGGGCGGCCGAGCGCTTCCTGCGCCGCCCGCGCCGCTTCGAGCAGCCTTCCGAGGTCGATCCCGGTCTCGATCCTCATCTCGTGGAGCATCGAGACCAGGTCCTCGCTGGCGACGTTGCCGGTGGCGCCGGGCGGGGGGGGGGGCAGCGGTTGTCTGTTTACAACCCTTGGGCCCGCGGGGGGGGCGCTAGGGTTGAAACCGATGCCGAGGGGACCGCCATATGAGTTCGGTGGCTGCAGGTGCGCGCGAGAAGCACCTGGAGCTGATCGCCGAGCTGGAGGCGGAGCTGGAGCGGGTGCGGGCGGGCGGCGGGCCGAAGGCGGTTGAGCGCCACCGCAGCCGCGGCAAGCTCACCGCCCGCGAACGGATCGCGGGGCTCTGCGACCCCGGCACGCCGTTCCTCGAGCTCTCGCCGCTGGCCGCGCACGGGATGTACGAGGACGCGGCGCCTGGGGCCGGGATCGTCACCGGCGTCGGCACGGTCCGCGGCCGCCGCTGCGTGGTCGTCGCCAACGACGCCACCGTCAAAGGCGGCACCTACTACCCGGTGACGGTGAAGAAGCACCTGCGCGCCCAGGAGGTGGCGCTGCAGAACCGCCTGCCCTGCATCTACCTGGTCGATTCCGGCGGCGCCTACCTGCCGCTGCAGGACGAAGTCTTCCCCGACCGGGAGCACTTCGGCCGCATCTTCTTCAACCAGGCGACGATGTCGGCGCGGGAGATCCCGCAGATCGCCGCGGTGATGGGCTCCTGCACGGCCGGCGGCGCCTACGTGCCGGCGATGAGCGACGAGACCGTGATCGTCCGCCACCAGGGGACGATCTTCCTCGGCGGCCCGCCGCTGGTGAAGGCGGCGACCGGGGAGGAGGTGACGGCGGAGGAGCTCGGCGGCGGCGACGTCCATGCGCGCAAGTCCGGCGTCGCCGACCACCTCGCCGCCGACGACGCCGAGGCGCTGCAGATGCTGCGCGAAATCGTCGCCACCCTGCCGCCAAACCCACCGCCGCCCTGGGAGCGGATCGAGCCGCGGCCGCCGGCCGGCGGCCCGGAGGAGATCCTCGACGTCGTCCCGATCGGCTCGCGGGCGCCGTGGGACATCCGCGAGGTCCTGCGCCGCATCGTCGACGGCGGCGAGCTGCGCGAGTTCAAGGAGAAGTACGGGAAGACGCTGGTCTGCGCCTTCGCCCACCTCGACGGCCACCCGGTCGGCCTCGTCGCCAACAACGGCATCCTCTTCTCCGAGAGCGCGCTCAAGGGCGCCCACTTCGTCGAGCTCTGCGATCACCGCCGCATCCCCCTCGTCTTCCTCCAGAACGTCAACGGCTTCATGGTCGGCTCGAAGTACGAGGCGGGGGGGATCGCCAAGGACGGGGCGAAGATGGTCGCCGCCGTCTCCACCGCGCGGGTGCCGAAGCTGACCGTGATCGTCGGCGGCTCCTTCGGGGCGGGCAACTACGGCATGTGCGGCCGCGCCTATTCGCCCCGCTTTCTCTTCATGTGGCCGAACGCCCGCATCTCGGTCATGGGTGGCGAGATGGCGGCGGCGGTGATGAACGAGGTCGGCCAGCCCGAGATCGCCGCCGAGCTGCGCGACCAGTACGAGCGCCAGGGCCGCCCCTTCTACTCCACCGCCCGCCTCTGGGACGACGGCGTGATCGACCCCCGCGACACCCGCCAGGTCCTCAGCCAAGCCCTCGCCGCCTGCGCCAACGCGCCGCTGGAGGACCTGGCCGCGCCGGTCTACCGGATGTAGCGCATCCGATTTTCGACACAGCCGGGTGTGGCAAAAATCGGATGCGCGTCTGCGGAGCAGGCTTATTCTGCCGCCCATGCCCTGGAAAGCGCTGATTCTCGCCGCGATCGCTACGGCGCTGCTGGTGAGCGGCTGCGGCGAAAGCGACGAACCGGGTCCCGCTCACATGAGCCCAGGGCAGATGCAACGCCGGATGCAAGGCCACCGCGCCGCGATGCGGGCGCGGATGCACCACCGGGCGACGATGCGGCGGGCGCGAATGCGAGCGCGCCACCGAGCGATGATGACCCGGCGCCACTACCGGCAGACGATGCGCCGTCACCGCGCCGCGATGCGCCGTCTCCACGCCGAAGAAGCGGCCCGCCATGCGGCCGAAGCCGAAGAAGCCTCGACGGAAGAAGCGTCGAGCGAATGCGACCCGAACTACACCGGCGCCTGCCTCGATCCCTACGCCTCCGACTACGACTGCGAAGGCGGCAGCGGCAACGGGCCCAAATACACCGGCGAAGTGACGGTCGTCGGCGTCGACCACAACGGCCTCGACGCCGACGGCGACGGCATCGGCTGCGAGAGCGAATAGCCGTCTGCGAGACTTCTCGAGTGCCCCGCCGCTTCAGCCAGGTGGACGTCTTCGGCGACGGGTCGTGTTCCGGCAACCCGGTGGCGGTGGTGCTTGAGGCGGAGGGTTTGAGCGACGAGGAGATGCGGCGGTTCGCGCGCTGGACGAACCTCTCGGAGACGACCTTCGTGCTGGCGTCGAGTGATCCTGGAGCCGACTATCGGGTGCGGATCTTCACGCCGGTCTTGGAGCTGCCGTTCGCCGGGCACCCGACGCTCGGGACCTGCCACGCCTGGCTGGAGGCTGGGGGAGAGCCGCGCGATCCCGTTGAGATGGTGCAGGAGTGCGGCGCGGGGCTGGTGCGGATCCGGCGTGGAGAGGAGGGGCTTGCCTTCGCGGCGCCGCCACTGGTCCGGTCTGGCCCCGCGTCTGCGGAGGAGGCGGCCAAGGTGGCCGTTGCGCTCGACCTCGACCCGGCGGAGATGCTGGCGGTCGAGTGGGTCGACAACGGGCCGGGCTGGATCGCCGTGCTGCTCGAGAGCGCCGAGCGGGTGCTGGAGCTGCGTCCGGGCGCGCTCGACTTCGACCTCGGCGTCGTCGGCTTCCATCCCGACGGTTGGGAGGCGGCGATCGAGGTGCGTGCCTTCGCCCCGCTCGGCGGCGGCACCTGGACGGAGGACCCAGTCACCGGCAGCCTCAACGCCTCGGTCGCGCAGTGGCTGCTCGGCAGCGCCCGGCTCACCGCCCCTTACGTAGCCACCCAGGGGAGCGCCATCGGCCGCGGCGGGCGCGTCCACGTCTCCCAAGACGACGAAGGCACGATCTGGGTTGGGGGTCGCACCGAGACCGTCATCAGTGGCACTCTTGACATGTGACCAAAAGGGGCAAGTATCCCTTCTCAGGGGGTAAGAAATCCGCGCTGTGAAGCGCAAAAGTTCCGTCCTGACGTAGCCCTACGTTCCCGGCCTCAACAAACCAGAGGCCGGGCGACTGCCTAAGAGGGTCTAGCGAAACTCGCTAGGCCGGTTGTAGAGCGGGACCGCGAGGACGGCGGCTCGGTCGATACCTCGCATTCTCGCGATTTCTACCCCAGCCGGCGGCTGGCCGTTTCTCCTCCCGCATGCCGTTTTGACTGACAGTGGGGCTTCCGTCCGACCGCGACGACAGGATGTTGTTGCTTCAACCCCAACGACGGAGGAGGAGTTAATGGCCGCTGAACACTCGCAAGGGCAAGCTCGCGTCTCACTTCGACTACCCGCCGACCACTTCGAGATATTGGAACAACGTGCGACCGAAGAGGATCGCACGGTTTCTGCGGAGATTCGGCGACTGATTCGCCGGTATGTCACCGAGGTAAGGGAGGCCGCTGCGACGTAAGCGCCTTCCAAACCTGCGAGAGGGGGAGCCTGGGAAGGCTCCCCCTCTACCCAGACTTCACGGGGCCGCTAGGTTCGGGGAGCGCTGCTTTGAGACCACCGCTCCGAGGGTTCGATTTCCCTCCGGCTCCACTCAGTCCTCTTGTATATACCCCACTCCGGACAGAACGTGTACACACATAACCCTTCCGTAACGAGTCTCCCGACCCTCTTTTCCATCCGATAGATGCTCTAGTTTTCCCTTTCTAAAGCCAAAAAGTGACCCCCGCGAGGCTGCAACCTCCGAGGGTCCGGACCAAGGAGATGCACCTCCGTTGGCCACGACCAAATTAGCAGCGTCGGAGCTTTCCGACCTGCTGCATTCGCCAGAGATTCGGCAGTTGATGGAAGAGCTGCAAGCGACCCGCTGGACGGGCCGACCCGGCTACCCGATCCGCACGATGGTCGGCCTCTGCCTGGTGAAGGCGCGCTACGCGCTGCCGACCTGGACGAAAGCGGTGGCGCTGGTCCGAGAGCACGGGGCGCTGCAACAGGCGCTCGGCTGCGAGGACGAGCCGCCGAGCGTCTACGCCGCCTACCGCTTCGCCGAAAAGCTGCGGAAGCACGGTGCGATGGTCGAGCGCTGTATCGACGGCGTGGTCAAGGGGCTGAAAGCGAAGCTGCCGACCTATGGCACCGACCTGGCCATCGACGCCAGCGATATGCCCGCCTACGCGAATGGCCACCGCTACACCCCAAAAGGCAAGCTGCGCAGGCGCTTCGCCGATCACGACGCGACGTGGGGCCATCGCTCGGCGGTGTCCGTGCGCAAAGGCGGCGGCTTCTACGGCTACAAGCTCCAGCTCGCCTGCTGCGCCAAGACCGGGCTGCCGGTCTCCTGGCAGGTGGAGACCGCGAAGGACAACGAAGGCTGGTTCTCAGCGCCGCTGATCGACACGGCGAGGCGGCGCGGGCTCATGGTCAACACCGTGGCGATGGACAAGGGCTACGACAGCAACCGCGTCCACGAGGAGTGTGCCCAGCGCAACTGCCTGCCGGTGATCCCGCTGAAGGCAACGCCGGGGGTGAAGCGGGGTGACCACCTGCCGCCCTCCTGCGAGCACGGCATCTGGAAGTTCGCCGGAGCCGATCGCAAGCGTGGGGCGAGCAAATGGCGCTGTCCGACCGGCGAGTGCGCCCCGGCTTCGACGTGGATCAAGGCCGATCGTCTGCACCCACTGATCCCGCACGGCACCGACCGCTGGCACAAGCTCTACCGGGGCCGCGCCGCCGTCGAGCGGGAGTTCGGGCGCCTCAAGAACGAATGGGGGTTGAAGCCCCTGCGAGTCCGCGGCCTTGAGCGCGTCCGCCTGCACGCCGACCTGACGATCTTGACCAAGCTCGCCTGCGCGCTGAGTAGGGCGCGATCATCTGGTTTGTTCGGCCCGGCGGAAGAGGTCGGCGACCGGCACACATAGGGCGTCGGCGAGCTTGATGATCGCCGCCACGCTCGGGCTGCGCTCGCCCCGCTCGATCCCGCCGATGTAGTTGCGATGCACGCCGGTCTCCAAGCTCAGCGCCTCCTGCGTCAGCCCGCGCTCGTCGCGGACCTCTTGTAGCGCCAGGCCGAGACCGCGCAAGACACGTTCAGGCTGCGTCACACTCGCGACGCTCGCAGGCCGGAGGAAGAAGCTCTACAGCCTGAGCGTGTGATTGCCGATAAACCGGCCATGCACACTGATCGTGTTCCTCAGATTCCCCCTGCTGGCTGGTACGCCGATCCCGAAGGTGCAGGGCTTCGCTGGTGGGACGGGCAAAGGTGGACGGAGCACCTGTCGAGCCATCGAGCCGCGCCCGCAGAGACCGCAGACACTCTGAGCAGCCGCGCACTGAGCGGCCTGGCGCTCGGGTTTTTCGTTGCGGCGCTGAGCGCGAACGCCGTCATTGGCGGCACCGCGGGGATGGGCGGCTTCTGGATTCTCTTTCTCAGCGCCTTGGTCTGCGCCGCTGCCGCCATTCGGCGAAAGAGGGGCGGGGCGTCGGCCGGCCTCAGCCAAGAGGCGAAGGTGCTTCGTCTGATCGTCCTCATCCTCCTCGCCGCCGCCCTGGTCTTCGGCGCCATCAAGCTGAAGGAATCGGTAAATCACGAAACCGAACGCGTCTACGGCCCCGGCGGCACCCTGGGAGAACCTCTTCGCTGAGGAGTTTCGCTACTCGTTTCGCTAAACCCTCCTAAACAGCCCCCGGCCGTGACACCAGGAGGTTGATTCCTGATGCATGCCAAGGGTAAGGCAGCCGACAACGCTGCCGAAGACCAACGCGACGAACGGGCGGTCCTCGTCCACGTCGTAGAGACCCACCCGACCACCCTCAAGCTCTCGGACCTGATCCGCGAACTGAGCGACCCGGAGGACTTCCAAGAGCGCGACCGGATCGAAAGGGCCGCCAGAGAACTCGTCAAAGGCGGGCTCCTGTTCAAGAGCGACGGGGCAGTTCTGCCGACCCGAACCGCTCTACGGGCCTACGAGCTGCTTGTCGAGGCGGCGTAGATGGAGGTCAAAAAGCAGGTCGGGCGAAACATCGCCGAGGCTCGACGGGCGGCGGGACTCTCGCAGACCCAACTCGCGTTACGGCTGGCGACTGCCTCGCAGGAGGTATCTCGGCTTGAGTGCGGGCAGCGGAGCTGCCCGCGCCTGACGACGCTGCTGCGAGTCGCCCGCGCCCTTGAGGTACCCCTTACCGACCTGGTGGACGGGATCGAGTAGAGCGGTGGTGCTGCCAACCCGCTCGGCGCTCTACGCCTACGAGTTGCTGGACACCTGAATCACTAGCGCGGCCCGGGGCCAACGCTCCCGGGCCGCACCTGCTGCTGCAACAACCAGACTTTCGCGTACCAAGCGGGAGCGGGTTCTATATCCTCTCGTGCGGTGGCGGCGACGGGCACGGCGGCGAAAGCCAGCCAGAACGGCGGGGAGAAAAGCGGTTCGGCGAAACGGAAACCGAAACGCTCGCCTGCCAAAAAAGCCCAGGCCGCCGAGCCACCCGCCCCTAAGACCTATGGCACCAGTCTTTTCTGCAACCAGCCGCTGACGGAGGACTTCGCGGCTGCCGTCCGCGATCTGGAAACCGCGCTAGGCCGTCCGGTCTGGCTCTGCATTCAGCAAGGCGAACAGGAAGAGGCTTCGCTGGGGCCAGCCGTCCTACAGATGTTCCTCAGCGCTCGAGAGATTCTTGCCGCAGAGGGGCCGGTGGCCTTGGTGCTGGAGTCACCCGGAGGCTACGCGCAGGAGGCATTCAAACTGGCGCGTGTTCTCTGCCGTCACTCGGGAGGCTTTACGGCCGTGGTTCCTCGCTACGCAAAGAGCGCCGCCACCCTCCTGGCGCTTGGTGCCGAGGCGATCCTGATGGGTGCCGACGCAGAGATGGGGCCGCTCGATGCGCAGCTCTGGGACAAGGAGCGAGAGGAGCGATCTTCCGCGCTAGATGAGGTTCAGGCGTTGGAGCGCCTTCCTTCCGTCGCCCTGGAGCAACTCGATCAGACCATGATGGTGATGCTGACCGGCGCCCGGAAGCGGACGGAGGTACTACTGCCAATCGCCTGCGGGTTCGTGGCAGAGATGATGGCCCCGCTTCTTGACAAGATCGACACCGTGCATTACGCAAAGCAGTCTCGGGTACTGAAAGTGGCGCAGGACTACGCGGAACGGCTGCTCGGCCCTCATCACGGCCCGGCCCGAACCAAGTTCATTGCCGACAAACTGGTCAACAAATATCCCGAGCATGGATTTGTCATCGACCGCGAGGAGATGGGCGAGCTGATGGGGCGGAGCTTGGTCCCGTCAGACGATGCGGGCGATGCCATCCGACGACTTGACGAACTTCTCGCCCAACCGATGCCCCTTGTCGCAATAGGTAAATTGGAGGAACGATGAACGAATCGCAATCATCCAGCCGATTCGTATCGGCGGCACAAGAGATAGCTCGAAATCGCGGAGAACAGTCGTGGGAGTCCGCGAGCGCACAGGTTGGCGGCGTCCCACGCTGGGACGATTCCGGTCAGGCAAGGGCGATCACGCCCGAGCCTGCCACGGAGTCGCAGCGACACGAGCCTCAGCCCTGCGGCTGATCGTGGCTAGCGCCGACGACAAGAACCGAAAGGCGCTTCCCGATCAGCCGCGGTCTGACGAAACCCACGCGGGCCTGCGACTCAACGTCCGTAAACGGTCCGCAGTCCTACGGGATTTCAAGAAAGCGGCTGGACCGCTTCGCGGGTCCAACCGCGACGACTCGAAGTCTTAGAGCGCGGCCCGGTCAATCAGCGACAGGAACATCGCCCGGTCGTCTTCGCGACGGTTGTAACGCCACGTGTACTCGTTCAGATAGCCCTGTAGCCACTTCTTCGAGACGGCGTGATAGGTGCCGGCGATCCCGCGCTTCAAGTTGCCGAAGAAGCCCTCAATCGTGTTGGTGTGGACATCGCCTTCGACGTAGATTTTCTCGGCGTGGCGGATGCGCCGATGAGCGGCGAAGTGCCGATCGAGCTTGCGGTAGCCGACCCAATCGTCGGTGAAGACCATCGAGGAGGGCAGGACGTGCTGCTGGACGATGGAGCGGACGGGAAGCTGCTCGCGGTTCTCGGCCAACGTGGCTCTGATGCGACCGCCGCGCTCGACCATTCCGACAACGGTGGTCTTCTTCTTTTTGGCCCATATGACGGCTTCCTGGCGCGTCATTTTGCCGTCACTGGCGCGAGGCTTTCCGCCCATTGCGGTCTCGTCTACCTCGACTTCGCCCGACAGCGGCTCTCCATCCATCTCGTCCATGAGCTGATTGCGGATTTTGTTCAGCATGCGCCAGCTCGTCTTGTAGGTGACGCCCAGCTCGCGCTCTAGCTGTTTCGCGCTGATCCCACAGCGGGTCTGCGAGACCAAGAACATCGCGTAGAACCAGAGTTGCAGGGACGTAGAGGACTTGTGGAAGATCGTGTCTGCGGTGGGGTGCATGTGGTATCCGCAGTAGTCGCAGTCCCATGCTGGGCGACCGCTGACGCGGTGGAACGGCCGGTCCAGTTCGCACTTGGGACAGAAGGCTTTCTTGCCCTCGTCGTCAATCGCGCAGCGGGTCCGCCACAGCCACTGCAAGCAAGCCTCGTCGTCGGGGAACTCGCGCATGAACTCCATGACGGAGTAGCGGGAATCGGAGGACTTGGCGCGGACTGGATTCGTGCGTGAGACAGGCGGCATGTCCGCTATTCAAGCAGAATTCTTACCCCCTGTCAAGGGATACTTGCCCCAAAAGGTCACATATACTCTCGCTATGGACGAGGTTTTCAAGGCGCTGGCGGATCCGACCCGCCGTGAGCTGCTCGACCGCCTCTTTGCGGAGGACGGCCAGACGCTCACCGCCTTGGAGGAGCAGCTGCCGATGTCCCGCTTCGGCGTGATGAAGCACCTGAAGGTGCTGGAGGGGGCGGGGCTGGTGACGACGAGGCGGCGCGGCCGCGAGAAGCTGCACTTCCTCAACCCCGTCCCGATCCTGCTCATCCACGACCGCTGGGTGGGCAAGTACGCGCAGCCCTGGGCCTCGGCGCTCAGCGAGCTGAAGCGAGACATCGAGAACAGCGAGAACGAGGAGGACCAACGATGAACGACGAGCAGACCTACGCAGTGGTGGGCGGGCGCGGCACGATGACCGTGTTCGAGATCTACATCAAGACGACGCCGGAGCGGCTCTGGGACGCGATCACCAGCGAGGAGATGCGCGCCCGCTACAGCTTCGGGGTGGGGACGGTCTCCGACTGGACCGAGGGGTCCGGGTACAAGGCCGGCGTCCCCGGCGTGATCGACATCGCCAGCGGCGAGAACCTCGAGGTCGACCCGCCGCGGCGCCTGGTGCAGAGCTTCACCGCGCTCTGGAGCGAGGACGTCAAGCGCGAAGGCACCTCGCGGGTGACCTGGGAGATCGAGCCGGTCGGCACCTCCTGCCGCCTGCGCGTCACCCACGACCAGCTCGGCGAGGCCGCCAACAGCGAACTGTACGGCGGCTGGCCGATGATCCTCTCCGGCCTCAAGACCCTGCTGGAGACCGGCGAGGACCTCGACACTCCCGGCTCGCTGCGCTACTCCGGCGCGGCCGGGTCCTGAGGGTCGAGCGTGCGGGTGGGCTGCTCGCTCGGGCTGTGCCAGGTGCGCGCGGGCGAGCGCTCACCCCGCGGGGGCAGCGCGTCGATGTTCCGCTCCGGGTCGAGGATTTCCCGGATCCGTTTCGAGACGGTGTCGCCGCGCAGGTAGCGGGCCAGCGGCACGAGGAGGAAGACCTCGTGCTCTTCCCAGAAGAGCGCGTGGAGGGCGTCCAGCCGCTTGATCAGATCGTCGCCGCGAAGCGGTGCCTGGGCGTCGGGAGCGGACTCTTTGACGGCGTCGGCGAGTTTGCGGTAGTCCCGGGGGCTGAGGTGGACGACCAGCCGGCGACGATGGTCGGTCCAGATTTGCGCCGCGGACGAGTCGCTCCCACCCGTCGCCTTGTCCTGGCGGAGGCCCTCGGCGAGGACGGCGGCCGCCACCGCGGCTTCGGCGAGCTCGGAGCGCCGTTCCGCCCAGAAGCCGTAGCCGCGGCCGATGGCCAGGCCGATGACGATGCCGAAGAAACCGATGAGCGCGGCAGCCATCCCTGCATGCAAGCAAACGCGTGTTTTCGGTCCTTAAAGAATGAGCGCTCCCTTCGTTTGAACCGCTATGCGGACCAAATGAAGGGAGCGCTTCAGGTGGCATCGAGTTCGGTCACCAACGCATCGACCCGGGCGGCGATCTCGTCGCGGGTGGCGCGGACGGCGTCGAGGGGCTGGCCCTTGGGGTCGGGGAGGTCCCAGTCGAGGTAGCGGCGGCCGGGGATGTAGGGGCACTCGTCGCCACAGCCCATCGTCACCACCACGTCGGCCCATTCGGCGTCTGCGGTGGTGAGCCGGTGAGGGCGACGTTCGGCGAGGTCGATGTCGAGCTCCTTCATTACCTCGACCACCTCGGGGTGGACGCGGTCGCCCGGCGTCGTTCCCGCCGAGCGAGCGCCGTGTCGTCCCTCTGCCGCGCGTTCGAACAGGGCCTGGCTCATCTGCGAGCGGCCGGCATTGTGGAGGCAGACGAAGAGGGCGTTGGCCATCAGCGCAGCCAGGCAGACAGCTCTTCCAGGGACTCTGGGATCACGTAGTAGTAGGCCCAGAGGCCCCGCCGCTCGCAGGCGACGACGCCGGCGTCGCGGAGGACCTTGAGGTGGTGGGAGACGGTCGGCTGTGAGAGGTCGAAGAGGGGGACCAGCTCGCAGACGCAGACCTTGCCCGCGTGCTTGCGCAGGACGTCGACGAGCTGGAGGCGGATCGGGTCGCCGAGCGCCTTGGCGATCGCCGCCATCCGCTCCGCCCTCTCGGGGGAGACGTCCGGGTGGACAGGAGCCTCGGAGCAGCACTCGCCGGCGGGGCGCTTCGTCTTCGGGGCGAGCTTCAGCTCTACAGGCATCTATTTACATATATCTATTGAAATTACATCTGTCAATGGAATAGGGTCGCGCTGTGAGCGGTCCCCCGCTGCCCAGACGTCTCTTCGCCGAGTTTCTCGGCTCCGCCTTTTTGGCAGCGACGGTGATCGGCTCCGGGATCGCCGCCGCCTCGCTCTCACCCGGCGACACCGGGCTGCAACTGTTCGAGAACGCGGCGGCGACGGCCGCCGGCCTCTTCACCTTCATCCTCATGTTCGGGCCGGTCTCGGGGGCGCACTTCAACCCCGTCGTCTCGCTCCTCGACGCCGCCTTCGGCGGCCTGCGTTGGCGCCACGCGCTCGCCTACATTCCCGCCCAGGTCGGCGGTTGCGTCGCCGGCGCGGTTATCGCCAATGCGATGTTCTCCCTCAGCGCGATCAGCATCTCCACCCACCATCGCGCCTCGCCGGCGCACCTCTTCGCCGAGGCGGTCGCGACGCTCGGCCTGCTGCTGGTGATCTTCTCGCTGGCGCGGACCCGGCGCGGCGAGCTGGCGCCGGCAGCGGTCGGCGCCTACATCGGAGCCGCCTACTTCTTCACCAGCTCGACCAGCTTCGCCAACCCGGCCATCGACGTCGGCCGCGTCTTCTCCGACACCTTCGCCGGCATCGCCCCCGCCTCGGTGCCGGCCTTCATCGCGGCGCAGCTGGTCGGGGCGGCGCTGGCCCTGGGCGTGATCCGCGGGCTCTACCCGGACCTGACTCCGGAGGAGGCGGCGGAGGCGGTGCTCCCGCACGGCGAGGGCGCCGACCCCCTCGAAGCAGCGCTCTAGTTCGCTTGAGGGCTGTTTCTGGTGGCTGTACGGTGGGGTAGCGGGAGCGCACCCCGAACGAGGAGGAGCAGCCGATGAGCCAACCGACCTTGGAGGATGCCCGCGCGTTGACCCAGTGGCGCCCGCCGCTGGGCGTGCTCTCCGTCTACCTCGGCTTCGACCCCGCCGATCGCGGCGGTGCCTGGCGGACCGAGTTGCGCAACGGCCTCGACACCATGTTGGAGGCCCACAAGGACGCCGAGCACGAGCTCCGCGTCGCCCTGCGGGAGACCGCGAAGCGGTTGAGCGAGCGATTCGAAGACGGCGAGCTGCGACCGCCGCCGCGCGGCGAAGCGGGCTTCGTCGAGGTGGCTGAGAAGGCGGGCGCCGAGCGTTGGTGGGGCACGGCCGCCGCCCCCGTCGCCGGCGCCTGCGTCGAGTACGGCGAGGAGCCGCTGGTGGCGCCGCTGATCGACCTTTCCTGCCGCGGCAAGGCGCGCGGCGTCGCCCTGCTTTCCTCCGAGCGGGTGCGGCTGCTGCGCAGCGCCGACGGCACCCTGGAGGAGGTCGAGGACTGGGAGCTGAGCGTGACCATGCTCGACTGGCGCGAGCGCAAATCGCAGAGCACCAACAACCCCGCCCGCGCCCAGGGCGTCAGCGCCTCCGGCCACGACCAGTTCGGCGAACGCCTCGACCACAACCGCGCCCGCTTCCTCACCGAGTGCGGCGGTCTCGCCGTCCGCGCCCTGGAGGAGAACGGGCTCGACGAGCTGCTCGTCTTCGGCCCGCCAAGCGAAGTCGAGAGCTTCAACGCCGGCTTCAACTCCGCGCAGGCGCGGCTCGTCCACGGCGGCGACGCCGACCTGATCTCCGTCCCGAAGGGGAAGCTGACCGAAGTCGTCGCCGACGTCGCCGAGCGGCTGGAGGACGAACGCGAGCGGGAGCTGGTCGAACGGGCGGTGGGCGAGGCGAAGGGCGGCAGCCGTGGCGCCCTCGGGGTGCAGGAGACGGCCGAGGCGCTGACCGAAGGGCGGGTCGACCACCTCGTCCTCGACTGCGCCCTCCGCGAGCGGGCCGAGCCCCTGGTCCGCGGCGCCCTCGCCGGCAGCGCCCAGGTGACCTTCGTCCGGAACGAGATCGCCGCCCCCCTGTCCGAAGCCGAAGGCGTCGCCGCGATCCTCCGCTACTGAGCCTCAATGTGACCGGCGCACGGTTCGCCGGGGCTCCGGTAGGGGTAGGGGAGAGCGAGGCAAGAGACTCGAAAGGAGGAAGGACTTGAGCGTGCAAGAGCGGGTCGCCGGCGGTCCCTTCGGCAAGGTGGTCGGTCGGGCGAAGCAACTGGCGGGAGCGGCGTTGGGTCGCGAAGACCTGCATCGCGAGGGGGCGCTGCAGGAGGTCCAGGCGGATGCCCAGGCGGAGGCTGCCGCCGAGGCGGCCGAGGCAGAGCGCAAGGAGCGGGAGGCGAAGATCGCGGCCGAGCGGGCGGAGACCGAAGCCGAGCGCCGCGAGGTCGAGCTCGAGGCGGCCGAGATCGAGGCCGAAGAGCGGGCCGAGGCGAAAAGGGCCGAAGCAGATCGTGAGGCCGCCAACCGCGCGGCAGTCGAGAAGGCCGCCGCCGAGCGCGAGCGCCTGGTCAAGGAAGAGCGCGCCGAGGCCAGACGCCGGCAGGCCGCCGCCGAGAAGAAAGAGGCAAGGCGCGAGGCCACCGAGCTGCGGCGCGAAGCCGACCGCGCCGAAGAAGCCGCGGCCACGATCGACCCGAAGGAGGAGTAGCCAGATGCCGATGCCGACGATCTCGAAGGCGATCTTCAACTCGTCGATCAAGGTGGCGCGGACGCCGCTTGACCTGGCGCTGGGCGTTCTCGGCGGCTCCGAATCGCAGGCCAGGAACCTGATCGACCGCGCCGAGGCCGGCGCCCGCAGCGCCACCGGCGTCCTCTTCCGCGACGAGGAGCTGCGCGAAGAGGGCCGCACCGCGCTGCTGGCGACCAAGGAGCGCGAACGGGCGGTGCGCCTGCGCGAGAAGGCCGAGGTGCGGGAGCAGGCGGCCGAGGAGCGCCAGGCCGAGGTCTCGGAAGCCGCCGAAGAGGCTGCCGCCGAGGCGCGCCGCAAAGCCGAGCAGGATCGGCGCAAAGCGGAGAAGCGGCGCCGCGAACGCGAGGCCCGCGCCGCCAAAGCCGAGCGGAAGAAGAAGGAGAAAGCGGCGAAAGCGGCCGCCAAGGTCGAACGCGCCAACGCCAAAGCCGAGAAGGCCGCGCAGCTGGAGAAACTCGAGGCCAAAGAGGAGAGCATCGAGGCCAAAGAGGAGGCGGCGGCCACCGAGCGCGAAGCCGAGGCGCTGGAGCAGGCGGCCGCGGCGGCGAAGGAGGAGCGAAAGGACGGCAACGGCAGCTAGCCGTCGCCGGGCTCCCATGAAGGCGGCCTCGAGGACCTTCTTCCACTGCCATCCGGCCGGGGACGACCCCGGGGAGCTGCTCGACCCCGAGAACCAGGTCAGCGAACCCTGGGGCGAGCCCCAGTACGGCCGCTGCGACAAGTGCGGCGGCAGCGGCACGACCGTCTACAAGTGCTTCTCCTGCATGGAGGCGGGGCCCGACCCCGACTGCCCCGCCTGTCAAGGGCGGGTCCGCTTCGAGCAGGCCTGCCCCACCTGCCAGGGGAGCGGCGAGATCCTCCGCACCCAGCGGCGGGGGATCGCCGTCTTCCCCAGCCGCGCGGGCCTCTACCGCTACCTCGCCTGGAAACGCGACTCCGACACCGAAGGCAAAGTCGTGGTCGAGCTGGCCGGCAACCTCAGCGACGACTGCGACCTCGACGCCGACCATGGAGCGCTGTTGATCTTCCCCCGGCGGCTGGTCTCGGTCGAGCCGCTCGACGCCGAGGTGGTCGAGGCGATCCGCCGGCGGACCGGGGAAGAGGCGGACGACCGATCCGGTGGAAGCTGAGGCCGGGGTCCCCTAAAGGGGCCAAGGGACCCCGACCGCAATCATCAATTGGGAGGAGACGAGTCTCCGGCCCGGCCCTATCCCCGAAACGCTCCCCTACATACCCGGGTGACAAGTTCGTAATCATGCGTCGTGGACGAGCTGAAAATCAGGCCTGCTCGAGGTAGAAGACCTCGGAGCAGATGTCGGCGTCGGCGTCGAGGCCGCTGACGAAGGCGCGCACCCTGCGGCCGGTCACCCGCTCGATGATCTCGCGGAACTTGTCGGCGGTGGCGGCCTGGAAGTACATCCGGGTGTCGCGCAGGCGCTGGTGCTCGCCCATCTCCGCGAGGCTGCGCTCGGCCGGGGTGAGGGTGTTCTCCAGCGTGCAGAGGACGATGTCCGGGCCGGCGAACTCGGTGCGGGCCTTGGTCGGACCGCGGCCGAAGAGCTCCTTGTACAGGCGCACCATTTCCCGCGAGATCTCGGCGCGGGCGGACTCGTAAGGGCTTGCCTCGTCCTCGGTCTTGATGTCGTTCGGCTCAACCGCCATGCCCTGGTCTTACCCAGCGCACCCTGCGATTTATCAGTCGCACAGGCGGGTACCGGAAGCTGGTGGAGCCCCGTCTTGACCGCTCGCCTCCGGTCACCATTACCCCCTATCCCGACGGCCCTTACCTGATCCGCGGCGAGTTCGTCGTGCAGGACCAGGAGGGCAACGAGCTGCCGCTGGAGCGACGCACGATCGCCCTCTGCCGCTGCGGCAGGTCGCGGATGCGCCCCTTCTGCGACGGCACCCACAAGCTGATCGGCTTCCAGGCGCCGAGCGGCGCCGAGCGATGGCCGGACGACTGATCGAGCTGCCGCCGCCGCGGGGCCCGCTCAGCGAGCGCCTCTTTGGTGCGTTGCAGGACCCCCCAGGCGCGGGCCTGGCACCGCCGGGCCCGGTCGATTCCGCCGACCCGATCGCCGACGAGGACCTCCAGCTCGCCCTCTACGTCGCCTACGAGCTCCACTACACCTCCGTCCACGGGGTCGACGAGGCCTGGGAGTGGGAGCCGTCGCTGCTCGCCTTCCGGGCGGCGCTGGAGCGGCCCTTCGAGGCGGCGGTCGCCGAGCTGGTTCCACCTGCGACCGGGGAAGAGCCGGCATCGGTTCCCGAGAGCCTGCAGCGGATCGTCGCCGAGGACCCCGGCCCGCCCCTCTCCCGCTACTTGGAGACGCAGGGGACGCGCGAGCAGATGCTCGAGCACGTGGTCCACCGCTCCGCCTACCAGCTGAAGGAGGCCGATCCGCACTCATGGGCGATTCCGCGCCTGGGCCCGGGGCCGAAGGCGGCGCTGATCGAGGTCCAGGCCGATGAGTACGGCGGCGGCAGCGCCGAGCGGATGCATGCGGTCCTGTTCGCCGACACGATGGCGGCGCTGGGGCTCGACCCCGCCTACGGCGCCTACCTCGACCGGCTGCCGGCGGTGACGCTGGCGGCGGTCAACCTGATGAGCGGCTTCGGCCTGCACCGGCGCCGCCGCGGCGCTCTGGTCGGTCACCTCGCAGCTTTTGAGATGACCTCATCGATCCCCAACCGCCGCTACGGCAACGCCCTGCGCCGGCTCGGCTACGGCCCGGAGGCGACCCGCTTCTACGACGAGCACGTCGAGGCCGACGCCGTGCACGAGAACATCGCCGCCTGGGACCTGGCCGGCGGCCTCGCCGCCGAGGAGCCCGCGGTGGCCGCCGACATCCTCTTCGGCGCCCGGGCGCTGCTCCAGTTGGAGGCACGCTGGGCCACCCACCTGATCGACGCCTGGGAGCGCGGCGAGAGCTCGCTGCGCGCGCCACCCCTCGCCGCGGCATGAGCTCGGTAACCGAGCGAACTGCATCAACTTTCCGGGCTGGGGGGCGGGAAAGTTGATGCAGTTCGAGTTGTTGGATCTCACCTACTTGGTGCCGGTGCGGTGGGGGGACGGGGAGCAGCGGGAGGAGCTCGCTGGGTACCTGGCGGAGATCGCGCCGCATTGCGCCGAGGTGATCGTGGTCGACGGCTCGCCGTCCGACGTGTTCGCGGCCAACGCTGCGGCCTTCGGCGCGCACGCGACCCACGTGCCGCCGGCGCCGGACGAGGACTGGCTGATGGGAAAAGTCTCGGGGGTGCGGACCGGCATCCGGCTCGCCGGCCGCGAGAAGGTGGTGATCGCCGACGACGACGTCCGCTACGACCCCACATCGCTGCGGCGCACGGCGGCGCTGCTCGACGACCACGACCTCGTCCGTCCGCAGAACTACTTCGCCCGCCTGCCCTGGCACGCGCGCTGGGACACGGCGCGGACGCTGCTCAACCGCAGCCTCGGCCGCGACTATCCGGGGACGCTGGCGGTGCGTCGCTCGCGGCTGCTGGCGATCGGCCTCTACGACGGCGACGCGCTGTTCGAGAACCTGGAGCTGATCCGCACCGTGCGCGCCCACGGCGGCCGCCTCGCCGCGCCGCTCGACCTCTACGTGGCGCGTCTGCCGCCCTCCTCCGCCCACTTCTGGGGCCAGCGCACCCGCCAGGCCTACGACGACTTCGCCCTGCCGGCGCGAATGGCGCTCTGGCTGGCGGTTCTCCCGCTGCTGGTGGCCGACGGGACGAAAACCGGCCTATGCATCCGGAAATCGTCCCGTCGGCGGAGGGGGGGTCGCCTCGGGTTCGCGCCTTTCGCCGCCGCGCTCTCGATCGCGGCTGCCGAGCGCGGTCGCCGCCGTGCCGGTGGCGCCGCCTTCTTCCCCGCCACCTCCTCGCTGCTGGCGCCGCTCTGGATCCTCGAGCGCGGCGTCTGCGCCTGGCTGGCGGTGCTGCAGCGCCTGCGTTTCGGCGGCGTCCGCTACGGCGATTCGGTGATCCCGACCGCCGCCCACTCCGAGCGGCAACTGCGGCGCCGGTCGTCAGGCCGCGGGGCCGGTCGAGCTCCCGTCGCTCCGACCGAAGCCCATCCGCACATCCAGCCCGGTCATCTTCAGCAGGCGGCTGACCTCGGGTGAGGTGCTGGGGTGAAAGCTGAGCCTGCCCGCATCGGGGCGGGCCATCGCCATCACCAGCAGGGAGATGCCGGTCGAATCGAGGAACTCGAGTTGGCCGAGGTCGATCACGACCTCCTTGCCGTGGGCAAACGCCTCGGCCAAGGTCAGTTCGACCGTCTTGGCGTTGGAGAGGTCGAGCTCGCCGTGCAGGGCGAGGCAGACGGAGTCGGGCTCGACTATCTGATGAACGACGAGCAGGCCGTCTTTGACTTCGGTATCGCTGATCGTGGGCACTTCCGGTACCTCCCTCTGGTTGGTTTCGGAAGTCCCGGGGCGCTCTGGGTGGGGCGCCTACGGTCTTGCCTTACGACTGGGAGTGTCTGACCGCCCCGAAAGCGGTCCAGCCAAACCCATTTGGGATGCTACCGCAGTCTGGCGAGACCGTTCGAAGAAATTGGCGCCAATCGCCTGCGGGCAGCGCGCACGCGCCGCAGGAGTTGATCGCGTTTCAGGGCGGGACCCAGTTCTGGGGCGCGGATCTCGGGGCTGGGGGTCGCGTCCTTAGTGCTGGGTGATGCGGATGGCGGATTCATCTCTTCCTCCGGGCGGAAACTTGGGGTATCTGAGCGGCCTCTCCCAATCTCCGTCGCTGCGCCGTGAAGAAGTGAGCGGTTTTGCCTCCCGACACAAACGGCGCTGCGACCGTTGTGCCTGGGGGCGAGGTACCCCCCGGACAGGCCGGTCAAACGGTTTTGCCATACCTGTCACTCGCAATTTGCGGCGGTGTCGCATTCGGTAAATCCCGTTTTGAGCCTCGGAAAGCCGGGAACACACATGCTCAGGAGCTCCTAGAGCCCATCAGCCATGAACCAGTTCGGCTTTCAACACGAAGCGCTCGTCTACGAGGGCGATGACGACTATCTGGCGGGGACGATTCCGTTCCTGCGGGCCGCGCTGGGGTCAGGCGAACCGGCCCTGGTCGCGGTCGGCCCGGCGCAGACCGCGCTGCTCGAAGGCGAGCTGGGGGAGGACGCGGAATGGGTCCGGTTCGTCGACATGCAGGCGCTGGGACGGAACCCGGCCTCGATCATCCCCTTCTGGCGGGAGTTCGTCGAGGGGAACGGCGGCCGCGCGGTGCGGGGCATCGGCGAACCGGTCTGGGCCGACCGCAGCCCGGCGGCGCTGGACGAGTGCCGGCGCCACGAGTCGCTCCTGAACGTGGCCTTCGCGCCGGGGACGCCGTGGTCGCTGCTCTGCCCCTACGACGCGGGGTCGCTCTCCGAAGACGTGGTCGAGAAGGTCGCCTTCTCCCATCGCCGCGTCTGCCATGAAGGGCGCTGCGAGGAGAGCGCATCCTTCGAGCCCGAGCCCGATTGCTTCGCCGGCGCGCTGCCGCCGCCGGCGGCGACGCCGGAGACCTTCGCCTTCGGCCTGAGTGACCTTGCCGAGGTCCGCGGCCGGGTCGCGGACGCGGCTCGGCGGGCGGGGATGGATTCGCACCAGGTGGCGGACTTCGTCATCGCCGCCAGCGAGCTCGCCGCCAACAGCGTCATGCACGGGGGCGGCAGCGGCACGCTGCGGCTCTGGCGGGAGAACGGCAGCCTGCTGGCCGAGGTCGAGGACCGGGGGCAGATCGAGGAGCCGCTGGTCGGGCGGCTGCGTCCGGATATCGCCCAGGAGGGTGGCCGCGGGCTCTGGCTCGCCAACCAGCTTTGCGACCTGGTCCAGATCCGCTCCGGCGCCGCCGGCACGACGGTGCGCCTGCATGTAGCGGCACGCGAGCGCGCCCTCGTCTAAAGAAGGCGGTCTCAGGCATAGGGGGGCCCGCGGCGGGTACTCGAGTGGCATGCCCAACCACGATCCAGACACCCAGCTCGTCAAGTACCTGACCGACGTCCACTCGATCGAGGAGCAGGCGCTGACCCAGATGCGCCGGGCGCCCGACCTCGTCGAGGGCTCCTTCGCCGAGATCTTCCGGCGCCACCTGGGGGAGACGGAGTCGCAGGAGCGGCGCGTGCGGGCGCGGCTGGAGGCGCACGACGCAAGCCCGTCGAAGCTGAAGGACGCCGCCGGGCAGGCGGGTGGCTTCGGCATGGTGCTGTTCGCCAAGAGCCAGCCCGACACGCCGACCAAGCTCGCCCTCCACGCCTTCTCCTACGAGCACATGGAGGTCGCTGCCTACGAGCTGCTGGCGATCGCCGCCCGCGAAGCCGGCGACTCCGAGACGGTGGCGATCGCCGAAGCGATCGCCGACGAGGAGCGGGAGATGGCGGGTCGCGTCGCCATCCACTTCGACGACGCCGTCCAGCAGGCGCTGGCCGAAGTCGAGCCGGAGGACCTCGATGCGCAGCTGAGCAAGTACCTCGCCGACGTCCACGCCCTGGAGGGGCAGTCGAAGAAGCTGCTGGAGAAAGGCAAGGAGCTGGACCTGCCCGAGGCGCTGCGCGCGGGTCTCGCCCACCACCTGGAAGAGACCGAAGGGCACCTGGAGAAGATCGAGCGCCGCCTCGACGACCGTGGCGCCGCCCCCTCGGCGCTGAAGGACGCCGCCCTGCGCCTCGGCGCCCTCAACTGGGGCATGTTCTTCGCCGCCCAGCCCGACACCCCGGCCAAGCTCGCCGGCTTCGCCTACGCGGTCGAGAACCTCGAGGTCGCCGCCTACGAGCTTCTGGCCCGTGTCGCCAACCGCGCCGACGACCAGGAGACCGTCGCCCTCGCCGAGGCGATCCTCAGCGAGGAGAAGGCCGCCGCCCAGACCGTCGCCGACCAATGGTCGCTCTCAATGGCCGCTGTGTGAGCCTTCTTTAGGTTGCCTGGCTCCTTGGGGTTTCCTAAAGCGGCGGGGGGGAGCACCTTGGGGAGTGGCGCAAGGGGTAAAGGCAAAACGAGCGAAGACGGAGGCGGACCTCTGGGACCGCCGCCTGCGCACTCGCGATCCGATCGCCCGCGAAGAGCTGGTTCGCCTCTACCTTCCGCTGGCCCGGGGAATCGCGCTCGGGTTCACGCGGGGAGGCGAGTCCTTCGACGACCTGCTGCAGGTGGCAAGCATCGGTCTGTTGCAGGCGATCGATCGCTTCGATCCCTCCCGCGGACGGCCCTTCGTCGCCTATGCCACTCCGACCATCCGCTGCGAAATCAAACGCTACTTCCGCGACCGCTCGTGGACGATCAGAGTGCCGCGCGGCATCCACGACCGCATCCTCGAGATCGATCGTTGCGTGGACAGGTTGACGAGGGGCTTGCAGCGCTCGCCCACCGTCGGTGAGATCGCAGCCGACCTGGAGATCGAGACGACCGACGTGCTCGAGGCGATGGAGGCGGTTGAAAACCGGCGCACCCTCTCGATCGACCGGCCACCGCGAATCGACAGCGACGAGGAGGCGGACAACGCGGAATGGCTGGGGGCGGAGGACGACGGCTACGGACTGGTTGAGGACCGCATGGCGCTGGCCGACGCCCTCCCGGACCTCGAGGAGCGGGAGCTGTTGATCCTGCGCCTGCGCTTCGCCGCGGAAATGACCCAGGCCGAGATCGCCGAGCAGATCGGCTGCTCGCAGATGCACGTGTCGCGGATCCTGCGCCGGGTGCTGGCGCGGATACGCGAGGCCGCCGACGCCGAAGTCGGCTAGCGGCGGGCGCGTTCGTCAGGCGATCCGGCCCGCCGCCCTCGGCTACGCCTCCTCGTAGGGGTCTTTCGCGCCGGCTAGCTGCAGCGCGCACTCTTTGGTGTCGCTGAAGTGGCGTTCCTGGATCGGCAGCGCCCAGGCAGTCAGTTCGGAGATCGGCTCCTCGCCGGCCTGCTCGTTCAGCTTCTGCAGCACCGCCCAATGGCCGACCTCGCCGGCCTCGGCCATGGTCATGAACTCGAAGCCGTCGAGCCCGTCGGCATCCTCGCCGAGGTAGGTCTCCATCATCTCCGCGGCCTCGCCTTTCGTTTCCTGGGCCTTTTCGAGGATCGCCGTCTTCTTGCCGTCGCGCTCGGCGGCGATCTCGGTGCGGCGCTCGGTCTCCTCGGCCTCCTCGCGCATCCGGCGCAGGCTGGCGGCGACGCTCTCGTCGTCAACGAGGCCCTCGACTTTCTCGGTCGCTTTCTGCGCGGCCTGGGCCAGCCCGAGAACCTCCGCCAGCTTCTCCTCCAGGGTCGTCAACTCAGCCATCGCCGTCCTCCTGGTCGTGGGTGGTTGGGTGCTTCACCTTCCCCGTCGCGCCCGGAGGCAAACGACGATCATCGAGCCGGCATTTTCCCCTCTATAAGGAGGGTTATTGCCGGCTCGATGACGGGGGCCTCAGGCGTTCCGCTTGAAGAGGCCGGCGAGGGCGCCGCCGGCGGACTCGAAGAACGCCCGGCGCAGGAGCGGGCGGCGGCGGGCCCGCCAGCCGCCTTCAACCGCGTGGGGGTCGGCGCTGCGCAGGACGTTGCCCGCAGCCGGGGCCGCTGGGACGGCGCCTTCGGTGCCGTGCACGAAGGCGCCGTGGGCGAGGCGGCGGTAGAGCGGCGGTGCCACCGCGTAGAGGACCTCCAGCATCCGCCCGGCCGCGGCCGTAGGTGACCTCGCGCTTGGGATCCTCGGCGCAGGCCTCGATGCCGCGCGCCACCGCCGCGGCGGCGAAAGCCTCGACCGCCTCCTCGTCGCCGACGTCGAGCGGGCGGTGCAGGGTCGCCGCGCCGGCGCCCTCGCACTCCGCCGCCAGCGCCGCCAGCGGCCCCTCCTCGCGTGCGCAGAGCGCCAGCGACGAGCCGCGCCGGGCCAACCGCAGCGCCGTCGCGCGGCCAATCCCGCTCGAGGCGCCGGTGATCACGACGACTGCATCCTCCAGCGCTCGCGGCACGGCGCCGGCCTCAGCCGAGGCCCTTCTCCTCGGCGGCCTTGTAGGCGATCTGGAAGAAGTCCGAGATCGTCAGCGCCGTGAAGAGGGAAGCGACGAAGCGGGTCACGCGGGGGGCGAAGAGGAGGCCGACCGAAAAGGCAGCGACGACCCAGAGCCCGAGGCAGAAGGGGCAGATCAGCAGCTCGCCGATCGCCTTGCGGACGCCGGTCCCGCGCGAGCGCTCCTCGAACTCGGCCGGGCCGCCGCTGCCCTCGAGTTCGGTGAAGGGCGCGCGCAGCGGGCTCGTCACCTTGTCCTTGGCGAGCAGACGGGCGAGTTTGTGGGAGGCGGTGCCGACCAGCAGCACCTCGCCGGCGCTGACCCTCTCGGGCAGCTCCCGCCCCTGGCGCTTGGCGACCCCCAGCGCCGCGGCGACAAGCGCGCCGAAGGCGGTCATGAAGCTGAGGTAGGGGAGGAACGGCGGCCGCTCGTCCGGCTCGGCGTAGCCGGCGACCGGGGAGGGGGCGTCGATTACCGAGGGAGTCACCCGTCTCCTGGTACCCATGTTGCGCGGCTTCGAAGCCACCGCTAGGATCGCCGGACGCTCCGGGCGAAGGCGCGAGCGGCGAACCGATGATGCAGAAATTCAATGTCAGCGAGCGCGACCTGCAGCCGGGCTGCAGGGACATCCAGGTTGAAGGCGAGCTCGACCTCGCCGTCGCCGGTCAGCTCGACGAAGTGCTGACCGCCGCCGCGGAGAGCTGCGAGCGCGTCCTGGTCGGGCTGCAGAACTGCTCCTTCATCGACTCCTCCGGGATCGCGGTGATCCTCCGCGCCCACCACCGGATGGAGCAAGACGGCCACCGGCTCGCCGTCTACGCGCCGACCGCCCAGGTCCTGCGCATCCTCTCGATGACCGGCCTCACCTCCAACGGCCTCGTCTTCGACAGCGCCGAGGAGGCCCTGACCGCGCTCGGCGGATAGTCCGCTGGGCCCGCTCGCGCTACTGCGATTTCTCGACGAAGCTGATCTTGCCGTTGGTCTCGAGGATCGCCCAGCGCACTTCTTTGAGGGAGCTGATCTGTTCGATCCGGGCCTCTGACTCGATCTCCTCGACGGTCAGGCGCTGGCGCTTCAGGTTGGCCTCGATCGGCTCGCCGTCCTCGACGAGGACGATCGGCTCGCCGGTGAGGATCGGGCGCAGGCGCTTGAAGCGGAAGCTGCTCCAGGAGAGCAGCACCGTCAGCAGGGCGATCGTCGTCACCGCCAGCAGGGCGCCGGTGACCGAGTAGTCGCTCTGGGTCACCCCCTGCTGGACGAGGTCGCCGATCACGACAAGGAGGATGATGTCGAAGGGCTCCATCGAGCCCAGCTCGCGCCGGCCCAGCGCCCTCGTCAGCACGTAGATGAAGGTGAAGACGACGGCTGCGCGGATGACGATGTCCATCAGGGGAAGTTCACCTGGGTGCGTTCGACGGAGGCGATTTCCCGGCCGGCGTCGAAGAGGGCGACGCCCTGGTCATGGGTGCCGACGTTGTTCGGGTTCGCCTGCAGGGAGAAGTAGACGGTGAGGATGCGGCCCGGCTTCAGCGGTGGGTAGCGGACCTTCAGGTGGCCTTCGTCGCTGGTGGTTTCGGCCGGTTCGGGTGCGAGCGCGTTGAGGGTCGTTTCTTCGATCCAGCCGCGGTCGAGGACCAGCGTCGGCGCGCCGATCGGCCGCAGGGCGTGGATCTCGATCCGGGCCTGGTAGAGGAGGCCGCCGCGCAGCCGTTCCGGCGCGGTCACCTTCAGCGTCGCCGCCGGTGCCCGCGCTTCCGAGCTGACGGCGTCGGCGCCGAAGGTGTTCAGCAGCGCCGCCACGGCGAAGGCCAGCAGCAGCGCCAGGTAGAGATGGCGCAGCCACTGGCCCGGTCGCTTGCCTTCGAAGTCCCGGTGGCGCGCGAGGTCGATCCCGTCGGGGAGATCTGACATAGAGGCCAGCCTAGGAGTCCCGGCGGCGGCAACCGCTAGGCGGGCTGCTTCACTTTCGCGGCCAACTCCGCCTGCAATGCCTTCACCTTCTCCAGCGCCGAGCGCTCGGATTCGACGTTGCGCTCGAGGCGCTGGACGACGTCGTCGCGACCCATCGCGGTGGCATTGATGATCAGGTTTTCGTAGACGCCGATCTCGTGGTGCTCGACCTCGACGCAGCCCTGGAGGATGATCCCGTCGACGAGGTGCTCGTCGGTCTTCTTGACGTTCGCCTTCGCCTCTTTCTCCAGGCCCTCGATCGCCGGGCACGGCTTCTCGTCGGCGTCCCAGCCGAACAGGCCGAAGACCTCTTCGACGTTCTTCACGTGGTTCTCGGACTCGGCCCGGTGCTCGCGCAGCAGCGCTTTGACTTTCTCCTCGTGGGCGTGCTCGATGCTTTCGTCGAGGATTTCGAGGACCTTTTCCTCCATCTTCAGGGTCGCCCCGAGCTTGTAGGCGTAGGCCTCCTCGGGCGTGTTCAGGCGCTCGAACATGGTTCGCTCCTTCGTGGTTCTAGGGGTTGTCAGTGCGCGGACGCCCCCCGCGTTCCGCCGCTGCACCGGGGTACCCGGAGAGGGCAAGCGAAATCAGGAGGTAGCTAAAAATGGAAGGGCGGAATGGACACGGTGAGTTAGCCGAAGTCCGGGAGCACACCCGGGTCGTCCTGCAGCCGATCGCAGCTCCCTCGATCCTCGGCCTGTTCGGGTTCGCCGGCGCCACGTTCATCGTCGCCGCGCACCTGGCGGGCTGGTACGGGGGCGAAAAATCGCCCGAGTTCCTGTTCCCCTTCGCGGCGATGTTCGGCGGCCTCGCGCAGTTCCTGGCGGGGATGTGGGCGTTCAAGGCCCGCGACGGGATCGCGATCGCGATGCATGGCATGTGGGGGTCGTTCTGGCTCGCCTACGGTCTGCTCAACCTGCTGGTCGCGATCGGCGTCTACACGTTGCCGACCGGCGCGTTCCCGGAGCTCGGGTTCTGGTTCATCGCCTTGTCAGTGATCACCGCCCTGGGCGCGGTCGCCGCGGTGGCCGAGAGCCTCGGGCTGACCACGGTGCTGACGACGCTGGCGGTGGGCGCCGGGTTCCTGGCGCTGCACTACCTGACCGGCGAAGGCTGGTGGGAAACCGCCGGCGGCTGGATCCTGATCGCCTCGGCCGTCGCCGCCACCTACACGGCGGGAGCGATGATGCTCGAGTCGGCCTGGGGGCGGGTCATCCTGCCGCTCGGCAAGGTCGAGCGTGAGGCCAACGTGCCCGGCACGCGGATCAGGCAGCCGATCCAGTTCGAGCACCAGGAGCCGGGTGTGCGCATGGGTCAGTGAGCAGTGGGGTAGGCGCCCGGGGTGAGATCTCCAGACCTCAGGCGCCTACTCGTCCTCGGCCTGCCGACCTTCGGCATGGCCCTCGCGATCACCGTCGTCTCCACCTATCTGCCGGTGGTGGCGCGCGGGGAAGGCGGCTCGACCACGGCGATCGGCCTGATCATCGGCGGTGAGGGGCTGATGGCGCTGTGGCTGCCGGTGCTGGTCGGGTCGCGGTCTGACCGGCTGCGGACGCCGATCGGCGGGCGGCTGCCCTTCGTCCTCGCGGGGACGCCGGTGATGGCGGTCTGCCTCTGCGTCGCCGGCCTGGTCCACTCGGTGGTGGCGATGGGGCTCGTGGTCGCGGTCTTCTTCGTCGGTTACTTCATCGCCTACGAGCCCTACCGGGCGCTTTATCCCGACCTCGTCCCCGACGAGGTGGCGGGGCGCTCGCAGAGCGTGCAGGCCGGCTTCCGCGGGGTCGGCACCGGCCTGGCGCTGGTCAGCGGCGGCCTCCTGCTCAGCCTCGCCGACTTCGTCCCCTTCGTCTTCGCGGCGGCGCTGCTGGTGGTGAGCGTCGTCGTCTTCGTCCTCCTGCTGCTGGGGCGCGGCTACGCGGACAAATTCGAAGGGGAGGGCGAGAAAGAAGCGGGGGAGAACGGTTACGCGCGGGTCTGGGAGCTGCTGCGCGAGCGCCGGACGCTGCGCCTGTTCCTCGTTGCCAACGGACTCTGGGAGCTCTCGCTGGGCGCGATCAAGACCTTCGTCGTCCTCTACGTCACCGCCGGCCTCGGCTACAGCCTCGGCCAGGCCTCGCTGATCATCGGCGCCGTCGCCGCGATCATCCTCGTCGGAGCGTTGGTCAGCGGCAAGCTCGGCGACCGCTACGGCCGCCTGCGCGTGGTCGAGGCGGGTCTCTGGGTCTACGGCGTCACCCTGCTGGTGCCGGGCCTGACCACCACGCCGGGGGCGATCCTCGCCGCGATCCCCTTCGTCGCCCTCGGCGGCGGCATGCTGATGAGCCTGCCCTACTCGATCCTGATGCCGCTGATGCCAGAGGGCGAGCACGGCGCCCTCACCGGCCTCTACAGCCTCAGCCGCGGCCTCGGCGTAATGCTTGGCCCCCTCCTCGCCGGCATCGCGATCCAAGCCGGCGAACCCCTTTTCTCCTCAACCGAAGGCTACGCCGCCACCTGGTGGGTAGCCGGGCTGGCCGTCCTCGTCAGCCTGGTGCCGTTGCGGCGCTTGCGGCGAGAGCAAGCAGATCGGCGGGGGTCCCAGTCGAACGGAGCCCTCAGAAACAGGATCGAGCGGATGTCTCCCGGGTGACAACACTCATGGGGTACTAGTGTCACTAAACAGCCATGTCACCCAGAGTTTACAGGGAAATTGCAGTTAAAATCCTTAACGCTCTGGGCTGAATCAAACTTTCGGGGTACCGATCTAACGTTTCACCCTTGACACCCGCCAGTCAGCCCGGATAAAACGCTCAGGACAGTTTGCTCGATAGGGGAGCGAACAGACCCCCGCCCAGCCAGCAAGCCAGAGCGGGGGTCCTGGAATTAACCAACCCGGCATTTTGCCGGATAGGAGGAAAAGATGAAGTACGTGAAGATTCTCGGTCTCGCCGCGATGGCGGCTATGGCCGTGATGGCGTTCGCGGCCAGCTCGGCCTCGGCGACCGTCCTTTCGGGCAGCGGTGGCAATCTCCCGAAGGGAACGGTCATCGACGCCAGTCTCGAAAAAGGCACTACCGCGATCCTCGAGGTTGGCAGCACCACCCTCGATACATGTACCGCCAGTACAATCAAGGGCAAAACCACCAATGCGGGGGGCGCCGGTGTCGCAGTCGAAGGCAACATCGAAACCCTGACCTGGGGTGAAGCTGGGACAAGTTGCTCGAGTCCTACGACGACCATTAAAACCGGCAAGCTGTCAATCTCCTGGACCTCCGGAAACAACGGAACTCTGGTCGGGAAGGGCACGGAAGTGACAATCCAGACCATCTTCGGGAGCTGTGTCTACGGCACCTCCGAAGCTGGGACCACCATTGGCACGGTGGAAGGCGGAAGCCCGGCGAAGATCTCGATCAGCACGAGTCTTCCGCTCCTCTCAGGTCCGTGTCCCAACCCAGGTACGTGGACAGCGCATTACACTGTCACAGAACCAAATCCTCTGCTCATTACAAAAGAATAAAGATTAGAACACGCTGTAATGCAGAAGAAAGGAGCCGCGGTCGCCCCCAGCGATCGCGGCTCTCACCTATGAAAGATGAAGAGCAAGCGGGCGACTGCTCCGCGGAGCACGGGTGACAGATATTACATTATAAATATGTCACCCTGGCAAATGTTTTAAGGTACGACAGAAGTCAGGGAGCAGTCTGTCAGGCAAAGGGGGATGCAGGGGATGAGGAACAGGCAGAAGATGTGGGGGGCGCTGTTAGGCGTAAGCGTTGTTTTGTCGGGTTTCTCTGCAAGCAGCGGGGCGACTGCATTCGCCGCTGGCCTGCACACTTTCAACCCGATCCTCTCGCTGACCGGCAACTGCTCGACGTCGCCTGCGGACGAAGCGCCAGATCCCGGGTGCCCGGGTGGGTCTCATCCCCCCGCATCCTTTTTTGCGCCCGAGGACGCCGTCGCCGACGCGTACGGGAACATCTTCGTATCGAACTACGGGCCCGGCGAAGGGAAAGAAGGGCGGATAGACATCTTCAACTCGGGGGGCTTCTACATCGGCGAGATCAAAGATCCCAATGGCCCGAAAACGCTGGCGCTCGACCCGGAAGGGAACCTCTACGTCTTCGACTTCGGGCGGAATGCGCACCAGATCGTGCGATACGCGCCGTCCTCTCCCTACAACCCCGCAGCAGGCGAAATCGCCTATGAAGAACCCCCGAAAGTCGTCCAGGAAGGTGGCCTCGCCACTCTCACCGGAATCGCCGTGGACCCGGTCGACGAACATCTCTTCGTCAACGGGGCCCATGAAATCTTCGAGTACACCTCTGCGGCGGAAGGGAACGAATTGCTCCCCCCGATCGGACAGGGGGAATTCTCCAACCCCTTGGGCGATGCGCCGGGCCTTGCCGTCGACGCTGTCCACAACCGCCTCTACGCCAGCGATTATCACAGGCTGGACGTCTTCGAACTCGACGCCCCCCACCACCTGTTGATGACGATCGAAGGGCCGGCGACTCCCCTTGAAAATGAATTCAGCGCTGGGCTCGCGGTCGCTGCCGACGAAGGAACCGGGCACTTCTTCATCTACGACTGCGGCGGTTCCAATGCGATCTACGAATTCGGTCTCGCCGGTGAATACCTCTCAACGATCAAACACAGCCTCCAACCGGCCTTCGGCGCCGAGTTCGCCGTTGACAACGGACAACACAGCCCGAACGGGGCTCTCAACGCGAAAGGCCGCTACCTCTTCGTCTCCTCGGGCACCAGTGGCGGCGGTCACTCTTTCGCCTTCGGTCCGCCGCTCCAAGGTCCGCCGCAAGTTGAATCGGTCTCCTTCGGCGGAGTGACCGAGACGGAAGCTCGTCTTGAAGCTGAAGTCAACCCGGAAGGTCTTGAAACCACCTACGCCCTTGAATACACGACTAAACAGAGCTTTGAAGAAAGAGGATTCGAAGGCGCCCAGACGGTGGCCACCGGCTCCATTGCCGCTGGGATCGTGCCGGTGAAAGTGCACGCCGATGCGAAGGGGTTTTCCCCTGGCGTCCAGTACTTCTTCCGTGTTACTGCCAAAAACGCAGAAGGCAGCGCCGAAGCGAAAGGCGAATTCACCACCTACCCAGCTGAAGAATCCGAACCGACGCCCTGCCCCAACAAGCTCCTGCGCATCGGTCCCTCGGCGCTCCTGCCTGATTGCCGCGCCTACGAGCTCGTGAGCCCGCCCGATACCAACGGGCGCGCTCCCCTGGGCGTCGGCCATCTCGGCACCTACTTCGCAACGCGCGAGGTCTCACCCGACGGGAACGCGGCCTCGTTCGAGATCGAAGGCGGGCAGATCCCCGGCTTCGAAGCCACCGGCTCATACGCCGGTGACCCCTACGTCACCCACCGCACCGAATCGGGGTGGCGCACCGAATACGTCGGCCCCTCGGGCGAAGAAGCGCCGGCGCTCCTGCCGGGCTCCAACTCTCCCGATCAGGGCTACTCGTTCTGGAGCACCGCCGGCGGCGCGGAAGGCACCGTCCCCGGCGGGGGAACTGGGCAGGTCGAAGGAGCCCCGACCACTTACGTTCGCTACCCAGACGGCCATTCGGCCCCGGTCGGCCGTGGCGCCCTACGCACTGATCCCTTTGCGGTGGGCAAGCTGATCAGCGCAGGCGGCGGCCACATCATCTTCGTCAGCGGGGAAACCTCCGATCCGGCGATCCAGCTCGAGGAAGACGCCCCACCCAGCGGCACGACTGCGATCTACGATCGCACCGCCGACGAAGTCACCCATGTGGTCTCGCTGCTGCCGGGGAATGTCACCCCCGAAGCGGAAGAGCAGGCTTTTTATGAAGGTGCTTCTCTCGACGGCCTGGGTGTCGCTTTCAGGCTCGGTGAACATCTAGCTTCCGGACCGCTGTATTTCCGCTACGACAACAGTGAAACCTTCGAATTCGGTGAAGGCGCGACTGTAGCCGGCTTCAGCGAAGGGGCCAAGCGCTTCTTCTACGTGGAAGGCGGGAACCTTTACGCCTACGAAGTCGGCGGAAAATCGAATCCCATCGCCTTCACGGCTTCCGGCGACGTCACGCCCGTCAACGTTTCCGCGGACGGCAGCGTCGCCTACTTCGTTTCCCCCAGCGTGATCGGGAGCAAACCCAATCCCGATGGGGCCCTGCCGGAACCCGGCGCCGAGAATCTCTATCGCTCCGAAGAAGGGGTGATCTCCTTCGTCGGCACGGTTACGAAAGAAGACGTCGAAGGTGAAGAAAGCGGGATAGGCCTCGGCCGGTGGGCTCCACACGTCGTCAGCTACGGCGAGGCGGCGGAGGATCCCTCCCGCACCACTCCAGACGGCGGTGTTCTCCTCTTCGAGTCGGAAGCCCCTCTAACCCCCTACAACTCGAAAGGCCACACCGAGGTCTACCGCTACGACTCGAACGAGCAGAGTCTTACCTGCATCTCCTGTAACCCCACCGGAGAGGCCGCCGAAGGCGAAGCGACCCTGCAGTCCGCCAGCCTCTTCAAGGGGGAAGCGCAGCCCTTCGGCTTCTTTGCCTCCGTCGCCAACCTGCGCGCCGACGGCGAGCGCGCCTTCTTCCAGTCGACCGAACCGCTCGTTCCCGCGGATGCGGACGGTTTGCAGGACGTCTACGAGTGGGAGGCCCAGGGAATAGGAACCTGCGAACGCCCAGGCGGCTGCGTCTACCTGATCTCCTCCGGCCAAAGCAGCCGCCCCGACTACCTGTGGGGCGTCAGCGACTCAGGCAACGATGTCTTTTTCAGAAGTTCTGACCTGCTGGCCGGCTCCGACGCCGACGAAACGCCATCGGTGTACGACGCCCGGGTTGACGGGGGGTTTGCGAAAGAAGAAGGCGGCGCTTGCAATCTGAATGAAGCGTGCCCAGGTACCTCTCAAACGCCGCCGAGCTTCCCGACTCCCGCAAGCAGCGCGACCGGGCCTTCCGGAAACGTCCCGCATAGGCCCTGTCCGAGGGGCAAAAAGCTGGCGAAGCGGCATGGCAGGAAGGTCTGCGTCAAGAGAAGGCACCATCGCCGAAAAGCCGGCACCGGGAAGAAGGCGGGGCGTCGATGAGCGCGTGGTCCAGAAAGATGTCGACCCGATCGAGCAGGCTGGCTGCTGTGACGAGCATCGCCCTTGCGGCGCTCGCGTTGGCAGGCTTCGCGGCCAGTGCCTCGGCGGCGAATGAATTCGAAAAATACGCCCTCGAATCCGTTGCCACCGCTCTTACCACCACGCAAGCCGGTGCGCACCCGGATTTCACCACCGCCTTCACCCTCACCCACAAGGGCGAAGGCGATAATGCCGAACCCTTTGCTTTCACTCGTGACATCGAAGTCCACCTGCCGCCGGGCATGATCGGCAATCCACAGCAGGTTCCTCGCTGCACCGTCGCCCAGCTCGGCAACCTGCCCGAAGAAAGCGAATGTCCGATCGATTCGCAGGTAGGTGTTACCGAAACCACGCTCGGCGGGGTAATCCAGGGTTCCTTCACCGAGCCCGTCTACAACATGGTGGCACCGCCCGAAAGCAGCGACGTCGTCGCCCGCCTGGGCTTCTTCGCCGCCGGCTGGCCCGCCTTCATCAACGTTCGGCTCGACCCCGCCGACTACAGCCTGGTCGCTTCGGTGGAAGGTCTTTCCGCCGGTGCTGGCCTGGTGGCGGCCAACACGACGCTGTGGGGCGTCCCGGCTGCCCACAGTCACGACGGAGAACGGATGACGCCGGACGAAGCGCGGCAAAAGCTCACGCCCCCGATCAGGGAAGCCACCGTGCCCGAAGCCCCATTCCTCTCCAACCCGACCGACTGCAGCTTGACGCGACAGGTGACGATCACGGCTCGCAGCTACCAGCTGCCCGAACAGCCTTCGACGATTAGTGCGCCGTTCCCGCAGATCACCGGCTGCGGCAAACTCGCCTTCGAACCGAGCTTCACCGCGATTCCAACCAGCGCCGAAGCCTCGGCTCCCACGGGTCTTGACACCGATCTCCAGGTCTCACAGAACGAAACGCCGCAGGGTCTCGCTACCTCGACGCTGAAGGCGGCGGTCGTGACGCTTCCCCCGGGGATGGCGATCAACCCTTCGGCCGCCGAAGGCCTCGCGGCCTGCAGCGCTGAAGAGGTCGGCTTCGGCAAAAACGAACCCTCCCACTGCCCCGATGCGGCCAAGATCGGCTCGGCGGAAATGGACGTGCCGGCGCTCGAAAAGCCTTTGCATGGGGCCGTCTACCAGCGCACCCCCGAACCCGGCCATCTCTTCCGCTTCTGGCTCGTCACCGACGAACAGGGCGTGCACCTAAAGCTGCCGGCGGAAATCGAAGCGAACCCGCTGACCGGGCAGTTGACGACCCTCTTCAACGGCATCCCGTCACTGGGAGGCAACCCCCAGGTTCCGTTTGCCGGCCTGAAGCTCCACATCTTCGGTGGCTCCCGGGCGCCCCTCTCTACCCCCGCGCATTGCGGGACCTACGACACCGCCTACTCCTTTGCCCCTTGGTCGGACAAGGCTCCAATTGCAGGCGAAACGCCGATGCAGATCACCTCAGGGTGTGGCAAGGGGGGCTTTGCGCCCGGGTTGATCGCTGGCACCGACCAGCCATCAGCTGGCTCCTTCTCCCCCTTCGTCTTCACCCTCACCCGCCAAGACGGCGAAGCCAACCCCAAGACCATCTCCCTTCACCTCCCCCAAGGCCTCCTCGCAAAGCTCGGCGGCATCCCCCTCTGCCCCGACCAAGACGCCGCCACCGGCAACTGCCCGGCCGCTAGCCAGATCGGCACGATCACCGCCGCTGCAGGCGTGGGCGGAGCCCCACTCTGGATCCCCCAGCCAGGCAAGGAACCAACCGCCGTCTACCTAGCCGGCCCCTACAAAGGAGCCCCCTATTCGATCATCGCCAAGGTCCCAGCCCAAGCCGGCCCCTTCGATCTCGGCACGGTCGTCAACCGCTCCCAGATAAACGTCGACCCGACCACCGTCTTAGCGACGATCACCACCGATCCCCTGCCCCAGATCCTCGAAGGCGTCCCGGTCCTCTACAGAGCGATCCACGTCGACGTCACGAGACCCGAATTCACGCTCAACCCGACCAGCTGCGAAGCCAAGCAGATCAAAGCAACCGTAGTTGCCTCAAACGGAGCCACTGCCGAACCAAGCGACGGCTTCCAGGCCACCAACTGCGCCAAGCTCCCTTACAGCCCCCAGCTGAAGCTTTTCTTCAAGGGTAAGACCAGGCGCTCGGCCGACCCGGCGGTAAAAGCCGTCCTAACCCAGCCCGCAAACCAGGCAAACACCACCGCCGCCACCGTGATCCTCCCCTCATCAGAGTTCATCGACCAATCCCACGTCAACAACCCCTGCACCAGGGTGCAGTTCAATGCAGGAGCCTGTCCCCCGAGCTCGATTCTGGGAACCGCCAAAGCGATCACCCCGCTTCTCGAAGCGCCCCTGGAAGGCCCGATCTACTTCCGATCAAACGGCGGCGAAGGCGGCAGAAAGCTGCCCGACATCGTCGCCGACCTCCACGGTCGGATCCACATCACCCTGGTCGGCTTCATTGACTCGGTTAAGAAGAAGGGCACCGAAATCGCCCGCGTCAGGGTCCGCTTCCAAAGCGTCCCCGACGCTCCCGTCACCAGGTTTGAAACCAGCTTCTACGGTGGCAAAAGGAGCCTGATCGAAAACCACGCCAACCTCTGCGAAGGAAAGCACCGCGCCCAGGTGATCTTCACCGGGCAGAACGGGCGGGTTTTGAAGTCGCGGCCGGTGATTGGGGTTAGTTGTAAGAAGAGGGGTTAGCCGGCCAGTTCCTCGCCGACCAGTTCCGGCTCGCTCGTCGGGTCCTCGGAGAGTTGCTTGAACTCCGTGGGTGGGGGGCCATGCAGGCGCCAGGTGCGGTCGTGGCGGGTGAGGACGCCTTGCTGCTGGAGCTTGGCGAGGGCGGTGGAGACGGAGGGGCGGCGGGCGGCCACGAGCTCGGCGAGGGTGCGGTGGGTGAGGGGGACGGGGATATCGATGTGCTCCCCGTGGACGCGGCCGAAGCGGTCAGCGAGGTGCCAGAAGAGCATGGTGAGGCGGGTCTCGACGCGGCGTTGGCTGACGATCGCGATCAGGGTCGCGAGGTAGCGGGAGCGGAGCATGCCGCGGCGGATCAGCGCCACGCCGATCTGGGGGAAGGGAGCGCTACGGCGGGTGAAGTCGCCGTCGAGGACGGCGAGGCGGGCATTCTCGATCACCAGCCAGTCGGCGTCGGTGGGGATGCTCGACCACTCGCCGATCTTGTCCCAGGGCCGCAGCAGGTCGCCCGGCCCGAGCAGCTCGGCGCCGTAGCGCTGGCCCTGGACGACGCGGCGGCAGAGGAGGCCCGAGAGGACGAGCAGGCCGTAGCCGGAGGGGTCGATCTGCACGCTCTCTTCCCAGTCCCACTCGCCGCGCCGCGCCTCGATCACGCGGGCGGCGCAGGCGCGCTGCGCGAGATCGAGCCTCTCCTCGGGGATCTCTGCCCCGAGGTCAGGGTCCTGACTGAGAAGCGAAACCACGTTCATCGCTCGCAACCTACCCGCGTTTCGCCGCCCCATGCAGGGGTAATTCCGAGGCGTGGCAGCGCGCGTGAGCAGAGCCGCCTTGGCCTGGGCCGCTGTCGCGGCGGTCCTCTTCGCGGTCTGGATGCTGCTGGTCGACACGCGTGAAGTGCCGCAGCTGATCGCCGGCGCCGTGGTCGCGGCGATCGGGGCGACCGGCAGTGAGCTGGTGCGTCGCAATCGCTCCGCCCGGATGCGGCTGCGGGCGGGCTGGGTGGCGCGGCTGCCACTGGCGGCCGCGGCCGTCCCCGGCGACCTCGCCCGCCTCACGGCGCAGGCGGTGCGGGCGGCGCTGCCGGGCGGGCCGGCGCCGTCGGGACGCCTGCGCGCGCTCGAGTTCGAGCCCGGGCGGACCGAGGACGGCGACCCGGGTGCCCTTGGCCGCTCCGCGCTCGCCCTGGTCGCCGGCTCCTTCTCGCCCAACACGATCGCGATCGGGGTCGACGAGGAGCGGCGGGCGCTGCTCGTCCACCAGCTGGTCCCGGACGAGGAGCGGCCGCGACGCTCGATCGACCCGCTGGACCTGGGATGAGGGCGCGATGAACGAGTGGGGGATCGCCGCGCTTGTCCTCTTCGCGGTGCTCGCGGTCTGCCTCATTCTGCCGGCCCTCTTCGACCCGATTGACGGCCTGATCGCGCTTGAGATCGCCGGCACCACCGGCACCGCGATCCTCCTGCTCCTGGCCGAGTTCGTCCACCGCCAGTCGTTCGTCGACCTGGCGCTGATCTTCGCCCCGCTCTCTCTCGTCGGCGCCCTCGTCTTCGTGCGCCTGCTGGAGCGGGGGACGTGACCCCCGTCGCCATCCTCGTCGCGGCGCTGCTGGTGCTCGGCGTCGGGCTGCAGCTGATCGCGGCGCTCGGCCTGGTGGCGATGCGCGACACCTTCGCGCGCCTCCACTATCCCGGCGTCAGCGGCTTCGGCCTGGCGGCGATCGCCCTCGCGATCTTCGTCCGCGAGGGCTTCTCGATGATCGGCGACAAAGCGCTGGCGACGGCCGCTCTCACCCTCGTCGCCGGCCCGGTCCTGGTTCACGCGACGGCCCGCGCCGCGCGGGTGCGCCGGCTCGGCGGCTGGCGGATCCAGCCCGGCGAGAAGGTCGAGGAGGTGGAGCGGTGACGGCGCTGCAGATCGGCACCCTGGCACTGGTCGCGCTCGGCGCCCCGGTCGTCGTCCTCACCCGCGACCCGCTGCGGCAGGCGCTCTGCCTCGGCGTCTTCGGCACGGTGCTGGCGATCCTCTTCTTCGTCTTCCAGGCCCCCGACGTCGCCCTCTCGCAGATCGTCGTCTCCGCCGTCGGCCTGCCGGTGATCATCCTCATGGCGCTGACCAAGATCAGGGAGGAGGAGCGGGGGGAGGACGGCGAGTGAGCCGCGGCGCCCGGCTCTGGCTCTTCGGCGCCGGCGCCCTGGCGCTGGCAGTGATGCTGGTGCTGGCGGTCGCCGACCTGCCCGGCTTCGGCCACTACCCGGGCCCCTACGGGTTCGTGATCGAACGGACGGGAGTCGAAACGACCCACGCGACCGACCTCGTCACCGCCGTCAACTTCAACTTCCGCGCCTTCGACACGCTGGGCGAGGAGTTCGTCCTCTTCGCCGCCGTGCTCGGGGTCGCGATCGTCCTCCGCAGCCGGCGCGGCGAGGAGGAGCGGGCGCCGGACGAGCCCGCCGAGGAACACCGCTTCGGCGAGCCCAGCCCGGCTCTGGGCCTGCTCGGACTGGGGCTGGTGGGACCGCTGATCGTGCTCGGCGCCTACGTCGCCAGCCACGGTCACCTCAGCCCGGGGGGCGGCTTCCAGTCCGGCCTGCCCCTCGCCGCGGCGGCGCTGGTCTCGTTCCTCGCCGGCGAGTACGTGGCGATGAAGGTGGTCGCGCCGCACTCGCTGCTCGAGGCGGGCGAGGCGGCGGGGGCGGCCGGCTTCGGCCTGATCGGGCTCGGTGGCTTGATCTTCGCCGGCGTCTTCTTCAAGAACTTCATCGCCCTCGGCTCGCCCGGCCGGCTGCTCTCGGCCGGGGTCGTCCCGCTCAGCAACATCGCCGTCGGGATCGAGGTCGCCGGCGCCTTTCTCCTCCTCTGGACCGAGTTCTCCGACCAGGCTCTGGTGGTGCGCCGGAGGGGCGGGGGAGAGCCGGAGTGACCCTGCTGCCCTACCTGGTCGCGATCTGGGTCCTCTGCTGGGGGCTCTACGGGATCGTCAGCAGCCGCAACCTCGTCCACCTCGTCGGCTGTCTCGCGGTCACCCAGGCGGCCACCTACCTGCTGCTGATCGGCGTCGGCTACCGCAACGGCGCGGCGGCCCCTATCTACCTCGGCATTCCCGCCTCGACCCCGGTCGTGGACCCGGTGGGGCAGGCGCTGGCGCTGGTCGACATCGTCGTCGAGGCGACGGTGGCGGCGTTGCTGCTGGCGCTGGCGGTGCAGACGCAGAAGCGCTTCGGCACCGTCGACCCCGACGAGCTGATGTCGCTGCGGGGCTGAGCCGGTGAGCCTCGAGTCCCTCGCCGTTGCGATCCCGCTGCTGGCGGCGGCGCTGCTGGCGGCGACCGACTCCGTCGCCCGGCGCTGGATCGCCGACACGGTGGCCGTGGCGACGGGGTTGGCGGTGACCGTCCTCTGCGCGATCGTCCTCGCCCACACCACCTCCGGTCAGCCGCAGATCTACTGGCTGGGGGCGTGGGAACCTCAGCACGGAATCGCGATCGGCATCTCGCTCACCGCCGACACGCTCGGCGCCGGGATGGCGACGCTGGTCGGGGTCCTGGTGACGGCGACGCTGGTCTTCTCGGCGCGCTACTTCGACGCCGTCGGCCACCTCTTCCACTCGCTGATGCTCGTCTTCTTTGCGGCGATGGTCGGCTTCTGCCTCAGCGGCGACCTCTTCAACATGCTCGTCTTCTTCGAGCTGATGAGCGTCGCTGCCTACGCGCTGGCCGCCTACAAGATCGAGGAGCGCGGGCCGCTGCAGGGGGCGATCAACTTCGCCGTCTCCAACAGCGTCGGCGCGATCGCGATCTTCGCCGGGATCGCCCTTGTATATGGGCGGACGGGGGCGCTCAACCTGGCCCAGATCGGCGCGGCGCTGGCGGGGCGGCCGCCGGACGCGCTGGTCGCCGTCGCCTTCGCCCTGATCGCGCTCGGATTCCTCGTCAAGGCCGCCGCCTTTCCCGTCCACTTCTGGCTCGCCGACGCCCACGCGGTGGCGCCGACGCCGGTCTGCGTCCTCTTCTCCGGGGTGATGGTCGAGCTCGGCGTCTACGCGGTGGCGCGCATCTACTGGACCGCCTTCGACGGCGCGCTCTCGCCCGACGCGGCGGCGCTGCGGCCGATCCTGATCTGGATCGGGGTGGTGACGGCGCTGGTCGGGGCGGCGATGTGCCTGCAGCAGCGGCACCTGAAGCGGTTGCTCGCCTTCTCGACCGTCAGCCACATCGGCCTCTTCCTGATCTGCCTCGGCCTGCTCGAGCACAGCGGCGTCGCCGCGCTGGCGAGCTACGTGCTGGCGCACGCCTTCGCCAAGGCGGCGCTGTTCATGTGCGTGGGGATCCTGCTGCACCGCTTCACCGAGGTCGACGAGCTGCGGCTGCGTGGCTGCGGCGCCAGGGACCGGGCGCTGAGGCTCGTCGGCGTGCTGTTCGTCGCCGGGGCGGTGGCACTGGTCGGGGCTCCCTGGCTCGGCGTCTTCGACGGCAAGTCGCTGGGGGAGGGGGCGGTCGAGGAAGCCGGCTACGGCTGGGCGATCGCCGTCTTCGTCATCGCCTCGGGGATGACTGTGGGAGCGATGCTGCGGGCGGCGGGGACGATCTTCGCCGGCTGGGGCGAGGACGAGCCGCCCGAGAGCGGGCAGCCGGCGGAGGAGGACGAGGAGAGCGAGACCCTGCAGCCCCACGACCGCACGCCGCTGACGATGCTGGTGCCGACGGCCCTGCTGACCGCGGCGGCGCTGGCCTGCAGCTTCTTCCCCGGCCTCGACCACGCGATCCAGGAAGCCGCCGGCCGCTTCACCGACTCGCAGGCTTACGCCGAAGCGGTCCTCCACGGCGGCGCCCATTTCGAGGTCATCCAGCCCAAGGGCCTGAAGGCGACCGACTACCTCTGGTCGGCGCTCGCCCTGGCGCTCGCCTTGGCCATCGCCGCTCTCTCGCTCTTCGGTGGCAAGCTCGAGATGCCCGCTCTCAGGCCCCTCCGCCGCGCCGCCGACCGCGCCCAAACCGCCCTCGGCACGATCCACAGCGGCCACGTCGGCGACTACATCGCCTGGCTGACCGCTGCGGCAGGGGCTTTGGCGATGGCCGTGGCGCTAGCCGTGCGCTGATCGCTAACCCAGGTAGGGCTCGATCCAATTCTTGTATCGCTCGATGAATTCGGGCGCGGACTCAGCGGCCAACTTCGCCACTTCGTGCACGCGACCAGCCGTTACGTGGATGTAGTCGTGCTCGATTTCGGATCGGGCATTTTGGCAACGCTTCAGCCGGTCAACGAGGGAGGCGTCGATCACCCCCGCCTCTTCGAGGGCTTCAAATGCCCTTGCCGCGGGGCCCTCGTGGATCTTCGGCGGCTCGAGTTCGGCCAAGATGCCACCGGCTTCGGCGAGCTGGGCCATGAAATTCTGGACGTGTGAGAAGGAGCGTTCCACGGCTTGCACTTTGTTGAAAGCGGCGATGCCGGATTCCCTTTCGAAAGCTCGTTTGAACGGGGGTAGAGCGAAGTTATCGCCGAACTCCTTCATCGCCGCTTCGAGCGACAGGAGCTGGTAGTCGAACTCCTCGAGGCGGGCGAGAATTTCGTCTCGCAACCGCGCGGGCGTCTTCTTGGTTCTGCCCATCAGCTTGCGAGCGCTTTGCGAGGCGGTCGACCGAAGACCCGTTCCATCTGTTTGCGATACCGCGCCCGCGCCCGGCGCTCGAAGTTCTTCCGTTCGCTGCTGAACCGCGGCCAGCGATCTTCCCGGTCAACGATCACGCGACCCTCACGGGCGGCTTCGGTGAGAAGCAGTGGGTTAGCTTGTGCATCCTCCAGGAGGAGAATCTGGACGTCCTTCCCGAGCAGCGGTTCGAGCTTCAGCGCGAGGTCGATGTTCCGCATGGAGGAGGAGTCGCGCATCTCCACTAGCAGGTCGACGTCGCTCTCCTCGGTGTCGTCTCCCCGTGCGGTGGAGCCGAAGAGGAGGGCGAAGCGGACGTTGGACTCGGTGCGCAGGGCCTCGCGGAGCTGGGCGAGCAGCGGCCAGTGCTTGCGGACGTACTCCTTCTCGGCGACCGGCAGCCTCAGCTTGCGCGGCGAGATGCGGTTGCCGCGGAGGGTGCCTTCGTTGACCGCGCGTCGCAGCGTGCGCTCACTGACGCCGACTTCGTCAGCCAGGAAGGTCAGGTCGCTCATGTGTCCATTATAGGACAGTCATATGTCCGATAAATCGGATCATGTGTCCGTTAACTCAATATGTCATGCAGGAGATCGCTTGCCTCGTAGGCGGTGCTGGGCCCTCCCGCCTGGCGCCGCCGCAGCAGGCCGGCGTCCTGCAGCCGTCGCAAATCGTTGCTGGCCGTGGCGGGGGAGACCTCTGCCTCCTGTGCGTATCTGGAGCGGTCGGTTCGCCCGGCAAGCGCCTGCTCCAGAGCGATCGTCAGCCGCTCCGGCCAGCTGCGATCGGCGATCAGCGCTTCGAGGCGACTCCATCGCGCTGCCGCCCGCTCGATCTGGTTCAGTCGCTGTCGCGCCTGCGCGATGTGTGCCTCGATGCAGAACTCAACCCAGGAGGTCGCGTCACGCTCAGGGTGGAACCCGCCGCCTTGCGCCTCGCGAAGAGCGGAATAGTAGGCCTGGGTGTGCTGACCCAGGTATTCCTCGATCGAGAAGAACTCGGGAGAGCTGGTGCCGCTGAGGGCGAGGACAAGCGATTGGACGATCCGGGAGATGCGGCCGTTGCCGTCGCGGAAGGGGTGTACGGAGATGACGTTGAGGTGCGCCATCGCGGCGCGAACGGCGACGTCGACCCCCAATTCCTCTTTCGCGAGCCAGCCCACCACCTCCGCCATCAGGGCGGGAACGTCCCCGGCATCCGGGCCATGGAACTCGAGCGAGCCATCGGCTGCGGTGACCCCGATCGGCCCGGTCCGCCACAGCCCCGGGTCCTTGTCCCGTTGGAAATAACAGGCGTCGAAATGGAGGTCGAGAATCGCCCGCTCCGACCAACGGAAGCTCGGGTCAGCCGCCATCGTCGCGGCGTGGTCCATTGCGCGGGCGTAACAGACGACCGCGTTGCGGTTCTCGTCCCCAAGCGCTGCGGTGCGACGCTCGATCAGAACGATGCCTTCCTCGGGGTCGACGGAGAACCCCTCGATCGAGGTCGAGCTCGTGATCGACGCGGCGCGGATCTCGCGCCGCAGGGACCCCATCCAGCGGATTCGCTCCCCTGACTGTCGATCCAGCCGGGTGCGGAGGTGGTCCAGCTCCTCGATGCGCTGCGCCAGCCTTCCCGATATAGGGGGAACCCGGTAGATCATCTCTCTAATTCTAGACGATTAAACGTTTATCGTCTAGACGATAAACTGTATAAAATCTAACGAGGCGGCGAAGGAATCGAACCTTCCAAGCGGTGGGCTGCACCGCCCTGCTGGCTTTGAAGGCCAGATGGGCCACCAGACCCCTGCCGCCCCAGGGAAGTGGCGAGCTTAGTCGCTGGCGGTAGAAGCGTGGCGGGGGATGTGGCGGTCGCCGTCGCGGCGCAGACGGCGTTCGGAGTCGAGCTGCTCGAGCAGGGCCTGGGCGTATTTGCGGCTGAGGCCGAGGGCGTCGCGGACCTCGGCGATGCTGGTCGAGCCGTCGCGCTCGGCGAGGCCGACGACCAGTCGCGCCAGCTTCTCGTAGGCGGAGGCGGCGTAGACGACGTCGGCCTTGGCGCGCACGGCCGCCCCGGCGGCCCCGAGCTCGCTGAAGGCGCGCTCGACCGCGCGGCGGTCGCTGCCGATCTCCGCGGCCAGCTGGGCGGCGCCGCGGGGGCGGGCCGCGTCCTTCTCCAGCTCGGTCAGGACCCGGCGGGCGAAAGGGCTCGGACCCCGAGGGGGAGGCGGTGGCGGCGGAATCGGCTCTTCCTCGACGGGACGCCGTTCCCAACCGGGCCCGTGTCGGGGCGGGCTCGGCTCCCGCACGACCCCTCCGCCGAGCGTGTCCGGGGGAGCGATGCGGCGCACCACCACGCGGTCGCCGGCCCGCGCCAGCAGCGGTCGTTCGAGCCGCAGTTGCGCGGCGTCATCACCGAGGCCCACCACCCGTGCCGGGCTGTCGCGAGTCCCGAGGTGGACCTGTACCCGGGGCTCGGCGAGGATCGCTTCGGCGCCGCTGCGGAACTCGACGTCGAGCCGGTAGGTGACGTGGATGCCGGCGCCTTCGGCAGTGATCACGTCACCGCGGGCGACGTCACCGCGGGCGATGCCGCTGAGGTTGAGGGCAACGCGCTGGTGCGACTCGGCCGTGTGGCAGGGCCGGTCGTGGACCTCGATCGAGCGGATTCGCCCCTCGTGTTCTTCGGGCAGGATCGTCACCCGTTGCCCGCGCTCGAGCTGGCCGGACCAGAGGGTGCCGGTGACGACGGTGCCGTGGCCGGCGACGGTGAAGGCCCGGTCGACGTGGAGGACGGGCTCCCCGGCAGCCGCGTCGTTCCGTGAGCGCTCGGCCTCCGCCGCCACCTGCGCCAGCGTCGCCCGCAGCTCTTCGATCCCCTCGCCCGTGACCGGGCAGGCCTCGACCATCGGCAGCCCCGGTGTGAGTCGCGCGCATTCCTCGGCGGCCGCCCGCCGCGTCTCGGCGTCGGCGAGGTCGATCTTGGTCAGGGCGACGACGCCATGCTCGACCGCGAGTGCCCGCAGCACCGCCAGGTGCTCCAGCGTCTGCGGCATCGGGCCGTCGTCGGCGGCGACCACCAGCAGGAACATGTCGACGCCGCTGGCGCCGGCGATCATCGTCCGCACGAAGCGCTCGTGCCCCGGCACGTCGATCAGGCTGAGGCGGCGCCGACCGAAGCCGCCAAGCTCGATCTCCGCGAAGCCCAGCTCGATCGACATCCCACGCCGCCGCTCCTCGGCGAGGCGGTCGGTGTCGCGGCCGGTCAGCGCCCGCACCAGCGCCGTCTTGCCGTGATCGATGTGACCGGCGGTCCCGATCGTCAGCGGCGATGGCGCCATCTCAGGCCAGCGCTTCCCGCGCCGCCGCCGCGGCCGCGGCGGCTTCCTCGTCGCTCATCGTCCGCGGGTCGAGGACCACCCGGCCGCGGACGATGCGGGCGATTACCGGCGGCTCGTGCGCGCGCAGGCGGGCAAGGAGCTCGTCGGTGCCCCGGTCGCCCGGATCGACCAGGCAGGCCGGCCCGTCGAGCGCGACGTCGGCGAGCGAGCCGCCGCCCGGGGCGCCGCTCTCGCGGCCGACCTCGGCGGCGTCGCCGATCGCGGCGGCCATCACCTCGGCCCGGCGCTGGAGCTCCTCCTCGGGCGCCCCGATCATCGCAAGCGCCGGCAGCGCCGCCGCGCCGTGATCGCGGTGCAGGCGCAGGGTCGCCTCCAGCGCCGCCAGCTGCAGCTTGTCGAGCCGCAGCGCCCGCGCCAGCGGGTGGCGGCGGCAGCGCTCGATCGCCTCGCCGCGGCCGAGGAGGACGCCCGCCTGCGGCCCGCCCAGCAGCTTGTCGCCGGAGCAGCAGACGAGATCGGCGCCGGCCGCCACGGCGGCCCGCACGGTGGGCTCGTCGTGCACCTCGCCGAGGGCGCCGGAGCCGAGGTCATCGACCATCGCGATTCCCCGCTCGCGCGCCAACGCTGCCAGCTCGGCCGCCCCCGGCTGCTCGGTGAAGCCGACGATGCGGAAGTTCGACTGGTGAACACGGAGGATCGCCGTCGTGCGCCCGCCGATCGCCGCCGCGTAGTCGGCGAGGCGGGTGCGGTTGGTCGTCCCCACCTCGACCAGGGTCGCGCCTGAGTGGGCGAGGATGTCGGGGATGCGGAAGGAGCCGCCGATCTCGACCAGCTCGCCGCGGCTGACCAGCACCTCCCCGTCGCCGGCCAGCGCGGCGAGGGCGAGCATCACCGCCGCGGCGTTGTTGTTGACGGCGAGCGCCGCCTCGGCGCCGCCCAGCTCGCGCAGCAGGTCCTCGACGTGCGCGCCGCGGCTGCCGCGGCCGCCGCTCTCGAGGTCGTACTCGAGGTTGCTGTAGCCGGCGGCGACCTCCGTCACCCGCGCGACGGCGGCGGGGGCCAGCGGCGCGCGGCCGAGATTGGTGTGCAGGACGACCCCGGTGGCGTTGATCACCCGCCGCAGGCTGGGGGTGGCGAGGCGGACGAGGTGGGCATCGGCCCTGGCGCCGATCTCCTCCTCGCTCGGCGCCGGCTCGCCGGCGAGAACCGCCTCCCGGGCCGCGTCGATCGCTTCCCGCGCGGCGGCGACCGCAAGCGGATGCGTCGCTCCGGAGAGCTGCGAGGCGAGCTGCTCCACGGAGGGGAGGCGGCGGAGGTGCTCGTCGGTTTCGCTGCGCTGCTCGGTTTCCATCCTTCTTCTTCCGGTTACCCTCGAAGCTGATGGCGATCACCGGGGACCGCCCGAACCTGACCGAACTCTCCCACGGCGCCGGCTGCGCCTGCAAGATCGGCGCCGCGGATCTGCGCGCGCTGCGCGCCGCGCTGCCGATCTCGGCCGACCCGGCGCTGCTGGTCGGGCTCGATCCGGCCGACGACGCCGCCGTCTACAAGCTGAGCGACGAGCTGGCGCTGGTCCAGACCCTCGACTTCTTCACCCCGATCGTCGACGACCCGCGCGACTTCGGCCGCATCGCCGCCGCCAACGCGCTCTCGGACGTCTACGCGATGGGGGCGAGGCCGGTGCTGGCGCTCAACATCGTCGCCTTCTCGCTGGAGGACCTCGGCAATGAGGTGCTGGCCGAGATCCTCGCGGGTGGGGCGGAGGTCGCCGCGACGGCCGGGGTGGCGATCGGCGGCGGCCACTCGATCGACGACCCCGAGCCGAAGTACGGGATGACCGTCAGCGGCGTCGTCCATCCCGATCAGCTGCTGACCGCCGCCGGCGCCCAGCCCGGCGACGAGCTCTACCTGACCAAGCCGGTGGGGGGAGGGTTGATCACCACCGCCGCCAAGCGCGGCATCGCCGAGCCGGCCTGGATCGAGACGGCGGTGGAGGCGATGACGACCCTCAACGCCGAGGCTGCCCTAGCCGCCCGCGCCTGCGGCGCCAACGCCCTCACCGACGTGACCGGCTTCGGCCTCCTCGGCCACCTGCACGAGATGTGCGAGGCCAGCGGCCTCGGCGCCGAGATCGACGCGGCGGCCGTCCCCGCCCTCCCCGGCGCCCTCGACCTCGCCGCCTCCGGTCGCGCCGAAGCCGGCGGCAGCGCCCGCAACGCCGCCGACGCCGTCCGCTTCGCCACCTGGTCCGACGACGTCCCACCCGAGCGCCGCGCCCTCCTCACCGACGCGATGACCTCGGGCGGCCTGCTCGCGGCGGTTCCTCCCGGCGCGGAGATGGTCGGGACGAAGATCGGAGCCTTGTGCCGGGGGGAGCCCGGGCGCCTCGCCGTCGCCTGAGGACCTTGGGCACGGCCCGGGGTGTCAGATACTCAAAGATCTTTGACTATAGGTTGCTTTCGTGTTAAAAGGGCCTAGGCAAGCCAAAACTTGCCCGTACCTTTAAACGAAATCACCGGTGCGCAATGCACCGGAAAGGGAGAATGAATCATGAAGTGTCTGAAGATGTTCACGCTCGCCGCCCTGGCGGCGGTCGCTCTGATGGCCCTCGTCGGAATCGGCACGGCCTCGGCAACCACACTCGACGGCTCCGGGGGAGCCATGCTCAGCGTAGGTGCCGAAATCGATCTCTCGGCCAAAGGGTCGGTGGCCGTCGAGACCACAGAAGGAAGCGTCATCGCCACATGTGCCAACAGCACAATCGAGGCGAGGACCACGAATACAGGAAGCGACCTCGGCGAACCGGTCACCAGCAACACCGAAGTCTGGACCTGGGGTGAATGCTCCGCCACAGTCGACACGGTCAAACGCGGCACGCTCTCGTTCAAAGCGACGTCTGGCGGTAACGGGACGGTGGTCAGCGCAGGAGCCGAAGTCACAGTCCAGGACGGCCTTGCCGGGTCGTGCACCTATGGGGCCGGCGCAGGGGTCACCCTGGGCACGCTCACCGGCGGTAGCCCTGGATTGCTCTCGGAGAACGCGGCCCTCACCAGAACGGGCGGCAGCTTGCTTTGCGCGGAAACCATCCGCATAACAGGGAGCTTCACGGTTACAGCACCCACGACCCTGGTCGTCACAGGTCCGTAGCTCGACTCCAACGACGAGGCAGCCGCCCCTGTAAGGGGGTGGCTGCCTCCATCAGTCCGGTCCCCCGGTTTAGAGTTCGGCCGCATGAGTAATCAGGCAACCACCATCGAAGACGTCCTCGCCCGCCTCGAAGCGATCGAGAAAGAGCTGCCGCGCACGGACGGCGTGAAGTGGTTCAACCGGCTCTACCTGGAAATGACGCAGGAGGTGAAGGAACTAGGGCGGCAGCGCCAGGACGCGCCGCCTTTCCTTGACAAGCTGGATGTGGTCTTCGCCAACCGTTACTTCGCCGCCTATGAAGCCGCCGGGGACGGGAAGCTGCCGGCAGGCTATCCCTTCCATGCCTGGAAGCCGCTGTTCGAAGCGCGCCACAAGCACGGGATCGCGCCGGTGCAGTTCGCGCTGGCCGGGATGAACGCGCACATCAACCACGACCTCGCGATCTCCACCTGCGAGACCTGCGAAGAGCTGGGACGGGAGCCGCGCGACGACGGACCCGAGTACAAGGACTACAACTCCGTCAACTCGATGATCGGGGCGGTCGAGAAGCGGATGAAGAAATGGATGATGACCGGCCTGCTCAAAGAGCTCGACCGCGTCTTCAGGCCGGTCGACGACATCGTCGCCGTCTGGGACGTCGACGCCGCCCGCGCCGCCGCCTGGACCCGGGCCAAGGTGCTCTGGCACCTGCGCGAGCTGCCGCCCATGCGCCACGAGTACGAAGCGATGAACGACAGCATGGTCGGCTTCGCCGGCGGGGCGCTGCTCGTGTCCGTCCCCTGAGCCCTGCGGGGGTTTGCCCCGGGCTCAGCCGAGACCAGAGCGGAACCGGCGGTGCCGGAGGCTCAGCGCAGCGCTTTGTTTTCCTCGTAGGCCAGCCACTGAGCGCGAAGGGCCGCCTCCAGTTCGCGCGGATCGTCCCCGGCGCGCCGCAGGTCCTCGGGGCTCAGCTGCGACTCGGTGTCGCCGCGGCGGGCGACGACCCACGCCTGTCCGCCCTCACGGTTGTCCGGGTGGGCGAAGCCGGTCGGCTCGAAGCGGACGATCTCGAAGGCGCGGCCCCAGTGCGCGCGCAGCCACCACTCCGAGACGTAGACGGCCGGGCCCCAGCCGGTCTCGAAGTCGTCGCCGTAGCGCTCGACCAGCAGCCCGGTCCTGTCCTCGTCCCAGGGGACCCCGCGGCTGCCCGCCACGCCGAAGGGCCAGAGTCCCCTGCCGTGGATGCTGGCGACGAGGACCCCGCCCGGCTTGAGGACGCGGCGCAGCTCCAGCAGCCAGGGCGCCCAATCCGGCAGATGGCTGAACACGGAGCCGCAATAGACGAGGTCGTAGGTCGCCCCCCGCTCCGGCAGCGGCGGCTCGGGATCGTTCCTGTAGAGCTTCACCTCGTCGGGGTATTGCGAGCGCATCCACTGGATCGTCGGCGCGTGGATGTCGCAGCCGGTCAGCTCGATGTCCGGGTGCCGCAGGAACCACCGCATGATCCGCCCCGAGCCACAGCCGAAGTCCAGCGCCGACAGAGGTCTCTCCACGCCCTCGACGGCCGAGAGGATGTCGCGGTAGGCTCCTTCGCCGATGGTGTCGAAGTGCTCGATTCTCGCCTCGGGCGAAAGCGAGGGGTCGGTCCCGATCCGGATAAGCATGTCGTCCGGCGGGAGTGGGCCGATCAAACGTTGGTCTTGCTGGTCAGCGTCCACGACGGACCGCATACTACGAGGCCATGCCTGACCGGATCTGCTTCGTCTCGGCGAGCGGGCAAAACGTCTTCTTCGCGGAGATCCTGCAAGCCTTCTCCAGCGCCCTGCGTGGCCACGGGCTCGTGGTCGAGGAGTCCGTCGACTGCTTTCCCGCTCTGGATGACGACCTGGTCTACGTGTACGTGCCGCACGAGTACCACCCGCTGGTCGCGGAGCTCGCGCATCCCACTACCGCCCAGCTGCGCCGTAGCGTCGTCGTCTGCACCGAGCAGCCGGGGACGCAATGGTTCGAGACCTCGTGTGAGATCGCCGCGCGGGCGGGGGGTGTGGTCGACATCAACAGGCTTGGTGTCAGAGAGCTGACAAAGAGAGGTGTGAAAGCAGCGCACCTGCCGCTCGGGTACATACCCGCCTGGGACGTGTGGAAGGGTGAAGGGGGACCGCCCCGCTCGACCGACATGGTGTTCCTCGGGGGCGCGACCGAGAGGAGGGCCAATCTGCTCTCCCGCTGCGCCGAGGTGCTGGCGGGGCGGCGGTCGGCGATTCACCTGACCGAGTCGACGCGTCCCCATGTCGCCGGCAAATCCTCGTTCCTCTCGCACGACCGCAAGTGGAGGCTCCTGGCGGACGCGAAGGTGCTGCTGAACGTGCACCGCACCGCCCTGCCCTACATGGAGTGGCACCGGGTCATCGGCGCGATCCTCAACGGCTGCGTCGTCCTCACCGAGCATGCGCTGGGAGCCGAGCCCCTCGTGCCGGGCGAGCATTACCTCTCCGCCAACTACGAGACACTGCCCGAGGTCCTCGAGGGGGTTCTTGCCGACCCCGAGCGACTGGAGCGGATCCGGCGGGACGCCTACGACCTGATCCGCCGCGAGATGCCGGTGGAGTCGATGGTCGAACGGCTCGAGAGCGCGATCGAGCGCGCCGCGGAGAACCCCTTGCCGTCCACGGATCGGCAGGCGCCGGAGCCACTGCCGCTGCCTCTGTCCCCGCAACCGCCGGCGCCGGCCTGGAAGCACTACGCGGAGTTCGCGGGCGAGACGCTGCCGCTGCGGACGGCGCTGAAGCACCTGGTCGTCAGAACCCGGCTGCTGGAGCGGAAATTCGACGAGCTCGCCGGGCGGGAGCAGGCCGGCGAGGACGTCGTCGAGCAGTTCGGACCGCCCTGCGAGCAACCCCGGGTCAGCGTCTTGGTGACGCTCCACAACTACGCGGATTGCATCGGGGAGGCGTTGCGGAGCGTCGCGCTCAGCACCCTGCACGGGCTCGAGGCGGTCGTCGTCGACGACGCCTCCACCGACCATTCGGTGGAGGCCGTCCGGGCCGCCGCCGCGGAGCTGCCGTGGCTGCCGCTGACGCTGGTCCGGCTGGGGCGGAACCGCGGACTCCCGACCGCCCGGAACATCGCCGTGGAACACGCCCGGGCCGAGCTGCTCTTCGTCCTCGACGCCGACAACGCCGTCCTGCCCCACGGCTTGGAGCGGTTGGCGGGCGCCCTCGAGGCCGACCCCGAGGCCGCGTTCGCCTACGGGATCATCGAGGCGTTCGACGGCGACGGCCCGACCGGCTTGATGAACTGGCTCGACTGGGACCCCGACCGGCTGCGCGAGGGAAACTACATCGACGCGATGGCGATGCTGCGGCGCGGCCCGCTCGAAGAGGTCGGCGGCTACGCGACCGATCCCGCCCTCTACGGGTGGGAGGACTTCGACCTCTGGCTGGCGTTTGCGAGCAGGGGGATGCGTGGCGTGCGAGTACCGGACTTCGTCGCCCGCTACCGGCAGAGCCCTCACTCGATGATCGCCCTGGCGAACATCGACATCCTCGCGAGCTGGGGGTCGCTGCTGCGCCGGCACCCGACCCTGGCGACGACGAGCGCAGGCGATGACTAGTAGGCTGCGCGCCGTGAGTCACCTCACTCCTTCTCGCCGCCTCCTGGCACTGTGTGTGGCGGCGCTCCTTTCACTCGGCCTGGCCGCTTGCGGGAACAGCGAATCCACTCCCTCGGTGGAATCGACTGCCACGACGACGACTGGTGGCGAAACGACGAGCGGTGGCAACAGCAACTTCACCGTCAAACAAGGGGCGGTGAAGGGGTACGTCGACAGCGCCAAGGTCGAAGGCAGCTCCGTGCTCCTCACCGGCTGGGCCGCATCGAAGAACCTGACCGAAGTTGCCGACGAAGTGGTGGCGCAGATCGGCGGCAGGGCCGTGGCCCAGGCGGTTCCGGCCGTGGAACGAGCCGACGTCGCCGCGTACTATGGAAAACCCGCCTTGAAACACAGTGGGTTTCTGCTGCGCATCCCGGTCTCGGCGCTGGAATGCTCGGCTTCGGCCGGCGGCGTCGAGGTCTTCGGCGTCCTCGCAGGAAGCGGGACGAAGCTGTCATTCGTCGAAGGCAGCGCGGGCAGCCTCTCGGGCGCCTGCTGAGGGCCCGCTCAGCCCAGCGGCAGCTCGGGCGAGAGGTGAAACACCCGCAGCGCCCGCAGGCATGCCCCCCGCGAGTCGATCGACTCGAACTGCCCGGTGACGGTGTTGACGAAGTAGACGCTCCCGTAGCGGGATGCGAATTCGCTCGATTCGGGGGGGATCGCCGAAGGGTAGCTCCCGTTCCCGGAGGGGACGAGCCAGTGGGCGCGGCATTCGAGGATCGTCCCCGGGAAGCCGACGTAGCTGCGGATGGTGGGATCGCGGTACATCAGGGCGACGCTGTCGGTCATGTCCCAGGTGTTGCCGAAGACGGGCACCCCCTGCGCGATCTGCACCGGCTGCCCGAAGGTCCAGATCGTCGTGCCGGGCGCGGGATCGGGGAGCGCGGAGTGGACGACCGCCAGGGTGCGCTGCCCTTCGCTGTAGGCGGCGACGTAGTCGCGCGAGTCCGTAGCGACGATCGGCAGCCAGGCGGCCAGGAAGACGATCGCGCCCGCGAGGATTACAGCGGGAACGAGGAGCCGGGCGCGGCGCCGACGTCCGGCCAGGAGCACGGCGAGCAGGCCGACCCCGGCGTAGAGGATCAGCACCCAGCCGATGCCGGCGACGGCGTTGACGCGATCGGCGATCCCCGGCGCGGTCGGCTCGTAGTAGTCGATGCCGGGGACGTAGATCGAGTAGCCGAGGAGGACGACGAGGGCCCCGGCGGCGAAGACGCCGAGGAAGCGGCGAAGCGGCTGGCGCCGGCGGTCGCCCGCGGGCAGGAGGCGGAGCAGCGCCGGCGAGCAGGCCAGGAGAAGTGCGAAGGCGCCGACCGCGTACCAGCCGCCGAACGGCAACAGGGTGTGGGCGAGGAGCTTCGGGCAGTCTCCAAGCATGCGCCAGGTGTGGGAGAGGGCGCCGGAGACGCTCTGCTGCTGTGCGGCTGAGCTCGACGAGCGGGTCACGAGCAGGGCGATCGGGAGCAGGACGGCAAGGTCGAGAAGCCAGCGTCTCACCGCCCGCCGCCAGGGAACTTCCATCCGGTAAAGCAGCACCGAAGCGAGCATGATCGGCAGGGCCACCTCGTAGAGGAGCAGGCTCGCGGCGAACAGCAGCAGCGAGCACGCCTGCAGCGCGGCCGCCCTGCGCCGGCCCGGGGAGCCGAACGCCGAGAAGGCGAGCAGGAACCCCAGGATCGCGAGCGAGATCGCCAGCGAGGCATGGATCACAGGGGTCCAGAAGCGCAGCGAGGTGGCCGCCGGGAAGAGGAAGACGAGGATCGCGATCACGGCGCTGTCGAGGAGTGGGAACCGCAGGCGGCGCAGGAGCAGGTACAGCAGCGCCGACATCGCCGCGCAGGAGATCGCCTGCCAGGCGAACCAGGCGCCCATGTCCCCCCCGAAGGCGTCGTTCAGCAGCACCCGGTAGACGGCGTTCAGGGGCCGCGTGCTCATCGTCGAGAGCTGGAGGAAGTGATTCACCGTGGCGAAGAAGTCGCCGTGCGGGTACAGCTGGTACCAGGCCCGGGTCGTCCAGGCGTCCCCGATGAAGCCACCGCTTTCAATGTGCGGTCCGTAGACGAGGACGGCGACGCCCAGGAGGACGACAAGCAGGCCACCGAGCTCGAGGACGCCGCGGCTCGCCGCCGTCAGCTCCAGCCGGCCGCCCGGGAATCGCTCTCGGCTGGGGCTCGAGAGCGGGCGGGATTGGACGTTCACCTGTGCCTGCCGAGGCGGAAGAACGCGCGAAAGCGGCGCAGCGGGGCGGTGCTCCGCCAGCTGCGCGAGCTCTCGATCTCGTTGAAGCGCGCCCATAGATGCGCGTGTTCCTCGTGCAGCTCGGCCAGCCGGTGCTTCAGAAGCGGCACCTGGGCAAGTTCCTGGTTGGCGTCGACCAGCGCCCTTCCGGTTTTCTCGAGGCGTTTGACGAGCTCCGCCTCCCGCGCGCCCGCCTGTGCGAGCAGTTGCCGGGCATCCCGCTCGACCTCGGCGACGGCACCCTCGGAGTCGCGCTTCGCCTCGTCGACCCGCTCCGACCACCACTTGACCTCGAAGGCGCCCGCGAAGGCGACGCAGCTGGCGAGTTGCGGCAGGACCCCGTCGGTCGCCGCGATGATCGTGAAGGTCTCGTGTCCCGCCTCGAGAGGGTCGGCGTTCCAGGCGCGCACCCGATGCCCGCTGCCGTTGCTGCGGTCTTCGTCTTCTCCCGGGGTGGGCTCGATTCCCGAAGTGAGCCAGGCGGCCTGGCTGTAGCTGCCGACGTTGCGAAAGTACTCGGCCACGGCGCCGGCGAGCTCTGCCGGGCGGTATTCGCGCACATGGTGCTCGTTGCCCGCTGGATAGACGTCGGGATTCGGTGAGGAGACGAGGAGCAGCCCTCCGGGTCGCAGCACACGGCGGAACTCGAACAGCGCCCGCTCCGGTTCCTCCACGTGCTCGATCGTCTCGAAGCAGACGACGACGTCGAAGCTGTCGTCGTCGAATCGCAGGTCGCGGATGTCGCCGGGGCGGAGAGCGTCTGCGACCTCGGGAACGCGTCGGCGCGCCTCCTCGATCGCCGCCCGGTCGATGTCGACGCCGGCGATGCGACACACGTCGGCGGAGGCGAGGATGTGGGTCCCGTAGGCAAGTCCGCAGCCTGCGTCCAAAACCTCCTTCCCCGCCACGACCTGGGACGCCCACAGGTAGCGGAGACGGTGCTCGGCGGCGATCAGTTTTCGAGGTTCCCGCTGGGGGTCGAAGCGCTCTGGGTGGACGATGACGTCGGAGGAAGATGGGGCCATGACTTTTTTCAACAGATTGGTGAAGGGACCCTAGTCCCGCCATACGACATTTGCGGGGCCGCCGGCATTGGTTGAGTTTCTGTGTTCGAAGGGTGTGATAAAGGGCCGGCCGCCCTCGCTTGGCGGTCCAGAGCCACCTCTCGGTACGACTACCGGAATATAGGGATGAGATCCAGCTTAAGGTACTGGTTGTTGCCCCATCGATGGTCAGAGCTCTGACTCGCTTGTTCCGCGGGGGGTAGAGACGCGGCATGGGCAGTGCTCGCTCAGCCCGCCTGCTTCTGGCGCCGCTGGTTCCCGCGGCTGTAGTCCTTGCCCGTCGCCGCCGGCGACTCGGCCTGCCGCGGTCGCTCTCGCTGGCGGTCGCGGCGAGCGTCCCGGTGACGGTGGTGACGGTCGCGCCCGGAGGTCGCGTCCGCGCGGCGGCGGGGTGGGTGGGCCTACAAAATCGCCTTCGAAATCCCGTATGACCGCCCGGAGGGACTGCGCCGGCGGCTACACGTCGACGAGCCGATCGCGATCGACGCGCGCCTCGGCGGCGGCGAGCCCCCGGGGGCGAGGTTGCAGCGGCGGCTGCGCCGACCGCCGCAACTGACGGTGCTCGACCGCGCCGCATCCCTCTTCTACGCGACCTGGGAGGCGGCGCCCCACCTCGTCCTCAGCTGGATCCTCCTGCGCCGGCCGGAGCGCTTCGGCTGCGCCGCCCTGCGGCTCGGCGCCACCTTCGCCGCGACGCTGCCGGGCTACTTCCTCTACCCGATGGCGCCGCCCTGGTGGGCGAGCGAGCGCGAGGGTCGCATGGACCGCTCGGTGCGCCGCGTGACGCTCGAGGTGAAGAAGGAGCTGCACGGCGAGCCCCGCCCCGGCAGCGACCACAACACGGATGCGAATCCGTGGGCGGCGATGCCCTCCGACCACTTCGCGTCAAGCGCGATGACGGCGGCGATCCTCGCCGAGGTCGATTCCCGGGCCGGCGCGGCGGGCGCGGCCTACACCCTGCTGCTCGGCGGCGTGCTCGTCTACACCGGCGAGCACTACGTGACCGACCTGCTGGCCGGGTTGGCGCTGGCGGCGGCGGTCTACGGAATCGGCTCTGCGCAGCCGTCGTGCCGGCGCTGGTCACCCTTCTGACGCGGGCTGGTTCAGGCGGCCCGGAACGGGCACGGGAAGTGGGACCGGTTCCACTCTCAAGGAGGGCAAAAGCATGGCCACGACCGCCTCGGACCTGTTCGTCGACCGGCTCTGCGAATGGGGGGTCGACACCGTCTTCGGGCTGCCGGGGGACGGGATCAACGGCTTCATGGAGGCCCTGCGCAAGCGCCACGAGGAGGTCCGCTACGTCCACGTCCGCCACGAGGAGGTGGCGGCGATGGCGGCGGTCGGCTACGCCCGCTTCACCGGCAAGCTCGGGGTCTGCTTCGCGACCGCGGGCCCGGGGGCGATCCACCTCGCCAACGGCCTGCTCGACGCGCGGATGGAGGGAGTGCCGCTGCTGGCGATCACCGGCATGACCTACCACGACCTGATCGGCACCCACTACCTGCAGGACTTCGACACCGACTACCTGTACTCCAACCTCGCCGCCTACAACCAGCGGATCATGGGGCCCGAGCACATCGAAAACGTGCTCGACCTCGCCTGCCGCACGGCGCTCTCGCAGCGCGTTCCGGTCCACGTCGCCTTCCCGATCGACTACCAGACGGCCGACGCGGAAGACCTGATGCGCTACAAGCGCAACGTCCCCGGCCACAGTACGGCCGCCTACGCGCCGCCGGTGCGCACGCCCGCCGAGGAGGAGCTGAAGCGGGCGGCCGAGGTGCTGGGCGAATGCGCGAAGCCGGCGATCCTCGCCGGCCAGGGCGCCCGCGGCGCGGGCGAGGAGCTGCTCGCCGTCTCCGAGCTGCTCGGCGCGCCGATCGCCAAGGCCTCGCTCGGCAAGGACTGCGTGCCCGACGACCACCCCTCGGTGACCGGCGGCATCGGCGTGATCGGCACCCGCCCGACCCAGGAAGCGATGGAAAGCTGCGACGGCCTCCTCGTCGTCGGCTCGAGCATGCCCTACATCGAGTTCTGGCCCGAACCCGGGCAGGCGAAGTGCGTCCAGATCGACGACAAGCCGGAGCGGATCGGCCTGCGCTACCCCGCCGACGTCGGCCTGGTCGGCGACGCCAGGGCGACCCTGCGGGCGCTGCTGCCGCACCTGCGGCGCAACGAGGAGCGCGGCTTCCTCGAAGAAGCGCAGCAGGGAGTGCGGGAGTGGTGGGAGCTGATGGAGCAGCGCGGCACCCGCAGCGAGGTGCCGATGCGGCCGCAGGTGGTCGCCTGGCACCTGGCGGAGGCGCTGGCCGACGACGCGATCGTGTGCGGCGATTCCGGCCAGGTCACCTACTGGGTGACGCAGATGAGGTTGCGCGCCAGCCAGAAGTTCGCCTTCAGCGGCACCAACTGCTCGATGGCGGCGGCGCTGCCGTACGCGATCGGCGCCCAGGTCGCCTATCCCGACCGGCAGGTGATCGCCTTCACCGGCGACGGCTCGCTGAGCATGCAGATGGGGGACCTGGCGACGCTGATGCAGCACGACCTCCCGGTCAAGGTGATCTGCTTCAAGAACAACTCGCTGGGGCTGATCAAGTGGGAGCAGATGGTCTTCCTCGGCAATCCCGAGTACGGGGTCGACTTCGCCCCGATCGACTTCGTCAAGGTCGCCGAGGGCTGCGGTGCCAAAGCCGTCCACATCGAGGACCCGGAGAGCTGCGGCGAGCAGCTGCGCGAGGCGCTGGCGACGCCGGGGCCGGTCGTGGTCGAGGCGGTGGTGGACCAGAACGAGCCGCCGCTGCCGCCGAAGATCACCCCCGAACAGGCGAAGAAGATGTACGAAGCGCTGCGGCGGGGGGAGGAGTCGCGGGTGCGGATCGGGCTGACGATCGGCCGCGAGATGCGCGAAGAGCTGAACGAGCCGGCCAGCCCCTACGGCGTCCTCGCCCGCGTGCGCGAGAAGATCGGGGCCGGCGGCGACGGGCGCGGGGAGTAGGCGATGACGACCGCGCTGGAGACGCGCCCGCTGGCCCAGCGCAGCTGGACGAGCGGGATCGACGCCCGCGCCCTGGCGCTGGAGCTCTCGCGCGAGGTGCGGGGCGAGGTCCGCTTCTCGCCCGGCAGCCGGGCGCTCTACGCCAACGACGCCTCCGTCTACCGGCAGGTCCCGATCGGCGTGGTGGTGCCGCGCCGGGAGGAGGACGTGCTGGCCGCGCTGGAGATCTGCCGTCGCCACGGAGCGCCGATCGGCGCCCGCGGCTGCGGCACCGGCCTCGCCGGGCAGACCGTGAACGAGGTCGTCCTCTTCGATTTCTCCAAGTACATGAACCGGCTGCTGGAGCTCGACCCGAAGCGGCGGCTCGCCCGCGTGCAGCCGGGGATCGTCCTCGACGAACTGCGCGACGCCGCCGAGGAGCACGACCTCACCTTCGGCCCCGACCCGGCCACCCACAGCCGCTGCACGCTCGGCGGCATGATCGGCAACAACTCCTGCGGCACCCACTCGATCATGGCCGGCGTCACCGCCGACAACGTCGAGGCGCTCGACGTCGTCCTCTACGACGGCACCCGGCTGCTCCTTCCCTGCCGGGTGGACGAGGACGAGCTGGAGGAGAGAATCGCCCGCGGCGGGCGGGAGGGGGAGATCTACGCCCGCCTGCGGGACCTCCGGGACCGCTACGGCGACCTCGTCCGCGAGCGCTACCCCGACATCCCGCGGCGGGTCTCGGGCTACAACCTCGAGCGGCTGCTGCCGGAGCACGGCTTCAACCTCGCCGCCGCCCTGGTCGGCACCGAGGCGACCTGCATGCTGCTGCTGCAGGCCCACCTGAAGCTGATCCACAGCCCGCAGCACCGCTCGCTCGTCCTGATCGGCTACGGGGACGCCCCGACGGCGGCCGACCACGTCCCCGAGATCATGGAGTTCGGGCCGATCGGCCTCGAGACCTTCGACCGGCGGCTGGTTGACAACGAGCTTCGCAAGGGGTTCAAGCGCCATCCCGAACTGCTTCCCGACGGCGAAGCCTGGCTGTTGGTCGAGTTCGGCGGCGACAGCGAAGAGGAGGCCAACGGGCAGGCGGAGGAGATGATCGCGGCGCTGGAAAAGGCCGGCGGCGAGCACACCGGCAGCAAGCTCTACGAGGACGCCGAACAGATCAAGCAAGTGTGGGAGATCCGCGAGGGAGGCGAAGGCAACTCCAAGGTCCCCGGGGTGCACCCGGGGTGGCCGTCCTGGGAGGACGCCGCGGTGCCGCCTGCGCGGACCGGCGAATACCTGCGCGACCTGGAAGCGCTCTGCGAGAAGCACGGCCGCCGAGTCTCGACCTTCTTCGGCCACGCCGGCCACGGCTGCATCCACACCCGCATCGACTGGGACTTCCTCACCCCCGAGGGGGTCGCCAACTACCGCGCCTTCATGGAAGACGCCGCCGAGCTCGTCTGCGACAAGTACAACGGCTCGCTCTCCGGCGAGCACGGCGACGGCCAGGCGCGCGGCGAGCTGCTCGACCGCATGTTCGGGCCGGAGCTGGTCGAGGCGTTCGCCGAGTTCAAGGCGATCTTCGACCCCGAGGGGCGGATGAACCCGGGCAAGGTCGTCAACCCCTACCCGCTCGACACCAACCTGCGCCTCGGGCCCGACTACCGCCCGGCGCAGCTCGAGACGCACTTCAATTTCCCCGAAGACGGCGGTCGCTTCGGCGAGGCGGTCGAGCGCTGCCTCGGGGTCGGCGCCTGCCGCGATCAGAGCGGGACGATGTGCCCGAGCTACCAGGTCACCCTGGAGGAGAGGCACTCGACCCGGGGTCGGGCGCGGCTGCTGTTCGAGATGATGCGCGGCGAGGAGCTGGAGGGGGGCTGGCGCAACGAGGACGTCAAGGAGGCGCTCGACCTCTGCCTCGCCTGCAAGGGCTGCAAGCACGAGTGCCCGGTGCGGGTCGACATGGCGACCTACAAAGCCGAGTTCCTCTCCCACTACTGGCAGGGGCGGCTGCGGCCGCGCCAGGCCTACGCGCTGGGGCTGATCCCCTGGGAGGCGCGGCTGGCCGCGCGGGCGCCGCGGCTGGCCAACTTCGTCCTGCAGCGCGAACCGCTGGGGCGGCTGGCGCGCCGGGCCGTCGGCGTGGCCCCCGAGCGCAAGCCGCCGGAGTTCGCCGAGCGCACCTTCAAGTCCTGGTTCGCCGAGCGGGGCAGGCGCCACGCCTCCGGCCGCCGCGTCCTGCTCTGGGGCGACACCTTCAACGACCACTTCCATCCCGAGGTGGCGATCGCCGCGGTCGAGGGACTGGAGGCGCTCGGCTTCGAAGTGGCGGTGCCGACAGGGAAGCTCTGCTGCGGGCGGCCGCTCTACGACTACGGGATGCTGAAGCTCGCCCGGCGCCAGCTGCGGCGCATCCTGGGCGCGCTGGCGGCGGAGATCGAAGCGGGGACGCCGCTGATAACGCTGGAGCCGAGCTGCGGCGCGGTCTTCCGCGACGAGCTGGTCAACCTCTTCCCCGACGACCCGCAGGCGCGCCGGCTGGCGCGGATGACGACCTCCTTGGGCGAGTTCCTCGCCGAGGAATCCGAGCGGGTCGAGCTGCCGCGGCTGGAGGGGAAGGCGCTGGTCCACCTCCACTGCCACCAGAAGGCAACCACCGACACCGACTGCGACGTCGCGGTGCTGGAACGGCTGGGGGTCGAGCCCGAGGTGCTCGACTCCGGCTGCTGCGGCCTCGCGGGATCCTTCGGCTACGAGGCCGGCGAGCACTACGACGTCTCGATCAAGGCGGCGGAGCGGGTGCTGATCCCGGCCCTGCGCGACGCCGAGCCCGGCACCCTGGTCGTCAGCGACGGCTTCAGCTGCCGCTCCCAGATCGAGCACTGCGGCGAGGCGCCCCCGCTCCACTTGGCGCAGGTCCTGCAGCGGGCCCTGCGCACCGAATCCAAAATCACCCGAGAGGCAGGAGGTACACACGATGAGTAACGGAACTGCAACGGTCGCGCCCCCGCGGCCGACCTCGATCAGAGGGGAGAAGCCCGAGCGCGGCCCGGCGAGGTTCATCGCCGAGCCGGCGGCGCTGGGCCTGGCCGGCTTCGCGCTCTCGACGATGGTGCTGAGCTTCATCAACGCCGGCATCCTCAGCGAAGCGATGCTGCCGGTGGTGCTGGGGCTGGCGCTCGCCTACGGCGGGCTGGTCCAGCTGCTGGCCGGGATGTGGGCGTTCGTCAAGAACGACACCTTCGCGGCGGTCGCGCTCAGCTCATATGGAGGCTTCTGGATCTCCTTCTGGGCGCTGAACCAGTTCTTCCTCAAAGAAATCCCGGTTGCCGACCAGACCGGAGCGCTGGCGCTCTACCTGCTCAGCTGGGGCGTCTTCACCTTCTACATGTGGATCGTCTCGATCAAGGTGAGCCTGGCGGTCAACTCCGTCTTCCTGACGCTGTGGATCGCCTACCTGCTGCTGGGATTGGGCAAAGCGCTCGAATCGACGCTGCTCTTCCACATCGGCGGCATCTTCGGGATCGCCACCGCAGCCTGCGCCTGGTACACGTCCTTCGCCCTGGTCGCCAACCGTACGACCAAGCGCGACTGGATCCCGATGGGAGAGACCCGATCTGCCCAGCAGGACGCACCGTGAACCAATCCCGAGGAGCGCCGGTGACTCTGTAAGCACGCTGACAGTTCCGCGCTGATTTCTACGGTGCGCACGCGGGTACCTCGGCGGCATGAGCAAAGAACAGGAAGTCGTAGTCGTCACTGGCGCCAGCTCGGGGATCGGGCGGGCGATCGCGAAGCGGTTCGCGGAAGACGGGTGCAAGGTCGCGCTGCTGGCGCGGGGCGAGGAGGCGCTGGAGGGTGCGCGGCGCGACGTGGAGGCGGCGGGGGGGACGGCGCTGGCGGTGCCGACCGACGTCGCCGACCCCGACGCGGTGGAGGCGGCCGCCGAGCGGGTGGAGCGGGAGCTCGGGCCGATCGACGTCTGGGTCAACGACGCGATGACGACCGTCTTCGCCTTCTTCGAGGACATCGAGCCGGAGGAGTTCAAGCGCGCGACCGACGTCACCTACCACGGCACCGTCTGGGGGACGCGGGCGGCGCTGAAGCGGATGGTGCCGCGCGACCGCGGCTCGATCGTGCTGGTCGGCTCGGCGATGGCCTACCAGGGCATCCCCCTGCAGGCTCCTTATAGCGGCGCCAAGCACGCGATCAAGGGGTTCTTCGACTCGGTGCGGACGGAGCTGCGCCACAAGAAGTCGAAGGTCCACGTCTCGATGGTGCAACTGCCTGGGGTCAACACGCCGCAGTTCGACCACTGCCGCTCGAAGATGCCGCAGCACCCGATGCCGGTGGCGCCGGTCTACGAGCCCGAGGTGGCGGCCGACGCGGTCCACTGGGCCGCGCACCATCGCCGCCGCCAGGTCTACGTCGGCATCCCCACCGTCTACACGATCCTCGGCAGCAAACTCGCGCCCTGGCTGGCCGAGCGCTACCTGGCCAAGACCGCCGTCTCGGGCCAGCAGATGGAAGAAGAACCGCCGGACGAGCAGAACCGCGACGGCAACCTGATGCAGGCGCCGCCGGGCGACCCCGGCGCCCACGGCCGCTTCGACGAAAAAGCGCACGACCACAGCGCCGTCTGGTGGCTCAGCCGCCATCGCGGGGCCGTGGCGGCGGCGACCGCCCTCGCCGCCGGTGCGACCGGCCTGGGGCTGGCGCGCGCCGCCGAGCGGTGAGCCGCCCCGCCACCGTTCCCCACGCCCTCCGCGACTACGCGCTCCTGGCCGATGGGGAGCGCGGCGTCCTCGTCGGCCCGCGCGGCGACTTCGTCTGGATGTGCTTCCCGCGCTGGCACGACGACGCCGTCTTCTGCGCGCTGATCGGCGGCACCAGCAGCTACTCGATCACGCCGCAGGGCCGCTTCGTCTGGGGCGGCTACTACGAGCCGGGGGGTCTGATCTGGCGCAGCCGCTGGATCACCGAGGATGCGATCGTCGAGTGCCGCGAGGCGCTGGCGCTGCCGACCCGGCCCGACCGGGCGATCGTCCTGCGCCGCCTGGTCGCGGTCGAGGGTGCGGCGCGGCTCGACGTCACCCTTGCCGCCGGGGCCGGCTTCGACCGCCACGGGATGGCGCGGCTGCGACAAGAGGATGACGGCGCCTGGGTCGCCGAGCTGGGGGAGGAGCGGATGCGCTGGGTCGGCGCCGCCGAGGCGAAACCGGGCGGGGGGGACCCGCGCGAGCGGGCGCTGAGGCTGGAGGTGCGGCTGGAGGAGGGGGAAGAACGCGACTTCGTCCTCGCTCTCCAGCGCGGCGAGGCGCCGGCGCTCGAACAGCAGGCCGACCATATCTGGGGCGCGACCGAGCAGGCGTGGAAGGAACGCGTGCCGGAGATCGGCGGCTGCCTCGCGAGCCGCGACGCGAGCCACGCCTACACGGTGATGAGCGGCCTGACCAGCGCCGGCGGGGCGATGGTCGCGGCGGCGACCACCTCGCTGCCGGAGCGGGCCGAGCAGGGGCGCAACTACGACTACCGCTTCGCCTGGATCCGCGACCAGGCCTACGCCGGGCAGGCCGTGGCGGCGGCCGGGCCGCACCCGCTGATGGACGACGCCGTGCGCTTCACCGTCGCCCGCCTGCTCGAGGACGGGGCGGACCTGGCGCCCGCCTACACGGTCGACGGCGAGCCGGTGCCCGAGGAAAGAAAACTCGACCTCGCCGGGTACCCCGGCGGCGACGACGTGGTCGGCAACCACGTCCGCGACCAGTTCCAGCTCGACGTCTTCGGCGAGATCCTGATGCTGCTGTCGGCCGCCGCCCGCCACGACCACCTCGACGCCGACGGCTGGCGGGCGGCGGAGATCGCGGTGGAGGGGATCGAACGGCGCTGGCGCGAGCCCGACGCGGGGATCTGGGAGATCGACCCGGCCTGCTGGACCCACAGCCGGCTGATCTGCGCCGCGGGCCTGAAAGCGATCGCCGCCCACGCACCCGGCGCCGAGCAGCCGGCGGCCTGGCTCGCCCTTGCCGACCGCCTGCTCGCCGAGACGGCCGCGAGCTCCCTCGCCCGCGAGGGCCACTGGCAACGCTCGGCCGAAGACCGGCGGCTTGACGCCTCGCTGCTCCTCGGCGCGATCCGCGGCGCCGTCCCCGCCGAGGACCCACGCTCCCTGGCGACGCTTGAGGCGGTCGCCGCCAACCTCACCGAGGACGGCTACTGCTTCCGCTTCCAGCCCGAAGGCCGGCCGCTGGGCGAAGCCGAGGGCGCCTTCCTGCTCTGCGGCTTCTGGCTGGCCCTCGCCTACGCCCAGCAGGGCGACGTCCCCCGCGCCCTCTCCTGGTTCGAGCGCAACCGCGCCGCCTGCGGCACCCCCGGCCTCTTCTCCGAGGAGTTCGACGTCCGCCAACGCCAGCTCCGCGGCAACCTGCCCCAGGCCTTCGTCCACGCGCTGATGCTGGAGTGCGCGGTGAGGCTGGGCCGATAGGCAGAGACGGCTACGTCCCCTATGGGAAATCTAAAATATTTCCGCCAGTATTGACTGATACTCCACGGGCTGATATGACTGCGGCAGTCTGGTGGGCAGGCCCCCAGACGCGGGAAAGGGAGAACGAGCAGGCCACCTGCTCGGCGCGGTTCTCGGCAAGGTGCGGGAATGGGCAAGAGCCCAACTCGCGTGCCGTTAACCACCCGGTGCGATAGCACCGGTCCAAAGGAGGAATAAATCATGAAGTACGCCAAGCTAATTGGCCTTGCTGCTATAGCGGCAATGGCCCTGATGGCGTTCGCAGGTGCCGGCACGGCATCGGCGACCAGGCTCTGTAAAGCAGCGGAAAAAACGTGCAGCTCTGCCAACACGTACCCTAAAGGGACGGAAATCGTTGCGAGCCTGGAGAAAGAAACCACTGCGATCCTCAGGAACACAGAAAGCAGCATCGTGGATACGTGCACGGGCTCGGAAACGAAAGGCAAAACCGAAAATGAATCGGGCACGTCGGTCAGTGGCCCGATCAGCAGCCTGACCTTCACGGGCTGCTCAAACCCAACGTCCGTGCTCAAGAACGGTTCGCTGTCCGTCACTAATATTTCCGGTACCAATAACGGTACGGTAACGGCCAAAGAATCAGAAGTTACAATTAGCGTATTCGGTACGACCTGCACCTTCGGTGCCGGCGGGGGGACCACCCTCGGAACCCTCACAGGCGGCGCGATGGCGACAATGGACATCAAAGCCGTTGTCAATTTGGTCGCTGGTAGCTTCCTCTGCCCGAAAACCGCGGTCTGGGAAGCGAAGTACACAGTTACAAAGCCTGAACCGCTGTTCGTCACGGCCTAAGGCCACGGACTGACAAGCGAACGCATATTGGAGGCCGTGGCCGTTCCTGGAACGGCCACGGCCCTATTGGGGGCCAAAGATGAGGACGGGTGCGTTCCTTGACAAGACTGGTCCGGACCTCTAGCCTCCTAAGCCTCAGGGAAGGCGACCGTATTGGAAGACGGGGTAGGGTAAACAGGGGGTTGTAGATAGATGGGGAAACTATGAATCGAAGCCACGCGGTGCTAACGGCGTCGTGTTGCCTGCTGTGCCTGGTCGGAGCTTTGTGGGGCCTCGCCACCCCGGCATTCGCGTCCGAAGCCCATGTCTTCGACCCGGTGCTCTCATTGACGGGGAACTGCATCACCCCGACGGTCGACCCGGTTGAAGACCCGGGTTGCCCGTATCCGGCTCCCCCAAATGGGCCGAGTGGTCCCTTCACTAATCCAGAGGCCGTTACCACCGACTCGTTCGGGGATATCTATGTTGCAAGCTTCGGGCAAACGGAAAAAGGAGAAGACGGGCGGATCGACGTCTTCAACGCGAAAGGCTTCTTCATTACCGAGTTGGCGGCGACCGGACCGCGGTCGCTCGCAGTCGACAAAGAAGGCAACTTGTATGTTGTCAACGGGAAACGAGAATTGCTTCGATATTCGCCCGGCCCGGGCAAATACGAACCCGCCTCGGGGGAAATCGAATACGGGAGCCCGCCAGTTGTTGTGCAAAGTGAATCGGGCGGTGCGATATTTGTTCCACTTGCTATCAACCCCGTGAATCAGCACCTCTTCGCTGGTTATAGCGACAGCATCACTGAGTTCGGCTCGGCGGCTGAAGGGAACAAAGTCATCGACAGCTCGATTGGCGAAACCGTTCTCCCGCCGAACCCGGCCGGTGCGGGTGTGGCGATCGACGCCAGTCGTGGGCGGCTTTACGTGAGTGATCTGAAGCATTCCGGAGAACTGCTCGACCCGTCTGTCGTCCGGGTCTTCGAACTCGAATCGCCACATGCGCTAATCGAAACGATCGACGGATCCACCACGCCACCCGGTAGATTCAGAAACAGCAAGCTCTCGCTGGCCGTAGAAGAATCGACCGGCAAATTGTTCGTGTATGACGGCGAATCAACGAACAACGTCGTCTTCGAACTCGGCGAGCACGGTGAATACTTCAACACGATCAGCTATGGCCTGGAAGGGCGGTACACCTTCGGCTCGCAGATCGCGATCGATAATGGCGAACACAGCCCGAACGGAGCGCTCGATCCGAAGGGCCGCTACCTCTTCGTACCCGCTTTCCCGACTGGACCGGGCCATTCGTTCGCCTACGGACCGCCCGCGGCTTGTCCGCCTACGGTCGAATCGATCGCCGTCACCAGCGTCACCGAAAGCGAAGCACAGCTGCACGCGACGATCGAACCCTGCTCCCTGGCTACCACCTACCGCTTCGAATACACCACCCAGCAGCGCTACGAAGAAGAAGGGAACAGCTTTGCCGGCGCTCAGGTGGCGGGGGCGAGCGAACTTTCCGCCGGGGGCACGCCGGTGGGGGTAGTCGCGAACCTGACGGGACTCGCGCCCGGCACCGCCTACCGTTTCCGGGTGGTGGCCGAAAACGAAAAGGGCTCCGACGAAGCGGAACGATCCTTCTCTACCTATCCAGGGGCCGAACCTGGTCCCGTGTGTGAAAACGCTGCGCTTCGCACCGAAGCTTCGAAGCTTTTGCCGGATTGCCGCGTCTATGAGCTGGTGACCCCCCCGGACACCAATGCCCATCCCCCGGTCGGCGTGGGGCGCCTGGGCACCTACTTCGCCACCCGCGAGGCATCGCCGTCGGGGGATGCGGCATCCTTCGAGATCGAAGGAGGATCGATCTCGGGCTTCGAAGCGACCGGATCGCTGGCAGGTGATCCCTACGTGTCAATGCGCACGGAAGTCGGCTGGAAGACGACCTATGCCGGTCCCACTCCGCTCGAATCGCCTCAGATCCTGCCTGGCAGCAACTCTCCCGACCAGGGTTACTCGTTCTGGAGCACCGCGGGGGGAGAAGGCAGCGCTGCCGTCGATGGGGAGACCACCACCTATCTTCACTATCCCGACGGCCATAACGCTCTGATCGGCCGCGGCAGCCTCGGCACCGATCCGCGTGCGGTCGGCACGCTGATCAGCGAAGGCGGAGGACACATTGTCTTCGTCAGCGGTGGCAGCGCTCCGGCCGTGCAGCTCGAGCCGGCGGCGCCGCCGAGCGGTACGAAAGCGATTTACGACCGCACGATCGACCCGGTCTCGGGTGAAGAAGAAACCCATGTCGTCTCGCTGCTGCCTGGCAATGTCACCCCCGCAGCAGGCGCAGACGCCCTCTATGAAGGCGCTTCGCTCGACGGAAAGGGCATCGCCTTCTCGATCGGGAAAAAGCTCTACCTGCGCTATGACGACGAAGAAACCTACGAAGTCGGCGAAGGCGTGACCTTCGCCGGCGTGACCGAAGGCGGCAGGCGCATCTTCTACCTCGAAGGCGGCAACCTCTTCGCCTTCGCCGTCGAAGGCGAAGAAACGATCCAGTTCACCGACAGCGGCGACGTCACTCCGGTAAACGTCGCTGCCGACGGCCACGTCGCCTACTTCATCTCACCCAGCGTTCTGGCCGGACCGAATCCCAACGGCGCCGGACCGGTAAAAGGGCAAGAGAACCTCTATCGGTCCGAAGAAGGTTCCATCGCCTTCGTCGGCACCGTGACCGAACGCGACGTCAAAGGAGAATTCGGCGGCTCGCAGACGGTCGACGGTCTCGGCCTTTGGGCGGCGGCGGTAGGTCCGGGAGAGTTCGGCACGAGCGCTCCGGGGCAACTGGCCATCGATCCTTCGCGAGCCACTCCCGATGGCAACGTGATCCTCTTCGAGTCCCGCGCGCCCCTCGCCGGTTACGACCCTGAAGGCCACGCCGAGGTTTACCGCTATGACTTCGCGCACGAAGAACTCGACTGCCTCTCCTGCAATCCGACGCAGGCACCGGCCGGCGGCGAGGCCTCGCTGGAGACGCTGAGGCAGAGTCAGTTCGATCTCCAGCCGCTCGGTCCCTACGCCTTCGTCCCCAACCTGCGCCCAGACGGACGCCGCGCCTTCTTCCAGTCGACCGAACAGCTTGTGCCCGGCGACACCGACGGCCTGCTGGACGTCTACGAGTGGGAGGCCCAGGGGGTGGGCAGCTGCAACCGGGAAGGCGGCTGTGTTTACCTGATCTCCTCCGGCCACAGTCATCATCCCGACTTCCTTTACTCGGTCAGCGAATCGGGCGACGACGTCTTCTTCAGGACCTCCGACCTGTTGTTGCCCTCCGACGGGGATGCAACCCCTTCGATCTACGACGCAAGGGTTGGCGGCGGGTTCCCCCAGGCGGGGACGAGCAAATGCCAGGGCGAAGAATGCCGTCCGACTCTGTCGCCGCCGCCGGGACTGCTGACTCCGGGGCTGCTCTCGGGCGGTGAAGTGCCGAGGGAGCCGATCAGGTGCCCCAAGGGCAAGCGCAAGGTGGAGCGCAACGGCAAGGTCCGCTGCGTCAAAGTCCGCCACAGGCACCATCACCGCAGGAGCCACAAGAAAGGGCGGGCGGGCAAATGAGGGCGGCTGTCGTCAGGGGCGCGCTCGTGGGCGGCTTGGCCCTCGCTATCTCTTGGGCTTGCGCAGGCACGGCCGGCGCGGCCGAAGAATTCGAAAAATACGCGGTCGAATCCGTCTCGGCTTCGCTCTCGACGACTCAGGCCGGGGCGCATGCCGACTTCACGACGTCCTTCAGGCTGACTGAAGCGGAAGGGAAGCCCTTCGCCAAAACCAAGGACGTGGAAGTCACGCTGCCGCCGGGGATGATCGGCAACCCACAGGCGGTTCCCGACTGCACGGTCTCCCAGTTCGGTCACCTACCGGAAGAAAGCGAATGCCCGATCGACGCCCAGGTCGGGATCACCGAAGTGATGGTGAGCGGGACGGTGTCGGGAACCTTCGTCGAGCCGGTCTACAACATGCCCCGGCCCGGGGGCGACGTCGTCGCCCGTCTCGGCTTCTTCGCCGGTCCATACCCGACCTTCCTCAACGTCCGCATCGACCCGACTGACTACAGCCTCGTGGCGACGATCGAAGGCGCCTCCTCGGCCTCCGGTCTGGTCAAAGCGACTACGACCCTGTGGGGTGTGCCGGCGGCCCCCAGTCATGATGAACTGCGGCTCACGCCACTCGAAGCTGTGAAAGGCGAAACTCCGCCAGGCGGTCGCAAAGCGACCCTGCCCGAAGCTCCCTTCCTCTCCAATCCGACCGACTGCAGCTTGCAGCGTGAGATCACCGTCACCGCTCGCAGTTATCAGCTGCCCGATTCGCCCTCGACGATGAGCGCGCCGTTCCCCCAGATCACCGGCTGCGGCCAACTCTCCTTCGAACCGGGCTTCACCGCGCTCCCGACCAACCAGGAAGCCTCCGCGCCGACCGGGCTCGAAGCGGAGCTGAAGATCCCTCAGGACGAAACGCCGCAGGGGCTTGCCACCTCGACGCTCAAGTCGGCGGTGGTCAGCCTGCCCACCGGGATGACGATCAACCCCGCCGCCGCCGACGGACTGGCCGCCTGCAGTCCCGAAGAGGTGGGATTCGGGAAAAACGAACCCTCGCACTGCCCGGATGCGGCCAAAATCGGCGCGGTGCAGCTGCAGGTTCCGGCGCTTGCCGAAACCCTCGAAGGCGCCGTCTATCAGCGGACGCCCGAACCGGGTCACCTGTTCCACTTCTGGGTCGTCACCGACGAACAGGGCGTGCACCTGAAGCTGCCGGCGGAAATCCAGGTGAACCCGCTGACCGGACAGCTGACTACGGTCTTCTCCGGCATCCCGAGCCTGGGTGGCAACCCGCAGGTGCCGTTCGCCGATCTGAAGCTCCACATCTTCGGCGGCCCGCGGGCGCCGCTGGCGACGCCGAGCTCGTGCGGTACGTATGAGACCACCTACTCCTTCGCTCCATGGTCGGGCAACCCGCCCGTCGCAGGCGAAACGCCGATGCAGATCACCAGCGGCTGCAACAAGGGCGGCTTCTCGCCGAACCTGAGCGCCGGCACCCTCGACTACAGCGCGGGCCGGTTCTCTCCCTTCGTATTCACCCTCACCCGCCAGGACGGCGAAGCCAACCCACAGACGCTCTCGGTGCATCTGCCCCAGGGCCTGTTGGCCAAGCTGGGCGGCGTCCCGCTCTGCCCCGACGCGGATGCGGCGACCGGCAACTGCCCGGCGGGTAGTCAAGTTGGCACCCTGACCGCTGCCGTCGGAGTGGGAGGGGCCCCACTGTGGATCCCCCAGCCCGGCAAGGCGCCGACCGCCGTCTACCTGGCCGGTCCTTACAAGGGAGCCCCTTTCAGCTTCGTCTCCGTCGTTCCGGCCCAGGCCGGGCCATTCGACCTCGGCACCGTGGTCAACAGGGCCGCGATCGACGTCGATCCCGCCACCGCCCTGGCGACGATCACCACCGATCCCTTGCCCCAGATCCTGGAAGGGGTCCCCGTCCTCTACCGCACGATCCACGTCGAGGTGACGAGGCCCGAATTCACGCTCAACCCGACGAGCTGCCAGGCCAAGCAGATCAAGGTCACCGCCACGGCTTCCGACGGCGCCAAGGCCGAACCCACGGATGGCTTCCGGGCCACCAACTGCGCTGGTCTCGCCTATAGCCCGAAGCTGAAGCTATTCCTCAAGGGCTCGACCAGGCGCTCGGGCAATCCCGCCGTCAAGGCCGTCTTGACCCAGCCGGCCCACCAGGCCAATACCGCTGGCGCCACGGTGATCCTGCCCTCCAGCGAGTTCATCGACCAGTCTCACATCAACAACCCCTGCACGAGGGTCCAGTTCAACGAAAATGCGTGTCCGAAGAGCTCCATCCTCGGCACCGCTCGAGCAATCACGCCGCTCCTCGACCAGCCCCTCGAAGGGCCTGTCTACTTCCGCTCCAATGGCGGCGAAAGAGAACTCCCCGACATCGTCGCCGACCTCCATGGGCAGATCCACATCACCCTGGTGGGCTTCATCGATTCGGTGGAAAAGAAGGGCACCGAAATCTCAAGGGTCCGCACCCGTTTCCAAAACGTCCCGGACGCTCCCGTCACCAAGTTCACGATCAGCCTCTTCGGCGGCAAACGCAGCCTGATCGAAAACCACGCCAACCTCTGCCGTGGCAAGCACCGGGCGAAGATCACCTTGAAGGCTCAGAACGGCAAGGTCTCCAAGCAGAGCCCGGTGATCGGGACGAGTTGTACGAAGGCGAAATAAGCCCTCGGCGTACCTGGCTATTTTTGACTACAGCTGGTTTCCCTGTTACGAAGTAACTCCTAACCACAAACCCGGCGCTCATACCGGGCAGAAGGAGGAGAACCCATGAGGCATTTGAAAATGCTCGGCCTTGCTCTCGTGGCGGCCACCGCACTGATGGCGATCAGCGGAGCAGGTGCGGCCTCGGCGACCAGGCTCTGTAAAGCAGCGGAAGCAACGTGTAGCGCCGCCAAGACGTACCCTGCTGGAACGGAAATCATCACAAGCCTTGAGCGAGAAACCAGCAACTTGCTTCGGGACACAAGTAGTAGCAATAGAAATGAATGCACTGGCTCAGAAGTGAAAAGCAAAACGGAAAACGAAACCGGCGCTACGATCAGTGGTCCGATCACTAGCCTGACGTTTACCGGATGCACCAATACGACGAACGTAACCGCCAACGGCTCAATTGAAATAAGCCACATCTCGGGAACCAATAATGGTACAGTAACGCTTAAAAACACCAAGGTGAGACTGAGTATTTTTGGCGTGTTCTGTATCTACGGAGCTGGGAGCGGTACCGACATCGGCACCCTTACAGGTGGCGCGATGGCGACATTGGACATCAATGCCGTCGTCAATCTGATTGAAGGTGGCTTCTTCTGCCCGACGACCCAAGTGTGGGAAGGGAAGCATACAGTTACAAGCCCAGAACCACTTTTCGTGACTAGCTAGCGCTTCCGTCGCTTCCCAGTGGCACTTTATACGGCCATATGGGCGTATAAAGTGCCACGCCTACGCGGTCAACAAGCCGCCTTCCAGCGCATGCCTTGGCAGTTGGGGCAGACGGGGAGGTTGGTGGTCTTGCCCTCGGGGATCGTGATCTTCTCGTCGCAGTTGCGGCAGCGGTAGGTGCCGCCGACGACGGTCTCGCCGGAGATGAAGTCGACTTCCTTGTCGTAGGTCTCCTTCATTGCCTTGCCTTGCGGGTGAGGGCGGTGCCGGCGAGGATGCTGGCACCGGCGGCCGGCGCCCCGCCGAGCTGGAGGAGGAGCGGATGCGCTGGGTCGGCGCCAGTTCCGCGGCCTGCCAAGGCCTTCGTCCCACGCGTTGATACTGGAGTGCGCGGTAAGGCTAGGCCGATAGGCTCCATCTAGGGTCGACGCGGAAGCAAGCCGCCATTGACTGTGGCAGCTAGCGGCCACCCCAAAGGGGGTGGCCGCACGCACAGGATGCCGGAGCATCGAGTTGCTTAGTTTGTGGAGACGAACAGCGGTTTCGGTTCTGTGATCGTGAAGCTCTGAGTCCACTTGGTTTCTGCCGGGCAGGGCCCGCTGACCAGTTTGACACCCAGTTCTTTGATTTCGATCGTTGCCGGGTTGCCACCGACCTCGGTGCCGAGATCCGACGCGCTGTAGACGCAGCTGCCGAAGACAGTGCTGACTGTGACTTCGGTGCCGATGCTTGTCAATGTGGCATTGTCAGTTCCGGAAATCCAGTGTGTTTCCAGTTCGCCGAGTTTGATCGTCTTCGTTTCGTTGGTGCAGGTGCCCCAGTTGAGGATTTCGATGGGACCTTTGACTGTTTCGGTCGAGCTGCCTGTATTCGACGTCTTGCCCTTGATTGTCGACCCAGTGCATGTGTCGAGGGTTATTCCCCCGGCGACGAGCTTGCCCGAGTTCGTCGAAGTAGCGTGGATCACCGTCCCGGCCGGGTAGTCCCAGCCGGCTGCGGCGCACCCGGTTGTCAGGTTTGTTTTGCAGTACACGGTCGCCGAGGCGGAACTCGCGCCGACGAACGCCATGAGGGCTGCGGCGGCGATGGCCGCGAGGCCCATGATCTTCAGGTACTTCATTGTATCTCCCTTCTCCGACATCCTAGGCCGGAGGTAGATCCACTCAGTAGGAGTGGAGTGTTCTAGAGGTCTTCTATCGGTACGAAGTGAGTGCTGTCAACCCTGCGCCCTGTGACGGAAAGAGCAAGCACCGAGAGTCACCCGAGACCCGAAAAAGTTGGGGGGAGATGTCAGGGCTGCCCTACGCACACGGCCGGGGCGTTGGCAGGGGCAGCGCTACTCGGCCATCTGCCACGCGCACCGTGGCCCCCGGCGGTCTCGGTGGGATCGATAGACCGGCGGCCCTCCCCCGTGGGGACGGCCGCCGGTAACGCCGAAGCGTCGAGCTGATCTAGAGCTGATCAGGACTTAGAGACGAACAGCGGTTTCGGGCTTGTCACCGCAAAGCTCTGCGTCCACTTGGTTTCGGTCGGGCAGGGCCCGCTGACCAGTTTGACGCTCAGTTCTTTGACTTCGATCGTCGGTTCGGCGCCACCGACCAGGGTGCCGAGATCTGGCGCGCTGTAGGTGCAGCTGCCGAAGATGGTGGCGACTGTGACCTGGGTGCCATTGCTTTTCGATGTCCCGTTGTCGGTCCCGGCGATCCACTGGAGTTCCAGTTCGCCAAGTGCGGTCGTCGTCGTTTTGTGGGTGCAGGTGCCCCAGCTGATTTCTTCGTTGGTGATCCTGACTGGTTCGGTCCCTCCTGTGTTCGCCGTCTTGCCCTTGATCGTCGAACCAGTGCATTCATCGAGGGTGATGCCCCCGGCCACGAGTTTGCCCGAGCTGGTCGAGGACAGTTCGATCGGCGTCCCCGCCGCGTAGTCCTTGCCAGCGGCCCCACAGCCTTCTGTAATTCCTTCCGAGCACAGGACGGCCGTCGGAGGCGCCGATGTCACGAACAGCGGCTTCGGGTTTGTCACCAGATACGTCGCGTTCCAGACAGCGGTAGATGAGCAGGGGCCGCTGATGAGCGGAATTTCCTTGTCGATCACCAGCTTTGGTTCCGTACCCCCTTCCAGCGTGCCGAGATCCTTGTGTTCCGTGCCGAACCCGTAGACGCACGAGCCGATACCGGTGGCGATTGTCACTTCGAATCCGGTTGCTGTAACTGTCCCGTTATCGGTATTCGAGATCGCGTGAACTTCCAGTTCGCCACCCTTGAGGGTGTCCGTTGTGTTGGTGCAGCCGGTCCAGGTGAGGTGTTCCCTCGCGACTTTGCCCCTCGCTGTAACCGTGGCGCCCTGTTCTTCGATGCTCCCGCTCATGGTGCCGCCGGTGCATGTATCCAGGGTGATCCCGCCGGATTCGAGCTTTGCGGTACCGGTGAGGCTCCATTCCAACGAGGTCGCAAGGCTGCCACAGGATGTGGTCTTGCAGAGGACGGTCGCCGAGGCCGAGCTCGCTCCGCCGACTGCCATGAGGGCTGCGGCAGCGACGGCTGCGAAGCTCATGAGTCTGAGGTACTTCATTCTTGTTCCTCCTGTTTCCGGAATTCGTCCGAACTTGCTTAGCTGGGCTCGACATAGAGCGGCTTCGGGTTTGTCATCAGGTACGTCGCGGTCCAGGTGGTGGGTGCGGATTCGCTGGGGCAGGGTCCACTTAGGAGCGGAACGTTGGTTTTGATCACCAGCCTCGGTTCCGCACCGCCTTCCAGCGTGCCTAGATCATGGTGTTCCGTGCCGAACCCGTATATGCACGGACCGAAAATAGTGGCGACTGTCACTTCAAAACCGGTTGCTGTAACTGTTCCGTTATCGGTGCTAGTGAACGCATGGATTTCCAGTTCGCCACCCCTTAGGGTGGTCGTCGTCCTGGTGCAGCCGGCCCAGTTGAGGTGTTCCTTCGCGACTTTGCCTTTCGCTGTAACCGTGGCGCCCGCTTCTTCGATAGTCCCGCTGACAGCGCCGCCGATGCATGTATCCAGGGTGATTCCCCCGGCTTCAAGCTTCGCGGTGCCAGTGAGGCTCGATTCGAGCGAAATCGCAATGCTGCCACAGGGTGTGGTTGTGGTCTTACACAACACCGTCGCCGAGGCAGAGCCCGCGCCGACGAGCGCCATCACGGCCGCCGCGGCGAGGGCCGCGAGGGCGAGGGTCTTCAGGTGCTTCATGGTGCCTCCCTTCTCCGGCGTCTGATGGCCGGAGCTAAGCTCACTCAGGAAGAGTGAAGTGTTCGGGAGGGCTTCTATCGGTACCGGGCGAGTCCGTCAACGCCTGCGCCTGTGACTGCGGGGGGTGGCGGCATCAGTCACCCGGAGGTTGAGGGATCAGGCCTGCCCTACTTGTGGCAGCCGGCCATCCGCACCACCGGCCGCGAGCGCCTCGTCTTGCCGTTCTGCGCCTTGAATTCGAGCTGGGCGCGGTAGGGGCGGGCGCAGAGCGGCAGGTGGTTTTCGATCAGGCCGCGCTTGCCGCCGTAGAAGCTGGTGGTGAACCTGGTCACCGGGGCGTCGGGGACGGTCTGGAAGCGCACCCGCACGCGGGAGATTTCGGTGCCGGGTTTGACCACCGAGTCGATGTAGCCGACGAGGATGATGTGGATCGGGCCGTGGAGGTCCGCGACTATGTCGGGGAGCTTTCGCCCGCCTTCGCCGCCGTTGCTTCGGAAGTAGATCGGGCCTTCCAGCGGCTGGTCGAGGAGCGGCGTTATCGCCCTCGCCGTCCCCAGGATCGAGGTCGCAGGACAGGCGCCTGCGTTGAACTGGACCCTGGTGCAGGGGTTGTTGACGTGGGCCTGGTCGATGAACTCGCTGACGGGGAGGACCACGCTGGCCGAGGCGGTGTCGGCCTGGCCTGCCGGCTGGGTCAAGACCGCCGTGACCGCGGGGACGCCGGAGCGATGGGTCGGGCCCTTGAAGGTGAGCTTCAGCTTCGGGGAGTAGGGGAGCCTGGTGCAGTCGGTGGCCTGGAAGCCGGTGGAGGGTTCAGATACCGCGCCGCCCTCGGCGGTGACCGTGGCCCTGAGCTGCTCGGGCTTGCAGCTGGTCGGGTTGAGGGTGAAGCCTTCGCGATTGACGTCGACGTGGATCACCCGGTAGGTGACCGGCACCCCTTCGAGGATCTGGGGCAGGGGGTCGGTGGTGATCGTCGCCAGAGCGGTGGTGGGGTCGACTTCGATCGCCGCCCGGTTGACGACGGTGCCGAGGTCGAAGGGCCCTGCCTGGGCGGGGACGACCGAGACGACCGAGTAGGGGGCGCCTTTGTAGGGGCCGGCCAGGTAGACGGCGGTCGGTGCCTTGCCCGGCTGGGGGATCCAGAGGGGCGAGGTGCCGACGCCGGTGGCGGCGGTCACGGTCCCGATCCGGCTGGCGGCCGGGCAGGCGCCGGTGGCGGCCGCTGCCTCGGGGCAGAGGGGGACGCCGCCGAGCTTTGCCAAGAGGCCCGGGGGCAGGTGCACGGCCAGGGTCTTGGGGTTGGCTTCGCCGTCTTGGCGGGTGAGGGTGAAGGTGAAGGGGGTGAAGGCTCCGCCGAGCGGGACAAGGCTCCCTCCCGCAAGCGCGGGGGAGAAGCCCTCCTTGCCGCAGCCCGAGGTGATCTGCATCGCGGTCTCGCCTTCGCTTGCCTCCTTGCCAGACCAGGGGCTGAAGCGGAAGGAGGTCTGGTAGGTCCCGCAGGAGGCGGGGGTCGACAGGGGCGCCCGCGGCCCGCCGAAGATGTGGACCTTGAAGGCGCTGAAGGGCACCTGCGGGTTGCCGCCCAGCGAGGAGATGCCGCTGAAGAGCGTGGTCAGCTGCCCGGTCAGGGGGTTGGCCTGGATTTCGGCCGGCAGCTTCAGGTGCACGCCCTGTTCGTCGGTCACGACCCAGAAGCGGAAGAGCTTTCCTTCTTCGGGGGTGCGCTGGTAGACCGAGCCCTTGAGGGGGTGTTCGAGGGCGGGGACGTCGAGCTCCACGGTGCCGATCTTGGCGGCGTCGGGGCAGTGGGAGGGCTGGGTGGTCTCGAAGCCCACTTCGGCGGGGCTGCAGGCGGCAAG
>JBQCHH010000057.1:0-36625 GCA_051954855.1 Solirubrobacterales bacterium | reverse complement strand
CGTTGCTCGCACCAGAAGCGTTTGCGGTCAGCTGACTTCGCTTCAGGCGAGCAACCCAGGGAGCGAGAGGGACACCACCCCTCCCTACCGAGTGAGCTCTACTTGGTGTCTTTAAACCCCTGGTCGATCCAGGGCATGAGGTCGCGGAGGTCGTGGCCGACGTTCTCGATTTCGTGCCCCGCCGCCTCGCTGCGCATGCGGTCGAAGGACTCGCCGCCGGCGCGGTTCTCGGCGATCCACTCGCGGGCGAACTCGCCCGACTGGATCTCGGAGAGGATCTGCTTCATCGCCGCCCGGGACTCCTCGCCGATCACGCGTTTGCCGCGGGTCATGTCGCCGTACTCGGCGGTGTTGGAGATCGAGTAGCGCATGCCCTGGATTCCCTTTTCGTACATCAGGTCGGCGATCAGCTTCAGCTCGTGCAGGCACTCGAAGTAGGCGAGGCGCGGGTCGTAGCCGGCCTCGACCAGGGTCTCGTAGCCGGCGCGGACCAGCTCCGAGGCGCCGCCGCAGAGGACCGCCTGCTCGCCGAAGAGGTCGGTCTCGCACTCGTCCTTGAAGGTCGTCTCGATGACCGCCGCGCGGCCGCCGCCGATCCCGGAGGCGTAGGCGAGAACGAGGCCGTGAGCGTTGCCGGTGGCGTCCTGGTGGACGGCCATCAGGCAGGGCACGCCGCTGCCTTCCTCGTACTGGCGGCGGACCAGGTGGCCCGGCCCCTTCGGCGCGACCATGCCGACGTCGACACCCGGGGGCGGCTCGATCTCGCCGAAGTGGATCGCGAAGCCGTGGGCGAAGAGCAGCAGGTTGCCGGGGGCGATCCCGTCGGCGATCTCCTCGCGCCAGACCTCGGCCTGTTTCTCGTCCGGCAGCAGGATCATCACCACCTCGCCGCGGCTGGCGGCTTCGGCGATGTCGAGCACCTCGAGCCCGGCCCCTTCGGCCTTGGCGCGGCTGGAGGAGTCGGGGCGGAGACCGACGACCACCTCGACGCCGGAGTCCTTGAGGTTGAGGGCGTGGGCGTGACCCTGCGAGCCGTAGCCGAGGATGGCGACGGTCTTGCCGTCGAGCTTGCTCAGGTCAGCGTCTTTGTCGGAGAAGATGTCGTCGGTTCGCATGGCGAGGCAGGCTACCTGAGATGAGTGCCTCGCCGCCGAGGTACTCATCTAAGCGCGCGCCTCATCAGCTTGCCCGAGGGCGTGCGCGGCAGCGCCGAGGCCAGCTCCACCCGCTTCGGCACTTTGAAGGCGGCCAGCGACTCGGCGCAGTGGCGGCGCAGCTCGTCCGGGGTCGCCTCGGAGCCGCTCTCCAGGACCACCACCGCGGTCACCGCCTGCTGCCACTCCGGGTCCTCGCGGCCGATCACCGCCACGTCGGCCACCTCCGGGTGGCGCAGCAGCACCTCCTCGACCTCGGCCGGGACCACGTTCTCGCCGCCGCTGACGATCATGTCGTCGATCCGGTCCTGGACGTAGAGGAAGCCTTCCTCGTCGATGTGGCCGAGGTCGCCGGTGTGGAGCCAGCCATCGGCGTCGGCGCGACCGGGGGCGACGGTCGGGCCCTGGATCAGGATCTCGCCGTCCTGGATGCGCAGGTGCGTGGTCAAGAGAGGCCGCCCCGCCGAGCCGAGCTTGCGCTTGGCGTCGGCCGGGGCCAGGGTCGTCACCTGCGAGCAGGTCTCGGTCAGGCCGTAGGTCTGGACGACGGTGGCTCCCTTGGCGATCGCCTCTGCCAGCGGCTCCTCCGGCACCGGCCCGCCGCCGACGAGGATCGCCCGCGGGCCGGAGAGGTCGGCGCCGACTTCGAGCAGCCGGGTCAGCATCGTCGTCACCAGCGAGACGACGGTGATGCGGTCGTCCTCCAGCGCCGCCGCCACCCGGTCGACGTCGAAGCCGTCGTGGACGACCGCGGTGGTCCCGTAGATGACGCTGCGCATGACGATCCCGAGCCCGGCGATGTGGCTGAGCGGCACGCAGCAGAGCCAGCGGTCCTCCGGCGAGACGCCGATGTTGAAGCCGGAGGCGACCGCGTTCCAGAGGAAGTTGCCGTAGCTGAGGGCGACCGGCCGCGGGGCGCCGGTGCTGCCGCTGGTCAGGACCCGGCAGCAGATGTCGTCCATGTCGTGCTCGCCCAAGAGCGGCATGTCGGCCTCGGTCTGGGTCAGCTGGCCGGGGTCGTCGAGGTCGATGATCGGCTCGACGGTCTCGACCACCGCCGCCCGCTCGGCCGCGGTCAGCCGCGGGCCCAGCGGCAGCAGCGCCGCGCCGACCTTGAGCAGCGCGTGCAGCAGGACCACCTGCTCGCGCCGTGGGTGCATCGTCAGCGCCGCGGTCGAGCCGCGCCGCACCCCCATCGCCGCGAGCCGGCGCGCGACCCAGGTCGCCTCGGCCTCCAGCTCGGCGTAGGTCATCTCGGCGCCGTCGGCGACCAGCGCCGTCCGGTCGGGACAGCTAAGGGACCTCTGCGCTAGCCAGTCGTCGAGCTTCATCGGCGGGATATCGTCCCCATCATGCCCAAACGCCACAAACAGGCTCCGCCTGAAGAGACCCTGTACGCGCCGATCGAGTGGACCGCCGGTCCCGGCGACTACGAAGACATCCGCTACGAGACCGGCGACGGGATCGCCAAGGTGACGATCGATCGGCCCGACGTCCTCAACGCCTTCCGCCCGCAGACGCTGATCGAGGTCTCCGCGGCGCTGGAGCTGGCGCGTGAGGACCCCGGGGTCGGCGTGATCGTCCTCACCGGCGCCGGTGAGCGGGCCTTCTGCTCGGGCGGCGACCAGACCGTGCGCGGCGACACCGGCTACCTGGAGGAGGGGGCCTCGGTCGGCCGCTTCCACGTCACCGACCTGCAGGTGCAGATGCGGCGACTGCCGAAGCCGATCGTGGCGATGGTCGCCGGCTACGCGGTCGGCGGCGGCCACATCCTCCACCTCTGCTGCGACCTTACGATCGCCGCCGACAACGGCGTCTTCGGGCAGGTGGGGCCCAGGGTCGGATCCTGGGACGGCGGCTACGGCGCCTCGCTGCTGCGCGACCTGGTCGGGACCAAGAAGGCGAAGGAGATCTGGATGCTCGTTCGCCAGTACAGCGCCGAGGAGGCGCTGGAGATGGGGCTGGTGAACACGGTCGTGCCGCTCGCCGACCTGGAGCGCGAGACGGTGGCCTGGTGCCGCGAGATGCTCGCCCTCTCCCCCTTCGCGCTGCGCCTGGTCAAGGCCAGCTTCAACGCCCACGAGGACGGCTACGCGGGAATCCAGCAGCTGGCGCACGACGCCAACCTGCTCTTCTACGGCAGCGAAGAGGCAGCCGAGGGGCGCGAGGCGTTCAAGGAACGACGGACGCCGGAGTTCGACAAATTCCCGAGGCGGGCATGAGCGCCCGGCGCGCGGGAGATTCTCGATGAGAATTTGGCTGATGGCAGCGCGGCCGCGGACGCTGCCGGCGGCGATCGCGCCGGTCCTGGTCGGGACGGCGGCGGCGGTGCAGTGGCTCGGGCACCTGCCACGCTGGGGGGCGTTCATTGCCGCCCTGGTCGGCTCGATCTTCATCCAGATCGGCACCAACCTCGCCAACGACTACTCCGACGCCAAGCGCGGCGCCGACACCGCCGACCGGCTCGGGCCGGTGCGGGTGACGGCGAGCGGGCTGATCACGCCGCAGCGGGTGCTGCGGGCGACCTGGGTCGCCTTCGCGGTGGCGGTCGCCTGCGGCATCTACCTGGCGACGGTGGCGGGCTGGGTGATCCTCGTGATCGGCGCCTTCTCGATCGCCGCCGGCATCCTCTACACCGGCGGGCCCCGCCCCTACGGCTACGAGGGCTTCGGCGAGGTCTTCGTCTTCATCTTCTTCGGGCTGGTCGCCGTCAACGGCTCCTACTTCGTGCAGCTGGAGCACCTCGACGCGCTGCCGCTGGGGCTCTCGATCTCGATCGGCTTCCTCGCCACCGCGATCATCGTTGTCAACAACGTGCGCGACATCGAGACCGACCGGCGGGCGGGCAAGAACACGCTGGCGGTGCGGATCGGGCGGGACGCGGCGGTGAATCTCTATCGCCTACTGATCGTCGGGGGGTTCGCTGTCCTGCCGATCGCGCTGGCGGCGGGGGAAGCGAGCGCGCTGCCGCTGATCGGGCTGCTGGCGGCGCCGATGGCGATCCGTCCCACGCGCACCCTGCAGGAACGGCGCGACGGCCCGGCGCTGAACGGCGTGCTGGCGGCCACCGGAGCGCTGCTCGGCGTCTACAGCCTGCTCGTCACCGTCGGGCTGCTGATCTCGGCCTAGTGCCGGACACGGCACTAGATAAGTGAGAAGGTGAGGCATGCGCCTCAGCTCCGTTGAGGTCATCCCCTACGCGCTGCCGTTCAAGCGGCCCTACGTGACCGCGCGCGGGGTTCTGGAGCGGCGCGAGATGGTGCTGTTGCGGGTGCGGGACGAGGACGGGGTGATCGGGCTTGGGGAAGCGGTGCCGCTGTCGCTGCGTGGTGGGGCTGGGTTGACCCAGGTGGTGCGGGAGCTGGAGGGGTGGTCGGAGAGTCGGGAGGTTGATGGGCTCTCCGCGCCGGCGCGGTGCGCAGTGGAGACCGCGCTGATGGACTTGCGGGGTCGGCGAATCGGAAAAGAAGCAGGTGAGGGGGAGCGGGACGAAGCGGTTCAGTGCAACGCGACGCTTGTCGCGGGACCGCCGGAGGCGGTGGCGGCCGAGGCGGAGCGCTGGGCTCGGGACGGGTTCACCACCTTCAAGCTCAAGCTCGGTGCCGAGTCCGCAAAAACCATCCCTCAAGGAGGGTTTTCGCGGACTCGAGATGCAGACGTGGAACAGGTGCGGGCGGTGCGGGAGGCGGTTGGGGACGTGGCGCGGATTCGGGTGGATGTGAATGCGGCTTGGGATGTGGAGACGGCCAAGGAGCGGCTGTCCGAGCTCGAGCCGTTTGGGATCGAGCTGGCGGAGCAGCCGGTGGCGACGCTGGCGCAGATGGCGGAGCTCGCGGCAAGCACTTCGATTCCGCTTGCCGCCGACGAGAGCGTCGCGTCGCTTGAAGAGGCCGAGCGAGCTGCGGCGCTCGGCGCCTGCGAGTTCACGGGCATCAAGCTCTCGAAGGTCGGCGGGCCCGACGAAGCCCTGGCGATCGCCGACGTCCTCCCCGCCTTCGTCACCAGCGCCCTCGACGGGCCGGTGGGGATCGCGGCGGGGGCGCAGGTCGCCCTCAGCCTCGCCGAGCATCCCGAACGGCTGGAGCTGGCGCACGGACTCGCCACGCAGCGGCTCTTCGCCGAGACGATCGCCGCGGTCGAGTGCGAGCTGCGGAACGGGATGCTGCACCTCCCTCCCGGCCCCGGCCTGGGAGTCGGGATCGACGAGGAGGCACTGCAGGCGCATCGCATTTAGCCTGCACGTGTCGAGTTTGTTCGGGACTGCCGAACAAACTCGACACGCCACCCGATGGACCCCACCAACGTCAACACCGCCCTCGCTTCCGCCTTCGCCGAGGAGCTTGCGCGCGGGGGGCTGCGGCTGGCGGTGATCTCGCCGGGGTCGCGCTCGACGCCGTTGGCGGTGGCGTTGTGGCGTCAGCCGGAGATCGAGGTATCGGTGATCGTCGACGAGCGCTCGGCCGGGTTCTTCGCGCTGGGGGCGGCGCAGGCGAGCGGCGAGCCGGTGGCGCTGCTCTGCACCTCGGGGACGGCGCTGGTCAACTACCACCCTGCCGTCGTCGAGGCCGACGAATCGGGGGTGCCGCTGCTGGTGCTGAGCGCCGACCGGCCGCCGGAGCTGCGCGGGATCGGCGCCGGGCAGACGATCGACCAGATCAAGGCTTTCGGCAGCTCGGTGCGCTGGTTCTGCGAAGTCGGGACGCACGTCGCCGACGACGACGGGCTCCTCCACTACCGCTCGGTTGCCTGCCGCGCCCTGGCCGCGGCGCGCGGCGAGGTCCGCCCCGGCCCCGTCCACCTCAACCTGCCCTGGCGCGAGCCCCTGGCGCCGGTACCAGTGGAGGGGGCGGTGACCGCGACCGACGAGCTTGCGCTGGAGGGGCGCGATGCGCGGCCGCTGACGGCGGTGACGCGGATCGACCTCGAGCCCTCGGTCTTCCTCCTCAGCGAGATGGCCGCCCACATCGGCGACGCGATCTCCGGCGTGATCGTCGCCGGCCGTCAGCGGGACCTCGAACTGCGCGAGCCGCTCACCCACCTGGCCCGCGTCTCGGGCTTCCCGATCCTCGCCGACCCGACCTCGCAGCTGCGCTGCGGTCCCCACGACCGCTCCCACCTCGTCGCCGCCTATGACCTGCTCCTGCGCGATGAGCACTTCGCCCGCTCGGTCGTCCCCGACCTTGTGCTGAGATTCGGTGAGATGCCGACCAGCAAGCCGCTGCGGACCTGGCTGGCGGCGAGCGGCGCCGACGAAATCGTCGTCGACCCTTATGGCGGCTGGAACGAGCCGACGAACCGGGCGGCGGCGATCCTCCGCGCCGACCCGACCGAGCTGGCCTCGGGCTGGGCGACGCGCCTGGAAGGGCTGGGGGGACGCGAGCGGCCGGTGCCGAACCGCTGGCTTGAGGCGGAGACCGCAGCGCAGACCGCGCTCGCGGAGGCGCTGCAGCCGGGCAGCGAGATCAGCGAGCCGGCCCTCCATCGCGCCCTCGGCGCCGCCCACCACGACGGCGATCTCGTCTACACCGCTTCCAGCATGCCGATCCGCGACCAGGAGACCTTCCTCTCCCCCGCCGAGACCGACGCCCTTTTCCTCTCCAACCGCGCCGCCAACGGGATCGACGGCCTCGTCTCCTCCGGAATCGGCTCCGCCCACGCCAGCGGCCGCCCGACCACGATCGTCACCGGCGACCTCAGCCTCCTCCACGACCTCGGCGGCCTCGCCGCCCTCCGCGACGTCGAGATCCCCGTCCGCATCGTCGTCATCGACAATGACGGCGGCGGCATCTTCCACTTCCTCCCCCAGGAGGCAGCGATGCCCAGCGACGAATTCGAGGCCCTCCTCGGCACCCCTCGCGGGGTCGACACCGCCAAGGCCGCGGCGCTCTTCGACCTTCCCCACCGGCGCGTCGAGTCTCTCGCCGACCTGCCCGACGCCCTCGCCGCAGGCACCGGCCTGACCGAGGTCAAGACCGACCGCAAGACCAATGTCGAAGCCCACCGAGAGCTGACCGCCCGCGTGCACGCGGCGCTCGGTTAGCAGGCGATCGGTCCCGCTTCGCGGCCGGGTCCGGGCTGCCAGCTGGCGCCGTAGAGGATGGCATTCGGGTAACTGAGAACTCGGGTCCGGCAGGTCCCGTCGGGATTGATCTCCATGAGCGAGTCGCCGTCGCCGAAAAACGAGTCACGCGAACCGCTGGCTGCGTACTGCGTGTAGGCCAGGCGTTGACCCGATGGGTCCCAGCTCGGCCCCCACTCCTCGGCTTCGGTGTCGGTCAGCTTCGTCAGGCCGGAGCCGTCGGCGTTGGCGACCGCGAGGTGAGTCGGCAGCACTTCCAGCCCCCCGTCCACTTCTTCCTCCTTGCCGGTGATGATCAGAGCCAGCCGCGTCCCGTCAGGTGAGTACGCGGGTTCGAACGCGTTTTCGGCAAGCACCATCGGCCTGCCCCCGCCAAGGTGCAGCGCGAGAACCGTGTGCCGGGTTTCGGCTCCCATCGGCTCTTCCCGTTCCACGGCCAGAGTCGATCCGTCCGGCGTGAACGAGGCTGGGGTCTCGAAGATTTCGCTCTGCCATGGGGTGATCCGCCGCTGCGAACCGGTGCGCAGATCGAGCAACCACACCGTGGCGCGAGAGCAGCACGTGAATCCGTTCCTGAGTCTTTGCGTTCGCTCCCGGGCGAAGGCGAGAGTCCGGCCGTCCGGAGAAAGGACGGGATCGAAGCCTCCGCGCGTGCCGGGGATGCGGCGAGGGTCTGACCCATCGGCATTGGCGAGGTAGATGTCCGTGCGGTGATGTCGCTTCCCACCCGAGAAGCGGGCGAAGGCCATCTTGCTGCCGTCCGCGGACCAGCTCGGCTTTTCCCGCACGCCAGGGACCAGCCGTACCTGCCCGCCGTTCGCATTGACCGTCAATAGTGCGGTTCTTTCGCTGACGTAGGCAGCAACGCCAGCCGCGGCCCCGGAGGGACTTCGGCCGCTGCATCGGCGACGAGCAGCGCCACTGACGCGCACGCGACGAACAGCACCCCTGCCAGGCGACGGATCATGCGGCGGATTCTGCCCTACTCGGCGATCAGTGGCAGCAGAGCGCCGAGCTTCACCTCCGTCTCCTCCAGCTCGGCGGCGGGGTCGGAACCGGCGACTACGCCGACGCCGGCAAAGAGGTGGGCGTCGCGGTCGCGGAGGAGGGCGCTGCGGAGGGCGACGCAGAATTCGCCGTCCTCGGTCGCGTCCATCCAGCCGACGGGGGCGGCGTACCAGCCGCGGTCCATGCCCTCGAGGTCGGCGATCGCGGCGGCGGCGGCGGGCCAGGGCTCGCCGCCGACCGCCGGGGTCGGGTGCAGGAGGCCGGCCATCTCGATCGCCGAGCGGGGTTCGGCGAGATGGGCGATCACCGGCGTCTCCAGGTGCTGGATGTTCGCCACCTTGACGATCTCCGGCTCGGCCGCGGCCTCGACCCAGACCGCGTGGGGGCGCAGGGCGCGGACGATCCGCTCGGCGACGATCCGCTGCTCACGGCGGTTCTTGTCGCTGCGAAGCAACTGCTCGCCGAGGTGGTCGTCGACGGCGGGGTCGGAGCTGCGGCGGGTCGAGCCGGCGAGGGCGACGGTCGAGACGCTCGCTCCGGCGCGGCGGACCAGCAGCTCGGGGCTGGCACCGATGAAGGCCGCCTCCGGCGTGCCGCAGCAGAAACAGAAGCAGGCCGGGAACTGCTCGCGCATGGCGCCGAAGAGGGCGGCGGGGTCGTGGGCGGCGGCGGCGCTGACGATCACCTCTCGCGCCAGCACGACCTTGCTGAGCTCGCCGTCTTCGATCCGGGCTGTCGCTCCCAAAACGGCGGCCTCGAACTCGCGCGGCGGGCGGGCGCTGCGGATCTCGGCGTGGGCGGTCGGGTGCGGGTCGAGGAGCGGCAGCGGGGCGCCGAGGCGGAGACCGGCGAGGCGCGCGCCGAGCCTCTCCCCCACCTGCTCGGCATCCTCCCCCGGCCCGACGATCGCGTTGACGGTGAGGAACGAGCGCTCGCCGCTGCGGCAGATCGAGACCTCCGGCAGCACCAGCGAGGCGGGCGCAAGCGAGGACCAGGTCGCCGTGTTCCCACCGTCGGGGGCGAAGGCGAAGCCGCCGAGCCAGACCGGGCCGGCGCCCGCCGGCAATCCGCGCGGCTCCTCCAGTACGGCGCCGCGGCCGACCCGCTGGCATTCCTCGGCCACCTCGGCGAACCGCCCCTCGCCGCGCGAGGCCGCCTCGTGCGCCACCCCTAGCCCCGCCAGGGCAAAGCCCCGATCGGGCTGCTCCCAGCAGAACCAGCGGTCCGAGGCCAGCCGCGAGGCGAACACGGTCGCGCCGGGGTCGGCGACCTCGACCTCCCTGGTGACGCTTACGAGGGTGCGTCGTCCCCTTGCGGCGGCCTTGCCCAGCGCGCCGAGCAGGTCACTAGTCGTGACCGCGTCCAATGGCAATCTCGCCGGTCCTGACCATTTCGACGAGGCCGTGCGGGCGGACCATCCGCTCGAAGGCCTCGATCTTGTCGGCGGAGCCGGTCACCTCGATCGTCATCGTCCGCCGCGCCACGTCGACGATTTTCGCCCGGAAGATCTCGGCGAACTGGATGATCTCGGCCCGGTTCTCGACCGCCGAGGAGACCTTGAACAGCGCCATCTCCCGGGCCACCGTCTCCTCCGGCTCCATGTCGCGGATCTTCAGCACGTTGACCAGCTTGTGCAGCTGCTTGGTCACCTGGTCGATCGGGTGGACCGCGCCGTCCAGGGTCAGGGTGATGCGCGAGACGCTGGGGTCGTCGGTCGGCCCCACCGCCAGGGTGTCGATGTTGAAGCCGCGGCGGGAGAAGAGCCCGGCGACGCGCGCCAGCACGCCCGGCTTGTTCTCGACCAGGATCGAGAGGATGTGCTTGCGGCCGCTGAGCTGGCCGGGGACGTGCAGGTCCTCGAGTTTGACGACCTGTGGGGTGCCGGCCTCCATCAGCTCACCGCCTTCCGCGGCGCCTCGACCATGTCGCGGGAGGCGTTGCCCGGCGGGATCATCGGGTAGCAGTTCTCTTCCTGGGCGACGCGGACGTCGAGCAGGACCGGGCCGTCGGCCTCCAGCGCCGCCACCATCTGCTCCTCGAGGTCGGCCGAGTCTTCGCAGCGCATGCCCTTGGCGCCGAACGCCTCGGCCAGCTTCACCCAGTCGGGGCTGGCGCCCATCTCGACCGAGCTGTAGCGGCGGTCCCAGAACAGCTCCTGCCACTGGCGGACCATGCCCATGTAGCCGTTGTTCATCAGGAAGATCTTCACCGGCACGTTCTCGGTCACGCAGGTCGCCAGCTCCTGGACGTTCATGATCAGGCTGCCGTCGCCGCCGACGCAGACGACCTGCTCGTCCGGGCAGGCGACCTTGGCGCCGATCGCGCTCGGCAGCCCGAAGCCCATCGTCCCGAGGCCGCCGGAGTTGATCCAGCGCCGCGGCTTGTCGAAGCCGTAGTACTGCGCCGTCCACATCTGGTGCTGGCCGACGTCGGAGGTGATGATCGCGTCGCCCCGGGTGGCGCGGTGCATCGCCTCGATCATGAACTGGGGTTTGATCTCCCCACCCTGGTTGGTCGATTCGTCGTAGTAGAGCGGGTGCGCCTCCTGCCAGCCGCGCAGCGTCGTCCACCAGTCGTCGAGCCGGGAGGAGTCGGTCTGCAGTGCCCGGTACTCGCGGGTCAGCTTCGGCAGCACCTGCTTGACGTCGCCGACGATCGGGATGTGCGCGCCGACGTTCTTCGAGATCTCCGCCGGGTCGATGTCGATGTGGATGACCTTGGCGTGCGGCGCGAACTCGCTCAGTTTGCCGGTGATGCGGTCGTCGAAGCGAGCGCCGATGGCGACGATCAGGTCGGCTTTGTCCATCGCGTGGTTGGCGGCCCAGGTGCCGTGCATGCCGAGCATCCCCAGCCAGTTCTCGTGCGAGGCCGGGAAGGCGCCGAGGCCCATCAGGGTCGAGGTGACCGGGAAGCGGTCGGAGGCGGCGAGCTCGCGCAGCTCCTCGGAGGCGTTGCCGTTGATGACGCCGCCGCCGGTGTAGAAGATCGGCCGGCGCGCGTTCGCCAGCGCTTTGGCGGCGATCCGGATCTGCTTGATGTTGCCCTCGGTCGAGGGCTTGTAGCCGGGCAGCTCGACCGGCTCGGTGCGCGCTTCGTAATCGATGTCGGCGCGCGAGAGATCCTGCGGGACGTCGAGCAGGACCGGCCCGGGGCGCCCGGTGGAGGCGATGTGGAAGGCGTCGTGGACGTACTCGGGGATCTGCCGCGCGTCGGTGACTGCGAAGGAGTGCTTGACGAACGGCAGCGTGGCGCCGAGGATGTCGGCCTCCTGGAAGCCGTCGGTGCCGATCAGCTCGGTCCGCACCTGGCCGGTGATGAAGACGGTCGGGACCGAGTCCATCATCGCGTCGGCGATCGCGGTGACGAGGTTGGTGGCGCCGGGCCCGGAGGTCGCGAAAGCGACGCCGACGCGGCCGGAGGCCTGGGCGTATCCCTCGGCGGCATGGCCGCCGCCCTGCTCGTGGCGCACCTGGACGTGGCGGAAGTCCGCGTCGACCAGGGCGTCGTAGGTCGGCAGGTTGGCCCCGCCGGGGATGCCGAAGACGTCCTTGACGCCCTCGGCCTTGAGGGATTCGATCAGCGTGTCGGCGGCTCGCATCGGAACTGGCGATGGTACCAGCGACGCTAGGCCTGCCCGGCGGTGGATTTGGCCGGGTTCCAGCGGGTCTTGGGGTCGATCGCCGTCTCGATCACGCGGCCTTTGTGGCGCTCGATCGCGTGGATGATCGACTCGACCAGCTCCTCGCCCAGCAGCGTCGGCTGCAGGCCGAGGTCGAGCAGCTTGGTGTGGACGGCGTTGTAATAGTGCTCTTCCTTCTCGACCCGCGGGTTGTCGTAGTGCTGGATCTCGACGCTGTAGCCGAGGTGCTCGCCCGCCTCCTTGACGAGTTCCGCCAGCTCGAGCACTGAGAACTGCTCGGTGAACTGGTTGAAGACGCGGAACTCGCCGGGCTCGGCGGGGTTCAGCGCCGCCAGTTCGACGCAGGCGAGGGTGTCGCGGATGTTGAGGAAGCCGCGCGTCTGCCGGCCGGCGCCGTAGACGGTCAGCGGGTGGCCGATCACCGCCTGCACACAGAAGCGGTTGAGGACGGTGCCGAAGAGCTCGTCGTAGTCGAAGCGGGTGATCAGACGCTCGTCCTGGGCGGTCTCCTCGGTCTCGATGCCGTAGACGACGCCTTGGTTGAGGTCGGTCGCGCGCAGTCCCCAGGTACGGCAGGCGAAGTGGATGTTGGTCGAGTCGTGGACCTTGGAGCAGTGGTAGAGCGAGCCCGGCAGCTTCGGGAAGGGCAGCGTGTCCTCGCGACCCTTGTGCTGGATCGTGATGTAGCCCTCCTCGATGTCGATCTCGGGCTGGCCGTACTCGCCCATCGTCCCGAGCTTGACCAGGTGAGCGTCGGGGACGTGGTCGCGCATCGCGAAGAGCAGGTTCAGGTTGCCGATCACGTTCGCGTGCTGGGTTTCGACCGCGCGCTCGCGCGAGAGCATCGAGAACGGCGCCGAAGCCTGCTGGCCGTAGTGGACGACCGCCTCGGGCCTGGTCTCGGCGACGACCTCGTCGAGGAAGTCGCCGTCCTCGACCGCGCCGACGTAGCTGCGGATCTGCTCGCCGGAGACCTCGCGCCAGGCGGCGATGCGCTCGTCGAGCTCGCCGATCGGGGTCAGCGAGGCGGTGCCGTGTTCGGTGTGCCAGCGGCGGCGGGAGAAGTTGTCGACGACGGAGACTTCATGGCCGCGGGCCGAGAACCGGAGTGCGGTGGGCCAGCCCAGGTAGCCGTCCCCTCCGAGAATGAGAACGCGCATGAGTCGCGGCAGCGTACCTGAGTCCGGCCGTGCGACGGCCTTACACTGCCGCCGTGACGGAGCGTGTCCAGAGGCGCCTTGGCGGGCGCGGCGCGGCGCTCTGCTTCCTCGTCGTCTGCGCGCTCGCCCTGGGGCTGCGCCTCGACTACGCGATCCGCGCCCCCGACCACCCGGTCGACGACGCCCGCGCCTACGCCCGGATCTCCAGCGCCCTCTACCGCGGCGAGGGGTTCACGCAGGGGCCCCGGTACCGGTACCTCCAGCCCGCGTCCAACTACGCGCCCGGGCTGCCGCTGCTGACCGCGGCGATCTACGAGGTCGGCGGCGGCGTCGACGAAGAGGCCGCCCGGATCGTCTACGCGCTGATCGGCTCGCTGGCGGTCCCGCTCGCCTTCTTCCTCGGCAGGCGGCTGGGCGGTCCCCGCGCGGGGCTGATCGCGATGGTGCCGGTGGCGATGTACCCGGCGCTGCTCGAGTACGGCGGAATGCTGATGACCGAGCCGCTGGCGACGACCGTCCTCGCCGGGGCGCTGCTCTGCCTGCTGCGCGCTTCCGAGCGGCGGCGCCCGCTGCCCTGGGTCGGCGCCGGCCTGCTGCTCGGGGCGCTGGCGATGCTCCGGCCCGAGTACCTGGTCCTGATTCCGCTGCTGCCGGCGCTGGCGCTGCTGCGTCTCCACCGCGGCGAGGGGCGGCTGCGCCGCGGCCTCGTCTGGGGACCCGCGATCGCGGTCGGCTGCGCCTGCCTCGTCGTGCTGCCCTGGACGGTCCGCAACTTCGTCGTCTTCGAACGCCTGGTGCCGGTCTCGACCGGCGGCGGCCAGCTCCTCTACGAGGGCAGCTACCTCCCGGCCGGACCGGACCCCGAACGGATCGTCCCGGTCCTGCTCGAACGCGACCCTTGGATCGGCCGCCGACTCGGCCCCCGGCCGGGCCCGATCTACCGCGGCCAGGCGGTCGCCCTGCTCGCCGCCCACGAGCACCCAGGGGTGGAAGCCGACGGCGCCCTGCGCGGGATGGCGGTGGACGCTTACGCCGACGCCGCCATCGGCGAACCGCTGCGCCTGGCGGGCTTCCTCGCCGGCAAGGTCTGGCTGGCCTGGACCGCTCCGGCCCGCGACGTGATGCGGCTGCCGCTCTGGCGCGGGCTGCAGATCCTGCTCCTGCTCGCGGCCGCGGTCGGCCTCGTCGTCGGGCTGGTGCGGCGCAGCTTCGAGGCAGTGCTCTTCGCAGCCGTCTTCGCCGCCTTCACCCTCGTCCAGATGGCCTTCATCGCCTCGCCGCGGAGGACCCTCGTGCTGGTGCCCGAGCTGGGGGCGCTCGCCGGCCTCGGGGTGTTGTGGTCGGTTTCCAGGTTGCGCGGGGATAGCCTGCGGCCGTGACCACGATCGCCGAGCGCCTTCGCGCCCTCCCCGAGCGCTACGGAAAGCGCACGCTGATCGCCCTGGCGCTGATCGCCGCCCTCGGGCTCTTCGTCCGCGCCTACGTTGTCGTCAACCCGGTCACCAATCCGGCGGACGACTCGCACGCCTACTACGCGCTCTCCAAGGCCCTATATGAAGAAGGCAGCTTCGGCGGGCCGGAATTCACCGACTCCAGCGACTGGTCGCCGGGCGCACCCTTCCTCTATGCGGCCGCCTTCTACGCAACCGGCGGCGCCCGCGAAGGGACGGCACGGATCGTCGAGGCGCTGCTCGGCGTCGCCACGATCGTCGTCGTCTTCGCCCTCGGCAAGCAGCTCGGCGACCTGGTGGACGAGCGGCGGCGGCTGGGCTCCGCCGTCGGTCTCTTCGCCGCCTTCGCGGTTGCCGTCTACCCGCCCTTCCTCCACACCACCGGCGAGCTGATGAGCGAGCCGCCGGCGATGCTGACGCTGCCGGCAGCGATCCTCGCCTTCCTCTGGGCGAGCGAGCGGAGATCGACGTGGGCATGGCTTGCCCCTGGCTTCCTCTTCGGCCTGACGGCGATGTTCCGCCCCGAGTACCTGCTGGTCGGCGCCGCCTTCGTCATCCTCGCCGCAATCCGGGTCTGGCGAGCGCGCGAATGGCGCCTCGGTCTCGCCGGCGCCGCGGTGCTGCTGGTCGCGATCGTGCTGCCGATCTTGCCCTGGACGATCCGCAATGTCGTCGTCCTCGACCGCCTGGTGCCGATCTCGACCGGCGGCGGCAAGGCGCTCTACGTCGGCACCTTCTACCCCGCCGACGGCGAATACCAGAAGGTGAAGGCGATCCTCTACGAACGCCAGACCGGCCACAGCCTGCCCCCCTTCTCGCAGGCGCTGAACGAAGTCAACCCGGTCCCGCTCTTCAATCGAGTTGCCCGTCACTACCCAGAACTCCCTCGCGACTCCGCTCTCGGCAAGATCGGCAAGGAAAACCTCTTCAAGTACTTCGGCGAAGATCCGCTCGGCTACCTGGCGATGACCGCGCGCAAGGCCGGGCGGATGTGGAGCAGCGGCGTCGGCGAAGCGATGGACACGACTGCCGGGCGCGCGGTCCAGATCCTCCTCGTGCTGCTCGGAATCGCCGGCCTCGCGGTGCTGGCGCTCTGGCGTCGCTGGTGGGAGCTCGTCGTCATGGTGACGCCGATCGTCCTCGTCACCCTCGTCGGCGCCATCTCCCTCGCCACCCCGCGCCGTAACGAGGTGCTGATGACGCTGATCTTTCCGCTGGCCGGCCTCGCCCTCTCATTGGCCGCAGCCGCCATATTCTCCGGTCGCGAATGGTCCCCAGAGCAGGCATCTTCCCCGCCGAACTGACGGCGCTGCGCGGCGCCGGGCTGCTGATCGCGGCGCTGATGATCGTCTACGCCGTGGCGCGCCGGCGCTCCCTGCGCAACGCCGACGTGCTGATCCTGTTGATCGCCGGCATCGGCCTGGCGCTGGTCACGGGGACCGAAATCGTCGACGGCCTGCTCTCCGCCTTCTCCTTCGAAAAAGGCAACGGCGGCCGCATCCTCGGCCTCGCCGTCTTCTCGATCTTCGTCCTCTTCCTGCTGATCCTGCGGGCGCTCTCGCAGACCGCCCGCAACCAGCGCCAGCTCTCGGCCGCGCTCGAGGGCCTCGCCTGGGAGGAGTTCCGCCAGGCGCACCTGCCCGAGCGCTTCCGCGACAAGGTCGCGATCGTGATCCCCGCCTACAACGAGGCGGAGAACATCGGCGTCGTCCTCGACCGGATGCCGGCCGAGGTCTGCGGCGTGCGGACCGAGGTGCTGGTGGTCGACGACGGCTCCCGCGACGGCACCGGCGACGTCGCCGCCGAGCACGGGGCGCTGGTGGCGCGGCACGTCACCAACCGCGGCGGCGGCGCGGCGCTGCGGACCGGCTACCGGCTGATGGTCGAATCGGGCGCCAAGATCGTCGTCACCCTCGACGCCGACGGCCAGCACCGCCCGGACGAGATGGAGCGGCTGGTCAAACCGGTCCTCGACGGCGAAGTCGACGTCGCCCACGGCTCCCGCGTCCTCGGCCACGCCGACCGCAACCACTTCGCCCGCGAGCTCGGGATCGTCTTCTTCAACCGCCTCGTCTCCTTCATCACCCGCACCCACGTCACCGACTGCTCCAACGGCTACCGCGCCGTCCGCACCACCGTCCTCCCCCAGCTCGTCCTCCGCCAGGAGCAGTTCCACACCTCCGAGTTCATGATCGAGGCGATCAAGCGCAACATCCCCGCCAAAGAGGTCCCGATCACCGTCGAACAGCGCCTCCACGGCCACTCGAAGAAGCCCGCCGTCCTCCGCTACGGCGTCGGCTTCGCCAACGCCATCGTCAGGACCTGGCTGCGGTAACGCCTGCCGGTAGGGAGGGGGTGGGTTCCCTTCCTCCCTGGGATTTTTGCCTCTAAGTGCTCTGTCTCTCGCCAAGTAACCAGTGCAAAAATCAGGGACGCCGGTCGTCAGGGAATACCCACCCCCTCCTAGCGACAGAGGTCTGGCAGACGCTCCCACCGCGAAACCGCAAAAAAGGTCGATATGCGGACTCTGTTGCGGTTTCGCCGAGCTGACCCTCTACCGCACGCCCGGATGTCGCACGGCCGCGGGGTCGGGCAGATAAAGCTCGGTGCCGCAGCGGGGGCAGACCTGGACGTAGAGCTTGAGGGCCTTGTGGCAGGTCGGGCACTGGCGTTCGGGTTCGTGCTTGTCGACGCGGTAGAGGATCACCGCGGCGAGGCCGAAGACGAGCGTGACGGCGCCGATCAGAAACCAGATGAAGAAAGAGCTTCCCTTCGACTTGCCGATGATCGCGGTCGAAAGACCGAAGAGGAAGGCGATGATGAGGTAGGGCACGAACTCATTGTCGCCGATCAGACCAGCGGCTTCGGGCGGCCGATCGAGCCGACCTCGGCGATGTCGCGACGGAAGGGCAGGCCGGCGGTCCAGTCGAGGACAGCGTGGACCTTGCGGGCGGCGCCCGGGATCTGACTCATGTGGTACGTCCGCGCCAGCCACCAGGCGGGGAAGCCGCGAAAGGTGCGCTCGCCGATCCGGCCGACCGCCTTGTAGCGGCCGAGGTTGACGAAGGAGGCTTCGCTGCGGTATTCGAACGGGCGCGGCGAGCCGATCCCCAGCTCGGCGGCGATGTTGCGAGCGACGACCGGCCCTTGCCGCACCGCGTGCTGGGCGGTCGGCGGACAGGTGCCGCCACGGGGGTCGGGGGCAGCGGCGCAGTCGCCGATCGCCCAGACCGAATCCATCCCCTCCACCCGCAGGTGGGAGTCGACGGGGACACGGCTGCGCTCGTCGAGCGGCAGGTTCAACTCCTTGAGGATCGGCTGCGGTTTGACGCCGGCGGTCCAGACCACGGTCCGGGTCGGCAGCAGCTCGCCGCTGGAGAGCCGGGCGCTGTCGGGACCGACCTCCTCTAGGGTCGTCTCCAGGCGAATGTCGATGCCGCGGCCGCGCAGCTCGCGCAGGGCGTAGTCGGCGAGCTGGCGGTCGATCTCCGGCAGCACCCGGTCGCTCGCCTCGACCAGCACCCAGCGCATCCCATGCAGACGGGCGCGCGGGTAGCGCTCCATCGCGTCCGCGGCGAAATCCTGCAGCTCGGCCAGCGCCTCGAGGCCGGCGTAGCCGCCGCCGACAAAGACGTAGGTGAGGAGCGCTTCGCGGCGGGCCGGGTCCTCGGTCGCGTTCGCTTCCTCCAGCGTCTCGACCACGTGGTTGCGCAGGTAGATCGCGTCGGCGAGGCTCTTGAAGCCGACCGCGTGCTCGGCCAGTCCTGGCACAGGTAACACCCGGGAGACCGACCCGAGCGCCAACAGCAGCTGGTCGTAGGGCAGCGTCTCGGTTTCGCCGTACTTGGCCCGCAGCGTCACCGTCTTGCGCTCCGGGTCGTGCCCGACGATCGCCCCGAGCCGCAGGTAAGTGCGCTTGAGGATGTCCCGCAGCGGCGTCACCACGTGCCGCGGCTCCAAGGTCCCGGCCGCCGCCTCCGGCAAGAACGGCGTGTAGAGCGCGAAGTTGGTCTCGTTCACCAGCACCAACCGCGCCGACTGCCTCGGCATCACCCGCTCCAACTCCCGAGCGGCAGCCGCACCCCCGAATCCCCCTCCGGCGATGACGACGTTCCAGGCCATGACTCCAACCTAGCACCCTTGTAACACTTTGTTACAAAGTGCTGACTCGCACTTTCTCTCCCCCGGGTTTGACCACGGTGCAGACGTAGTAGATCCACATGAACCGTTCGACGACGACCCGCCCGTACTGAGCCATGTCCTCCCACGGGCGCGAGTACGGGTTGCCCGGTCCGAGCCGGATCAGCAGGCGGGCAATCGGATCTATGAGGGGTCGGAACCGCGTCTCGGTCAGCCCGGCATCCATCACCGCCAGGCGCGCGCCGGGGCGAAGGCCCTCCCAGGCGGAAGCCAACGCCCGCTGTGGCTCCGGCATCGCTGAGTAGCTGAGGCTGAAGAGGACGGCATCGACTTCCTGGTCGAGCTGGAGTTGGGCGGCATCCTGGTGCAGCAGCGACACGTTCGACCAGCCGCGCCGCTCGACCAGCTTGCGGGCCTCCCGCAGCATCCCCTCCGACGCGTCGACCCCGATCACACTTCCGCTCGGGCCGACCGCATCGACCAGGTACGGGAAGTTGCGGCCGGTGCCGGCGCCGACCTCCAGCACGGTGTCGCCGGGCCTCAGACCGAGCGCCGCCACCGCCTTGCGGCGGGCGATCGGGAAGATCAGGTACAGCGGCTCGAAGACTTTGTAGAAGCGGGCGACCCGGTCGTACTGGCCGGTGATCTCGTCCAGCCGCCGTTCCGTCGCGAGGTACCCCATTGGGCCGCCTAAAGCCGCTCGCGGATCAGCCGGTTGACCTCGCCGCCGTCGGCGCGGCCTTTGGTCTCGCGCATGACGGCGCCGACGATGGCGCCGATGGCTTTGTCGTTGCCCTCGCGGATCTTCTCGACGGCGTCGGCGTTGTCGGCCATCGCCTGCTCGACGATCGCCGCCAGCTCGCCGTCGTCGCCGGAGATCTGGGCGAGGCCCTCGCGCTCGACGATCGCCTCGGGGTCTCCCCCCTCCTCGACCAGCGCCGCCAGCACGGTCTTGCCGCTGCCGTGGGAGATCTCCTTCTCCTGAACCAGGCGCACCAGGTCGGCGAGGGACTGCGGCGAGACCTTGGAGCCGGAGGCGCCGCCCGAAACGTCGGCCTGGCGCAGCACGGCCGCCAGCTCGCCGGTTACCCAGTTGGCGACGATCCGCGGCTCGATGCCGTCGGCCGCCTCCGCAGCCTGCTCGAAGTAGGCCGCCGTCTCCGGGTCGGTCGCCAGCGTCAGCGCCACGTCGTGCGCCAGCCCCAGCCCTTCGTAGCGGCCGATCCGCGCCGCGGGCAACTCGGGCAGCGCTTCGCGCGCCTCGCGCAGCATCTCCTCGGTCGGGACCAGCGGCACCAGGTCGGGCTCGGGGAAGTAGCGATAGTCGTGCGCCTCCTCCTTCGAGCGCAGCGGCGTCAGGGTGCCGCTGGCCGGGTCGAAGTGAAGCGTCTCCTGGGTTACCTCGCCGCCGGATTCGACCAGCTCGCGCTGGCGGGCGAGCTCGGCCTCGATCCCCCGCTGCAGGAAACGGAAGCTGTTCATGTTCTTAAGCTCGGTCTTGGTCCCGAGCTCTTCGCTGCCCGCCGGCCGCACCGAGACGTTGGCGTCGACCCGCAGGCTCCCCTCCTCCATGTTCACGTCGGAGACGCCGAGCTGGCGCACCGTCTCGCGCAGGAGCCGTGCCCACCCGGCCGCTTCGGCGGCGCCGCGCAGGTCCGGCTCGGTGACGATCTCGACCAGCGGCGTGCCGCCGCGGTTGAAGTCGACCAGCGAGGCGCCGGAGCCGTGGATCCGCCCCGACTCGCCGACGTGGACCATCTTCGCCGCGTCCTCCTCGAGGTGGGCGCGGTGGATGCGGACGTCGCCGAGCCGGCCGGCGCCGCAGATCGGGATGTCGTACTGGCTGATCTGGTAGGCCTTCGGGCTGTCGGGATAGAAGTAGTTCTTGCGGTGGAAGATCGACCGCGGCGCGATCTCGCACTCCAGCGCCAGGCCGATCTGCAGCGCGTAGCGGATCGCCTGGTCGTTCGGCACCGGCAGCACGCCCGGGTGGGCGAGGCAGATCGGGCACGTGTGGACGTTCGGCTCCTCGCCGAAGGAGGGCTCGCAGCCGCAGAACATCTTCGTCCGCGTCGCCAGCTGGACGTGGATCTCCAGCCCGATGACCGCTTCGAGCTCAGCCATCGGCGCCCCCCGGGCGGGCGTCGAAGCCGATCCCCTGCTCCAGCGCGTAGGCGGCGTCGAGCAGGCGCTGCTCGGCGAAGGCGGGAGCGGCGATCTGGAAGCCGACCGGCAGCTTCGGCCCGCCGCCCTCGGGCGCGGCGAGGCCGGCGGGGATCGAGATCGCCGGGATGCCGGCGAGGCTCATCGGGACCGTGAAAAAGTCATTCAAATACATCGCCAGCGGATCAGCCGTCTTCTCCCCCAGCTTGAAGGCGACCGAGGGCGCAGTCGGGGTGACGACGAAGTCGACCGCGTCGAAGGCGCCATTGAAGTCCTGGGCGATCCGGGTGCGCACCTTCTGCGCCTGGCCGTAATAGGCCTCGTAATAGCCCGAGGAGAGCGCGTAGGTGCCGAGCATGATCCGCCGCTTCACCTCGGCGCCGAAGCCCTGCGAGCGGGTCGCCTCGTACATCTCGATCAGGTCGCCGTCGCCGCCGGCGCGCATCCCGTAGCGGACGCCGTCGTAGCGGGCGAGGTTGGAGGAGGCCTCGGCCGGGGCGATCACGTAGTAGGCGGAGATGCCGTGCTCGGCGTTCGGCAGCGAGACCTCGGCGATCTCCCCGCCCAGCTCCTCGATCTTCTTCAAGGCCTGCTCGAAGACCTCGCGGACGCCGCTGTCGACGGCATCGCGGGCCAGCTCGGCCGGGACGCCGAAGCGCAGCCCGGAGAGGTCCTCGCGGTCGGGCAGCGAGACGCCGCCCTCGATCCCCACCGAGGTCGAGTCGAGCGGGTCGCGGCCCTGCAGCATCGCCAGGAGGAGAGCGGCGTCGCTGACGGTGCGGGTGAGCGGCCCGCACTGGTCGAGCGAGGAGGCGAAGGCGATCATCCCGTAGCGGGAGACGGCGCCGTAGGTGGGCTTGAGGCCGACGATGCCGCAGAAGGCGGCCGGCTGGCGGATCGAGCCGCCGGTGTCGGTGCCGATCGCCCAGGGCGCCAGGCCGCCGGCGACCACGGCGGCCGAGCCGCCCGAGGAGCCACCGGGGACGCGCTCGCGGTCCCACGGGTTGAGGACCGGCCCGTAGGCCGAGTTCTCGTTCGAGGAGCCCATCGCGAACTCGTCCATGTTCGTCTTGCCGAGGATCGGCACCCCGGCCTCGATCAGCTTGCGGACCGCGGTCGAGGTGTAGGGAGGGCGATATCCCTCGAGAATGCGGGAGCCGGCCGTGGTCGGCACCCCCTCGGTGGTGAAGATGTCCTTGACCGCGATCGGGGCGTTCCAATCCTGCTCCACCTCGATCGCAGCGGCTTCGGCGCCGCGGTCGTTGCGCCAGAGGTAAGCGTTCAGCTCGTCGGCGCCGGCTGCCTCGAACCAGGCGTCAGCGTGCTCCTGCGCCGAGAGCTCGCCGGCCACTTTGGCATTGTGGGCCTCGAGGACCGTGAGGTCGAGGATGTCCGCCATCTATTCCGCCTGCGGCGACGGCACGCGAAACGCGCCCTCGTAAGGTTCCGGCGCCGAGGCAAGCGCGGTGTCGCGCGGCAGGCTCTCCCAGGGCGCATCGTCCGGCCGCAGGACGTTCTCCAGCGCCACCACATGCGAAGTCGGCTCTACCCCCTCCAGATCGAGATTCCCGATCCGGTCGACGTGGTCGAGAATCCCCGAGAGCTCCCCCACCATCGTCTCCACTTCCTCATCCGAGAGCCGAAGCCGAGCAAGCCTCGCCACATGCAGCACCTGGTCGCGATCGATCACAGCGGCGGATTCTATGAAGCTGGCGACTGGCTGCTCAGCCAGTTAGAGTGCGCGCACGATGCAGGGACCGCAGGCAGAGAGATTCGTCGTCTTCAACCTGCGCCTGCTTGCGGTCACTTTCGCCGTCGTCGGCATCCTCTTCATCGCCGTCCCCAGCGGCGTGCTGGACGTCATCTCCGACGTCGGCGAATGGCTCGGCAACCACAACCGCGCCCCGCACACGCAGGAGGACCTCTGGCTGGCGCTCGCCTTCGCCTACATGGTGGTGATCGCCGGGATCTGCCTCGTCGCCCAGGCCGACCCGGTCCGCTACCGGCCGCTGCTGCTGGTCCTAGCCGCCGGCAAGACCGCCTCCTCGCTCGGCTCGCTCGCCTTCTTCCTGATCGACGAACAGGTCTTCGTCTACCTGCTCAACTTCCTCGTCGACGGCCTCCTCGCGATCCTCGCGCTCTGGCTCTGGTCGCTGGCGGGGTGCATCGGCCGGCCGGCCGAGCCCGGCTGAAAGCGCCCGCCAGGGCTCTCGGCCGCTGAGCAGCGCACCCTGAGCGCGATCTGCGCGGCGATGGCGCCGGGCCTCGACGGGCTGCCGGCGGCGGAGCGCGACGTCGACGTCTCGGGGCCGGTGGCGGAGTTCCTGGGCTCGCTTGCGCCGCGCACCCTGCTCGGCCTGCGACTGGGGCTGTGCGCCTTCGAGTGGGCGCCCTTCCCCTGGCGCTTCAGCCGCCTCGACCCCGAGGCCGCGGAAGACTTCCTCGCCCGGCTGGAGAAGTCGCGCTTTCCGCTCCACCACGACCTGCTGCTGCTGGCCAAGGCCCTCTCCACGCTCGGCTATGCGGTCGTACCGGCGGTGGAAGCGAGGGTGGGGACCGAGATCGGCTGTGCCCTGGCCGACGGCTCGCTGCCCGAGCCGGCGGGGACCCTGGGCGACACCGAGGCGCGCGGCGAGGGTGAGGAATGCGACGTGGCGATCGTCGGCTCGGGCGCCGGCGGCGCGGTCGCGGCGGCGACCCTGGCCGAAGCCGGGCTCGACGTGCTGGTGCTGGAGGCCGGCAGCCACTACGACCGCGACAGCTACCCCGCCGACCGCCTGGAGGCGATCGCCGGCATCTACCGCGAGGCCGGTCTGACCATCGCCTCGGGCCAGCCGCCGATCCCGGTCCCGGTGGCGAAAGTCGTCGGCGGCACCACGGTGATCAACTCGGGCACCTGCTTCCGCGCCCCCGAGCCGGTGCTGGCGGACTGGCAGACGCGGTACGGCGTCACCTGGGCCGGCGAGCTCGACGCCGACTACGCCGAGGCAGAGGAGTTCCTCCACGTCACCCGGCTCGATCCGGAGCGGATGGGCCGCAACGGCCAGCTGGCGATGGAGGGCGCAGCGGCGCTCAGGGCCAGCGCCGGCCCGATCAGCCGCAACGCCGGCAGCTGCGTCCAGTGCAGCTCCTGCCCCTTCGGCTGCGCGATCGACGCCAAGCGCGGCATGCACGTCAGCTACCTCCCCCGCGCCGTCGCCGCCGGGGCGCGGCTGCGGGCGCGGGTCGAGGGGCGGCGGGTGCTGGTCGAGGGCGGGCGCGCGGTCGGCGTCGCCTGCTCGGCCCGCGACGCGCAGGGCCACAGCCGCCCCTACGCGGTGCGGGCGCGGCGGGCGGTGATCGCTGCCGCCGGCGCCCTCGGCACGCCGGAGCTGCTGCTGCGCTCGGACCTCGGCGGCTCGCAGGTCGGCCGTAACCTCCACATCCACCCCGCCTGCTGGGTCGGCGCCCGTTACGAGGAGGAGGTGCGCGGCTGGGAGGGCGTGATGCAGAGCTTCTACGTCGATCAGTGGGAGCCGCAGGGCGTGCTGCTGGAGGCGACCTTCACCCCGCTCGCCTTCGGCGGCGCCTGGCTGCTGGGGACGGGCCGCGAGCACCAACGGGCGCTGCTCGGGTTCGGCCACGTCGGCTCGATCGGCGTCCACCTCTCCGACCGCTCGGCGGGCCGGGTCGGCCTCGCCAACGAAGGCGCGATCCGCGCTTCCTACAAGCTGACCCGCGAGGACACCGACCGCATCGCCTTCGGGATAGCCCGCGCCGCCGAAGTTCACTTCGCCGCCGGCGCCGTCGAAGTGTTTCCCAACATCGCCCGCTTCGGGGCGCTGAAGCGGGGTGACCTGCCGCAATTCGAGGCGACCCGGCTGAAGGCCTCCGAGCTGCGCCTGGAGGCCTTCCACCCGATGGGCACGGCGAGGATCGCCGCCGACCCTCGCGAGGGCGTCTGCGCAGCCGACGGCTCCGTCTACGGAACCCACGGCCTCTACGTCGCCGACGCCTCGCTCTTCCCCACGTCGGTGGGAGTGAACCCGATGATGACGATCATCGCTTTCGCCAAGCAGATCGCCCGCCGGGTGGCGGGCGATGGAGAGGTCAGCCGGTCGGCGGGGGCGGAGGAGGCGGTGGCGTAGCCGACGGTGGAGGTGGCGGCGGAGGAGGCGTAGCCGACGGTGGCTGCGGCTGGGTGCCGCCGGGGGCACCGGGGCCGCTGTGACCACCAGGGCCGTGTCCGCCGCCACTGCCACCGCCGCCGAGGCGGTCGGCGACGTCGCCGAAGGTGACGCCTTCTTCCTGCATCGCCCGGTAACCGCCGAAGGTGATTCCCGCCGCAGCGATCAGGCCGAGGAAGATCCCGATCGCAGGGCTGACGCTGACTTCCGAGAACCCGGAGTCAGGCGGGGAGATGATCCGGTAGAGGATCAGCAAGAAGGAGATCGCGCCAAGAACGGCGACCACTGCGTTCATCGAGATCGCCGGCTCGAAGATCGCGTCGGTGAGGCGGACCACCGCGACTCCGACCGCGGCGACGATCGCGATCAGCAGAATGATCGGGATCACGTCGAGCCAGTCCCAGGCGTTGCCGCTCGCAACAACGCCGAAGAGACCGCCGGAGACGCTGACGCTGAACCAGTCCAAGAACATGAAGATGAAGAGCAGGACGCCCGATACGCCGGCGATCTTCTCCCCCGTACTCAGCTTGTCCACTTCCATCTCGATCCTCCTCCTAGCTGGGCGGTGGTTCGACACTACACCCGCAATGGGCGGGAAAAGTGAGGTTTTGGCCGGGCGTCCTAAGCGGGCGTGGCGGTACGCGCACGCGCCGCCTGCAAGGTGTTTGAGAGCAACATCGCGATCGTCATCGGACCGACGCCGCCGGGTACCGGCGTGATCGCCGCGGCGACCTCAGACGCGGCTGCGAAGTCAACGTCACCCTTGAGCCCGTCCTCGGTCCGGTTCATCCCCACGTCGATGACCACCGCACCCGGCTTGATCGCGTCGGCGCCGAGCAGCTCGGGCACGCCGACAGCGGCGACGAGGACGTCGGCCCGGCGGCAGGTCGCGTCGAGGTCGCGGGTGCGCGAGTGGCAGATGGTCACGGTGGCGTTGGCGGCCAGCAGCAGTCGCGCCACCGGCACTCCGACCAGCTTCGAGCGTCCGACCACGACCGCCTGGGCCCCTTCGAGCTCGACGCCCTCGTGCCGAAGCAGCTCGATGATCCCCGCGGGAGTGCAGGGCACCAAGCCGGGCGCTCCATGGGCGAGCAGTCCGGCGTTGTAGGGGGTGAGGCCGTCGACGTCCTTCTTCGGGTCGAGCGCGGCGACAATCGCGTCCGGGTCGATGTGAGCCGGCAGCGGCAGCTGCACGAGGATGCCGTCGACCTCGTCGTCCTCGCCCAGCTCGTGAACCAGGTCGAGCAGCTCCTCTTCCTTGATGCTCGCGTCGGGACCGTGGTGGATCGAGCGCATCCCCATCTCCTCGGTGGTCCGCCGCTTGTTGCGCACGTAGATCTCCGAGGCGGGATCGTCGCCGACCAGCACCGTCGCCAGGCCCGGCACCCGCCCCGTCTCCTCCTCGTAGGCGGCGAGGTCGACTTTGACCCGCTCGCGGACCGCCACCGCCACCGCTTTGCCGTCGATCGTCCGCGCTGCCATCGCTACCTCCTCCGGATCGGCGCGTAATCGGCCATCAGCTTGCGCTCGCTGCCGTCGCCGGAGAAGCGGACGACGACCACCCCGCCCGGCTCGACCCCGGTCACGACCCCGTCGCCGAAGCTGGCGTGGACGACGTCGTCGCCGGTCTGCAGCTCCAGCGCCGGCCCCGGGTCGACCGGCTGCGCCGGCGTCACCGCGCTCGTCGTCGCCCCCCAGGCGGTACCCAGACTCTGCGCCGCGGTCGAGTGACGCTCGGTCAACTCCACCGGCAGCTCGTCGATGAAGCGCGACGGCAGATTGCGCTCGGAGCGGCCGAACAGCTGCCGCTCGCGCGCCCAGGTCATGTAGAGGCGTTTGCGGGCGCGGGTGATGCCGACGTAACAGAGCCGCCGCTCCTCCTCTTCGCCTCCCTCCTCCAGCGCCCGCATGTGCGGGAAGGCGCCGTCCTCGCAGCCGACGATGAAGACCGTGTGGTACTCGAGCCCCTTGGCGTTGTGCAGGGTCATCAGCGTCACCAGCTCCTGCTCCTCGCGCAGCGAGTCCTGCTCGCTGTAGAGGGAGATCTGCTGCAGGTACTCCTCCAGCGGCGCGATTTCGCTCTCCCCCTCGCGTTCGCGCTCGAGGTCGAACTCGGCGGCGCCGGCGACCAGCGCTTCCAGGTTCTCGGCCCGGCCTTCGGCTTCGACCGTGCGCTCCGCCGCCAGCGCCTCCAGGTAGCCGCTCTCGTTCAGCACCGCCTCCAGCAGCGTGGCCACCGGACCTTCTTCCTCGGCGCGTTCGCGCAGGGTCGCCATCGTCTCGTAGAAGCGGGAGACGTTCTTGATCGCTTTGCCGCTCAGCCCCGGCACCTCCTCGACCCGCTCGATCACCTCCCAGATCGGCAGCCCGGTCGTGTTCGCGTGGGCGGCGAGCCTGCCCTGGGTGGTGTTGCCGATCCCGCGCCGGGGTGAGTTGACGATCCGCTGGAAGGAGACGACGTCGGCCGGATTGACCAGCAGGCTGAGGTAGGCGACGGCGTCCTTGATCTCGGCCCGCTCGTAGAACTTGGTGCCGCCGATCACCTGGTAGGGCACGTCGAAGCGATTGAGCGTGTCCTCCAGCACCCGGCTCATCGCGTTGGTCCGATAGAAGACGGCGACCTCGGAGCGGGCGACGTCGTGCTCCTCCCCCAGCCGCTCGATCTCCGCCCCCACCCAGCGCGCCTCCTCGTGCTCGTCGCGCAGCTCGGAGAGCTGGACCGGCTCGCCGCCCTCGTCCTCGGTCCAAAGCTCCTTCGGCCGTCGCTCGCGGTTGTGTTCGACAACCGCGTTGGCGGCCGAGAGGATCGTCTGCGTCGAGCGGTAGTTCTGCTCGAGCTTGATGAGGTCCGCCTGCGGGAAGTCGCGCTCGAAGTCGAGGATGTTGCGGATGTCGGCGTGGCGGAAGCCGTAGATCGACTGGTCCTCGTCGCCGACCACCATCAGGTTGCCGTGCTTGGAGGCGAGCAGCTGCAGCAGCCGGTACTGGGCGTGGTTGGTGTCCTGGTACTCGTCGACGAGGACGTGGCGGAAGGTGCGGCGCCAGCGCTCGCGCACCTCCTCGAACAGCTCCATCGCGTTGACGGTGCGGACGAGGAGGTCGTCGAAGTCCATCGCGTTGGCTTCCAGCATCCGCTTCTCGTAGAGCGGGAAGGCTTCGGCGACGATCTCCTCGAACATGCTCCCCTGCATCTCCCCGTAAGCGTGGGCGTCGATCAATTGGTTCTTGGCACCGGAGATCTTGTTGCGGACCGCGCGCGGCGGGAACCGTTTCGGGTCGACCCCGAGCTCGGTGAGGCAGCGTTTCAGCATCCGCAGCGAGTCGGCCTCGTCGTAGATCGTGAAGCTCTTCGAGTAGCCGAGCCGCTCGGCGTCGACCCGCAGCATCCGCGCGCAGGCGGAGTGGAAGGTCGTCACCCACATCGCCCGCACCGAGCGGCCGACCAGATGGCCGACCCGCTCGCGCATCTCCGCCGCCGCCTTGTTGGTGAAGGTGATCGCCAGGATCTCCCCCGGCCGGGCGGCGCCGGTGGCGAGCAGGTAGGCGATCCGGTGAGTGAGGACGCGGGTCTTGCCCGAGCCGGCGCCGGCCAGCACCAGCAGTGGCCCGCCGCCGTGCTCGACCGCCTCTCGCTGGGGCGGGTTCAGCCCCGCCAGCAGCCGCTCGACCCGGTCGGCACCGGGCTCGGTGGGCGCCCCGGCGGCACCCTCAGGCGCCCCGCCGGGCAGCTCGAACTCACCTTGGAGGCTCACCCGCCGAGCATAGCCACGGGCTCGGCGGGGCCTCCGAAAAACGGTGGCGCTATTCGCAGCCTTCAGCCAGTTCGACGATCGGCTGCGTGTTGTTTTCGACCACCAGCGCTTCGAGTTCCGCCTTCGGCAGTTCTTCCAGCCCTTCGACGATGCAGCCGGCGACCCGCGGCTTGATCGACGGTTCTTCTTCGAGTTTTTCCGCCAGCACCTTCACCAGCTGGGTCGGATCGAACTTCGCGAAGCCGGTGAATTCGTTCAGCTTCCAGTCGCCGCCTTCCTTGACCAGCGCGACTTCCAAGGTCTGGCCGTCGAAGTTGCCCCCTTCGAATTCGACGTTCGCGGTCGCCTTTTCGCCTTCGGCCTCGACCTTGCTGACGGTCACCGATTCGGGGTTGTTTTCGCCGGACTTCGTTTCTTCTTCGCATTCCTTTTCAGCTTCATTACCGCTGCCGCCCGCCGTCTGTTCCATGAACTTCAGCGTCTGGGTTTCGCCGCACACAGCCGGGTCGGTGCTGGTGGCAGCGTTTTCGATCGTGCCGGTGATCTTTTCTTCGTCGCTTTCGCCGCCGCCGCAGGCGGCAAGGCCGAAGACGGTGATCAGGAGGACAGGCAGCAGCAGCACGCGCAGTCTTTGCACAGGAAAGCCTTTCGGGACGAGGGGTGGTCGGGCGCCCGCAACCTACATCAGCCACCGGCCGACGAGCGGCCGGTGCGCGGCTCGATCTTCGCCGTCTCCGCCGAGGGCCCGTTGCCCCCATCCAGCCGCGCGAGCCGCTCCTCGACGGCGGCGATCCGCTCGGAAAGCGCCTTGATCGCATCGGCGATCGGGTCCGGCAGGTGGATCCAGTCGGCGTCAGGGCCTTCGACGCGCCTGCCTTCGAGTTTGACCGGATGGCCCGGGTTGCCGACGACGGTGGCGCCCGGCGGCACGTCCTCGATCACCACCGTGTTGGCGCCGATCTTCGCTCCGTCGCCGACCGCGATCGGGCCCAGCAGCTTCGCGCCACTCCCCACGGTGACGTTGTCGCCGAGGGTCGGATGGCGCTTGCCACGCTGAAACCCGGTCCCACCCAGGGTCACCCCCTGGTAGAGAGTCACGAAGTCACCGATCACCGCGGTCTCGCCGATCACCACACCGGAGCCGTGGTCGATGAAGAAGGCTCTGCCGATTACCGCGGCGGGGTGGATCTCGATCCCGGTTATCGCGCGGGTCAGGTAGGCGATGAACCGCGGCAGCAGCGGCATCCCCGCCTCCATCAGCGTGTGCGCGGCGCGGTGGGCGAGCAGCGCCTGCACCCCGGCCCAACTGCTGAGGATCTCGAAGGCGGAGACGTTCCGCGCGGCCGGGTCGCGCTCGCGCGCGGCAGACACGTCCGCTCGAATCTCGCTTATCAGCCGTTTCCAGCGGTTCACGGTGAGAAGAAGGGTAGGGACATGTAGCGCTCGCCCGAGTCGCAGACGATCGTCACCACCCTCTTGCCCGCCATCTCCGGGCGGCCAGCAACCTCCAGCGCCGCCCAGATGTTGGCCCCGGCCGAGATGCCGGCGAGGACGCCCTCCTCCTGGGCGACCCGGCGCGCCGTCTCCAGCGCGTCCTCGTCGCCGACCGTCAAGACCTCGTCGATGACGCTGCGGTCCAGCACCTCGGGGACGAAGCCGGCGCCGATCCCCTGGATCTTGTGCGGACCCGGAGCGCCTCCGGAAAGCACAGGTGAGCTCCTGGGCTCGACCGCCACCACCAGTGCCTCCGGCGCCCGTTCCCTCAGCATCTGCCCGACGCCGGTGATCGTGCCGCCGGTGCCGACGCCGGCGACGAAGGCGCCGACCTCGCCGTCGGTATCGCTCCAGATCTCCTCGGCGGTGGTGCGACGGTGAATCTCGGGGTTGGCGGGGTTGGAGAACTGCATCGGCATGAAGCCCTTGTGCTGCTCGCGGATCTCTTCCGCCAGGGTGACGGCCTCGTTCATCCCGCCCAGCGACGGCGTCTCCCGCACCTCGGCCCCGTAGGCGCGCAGCAGCTTCCCCCGCTCACGGCTCATTCCCTCCGGGAGGGTGAGAATCAGCTCGTAGCCCCGCGCCGCGCAGACCATCGCCAGGGCGATCCCCGTATTGCCGCTGGTCGGCTCCACCACCACCGAGCGGCCCGGTTGGATCAGCCCCTCCTCTTCGGCAGCGTCGATCATCGCCACCCCGATCCGATCCTTCACCGATCCGCCCGGGTTGAAGTACTCCAGCTTCGCGCAGACCTGCCCCGCGGCCCCCTCCGCCATCCGGTCGAGCAGCACCATCGGCGTGTTCCCGACGACCGCTGAAGCCTCAGCTCCGATCTTCATCGAGAGGCGACTCTCAGCCGGACCGGCGGTCTTTCCGCCGGCGTTGCCCTGCAAGGAACCGAATCAGCCTGAAGTCCCAGGCTTCCATCAGCTTGTCAGAAGGAACTCTGCCGCCCTCCCAGTGGATGAAGGCTTCAGTTTGATCCAAGGGGACGTCCGGCGACGGTACGGATGGGTATCGAGGATTGGAATGTTTCGTCATCTAAATCAGCTCAAGGATGAGCGTACCAAGCAATACCAGCGAAAAACCTAGACCCGTGAGAAAGCCATAGAGCGAGATCGCGATTGCCGCCGCTACCGCATCATCATTTTCCTGCGCACGCCGGAGACTCGTCTCCATGGCCCGCAGAGCCCGAACGTGAACACGCCAAAGATCCGGCTCAGCGAGGAGTGGCCCGAGGCATAGACCTTGATCTCGTCGGCGGCCAGACCCCCGAACGGCTGCGGCCTGGTCGCACCCCAGATCGCCACTGCAACAGAGACAGCCAGATAGATCGCTGCGGCAAAAAGCATTACTCCAGCCGCCGCCCGGCTGAAGCCCTCGGTTGCACCCAGGATCGCCGCCGCGTTGCTACCGATCAGGGCAAAGACAGCAGCGCCGAACCCGGCAATCTGACCGGCCCGGGTTCTCAATGACTCAGCCCGGCGTTGCTGGTCCTCCAGTAGCCGCTGTGCCTCTTCGACGTACCAGGCGATGGCGGCGGGATTCGGCTTCACCCCTACCCAAGTGCCTGCGCACTACCTCTCTCCCCCCACCCCGGCCGAAATCGCCGCTATTACCTAGATGAAGTACATCCCTGACCCAGCCTCTTCGGCCTCGCGGCGGGCGACTTCGGCGATGGTGGTTTGGCCGAAGACTTTGCGCAGGGCGGTGACGCCCTCTGCCCAGATCCCCCCGGCCTCGTCGGCCTCGTCGCCGACCTTGCCGTCGAGGGTCTGGACGACCTCGAGGACGGTGATCTCCTCGGGCGGGCGGGAAAGCGTGTAGCCGCCGCGCATACCGCGGTGGCTGGTGAGAAGACCGGCCCGACGCAAGGTCGAGAAAAGTTGCTCGAGGAACTGCTCGGGGATGTCGCGGCGGTCGGCCAGCTCCTTGATCGGCACCGGCCGCTCGCCGGAGCGGGCCAGCTCGGCGAGGGCGACGACCGCGTACCTCGACTTTGAGGTGATTGAAATCACAAGGAGGTTCTACCGCACCCCTCGGCTGGGTTAGGATCGACTCAACGGGTGCGGGAGGCCGCTGGCGCCCACACTTGTCCCCTAGTCCGCAAACTATTGATCGGAAAGCAGTCCTGACCGAGCGCCCCCACTGTCTTGTGATCGACGGTCACCCGCTCGTCCGTCTGGGAATCCGCGAGGCGATCGAGGACGGGTTCGTCGTCCACGAGTCGTGCACCCGCGACGAGGCACTCGACCTGGTCCGCGACATCGGCGACTTCGACGTGGCGATCGTCGACATGCGCTGGCGCGGCAACGGTGACGGCAACTCGCTCAGAGGCCCTGACGCGATTCGGATGCTTATCCGCTCGAGCCCGGCGCTGGGGATCGTCGCCCACGGCGAGCTGCCGGAACGCCATCTGGCCAGCGCGGCGATGCAGGCCGGCGCCCACGCCTACGTCGCCCGCACCGCGGGCCCGTCTGAGCTGCGCCGTGCCGTCGACGCCGCCGCCGCGCAGGAGCGATTCGTCGACCCCGGCGTCCCCCCGAAAGGGAGCCGCGGCAAGCTGACCCGGCGCCAGCGCGAGATCCTGCAGCTGCTGGCCGACGGCGAGTCCACCACCTTCGCCGCCCGCGAGCTCGACCTCAGCGAGGAGACGGTGAAGACCCACACCAAGAACGCACTTGCCCGCCTCGGTGCCAAAAACCGCACCCACGCCGTGGCGATCGCCCTGCGCGAGTGTCTGATCGACTAGATCTGATCGAAGCCGGGCCGCGCGCCTAGATCCAGCCGCGGTCGCGGGCCATAAGCACGGCCTGCGCCCGGTCGACGGCGCCGATCTTGCCGTAAACGTTGTGGAGATGAGTGCGGATCGTCGAGACCGAGAGGTGCATTTCGGTCGCGATCTGCTTGTAGACCATGCCCTCGGAGAGGTGGCGGAGGACGTCGAGCTCACGGCTGGAGAGCGGGCAGGGCTCGCTGATCCGGGTGGCGTCCTGGGTCGGCAGCGGCAGCTCGTAGAGGATGTCGCGGAGGGCGTCCTGGCTGAGGCCGCAACGCTCGGCACTGGCGCGGAGCCGCTCGGGGGCGATCGCCTCGCCATGGCAGTAGTGGGCGACCATGTCGGCCGTCGCCACCATCGCCGCCAGACCCTCGGCGTCGTCGGCGTGGTGGCGCTCGATCGCCACCGCGATCCGCTGCGGCAGGTTCCAGCGGCGGGCGAGGACGCCGCCGACGAGGGCGTGGTCGATCCCGAGCTGCTCGCGTTCCTCGCGCAGGCGCTGCTCGGGGGTGCGGGAGACGGCGTCGAAGTAGACCTTGTAGCCGGGGTGCAGGCGGGAGATCACCAGCCGCCCGACATCGTGCAGCAGGGCCGCAACCGCAAGCTCGTCGCGTTCGGTCCAGCCGACGACGCGGCCGATCCGGTCGGCGGCGCGCTGGGCAGCGAGAGCGTGAACGCGGAAACGCTCCGGCTTCAGCTCCCAGCCGCCGTTGGACTCGAAGAAGTCGAAGCTTGGCGCGGTGCCGGCGAGGGCGAGGATGCCGGCCGGCTTGAGCACCTCGAGCGCGGCGGGAATGCCGGCGACGCCGCCGGCGACGAGACCGCCCCGGTTGGCGTGGCGCAGCACTGAGATCGAGAGCGCGACGTCGCTCTCGACCGCTTCGACGATTTCGCCCGGGCGGGTCGTCTCGGCGGTAGCGGCGGCGATCACCCGGTCGCGCGACTCGACCAGGACCGGGAAGCGCTCCACCGCCTCGAAGGCCTCAGCGAGGCGGCTACCGGGGGCGACAGCGGCTCGGGATCCCGCTTTGGTGCCAGCGGAAACGGACACGTCGCCGTGGCTCTGCGTAGTCGTAACGCTCATTGGCACAACTAATCGGCAACAAACGGCCAGAGGTTTAGCCCGGACTTCCTTACCAACCGGGTCTCGCCCTGCAATTAGCGGCGTTCAGGAGGCGGCGAGACGGCCGGCGGCGGCGCGAATCCGCTCCAGGGAGCGCTCGCGGCCGAGCACGGCAAGCGACTCGAAGATGCCCGGGGAGACCGCGGTGCCGGTGATCGCGACCCGAATCGGCTGGTAGAGCCTGCCCGGCTTGAGGTCGAAGCGCTCCAGCAGAGGCGCCAGAGCCTCCTCGATAGGACCCGGCTCGAAGGGGTCGACGCCGGCAAGCGCCTCAGCGACGGCATCGAGGATCTCCCCCGTCCCCTCTTTCATCACCTTCGCCCAGGACTTCGGGTCGTCCACCGGCGGTTCGAAGAGGAAGCGAATCAGCGGCCAGACCTCCGCCAGCGTCTGCGCTTTCTCCTGGGCGATGGCGCAGGCGTCCCGCAGCACCTCGTCGGGCTCCCGGCCGAGGTGGCGGGCCACCGCCGCGGTGTACTCGTCGAGCGGCATTTCGCGCATGAAGCGGCCATTCAGCCAGCGCAGCTTCTTCTCATCGAAGATCGCCGCCGATTTGCCGACGTCTTCGACCCGAAAGCGTCGGATCAGCTCCTCGGTCGACATGATCGTGGTGTCGTCGTCGGCACCCCAGCCGAGCAGTGCGAGATAGTTGCGCACCGCCGCCGGGAGGTAGCCCGCGTCGCGCAGCTCCTGTACCGAGGCGGCGCCGTGACGCTTGGAGAGCTTCTTGCCGTCGGGGCCGTGGAGCAGCGGCAGGTGCGCGTAGCGGGGCGCCTCGAACCCCAGCGCCTCCAGCACCAGCAGCTGCTTCGGGGTATTGGAGAGGTGGTCGTCGCCGCGCACTACCTCGGTGATTCCCATCTCGGCGTCGTCGACGGCGACGGCGAAGTTGTAGAGGACGGTGCCGTCGCCACGGGCGATCACGAAGTCGTCATAGCTGGCGTTGGGGAAGCTGACCGGGCCGCGGATCAGGTCGTGGACGACGGTCTCGCCTTCGTCGGGGACGCGGAGGCGGATCGCGGCGGTCGCATCATCGGTGGGCGTGCCGCGGTAGCCGCGGCCGGCGCCGTGCTCGGCCTTCCAGGCCTCGACCTCCTTGGCGGTGGCGTGGTCACGGTAGGCGTGGCCGGACTCCAGCAGCCGCTCCAGCGCCTCGCGATGGCGGTCGGCGCGCTGGAACTGCGAGACCGGGCCGACGTCCCAGTCGAGCTCGAGCCACTCCATCGCGTCGATGATCTGGTCCCAGTTCTCCTGGGTCGAGCGCTCGCGGTCGGTGTCCTCGATCCGCAGCACCAGCTCGCCGCCGTCGTGCCGGGCGGCGAGCCAGTTATAGAGTGCCGTCCTCGCTCCGCCGATGTGCAGCGCACCGGTCGGCGAGGGGGCAAATCTAAGACGGGAGTTATCGCTTGGCATGTTGATCGGAGCGCATGTTTCCACCGGCGGCGGCCTGCCGAACGCGATCGCGCGCGGCAAGGAACGCGGTTGCGAATCTATCCAGATCTTTCACCAGAGCCCGCGCATGTGGCGGCCGACGAAATACGGCGAGGACGATTTCGCCGCCTTCCGCGAGGCGATGGAGGCATCCCCGGTCGAAGCGGTGATCATCCACGCGGTCTACCTGATCAACTGCGCGACCAAGGACAAAGAGCTGCGGAAGAAGTCGCTGACCTCGCTGACGCACGCGCTGACGATCGGCGACGGGATCGGCGCCAGGGGCGTGGTTCTCCACCCCGGCTCGCAGAAAACCGACCCGCTCAAACCATCGCTGAAGCGGGCTTCAAAAGTAATTGCCGCGGCGCTGAAGGAGACCGACTCCTGTCCGCTGCTGATCGAGCAGACCGCCGGTCACAAAGGGCTCCTCGCGCGTGACTTCGACCAGACCGCCGAGCTGATCGAGCTGGCCGGCGGCGGCAAGCGCCTCGGCCTCTGCCTCGACTCCTGCCACCTCTTCGTCCAGGGCTACGACGTCACCGACGAGGCCCATCTCGGCGCCGTCCTCGACGAAGCCGACGCCAAGGTCGGCCTCGACCGCCTAGGCGCCGTCCACGTCAACGACGCCGCCGCCCCCCTCGGCTCCTGCCGCGACCGCCACGCCAACATCGGCAAAGGCGAGATGGGCAAACGCGGCCTCTCCGCCTTCCTCTCCGAGCCCCGCTTCGAGGGCCTCCCCGCCACCCTCGAGACGCCCGGCCCAGAAAAGAAAGGCTCCTCGAAGGCCGAAGTAACCGCCGCCAAGCGATTGCGGCGCGAAGGGCTTAAACGACGAGGGACCTAGGTCTATCGGTACAGGGGACGGGTATTCCCCTCTCTCCCTGGGTTACTCGCCCGTAGCGCCGCCAGCTGACCGCCAGCGTCGGCGGTGCGAGTAACAGGACGCCGCTCGTTCGGGGAATACCCGTCCCCTCCACTACAGCGCTCCGGTTGACGGCCGGGGTACCGACAGCTTTTTGTGGGCTGCCGGCCCTTGCTCGTCTGCCTGAGCTCTGTCGCTAGGAGGGTGAGTGTCCCTCTCGCGA
>JBQCHH010000056.1:0-11910 GCA_051954855.1 Solirubrobacterales bacterium | reverse complement strand
GGGCCTTTGGGGGTCCGGGGCTCCCCCCGTGGGTTGGGGGGTGTTTTTTGGTTGTTCATTTTTTACCAATTTGGGGAAAAACGCACCCCCGGAACGCGACCTCAGTCGCCCTCTTCGGCTTCGACACCTCCCCCGCCCTGTCCAGCTTCCGCGCGTGCCGCTTCCAACTCCTGTTCCACCGTTTCCGTTTGGTCGGGGATCTGCAGCCGTTGTTCGAGCACGGGGATCGCCTCTTCGGGGTGGCCGCTGAGGCGCAGGGCGGCGCCGAGGTTGAAGAGGGCGTAGGCGTAGTCGATGTCTTCGGTGCCCTTAGGGAAGGAGGCGACGGCTTCTTCGAGCACCGGCACCGCGGCTTCGTATTCGCCGGCCTGGATCATCGCGTAGCCCCGTTCGTTCAGTTCGGAGCCACGGGTGGGGTCGGCACCGGTGGACGCGGGAACCGTGGTCGGCGGTTGCGTTTTCCGAGTGTTCTTCTTCACCCCGGCGTGAGCGAGGTGAGCTCGATGTCTTTCCCTTTGGCCTCCCCCGCCCAGGACGACGACGGCGATCATCGCGACGGCCGCCGCCAGGGCGAGCGCAGCCGCCATCCGCAGGCGATTGCCCCCCGGCTCCTCGATGCCCCTGGGTTCCTCGATGACAGGCCTGAACGCCTGCGTCGCCTCGCCGTCCGGACTCTGCGGGCGCTCCAGCCGCGCCAGCACCTGCTGGGCCGAGGCGGGACGAGCATCCGGATCGGGGCTGGTCAGCCACTCGATCAGCGACCGCAGCACCGGCGAGCAGCGGCCCTCGCAGGAGCGCAGCACCACCCCGCAGGAGTAGAGGTCGGAGCGCTCGGTCGCCGGCCGGCCTTCCATCACCTCCGGCGCCGCGTAGCGCTCGGTGCCGAGGACGAGGCCGGTGCTGGTCAGCGCGGTCGCATCCCTCGACAGGGCGATGCCGAAGTCGATCAGCTTCGCTGTCCCGTTCGGTTCGAGGATGACGTTGGCGGGCTTGACGTCGCGGTGGAGGATGCCGGCGGCGTGGATGTGGGCGAGCGCCGCCAGCAGCTCCCGCGCCAGCCGGTCGCGATCGACCGGCTCGCCGCGCGCGAGCCGCGAGGCGAGGTCCTCGCCCGGGACGAACTGCATCACTAAGTAAGGGCGTTCCCCTTCTTCGGAGTAGTCGTAGACGCCGACCAGGTTCGGGTGCGAGAGCGCCGCCGCCGTCCGCGCCTCGCGCCGGAAGCGGGCGACGAACTGGGGGTCGCCGGCAATCGTGTCGGCCAGCACCTTCACCGCCACCGGCCGCTCCAGCACCTCGTCGTGCCCCAGCCACACCGCCGCCATGCCGCCGTGCCCGAGCAGCCGCTCGAGCCGGTAGCGATCCTTCAGCCGCTCTCCCGTGGCGATTCCGCGCACGGGGATTCCCTACCCGGTTGCCTCGCCTTCTCCCCAGCCGTGGTGGCCGGAGCGGCCCTGCGCCTCGCCGAGGCGCTCGCGAATCTCGCCGCGGATGCGGGCGACCAGTTCGACGGTGGCCTCGCGGAGGTCGTCGATGTCCTCGGCCAGGGTGAGGCGGCCGACCCGGCTGACGCAGAGCGTCCCTTCGACGTACTCGAAGGCGAAGCCCTTCGGCGCCTGTTCGATCAGGAAGACGATGAAGCTCGGCGAGAAGAGCTCGCGCAGCCATACCTCGTCGCGCCGGGGCGAGGCGTAGATGCGGTAGCAGCGGTCGAGCTCGGCGCTCTCGAGGTCGAGGCGGTCGTCGCCGCGGATCAGATCCTCGGCGGCGCGGCCGAGCAGGTGCTCGTCCTCGACCCGGTGGCAGAGCAGCCAGGGGGCGAAGCGCTTGGCCTTCGGCACGTGGCAGACGGCGACGGTGAAGTGGGCCTCGCCCTTGGTCTCGCCGCCGTCGGGGTCGGTCGTCGTCTCCTCGCGGCTGACGATCGCGAGCTGGGCTTCGAGGTAGGTCCCGAGCCAGCCCCGCATCAGCGCCTCGACGCGGCGCAGGGAAGCGTCGGCGAGGAGCGGCGTCGAGCGCGGCAGCTGCCCGTCCGGTTCGAGGGTGAGGTCGTGCGCTGCGGCGTAGGCGGCGAAGCCCTCGAGTCCGGTCGCGTCCGACGGCATGTCCCCGTATACACGATCGGCTGGCTTCCGGCCACCCTTGCGGAGATAATGCCCACGGATCGATGAAGGGCGGCAGCCACGTCAAGAACGCCCACCGCGAGATGATGGCGGTGGTTCAGGGGGAGACCAGAACCCACACCCACCTGCGGCGGCGGCTGGCGACGATCGTCATCCTCACCGCGATCGCCTCGCTGGTCTGCACCCTCGTCGTCTACTTCACCGAGCACCACGCCAAGGGCACCGAAATCCACAACCTCTTCGACGCCTTCCTCTTCTCCACCTCGCAGCTGCTCACCGCCTCCTCGGTCGCAGCCCCGAAGACCGACGTCGGCAAAGTCCTCGAGCTCTTCTTCGACATCTGGGCGATCACCGTCGTCGCCACCCTTGCCGGCTCCTTCGGCGCCTTCTTCCACGCCCGCAGCAAAGAGATGGACGAAGAGATCAACCGCACAGAGCACCGACTGGCCCACGACCTCGACGCGCTGCGCGAGCGGTTTTAGGCCGAATCGCCTACCAGCCGAGGTAGTAGTTGCTCGGGAGCCAGGATGGCTCCTTGAGGCTGAAGTACCGCTGCAGGACGAGCTCGGTCGTCGTCAGCGCCCCCTCGACCCATCCCGGGGCGCCGGAGTAACTCTCGCCGACGATGTAGACAGGGCGGTCGTCGCCGAGCGGCGCCTTCACTTCGCCCATCGTCTTGCGCACGTCCACCTGCGGCTGCCAGAAGTTCCAGCCGCCGCCGTAGGGGTCGAACCCCCAGTCCGCGAAGGCGCCGACGGACGGCTCGGGGATCTCCTCGAGCTCAACGCCATGGAGCAGCGCCAGCTGCTTCCTCGCGTGCTCGATCATCTGCGGCGTCGCCTTGTTCAGCTCCGGCGGCGGATCGGGAATGCTCGCGCCGTCTTCGAGGCCGACCTGGGCGGCGAGTTCGGCCATTTCCTCGAGCAGTTCGGCCCTCCCCTGCTTCCATTTCCGTCGCGGCGGCACCATGCCCTGCCAGAAGTCGACCGACCGGGCATCGCCGTAGGAGGCCATCACCAGCCCCCACGGCGGCACCGTGCTCTTCGGGTTCTCTTCGTAGAGGGAATCGGGCCCCATGTAGTAGGTCTGGCGGATCGGCAGGTCGCAGATGGAGCGCCCGCATTTGATCCCGAACTTCGTTTCCCACCACCGCTCCTTGAAGAAGAGGAAGAACTTGAAGGCGGGGACGGGCACGACGGACTCGATCTGCCGCCTGAGCCCTTCGTCGCCCTGCAGGTCGAAGTCCCGGCTCGGAGCCAGCAGTTCCAGCGATCGGCGCGGAAGCCCAAGCACGAGCGACTCCGCCTGCACCTCGAACGTCGTGTGGGGGCAGGTGAAGGTCGCCCTGACGTTCTCTCCCCGTGGCGCTTCGAAAGAAACGAGCCGGGTTTCGGTGACGATCTTCCCGCCCAGCGATTCGACTTTCTCCGCCAGTGCCTGCGGCAGCGCCTCGTAACCCTGCCGCAGCGTCAGGTATTCCGGCTCGCCCGGGGCCGGCTTGGTAGTGAAGTCGAGCGAGAGGAACTGCATCGCCTCGGCTGCGTTCCAGTTGGAGGCGAGGCTGTAGTAGCCGAAGGCGTCGGTCATGTACTGGTAGGTCTCGGCGCTGCACACTTCCGCCAACAGATTCCAGAAGCCGATGTCCCATAGGCGACGGCCCTTCCAGGTCAAGCACGGCTTCGCCTTGTCCCACTGTTCGCGCGTCTTCGGAAATCCACACTCGAGGCAGCTCGCGTTCTCCGGGTCCAAGACCACCTTTTTGATCATCTCTTCGATCAGATCGCCCGCCTCCTTGCCCTGCTGATCCGGCGGCAGTCGGTAGCGCTTGGTCCGCTTCGGATTGTCGAGCCGCCTGCTGACGCCCCGCAACAGCAGCCGCAGGTTTTCCCCTTTGACGAAGAACGGCACCACGTCGTCGACACCGAAGCCCAGCTCGGTCAGCAGCTCGCACACCAGTTCCTGCTGTTTGAGGAACCGCATCCCGCCGAGCTCGGCCCGCAGGCCACCCTCGGTCCCGCGCGGCAACCAGGTCAGAAGGCGCCCGCCGAGCCGTTCGCTCCGCTCGAAGACGGTCACGCGCAACCGCTTGCCTTCTTCCTTGGCCGTCTCCAGCAGCCGCCAGGCGGAGTAGAGGCCGGAGACGCCGCCGCCGACGACGGCTACGTCAAGCTGGTCCGACATAGGGCTCTGCGACATGTGAACCTTCCCTTTCTGCGAGCGGCGCATCGAGGCGAGGCGCCGATTTGAGGCGTGGGTCGACCACCACGTCGAGGAGGTACGGACGTCCCTCGAGCCACCGGCGCGGATGTTTAACAGATTTCAATTACTTAGTGTTATTTAACTCCCCCCAGACGGTGACAATCAGCGAGCGGGGGCCGCCGCGGTCGCGGTGCTCGCAGAGGTAGATTCCCTGCCAGGTGCCGAGCGCGAGGCGACCGTTGCTGACCGGCAGCGTCAGCGAGGGACCCAGCAGGGCGGCCTTGACGTGGGCCGGCATGTCGTCGTCGCCCTCCAGGGTGTGGGTCCAGTAGGGAGCGCCTTCGGGGACGGCGCGGTCGAACCAGCTCTCGAAATCCCGTCGCACCTCCGGCGAGGCGTCCTCGTTCAGGGCCAGCGAGGCCGAGGTGTGCTGGATCAGCAGATGGAGCAGACCCGTCGAGATTCCCCGCAGCTCGGGCAGCTCATCGACCACCTCGCTGGTGATGAGGTGGAAGCCGCGCCGCCGCGCCTCTAGGCGGATCGTCCGCTGAAGCCACATCCAGCGGAGGATCGCATCCCGCCGGCCCCGCCGCCGCGTGAACCCCGACGGGGCGGCGCTCGTAGTCCGGACACACCAACCGCGCCATCCACTACGGAGCGGCCACGATCAACAGGAGTCCGAAATGTCACGGTCCCGCCTCACCATCGCAATGCTTTCCTTGGTTGCCTTCGCGCTCGTCGTCGCCGGCTGCGGCGGCGGCAGTTCGAGCAGCAACACCACGACCACCAGCGAAGCCAGCGAAAACTCGGCTTCGAGCGGGGGCGAAGGGACGGTGAGCAGTGGCGAAGTCTCCGGCCTGGGGACCGTCCTGGTCGACTCAGAAGGGATGACCGTCTACACGTTCGCCAAAGACAAGGGGAGCACCTCTTCCTGCTATGGCGCCTGCGAACAGGGCTGGCCGCCGGTGCTCGCCGAAGGCAAGCCGAGCGCGGGCGAAGGCGCGATGTCGTCGCAGCTCGGTACCACCGAACGCAAAGACGGCACCATGCAGGTCACCTACGCGGGCCACCCGCTCTACACCTTCGCCGGAGACACGGCGCCCGGCGAAGCGAACGGCAACGAATCGACCGCCTTCGGCGGCAAATGGCTGGCAGTGGACGAAGCTGGCAAAGCCGTTATGGGCGCCGCCACCGGAGGGTCCGGAGAAACCGGCGGGTCCGAAGAAGCCCCCGCCGAAGAAACCTCGGAAGGCTCAAGCGGCGGCTACGGATATTGAGCCGTAGGGCCCTCGCCCTCGGCGCCGTAGCGCTGACGGTCGCGGGGTGTGGGAGCGGCACCTCTCCCTCACCCCGCGACGAACTGGCGGCATACGTCTCTCGGGTCGAGCCGATCCGGCTGCAGGTGAACCGCCTGCTGGACCGGGCCGATCCGACCCTCTCGGCCCTGCGCGACCACCGTCTTCCGACCGCGGTCGCGCAGCGCCGGCTCGGCCGGCTGGAGCGGCGCTTCGCCGCCGACGCGGTGAGGATCGCCGGCGTCAAGTCCGTGCCGGCCTCCCTGCTCGCCGCCAACCGCGCCTATGCCCACACCTACGTGCTGGAGGACTCCTACCTCAGCGCCCTGGTCGCCGCCCTGCCCGACCGCTCCTTCGACGAGCTGCCCGACACCCAGAGTCGCCAGCGCGCCGCGATCACCGCCTGGCGCATCCAACTCGAAGTGCAGGCGCACGAGCTCGGCCTGCGGCTGCCGGCCGACCTCCAAGCAGCAGGCCGCGGTGAGATCGCTCCCTCGCCGACGGGCAGCTGACATTTGAGACCACCGGCCCGGTTTCCTACACACATGGATATGCGGCTTTGTACGGATGGGAAACGAGAAGGCCGAGGCGAAGATCGCACCGATGCGGCGCAAAGGCATGAAGAGCTTGTGGAAGGAAGGGTGGGCGCTCCTCGCGGTGGCGGTCATCGCCTTCGTCGGAGGACTCTTGATAGGAGGCCTCGGCGCCTCGCCGAGCACCGAAACCGTTTACGTCGCCAACACCGCGAGCGAAGGCGAAGAAGCCGGAGCGACGGAAGTCGCCGCGGAAACGACGGAAGCCGAAGCCGAACCGGGAGGCAGCGGGAGCCCCGGCGGCCAACTGTTCGCCAGCGCGGGCTGCGGTGGCTGCCACACCCTGGCCGCCGCCGGGACGACGGGTACGACGGGACCCGACCTCGAAAAATCCCTCGCGCCGGACGACAACACGGCGGGCATCGAAGAGATGATCGCCCACCCGAACGAGGAGATCGTCGAAGGCTATCCGCCGAACGTGATGCCCCAGAACTACGGCCAGACCTTCTCCAAAGCCGAAATCCACCAGCTCGCCGAATTCCTGGTCGCGAGCACCCCGGCCAAGCCCTAGACCCGCTCAGCGCTTCCCGGTGAGGGCGTCCCAGGCGCGGCGGAGGCGACCACCCTGCGGACTGCTGACGAGGTCGTCGGGGCCGACCGAGAGAGCGGCGGGATTCTCGCCGGGCTTCGGCAGCTGAGCCGCTTCCGCGGCGCTGATCTTGAGGACCACGCCCCGCTCGTAGATCTCCCCCACCTCCGGGCCATCGACGAACCTGCGGTCATGGTGCCCGGCGGTCGTGTGGAACACGATCCCGTCGAAGACGTCCTTCTCCTGCACCCACATAGCCCGAACGACGGTGCCGACCTGCTCCCCGTCGGCCGAGAAGACAGGCACGCCCGCCTTCAGCACGAGATAGGAAATCCGCCCGCCGAGGTCGTCCACGCGGGAGAGCCTAGCGCACCGGCCGCGCCCGAGAGTACCCACCTACGCCGGGTTGAGCTGGGCGTTGCCCAGGATATGTCCAACTCCTTCCACTTCAATGCAGTACCAGTTTGACCAGCCCACGAGCGGGTTCACGAGCGCTACCACTTCATCGGTGCAGGATTTACCGGCGGGAATTTTAGCTAGTTCGCTGCATTCGGATTTAGCAATTCCGTACCTGGAAGCCCCTTTTTCTCCGGCAATTTCCACTCCCAGAACTACTAAGTCTTCAGTTTGCGACAGATTTTCAACCGTGATCTTGCACCTTTCTAGCCGCAGCGCGAATTCGCATCTGTTCGTGTTTGGCTTTTGCACACCGCCGGTGTTTTTCACCACGATGGTCGGCGCTGCGGCGATCGCGCTTTCTCCGATGAACAACGGCTGCGGCGATGTGACCGAGTAGCTCGCCGCCCATTTGGCTTCGGCCGGGCAGAGGAAACCTCCGGCCTGCTTGGCGAGAATCGTGTTAATGTCGATCGCCGCAGGGTTGCCGCCTGTGAGCGTGCCGAGGTCCAATGCGGTTCCGGTGCCATAGGTGCAGCTGCCGAAAGAGGTGTTGAGTGTCACGTTGATGCTCTTGCCTGTGACTGTGCCGTTGTGGCCGCCGGAAATCCAGTGGATTTCCAGTTCTCCCTTGTTGGTCGTATCCGCTGTACTGGTGCAGGATCCCCAGGTCAGTTCTTCAATCGTCTCTCTGACTGTTTCGCTTGAGCTGCCGGAGTTGCTGGCCGAACCTTCGATTACGCCAGACGTGCATGTGTCGAGCACCGTGCCGCCCGTGGTCGAGAACGTGGTGGTTTCCGTAAGGGAGGCGTCGACAGCAGCGCCTTTTCCATAGCTCGTGCATGCAGTGGCCGCTTCAGAGCAGAGCACGGTCGCCGAAGCCGAGCCGACCCCGATGAACGCCAGCATCGCCGTTACGGCAAAGATCGCGAAGAGGTACTTCTTGACTTCCATGGGGCACACCGCCTTGATTCGATTTCTCCCTTGTACCCTGCCGCCTCGCTCCTTCGAAGCCCCGGAGCGAGAAGCCTATCAAGGATTCTTAAGTAAAACGCGGCTTCCGGCCTCGGCCGCCTGGATCGCATGAGCTAGAACCCGATTACCATCGGAGCGCATGGCGATCCGGCGGATGGAACACATCGGCATCGTGGTCGACGACCTCGCAGCCGCAATCGAGTTCTTCGTCGAGCTCGGGCTCGAGCCCGGAGGGAAGGGCCAGGTCGAGGGCAATTGGGTGGACCGCATCGTGGGCCTCGACGGGGTCAAGGCCGAGCTCGCGATGCTGCGGGCCCCGGACGGCCAGGGAGAAATCGAGCTGGTGAAGTTCCACTCCCCGCCGGTCCAGGGCGGTGACGCGAACGCGCCCTCGAACACTCCAGGCCTCCGCCACCTCGCCTTCCTCGTCGAAGACATCGACACCCTCGTCGCCGGCTTGCAAGCCCGCGGCACCGAGCTCATCGGCGAGCTGGTGCGCTACCAGGACAGCTACCGGCTCTGCTACATCCGGGGCCCAGAGGGAATCATCATCGAGCTGGCGGAACGGATCAGCTAAGTCTTCTAGTTGGGGAGACAGGATTGATCCGCTTCCCGAGCGGCTTCCAGCCTAGAGACATATCACTTTCAATACCCGAAAAAATGAGAAGGGGTCCGGTGGGCGTAGACAGAGCTCAACCCTCACTTTTGGCTGCAAACGTTCACAAGTAGACTTTCGAGGATGCTCAGGAGGCGCCGCGCCATCACGCTCTGCCTCGCCTGCTTGTCGGCGCCCTTGCTGTTGCCCGGATCGGCAGCAGCGTCGATAGGAATCGAATCCTTCTCCCCGAGCCTCGCGACTGCGCAGGCCGGAGCGCACCCGGACCTGAATGTCGACTTCTCCTTCGAACATCCCGGGGAACCGGAAACGGCGCTGACCGCCGCAGTCGAACTGCCGCCCGGATTCTTCCTCTATCCAGGCCTCGCTCCGCGCTGCACCGACAACCAGTTCACGACTTTGGAATGTCCGATTGGCTCGCAGGTCGGGGTCGTGACGATCCACGGGAACCACGAAGGCAATCCCGACTTCGAACTGGGGATGGCGCCTGTCTACATGCGAACTCGGGAAAACGGCGAGCTGGCCCACCTCGCCTTCGTCATCCCCACCGTCGAAGCGGTCGTGAACGTGCCGGTGACGACCACGGCGGAAACGGAATACGCGCCCATGCTGTTCTTCGAAGGCCTGCCCAAAGCGACGCCGATCGCGAGCATCGACTTCGAGCTCTGGGGCATTCCCGCGGCGCCCGATCACGATGCACTGCGCTTCCCGATCGTCCCCGGAGGCAGACCCTCAAACATCCCCCAGGAACCGTTCACCCGCAACCCGACTGCCTGTGGCGAAACCAGCAGCACCCTCTATGCGGCCTCCTACGAGGACATCGGCAATCCCTCGACCATGACGGTGGGCAGCCCGTCGATCGTAGGGTGCGGAAAACTCGGCCACCCCTACTCCCTGGAATTCGCCCTCGGCTCGACGGAAGCCGCTACCGCGGCGGGCCTCGAAGTCGAACTGCTGAATCACCAAGACCTGACTCCCGCCGGTCTCTCGAGCCCGGACCTCGAATCGGCATCTGTATTCGTGGACGGCCTGGAAATCGACGAGGGTGCCGCCTCAGCCTTGAGCGTTTGCACTCCCGCTCAGGCTCATCTCGGCGACAACGACCCCGCCGACTGCCCGCCCGGTTCGAAAATCGGCACCCTCACGGCCGCGGTGGCCGGGACCGAAGACCCGCTCGCAGGCAGCGTCTACCTCGGCGCCGCCGAACCATCGGGGGAATACGAGGTCTTCCTCGTCGCCACCGGGTCCGGGATCGAACTGAAGATCCCGGCATGGCTCGGCTCCGGCCTCGAAATCCCCGAACTGCCCCAGCTGCCCCTGGCAAAACTCGATGTGCGGGTAGACCCCGCCACCTCTGTCCTGCTCACCCTCCCGCATGCGGCACCTTCGATGCCTTCGGCGAAGTGACGGACTGGAGCGATCCCTTCGGGGCCTTGGTCATCGACGGTTCTTTCACGATCGACTCCGGCCCGGGCGACGGTCCCTGCCCTGTGCCCGCCGGCCCCCAACAGACCCAGACGCCCCCCTCGACGATGCCGGCAACCATGCCAAGGCCGATCGTCCAGCTCCTTCGACGCCCACCCCATCGCAGCCACGACCGCACCCCGACCTTCCGCTTCACCTCGACCGTCGCTGACAGCGCTTTCAAGTGCAAGGTCGACCACCGCTCCTGGCGCTCCTGCCACTCGCCGCAAACGCTGCGCAAGCTCCCTCTCGGCAGCCACACCTTCCGCATCCGCGCCATCGCCCCCGCCGGTGAGAAATCGGCGGTGGCGGCCTACCGCTTCGTCATCGCCCCGTAGCGACGGCCTGCCTAACGGCCGACCAGCGCTGGCTTTTGCCGAAGAGCTCAAGATGGAGTCTCCCTATCCGCCTCCATGGCTCGGAAATGTTTACTCTCAGATTTGCGCTCGCCGCCGTGACGATGCGATCACGGTTCTTCTCACGCCGCTCCTTCGCGTGGACTTCAGAGGTAGTCGGCTGCGGCGCCATCGACGCCGGCGGGGGCACCGAAACCCGCCCCATTGCCACCCGCGCCCCCAGCGCCACCGCTGCCATGGGTGACGGTCGTTCCGGGCGTGTCAGCCGCGCTGAGGCCCAAGATCGCGATGCTCGGCCCGCCGGAGCCACCGCCGCCGTCGCCGCCCCGCCCCCCTTGGCCGCCGTCCCCGCCGGTGCCGCCGTCTCCGCCGGTGGCGCCCCTGTCGCCGGGCGCTTCACCGAAGGCGCCGCCGCCCCCCGCCGCGCCGAAGGTGCCGCCACCCCCAGCGCCCCCCGAGCCGCCGTTGGAGGCCGTGACGTTTGAGTCTTGAACCAGGGCGCCGGTCGAGCTCACGAGGAAGATCCCGAACGACCCCCCGCCGCCCTGGCCCCCGCCACCGCCGTGGCCACCGCCCCCGCCGCCACCGCCGCCTCCGCCGCGGCCACCTTCGTGATCAGTGCAGAAATTGCAGCTGGTTGAACTGCCGCCGCCACCGCCACCACCGCCGTGGCCCGCAAATCCGTTCTGCCCACTCGTACCCGGTTCGCTGAGCCAGATCGCGGAGGCCGGACCGTCGGCATTCCCAGACCCGCCACCGGATCCGTTCGCTCCGAAGTGACCGGCGTCGCCCGCATAGCCGTCTCCGCCCCGTTCGCTGGAGCCCCCGGCGCCTCCGAACCCGCCGGGACCACCCATGTCACCCCAGACGTCGGGAGTCGTCGCCAGCCCTGGTTCGCCTTCCGTGCCGCTATCCCCGCTGTATCCGCCATACCCGCCTGCTCCTCCGGTGTGCCCGGCGGGGCTCGTACCGCCCGTTCCAGTGCCCGTTCCGTTGCCGCCGGGTATGGCCGCGGCTCCGTTAGCGCCCGCGGCACCGGCGACGCCCGGGGCGGCGAGCACGGCCACATGGTCCAACACGAGCCCGGTGCTGCCGGTCCCGCGCAGGCCGTATGAGCTGGCGCCCGGGATGCTCGGGGTGCCCGGAGCGAGCGTCAGGAGCTGAAGCGTGGTCGACGTCGTGACGAAAAACGCAGTTGCGGCCTCGGTGTCTCCGGAGAAGGTGGCGCCCGTGATCTTGGTCACGTTGGCGGGCGAGCGCTGCCAGGAGGCGTCGTAGCCGCCGTAGACGCTGACCCCGTTGGCGACGTTGAGCGCTTCCGGATAGACGCCTTTGGTTACATAGACATCCTTGCCCTGCGCCGC
>JBQCHH010000055.1:0-37878 GCA_051954855.1 Solirubrobacterales bacterium | reverse complement strand
CCCTCGCCACCCATCCCGTTGTTTCTTGGGGTGGGGGGCGTGCCCCCGCCCGCCCCCCGCCCGGCGCCCCCCCCCCCCCCCCCCCCCCCCGACTCCTAAGCGGCTTCGAGGAGCATGCTGAAATCCAACGTCGGCGCCGAGTGCGTCAGCGCCCCGATCGAGATGAAATCCACCCCCGTTTCAGCCACTTCGCGGACGTTGTCGAGGTCGATGCCGCCCGAGGCCTCGAGAGCGATTTCCTGCTCGCCGGCGGTTTCGTCGCGCAGCGCGACCGCCGCGCGCAACTCGTCGGGGGTCATGTTGTCGAGCAGGAGCCGGTCGGCGCCGGTGCCGAGCGCATAAGCCGCCTCGTCGAGGTCGCGCACCTCGACCTCGACCGCCAACTCCGGCTGGTCGGTGCGGGCGGCGTGGACCGCCTTCGCCAGGCCGCCGGCGAGGGCGATGTGGTTCTCCTTGATCAAGATCGCGTCGTAGAGGCCCATGCGGTGGTTGATGCCGCCGCCGGCCGCGACCGCGGCCTTCTCCAGCCAGCGCAGGCTCGGGGTCGTCTTGCGGGTGTCGAGGATGGTGACGTGGGTCCCCTCCACCGCCTCGACGTAGCGCGCGGTCAGCGTCGCCACCCCGGAGAGGTGGCTGAGGAAGTTGAGCGCGGTCCGCTCGGCGGCCAGCAGCGACCGCGCGCTGCCGCCGGCGAAGAGCACCTCAGCCGGCACGTGCTCGCGCCACTGCCCCTCGACGACGAGGCTGTCGACGTCCTCGACCCCGCACTGGCGCATCGTCTCGGCCACCACCTCGAGGCCGTAGACGACCCCCGGCGCTTTCTGCACGATCCGCGCCCGCGCCCGCGCCTCCTCCGGCACCGTCGCCTCCGCGGTTACGTCGCCGGTGCCGAGATCCTCGGCCAACGCCCGCGCCACCTTCTGCCGCAGAGCCTCGCTGTGGTCGATCATCGCGGCAGCGTATTGGAGATGCGCGGCGGATCTCACGTTTTGCTGTCCATCCACGTTTAATTCCCAGAGTGACCCCGTTGCCACCGTTTCAAACCGTCCTCGACGAGCATTCGGGCGCCGTGATGGCGATCTTGCGCGGCGCGGTCGGGCGGGAGGGGGCCGATGACTGCTTCCAGGAGACCTTCCTGGCGGCGCTGCGGGCCTACCCGCGGCTCGACGACGCGCGCAACCTGCGCGGCTGGCTGCTGACGATCGCCCACCGCAAGGCGATCGACCACCACCGGGCCAACGGCCGCCGGCCGATCCCGGTCGCCGAGCCGGCGGAGGCCGCCGAGCCGGACGGGATCGCGGAGCCCGACGAGGAGCTCTGGGCGGCGGTGGGAGCGCTGCCGCCGAAGCAGCGCGCGGCGGTGGCGCTGCGCTACGGCAGCGACCTCCCCCACAGCGAGATCGCCGCCGCGCTCGGCTGCTCGCCGGAGGCCGCCCGCCGCAGCCTGCACGAGGGACTGAAACGCCTGCGAAAGGAGCTGGCATGAAGGCCAAGACCGACACCGCGATCAACGAGCTCAAGGCGCGAGCCGCCGCAGAGGGGCTGCTCGACGTCGCCTACGTCCACGCCGACTCCCCCTTCGGGCCGCTGCTGCTGGCGCAGACGAAGAAGGGCCTGGTGCGGGTGGGGCTGCCGAATCAGGACCAGGACGAGCTGCTGGTCGATCTCGCCGAGCGGGTCTCGCCGCGGGTGCTGGAGGCGCCGGCCGAGCTGGACGCGGTCCGCCGCGAGCTCGACCTCTACTTCGAAGGCAAGCTCGAGCGCTTCGACCTGCCGCTCGACTGGCGCCTCAGCGACGGCTTCCGGCTGCGGGTGCAGCGGGCGATCAATCGCATCCCCTACGGCCAGACCCGCAGCTACACCGAAGTCGCCGCCAAGGCCGGCAACGAGCGCGCCGTGCGGGCGGCGGGAACCGCCTGCGGCAGCAACCCGCTGCCGCTCGTCGTCCCCTGTCACCGCGTCCTGCGCAGCGGCGGCGCCCTCGGCGGCTACGGCGGCGGCCTGCCGATGAAGCGGGCCCTGCTCGAGATGGAGGGCGTGTTGGAGCCGCAACCCCGCTCCTAAAGCCAATTGTCTCTACTTCCGATGAAGGGGCATGCGGAAGCTGCCCCTCCTGCTCGTCCTGCTGCTCGTATCCCTGTTCGCCGTCGCCGGCCCGGCGCGGGCGCTGAACGTGCCGCCGGTCCCGCCGATCCCCGCGGGCGAAGAAGCGGAAGAAAGCGAAGCGGGCGAAGAAGCCGAAGGGGAAGAAGGCGAAGCCTGCGTAGCCGAACCCGAAGAAGGCGAAACCTGCGAAGAAGCCGAAGAAGCGGTTGAAGAAGAGGCCGAAGCCGAAGAATGCGGGATCGAAGACGCCACGGCCAAGGTCGCCGCCAATCCCGGCAACGACACCGTCCGGCTCACCATCCGCTACCGGGCCTTCTCCCCCACCGCCGTCGCAATCGACGCCCGGCTGCACGGCAGCAAAGGCGGATTGCATCTGGGGGCAGACCGCGCGCGCTTCCGCCGCATCGGCGTCTTTCACGACAGCTTCGGCCTCAGCAAGAAGGAGATGGTGCGGGCCCTGGCCGCGCGCCAGTTCGCGATCGAGCTGCACGCGGTGAACACGCCGCCTTCCTGCCGCATGCACCTGACCGCCCACCGCGGCGGCGGCCGCAAGCTGCTCTGGTCCTAGACGAAGCTCATTCGGTAGGGAGGGGGTGGGTGTTCCCCTCCTCCCTGGGTTGCTCGCCAGAAGCGGAACTGACTGACCGCGAACGTCGCAGGTGCGAGCAAGAGGACGCCGGTCGTCAGGGAACACCCACCCCCTCCTAACCACAGAGCTCCGGCAGACGCCCACAAGTTCCGTGGTTCCTTATGTCCCATAGAGGTGCAAAAGGAACCACGGAAGCGCCAGATCCAGCTCCACGCCGAAGTCGTGGTTCCTTTCGGACGCTATGGGTGCGAAAGGAACCACGGGATGAGCTGAGCTCTGGGCCGTCCAGCCGGTGCGTGTGGCTAGGAGTTTGGATGATCCTCTGAACGTTTTTGCGCCTCTGGCCTGACACCCATCTCGGCCAGCTGGCGGCGATCCAGCCAGCAGGCGAGTGAAGAGGATCACCCAGACTCCCTACCGGCAAGCACTTCGCCGAGCCAGGCGGCTGCTTCGCGCAGGTGGGCGGGGTCGATCTGGTGGCCCAGCTCCGAGGTGCGGTAGGTGACGTCGAGGCCGCCGGCTTCGAGCAGCTCGCGGGCGCGCTCGGCGAACTCGATTCCGATCACCGGGTCGCGCTGCCCGTGGCTGACGAAGGCGCGCGTCCCCTGGCGGTCCGCCAGCGACGGCTCCCAGGCCTCGACCGTCGGCACGAAGCCGCTGAAGGCGAGGATGCCGGCGACGGCGGGGCGGTCGGCGCCGAGCCCCATCGCGTAGCTCATCACCGCCCCCATCGAGAAGCCGCCGAGGACGGTGCACTCCGGCCCCACCCCGCTCTCCTCCCAGAGCCGGTCGTGCAGCTCGGCCAGCGCTTCGCGCGCCGCCTCGAAGCTATGGCGGTCGGGGTAGCCGACCCGCGGCACCATGTACCAGTGGTAGCCGGGGGAGCCCGGCAGGGTCAGCGGCGCCCGCGGCGTCACCACCAGCAGCCGCCGCTCCGGGTCGAGGTAGTCGGCGAGGCCGATCAGGTCGCGCTCGTCGGTGCCGCGGCCGTGGTGGAGGACCAGCAGCCCCTCGGCATCGCCCGCCGGCGCCCGTTCAAGGTGGAAGAGCTCGGCCATCTAGTTGGCCGAGGCCGCCGCGGTCTTGTTCAGGTAGTCGCGGATGAAGTCGTCGAGGTCGCCGTCGAGCACCCGCTGCACGTCGCCGACCTCGTGCTCGGTCCGGTGGTCCTTGACCATCGTGTAGGGGTGCATCACGTAGCTGCGGATCTGCGACCCCCAGGCCACGTCTTTGACCTCGCCGCGCTGCTTGGCCAGCTCTTCGGAGCGTTTGCGCTCCTCCAGCTCGATCAGCCGCGAGCGCAGCAGCTGCATCGCCACCGCCCGGTTCTGCATCTGCGAGCGCTCGTTCTGGCACTGGACGACGACGCCGGTCGGGAGGTGGGTGATCCGCACCGCCGAGTCGGTCTTGTTGACGTGCTGGCCGCCGGCGCCGGAGGCGCGGTAGGTATCGATCCGCAGGTCGCCCTCGTCGATCTCGACGTCAACGCTTTCGTCGACCACCGGGCCGACTTCGACCTGGGCGAAGCTGGTGTGGCGGCGGGCGGAGGAATCGAAGGGGGAGATCCGGACCAGGCGGTGGACGCCACGCTCGGCGGCGAAGAGGCCGTAGGCGTTCTCACCGCGGGCGATGAAGGTGGCCGACTTGAGGCCGGCCTCCTCTCCCGCAGAAGCCTCGACCATCTCCACCTCGAAGCCGCGCCGCTCGGCCCAGCGCAGGTACATCCGCAGCAAGATCTCGGCCCAATCCTGGGAGTCGGTGCCGCCGGCGCCGGCGTGGACGCTGACGACGGCGTCGCCGGCGTCGTAGGTGCCGCTGAACAGCCGCGCCTCCTCCAGCTCGGCCAAGCGGTTCTCGACCGAGCGCAGCTGCGAGTCGAGCTCAGCCGCCATCTCCTCGTCCTCAGCCGCCATCTCGGCCAGATCGCCGAGGTCGGCAACGTCCCCCTCCAAGCCGCGGAACATCTCCAGCCGCTTCTGCGCCCGCGCATGGGCGGCCGACGTCCTCGCGGCAGCCTCCTGGTCGTCCCAGAACCCAGGCCGCCCCATCTCCTCCTCGAGCGCGGCGGCTTCCTTCTCTAGCCCAGCAGGGTCAAAGGTAGTCCGCGAGCAGGGACAACTGCTCCCGGACAGCAGCCAAACGCGGCGCGACAGGTTCGCTCTGAGTCTCGGCCATTGGCACAGGTTATTGGAGTCCCGTGTCGCGTTTGTCTCCTATGGGGGAGACAAAAGAAACAGCGAATGCTTTCACCGCTATGCGACGTCGGGAACTCGCGCCGTGATGATCCACGTGGATGCTGGGGCAAAGACGCCGTCGGGGGTCTCGAGGTCGGCAAGCGCTTTGCGCAGCCGATCGGCGATCTCGGGGCGGATCTCGTCTACGCGGTCGCCCCAGAGGCGGAGCACCTCGCCGGCCGGACCGAGTGCCATGTTGAACTCGACCGCCTGCTCGAGGTCGTGGCCGATCTTCAGCGGCAGGTCGGAGCGGCGCAGGCCGATCTCCTCGAAGCCGGCGATCTTCAGCTGCTCGCTGACGGTATCGGCGTTGGCCATCGAGAACGGGCCGGGGCCGCAGGTCGGTTCCTCGGTCTCCTCGGGATGGTCGAGGTACTCGTCGACGACCAGCTCGGCGCGGTGGACCCACTCGTTGTCGAGCTTGCGGCGCCAGACCACGGCGCAGAAGCGGCCGCCGGGGTTGAGCGCCCTGCTGACGTTGCGCAGGGCGGCGACAGGGTTGGCGAAGAACATGATCCCCATCCGCGAGAAGGCGTAGTCGAATTCCCGCGGCAGCTCCAGCGTCTGCACGTCGGCGACGGCGAACTCGACGTTTGCGGCCCCGGCCTTCTCGGCCTCCTCGCGCGCGGTAGCGATGAACGGCTCGGAGACGTCGACGCCGAGCGCCGAGCCCTCCGCGCCGACCAGCCCCGCCAGCTGCTGGGTGGTGTCGCCGAAGCCGCAGCCGAGGTCGAGGACGCGGTCGCCCGCCTGCGGCGGGCTGGCCTGCATCGCCGCGTCGCCGTGCGCGCCGAGCCCGACCGTGGCCAGGTCGCGGTACTTGACGAAGAGGTCGAAGAGCGGCCCGCTCCAGGCCTCCGTCGCCTCGGCGTTGTCGGGGGCGACCGAGCTCATGGGTTCATCCTAGGCCGCTCAGGCGGACTCGCCAAACCGGTGACTGAAGCCGCAGGCGCGCAGCGCTTCTTCGCGGTCGTCGTAGGGGCGCCAGCTCAGGACCTTGCGCTCGCGCAGCTCGAATGCCCAGGCCATCTCGTCGACGCCGGCCAGCGAGTCGTCCTCGGCCCAGCGCCAGACCCGCCGGATCAGCGCCACCGCCTTGCCGCCGCCGCCCTCGAGACCTTCCTCGTAGAGCTGCTCCAGCTCGATCGTCTGCTGCACGCCGCCCGGCTCGCGCGTTGCCCAGACCCGCGCCGCCTCACGCCCCCTGCGCAGCCCCCGGCTCGCGTGCAGCTCAACCTCCGGGTCGAGCACAGCAACAAACGCGTCCAAGTCCCGCTCATTGAACGCCCGGATGAATTCCCTAACAGGATCCTTCACGGTCCTGAGGGCGTGGGACCAAGCAGGTCGGGGGACGCAGGGAAGTGAGGCGAGGGGAGCGCACTTAAGTGCGTGACCCGAGCCGAACGACTGAGGACCCCGAGATGCGCCGGTCCCACGCCCTCAGGCGCCGTGGCACTTCTTGTACTTTTTCCCTGACCCGCACCAGCAGGGGTCGTTGCGACCGATTTTGTCGTGCTCGTCCTTGACCACGGTCTCGACCACCTCGGAGCCGCCGTTGCCGGGACCGGCCGCCGACGCGGCGGCGACGTCGGACGCGGTGGCGCCGCTGGTGGCGACGACTTCCTGGAGGGCCGAGGGCTGTCCTTCCGCGGTCCCGCCCGAGTAGGCGAGCGCCGCCACTTGCGGCTCGCCGTTGGCCGCGACGGCGCCCATCTGCTCCGGCTGAACTTCGATCTCGGCGCGGAAGACCAGCTTGCTGAACTCGTCCCAGATCGCGTGCAGCAGTTCTTCGAACATCGAGAAGCCCTCGTTTTTGTAGGCGACGAGCGGGTCGATCTGGGCGAAGCCGCGCAGGTGGATGCCCTCGCGCAGGTAGTCCATGTCGAAGAGGTGTTCGCGCCAGCGGTTGTCGATCACCTGCAGCAGGATCGAGCGCTCCAGGTAGCGCATCAGTTCCGGCCCGAGCTGCTCTTCGCGCTCGTCGTAGGCGCTCATCGCGTCGTCGTCGAGAGCTTCTTTCAGCTGCTCGCGGTCGACCGTCTCCGGCGCCAGGCCGGCGACCTCGATGCCGACCGGCCAGATCTGGCGCAGCTGCGTCTCCAGCTCCTCCAGGTCCCACTCCTCGAGCAGGTCGCTGGCGGTGTACTCGTCGACGAACCGCTCGATCACGCCCTCGATTTCGTCGCGGGCGTTTTCAGAGATGTCGCGCCCTTCGAGGATCTCGCGGCGGTAGCGGTAGATCACCCGCCGCTGCTCGTTCATGACGTCGTCGTACTCCAGCACCCGTTTGCGGAGCAGGAAGTTCTGTTCCTCGACCTTTTTCTGGGCGTTCTCGACGGTTTTCGTCAGCATCTTCGCTTCCAGCGGCACTTCCTCGCCCTCCTCGCCCATCGGCCCGAGTTTGTCGAGGATTTTGTAGATGCGGTCGCCCGCGAAGAGGCGGATCACGTCGTCTTCGGCGGAGAGGAAGAAACGCGACTCGCCGGGGTCGCCCTGGCGGCCGGAGCGGCCGCGCAGCTGGTTGTCGATGCGGCGCGACTCGTGGCGCTCAGTGCCGCAGATGAAGAGGCCGCCGAGCTCGCGCACTTCCTCGGCCTCGGCCTTGCACTGCGGCGCCAGCTCGGCCGTCTTCGCCGCCAGTGCCTCCTCGTAGTCCTCGCTGTCGGGCGTGATCCCCTGCTTTTTCAGCTCGGCGATCGCCAGGTGCTCAGGATCGCCGCCGAGCTTGATGTCGACCCCGCGGCCGGCCATGTTGGTGGCGATCATCACCGCGCCTTTGCGGCCGGCCTGGGCGATCAGCTCACCCTCTCGTTCGGCGTGCTCGGGCTTGGCGTTGAGGACCGCGTGTCTGATCCCCTGCTTTTTGAGAGCCTCGGAGATCATCTCCGAGACCTCGACCGAGACGGTTCCGACCAGCACCGGCTGGCCCTTCTCGTGGCGGTTGACGATTTCGTCGATCACGGCCTGCCACTTGCCGTCTTTGGTTTTGAAGATCTGGTCGTTCTGGTCGAGCCGCTCCATCGGTTTGTTGGTGGGGATCTCCACCACCGGCATCTCGTAGATCTTCATGAACTCGGTCGCCTCGGTGAGGGCCGTACCGGTCATGCCGGAGAGCTTGTCGTAGAGGCGGAAGTAGTTCTGCAGGGTGATCGTCGCCAGGGTCTGGTTCTCCTCGCGGATCGCCACGCCCTCCTTCGCCTCGACCGCCTGATGAAGTCCCTCCGACCAGCGCCGGCCCTCGAGGATGCGGCCGGTGAACTCGTCGATGATCATCACCTCGCCGTCGATCACCGCGTAGTCGATGTCCTTTTTGTAGAGGGACTCGGCCTTCAGCGCCTGGACGAGATGGTTGACGAGGCTGCCGTGCTCGCCGAGGTAGAGGTTGTCGACGCCGATGTATTCCTCGGTGTTCTTGACGCCGCGCTCGGTCGGGGCGACGGTCTTGTGCTTCTCGTCGTACTCGTAGTCGTAGTCGACGTCGGAGGTGTCCTTGTTTTCACCCAGCGATTTCAGTTTCTCTTTCGCCGGCACGCCGACCAGCTGTTTGGCGAGGCGGGCGAAGGTGTAGTAGGTCTGGGCCGCCTGTTCAGGAGCACCGGAGATGATCAGCGGCGTCCGCGCCTCGTCGATGAGGATGTTGTCGACCTCGTCCACGATCGCGAAGTGGTGGCCACGCTGGACGCAGTTCTCGAGCGCGTTGGCCATGTTGTCGCGCAGGTAGTCGAAGCCGAACTCGGAGTTGGTCCCGTAGGTGACGTCGAGCGAGTATTTGCGCTGGCGGGACTCGTGGTCGTCGAAGTCCTGGACGGCGTCGACGGTGACGCCGAGGGCGTCGTAGATCGGCTTCATCCATTCCGCGTCGCGGCGGGCGAGGTAGTCGTTGACGGTGACGACGTGGACGCTGTCGCCGGCCAGCGTATTGAGGAAGACGGCCAGGGTCGCGGTCAGGGTCTTTCCCTCGCCGGTCTTCATCTCGGCGATGCCGCCGTCGTGGAGGACCATGCCGCCGATCAGCTGGACGTCGTAGTGGCGCTGGCCGATCGTCCGCTTGGCGGCCTCGCGGGTCAGCGCAAATGCCTCCGGCAGCAGGTCGTCGAGGGACGCGCCGCTGCGCGCGCGCTCGCGCAGGGAGTCCGCCTCCTCGCGGATCTCCTCGTCGGAGAGGGCTTCCATCTCCGGCTCGTAGCGGTTGATCGCCTCCGCGCGCTTCTGGTAGGCCTTGAACTTCCGCCCCTCTCCCGCGCGCAGCGCCTTGGTTACAAGGTCCATCGCTGGCATTGCTCAAGGGTAGCGGTGTGGGGGTGGTGGCCGATGTCCCCTCGCCGGAGACCGTCTGTCGCTCAGGTAGTTAGTGCCCTTGTTTCTGGGTATTGGGGGGCGTACGATCCGGACGGAACCCACAAGGAGGCACTCATGCGGATTGAGATTCGTGGCCGGAACGTCGAGATGACCGACGACCTGCGTGAGATGGTGCGGAAACGCTTCCAGCGGCTGGGACGGCAGGTCTCGCCGCTCGCGACGCTCGAGGTGGTGCTCTCGGAGGAGCGAAACCCCTCGATTGCGGACAGCCAGGTGGCCGAGGCCACCTTCTACCTGAAGGGAGTGACGCTGCGGGCACGGGAGTGCTCGCCGGAGATGACTCATTCGGTGCACGAGCTTGCCGAGGACATGTTCCGGCAGGTGAAGAAGCACCGGGACCTTCGCCGCAAGCGCCGCACCACGCGGCGGATCGTCGGCGAAATGCGTGGCCGCCCGGCCGAGGCACGGCCGTAGGGCCGCGGAGAGCCAACTAGAGGCGCCGGGCAAAGGTCACCGCCACCACCCGAGACGACCCCGCGGCCCGCAAGGCTCTAGCGCAAGCCGTGAGGGTCGCTCCGGTGGTGAGCACGTCGTCGACGAGCAGGGCGCTGCGCGGCGCCGTTCCGCAGGCGTGGATCCGCGGAGGGTGCCCGATCCGCTCGGCTCGGCGGCGGCCGACCTGCCTGCTGCCACCCCGGCGCTCGAGGCAGAGGGCGAGCGGCGCTTCCAGGCGCGCGGCCAGCGCCGCCGCCAGCTCGCCGGCCGGATCGAACCCGCGCCGCCGCAGCCGGGGCGGGGCCGGCGGCACCGGCACGATCGTCCCGCTCAGCATGTGGGCCGGCGCCAGCCATTCGATCCGCTCCGCCATCAGGTCGGCGACCGGCAGCAGCCGCCGGAACTTAAGCGCCCCGACGAGGTTCCGCGCCACTCCCTCATAAGGCGCCGACGACCAGGCCCGATCGAGCCCTGCCGGCCCGTTCCCGAACAGCGGGTCGACATCCGCCAGCCGCCGCCCGCAGCGAGTGCAGACGATCGCCTCAGGCCGGCAAGCCCGCCCACAAGCAGCGCAGACCGGTGGCACCAGAGCGGCGGCAAACGTAGGCACAAGCTCCATGCCCGCACCCTGACCGGCCTCGACGCACGTATGGCGCGCAGAAACAAAATTCTCTGTGCCATTTCAGTCGCGAGACACGCGTAGGACGGACTCACTCGGTAGGGAGGGGACGGGTATTCCCCGGCCGACCGGCGTCCTGTTACTCGCCCCGCCTACCTTCGCGGTCAGCTGGAAGCGATGTGGCGAGTAACCCAGGGAGGTCGGGGAATACCCGTCCCCTATACCGAGTGAGCTCAGTCCTGCAGTTGTCAGCCGCGGGTGCCGAGGATGGCGCCGATCAGGACGGAGCCGGCCGGGATCTGGGCCCCGGGGAGGGCGATCACTTCCTTGAGGCGGGACCCGTCGCCGACGGTGACGTCGTCGCCGATCACGGCGGGCCCGTCGATGCGGACGTCGTCGCCGATCTTGCAGCCGGGCCCCAGGAGTACCGGGCCGGCGAGGGCGGGCTCGCCCTCCATCCGCTCGCCGCTGCGGTAGCCGTCGACCAGCTCGCCCTCGCGGTCGACCTGCACCGCCCCGGTGAGAGCGTCGAGGTTGCCGCCGCGCAGCTCCTCGAGGTTGCCGATGTCGTTCCAGTAGGCCTCGATCTCGTGCGAGTAGAAGGGGACGTCGCTCTCCAGCAGGCACGGGAAGACGTCCATCGCCCAGTCGGCGAACCCGGGTGGATCGCCCGCAGCCGCCGCCTTGCTGGTCCCCGGCTCGGGAAAGAAGTCGAAGATCTCCTTGCGGAACATGTAGATGCCGCAGTTGGCGAGGTCGGAGAGCGCTTCGGCCGGGTCCGGCTTCTCCTGGAAGCCCTGGATGCGGCCGTCGGAGCCGGTGATCGCCACCCCGAACTGACTGGTGTCGTCAACCCGCTTGGTCGCCAGGGTCGCGATCCCGTCGTGGGACTCGTGGACCTCGCGCATCGCCGCCAGGTCGATGTCGGTCAGCGCGTCGCCGGAGATGACGAGGAAGGAGTCTCCGAGGAAGCCGGCGGCGTTGCGGACCCCGCCCGAGGTCCCCAGCAGCGCCTCCTCGCGGCTGTAGGAGAGGGAGACGCCGTGGCCGGAGCCGTCGCCGAAGTAGCCCTCGATCAGATCCGGGAACCAATGCAGGTTGGCGATCGTCTCGGTGAAGCCGTGACGGGCGAGCAGGCGCAGGATGTGCTCCATCACCGGCTTGTTCAGCACCGGCACCATCGGCTTCGGCATCTCGTAGGTGAGCGGCCGCAGCCGCGTCCCCAGCCCCGCCGCCAGCACCATCGCCCTCACGCAGCCATGCCCTCCTTCAGCTTGTCGATCGCCTCGATGCTCTCCGGATCGACCCCGCGCCGGCTCGCCACCTCCAGCGAGACGAGGTCGCCGAGCAGCGTTGCCCAGAGCAGGCGTTCGACCCGCGTCTCCCCCTCGGTCTCGACCCGCACCACCCGAGCGCCGCTCGCGGCGACGACCTCGGCGGTGAGCTCGACGCGGCGGCGCTCGCGCGGGTGCTGGTCGCAGTCCTCGAGGAACACGGCAGTCATTCCCCCGGCTCCGTCGCCCCAGCCGCAGATCTCGTTGTGGTCGGCCTCCGGCAGCTGCGAGCTGAAGGCCGGCAGCTTCGCGTTCTCGTTCAGCTGCGTCTTCCAGCGGTGGGCGACCGGAACGGTGAGATCGGCGCCGTAGATCACGGTCATGGAGCCGTCGAGCCGGGCGGCGATCTCGGCCGCCTTGGCCTTGATCGTCAGCGCCTCCCGTTCGAGGAAGGCGGCGGCGACGTCGACCTCGCTGCGGATGCTCGGCGCCACGCCCGCCAGCGCCGCCACCTCGGCCGCGGCGACGAACATGTAGGCGACAGCGACCCGCGGCTGATAGATCCCCGGTGGAGCGACGACCGGCACCCCCGCCTCCCGCGCCTGCTCGACCAGCGAGCCGCCCGTGCTAACGACGATCCGCCGCGCCCCCACCGCCTCGGCCGCCGCGAAGCAGGCGAGCGTCTCCTCGGTGTTGCCCGAGTAGCTGGAGCAGAGGACCGTCCACTCCGGCGTCGCCCAGCTCGGCAGCTCGTAGCCGCGGATCGAGAGCAGCGGCTTGGTCAGGCGGTCGCCGAGGGCGGCGGCGGCGAGATCGCCCCCGATCGCCGAGCCTCCCATCCCGCAGACCATCAACCCCGCCGCGTCCGCCGGCTCGAGGCGGGCGCTTTCGATCCGCCAGAGCGCGTCGCGGAGCTGGTCGGGCAGGCCGAGGACGTCGTCGATCATCGCCATCAGGCGGGCACTCTTTCATTTCGGCCGATGACGGCGCCCCGGAGCTGCGCGCCGGGCGCCACCTCGGCGCCGGGAGCGAGGATCGAGCCTTCCACTCGGGCGCCCTCGCCGACCGTGGCGCGGTCGAGCAGGACCGACTCGCCGACCTCGGCGCCGGCGCCGATCCGGCAGCCGGAGGAGACGACGACGCGCTTCCCGAGGCGGGCGTCGGCGGCGACCTCGGCGTCGGCGGCGACCAGCGAGCCCGGGGCGGTCGGCTCGACCCGCGTCTCCACTCGCCGCTCGAGGATGTCCCAGCTCGCCTGCAGGTAGCGCTCCGGCGTGCCGATGTCCATCCAGTAGCCGTCGAGGAGGAGTGCCGAGAGACCCTCGCCGACCAGCCGCGGGAAGACTTCGCGCTCGATCGAGACGGCGCGACCGGCGGGAACCAGGTCGAGCACCGAGCGCTCCAGCACGTAGGCGCCGGCGTTGATCTCGCCAGGCGCCTCCTCGCCGGTCTTCTCGAGGAACTCCAGCACCGTCCCGTCCTCGTCGCAGCGCACCAGCCCGTAGGCGGAGGAGTCCTCGACCGGATGCAGGGCGATCGTCGCCCGGGCGCCGCACTCGGCGTGCGCGCGGACCAGAGCCGCGAGGTCGAGGTCGGCGAGGACGTCGCCGTTGAGGGCGAGGAAGCGGTCTTCGAGGCGGTCGCCAAGCGCCTCGGCGGCGAAGCGGATCGCGCCCGCGGTGCCCAGCGGCTCCGGCTCGACCGCGTAGGTGATCTTCACACCGGCGTGCTCGTGGTCGCCCAGCGCCTCCATCAGCACGTCGGGCAGGAAGCCGCAGGCGAGCACGACCTCGCTCACCCCGTTGCCGCCCAGCCACTCGATCGCGTAGGCGAGGAAGGGCCGGTCGACCAGCGTCACCGCCGGCTTCGGTGTGTCGCTGGTCAACGGCCGCAGACGAGTTCCCTCGCCGCCGACCAGAACGATCGCCTGCACTACTCGGCAGCCGCCGGGGCCGGCGCGTCGCGGGGCTGGCGGCCGATGCCCTCGTAGTCGAAGCCGGCCTTGACCAGCTTGTCGGGGTCGAGGAAGTTGCGGCCGTCGACCAGGACCGGGCGGGCCATTCGGCCGGCGGCGGCGGCCCAGTCGAGCTCGGCGAACTCGGGCCACTCGGTGACGAGGACGGCGGCGTCGGCCCCCTCCAGCGCCTCCATCGCCGACGGCGCCATCTCCACCGACCCGAGCAGCTCCGAGGCGCGCTCGGCGGCGACCGGGTCATAGGCGACCACCTCCGCCCCCTCGCCCTGCAGCCGCGCCGCCAGCACCAGGCTCGAGGCCTCGCGCATGTCGTCGGTGTCGGGCTTGAAGGCCAGCCCCAGCAACGCCACCCGCTTGCCGATCAGCGAGCCCAGGTGCTTCTCCAGCTTGCCGACCACCCGCCGCTGCTGCAGCTCGTTGACCTCGATCACCGAGGTCAGCAGCTGGAAGTGGTAGCCAGTGTTGCCGGCAAGCATCTTGAGCGCGCTGACGTCCTTGGGGAAACAACTTCCCCCGTAGCCAATCCCCGCACGCAAAAAAGCGGTGCCGATGCGCTCGTCCAGGCCCATGCCCTTCGCCACCTGGCCGACGTCGGCGCCGACCTCCTCGCAGACGTTGGCGATCTCGTTGATGAAGGAGATCTTGGTCGCGAGGAAGGCGTTGGAGGCGAGCTTGATCATCTCCGCGCTGGCGACGTCGGTGCGGAGGATCTCGCCGCCTAGCGACTGGTAGAGCGCTGCGACCGCGTCGGCCGCCCCCTCGTCGCCGGGATCGGCGCCGATCACCACCCGGTCGGGGTTCATGAAGTCCTTGACCGCGGTCCCCTCCTTGAGGAACTCGGGGCAGGAGACGTAGGCGAGGTTCGGCATCTCGCGGCGGATCGACTCGCCGGTACCGGCGGGGACGGTGCTCTTCATCACCAGCACGTGGTCGCCGTCGCCGGAGAGCTCCTGCACGACCGCCCGCACCCGCGAGAGATCGGCGTCGCCGGAGTAGGTCGGCGGCGTGTCGACACAGACGAAGAGCAGGCGCGCCTGCGCCAGCAGCTCACCCATGTCGGTGGTGAAGGTGAGCCGCTCGGCGTTGCGCCGCAGCAGGTCCTCCAAACCCGGCTCGTGGATCGCGACCTCGCCCCGCGAGAGCGCCTCGACCTTCTCGGGGAGGATGTCGCGGGCGATCACCGGGTGGCCGAGCTCGGCGAAGCAGGCCGCGGTGACCAGGCCGACCCAGCCCACTCCGATGACGCCGACCGGCTCCCGCTGCTCACTCATGGCTTCCTGCCTTTCTTCGGCTTTTTCTTCCCCATCATCACGTCAGCCGAGCGCGCCATCCCCACCATCTGCTCGTTGCTCAGCGACCGTTCGAGGTCGTTGGCGATCCAGTACGTGTTGGCGCCGCGGTGCCAGGCGATCATTTTGATCGCCCCGCTATCGACGAAGATCTCGTATTCGCGGCCATGGATCGGCTCGGTCACGCTCGGGTTGTCGAGGATCGGCGGGTCTTCCCAGCCCTGAATTCCCTGCACGCCGAAGTAGTGGTCGCCGTCGGGCTCTTCCATCACCGCGACCATTTTGTAGGCGGCATGGCGCTTGCCGCTTTCGTCCTTGAAACGGTAGACCCGTGGGTCGACGACGTGTTCGTAGGAATTCGTTTCGACGAAGCGCGCACCGGGTGGAAGGCGCGTCGGATAGAAGATCGGGAAGGCCGGTCCGACCTTGCGCGCCGCCGATTCGGCCTCCGCTTCGCCGGCTTCGCGCGCCGGCACAAGCCCGTCGCTGCCGGACTTGGCGACTTCAAGCTTGGGCTTCGGCTTCGCGTGCGTCTTCGCGGAATGTCCCTTGGCCGACTGCTTGCCGCTCTTCTTCGCGGAGGAGGAGCCGGCGGAACCGCCACCCGATTCAGTGCCGACCGATTCGCCGGTGAGGAATTCCTTCACCGCTTCGTGGATAGCTCCCTCCGAGGCATAGACGTAGCTCGGTCCCAGTTCGGCCGGGAAGTGAACCTGCTTGATCGGCGCGTTGCGCGAGGCGATGAACAGTTTCAGCACTTCCAGCATCGCCTCTTTGCTGTTGATGTCGGAGGTCGTGTACTTGGTGAAGATGTCGATCAGGCCGCTCTGGTCGAAGACGAGTTCCCCGATCGAGATCTGGTGGCGGGCGTCGCTGAGGAACGCCTGCTGGCGGGCGGAGCGGACGATGTCGGTGTCGGTGTGGCGGTAGCGCACGTACTGCAGGGCTTTCACGCCACAGAGCTTTTGATAACCGGGCTGGATGTTGATTTCCGAATACTGTTCCGAGGGCGGTACCCCGACGTTGGAGTGGTAGTAGCGGCGGTCGACGTCGGTGTAGACGCAGCCGATCGCGTCGACGGCGCGGACGAAGCCGAGGAAGTCGACGTTGACGACGTGATTGATCCGCAGGCCGGTCAGTTCCTTCACCACCTGCAGGGTCAGCTTAGGGCCGCCGTAGGAGTAGGCGGCGTTGAACTTCGCGGTGCCATAACCGGGGATTTCGACCTTGAGGTCGCGGGGGATCGACATCAGGGAAATCGTTTCGTCTTCGGGATCGAGCCGGAGCAGGATCGTCGTGTCCGAGCGCCCGGGGCCTTCTTCGACTTCTTCGCCGGCTCGCTTGTCGGAGCCGAGGATGAGGATGTTCTCCGGGGCGCCGGGTTCGACTTCGGCCAGCGCCTTGTGCAGCTTGTTGCTGAGGACGTTGTTGTGCGAGAGGGCGTGGGCGATGCTGTCGAGGTAGAGGAGGACGCTGGTCGCGGTCGCCGCGGCGGAGACGGCGACGATCAGGACCGAGGCCAGGGTGAAGCGCCACCAGAAGCGCTTCGGCTTCGGCGCCGGCTCGGAATCGCCGCCGGGAGGCGGCTTCTTCGGGGCCCAGCCCGGCCCCAGGTCAGCGGTCATCGAGCCGGTCCGGGATCGCCCGCAGGAACGATTCGAGCGCCTGCCGGTAGGTCTGCAGAGAGGAGACGGAGACCCACTCGCCCGGGCCGTGGTGCCCGGCTCCCACCGGGCCGAACTCGACCGCCGGCACTCCCACCCGCAGGAAGGAGACCGCATCGGAGGCGCCGTCGCGCCCGACGCTCATCGGCTCGCCGCTGTGGTGCTCGGTCGCCGAGGCCCGCAGCCCCCGCACGAAGGCCGAGTCGCGGTCGACCGTGGCCGGCGGCCGCGTCAGCAGCGCCCGCACCTCGATGCCCTGAAGCTCCCGCACCTGGGCGAGGATCTCTTTGGGGTCCTGGTCGGGCAGGTAGCGGATGTCGACGTCGATTACGCATCGGTCGGGAACCTTGTTGAGAGCGTCGCCGCCCACGATCCGTCCGAGGTTGATCGAGGGGCGGTCGAAGAGCTCGGAGCTGTGTTTCGCAAACGGTAGCGACTCGATACTGCGGAAAACGTCGATCGCGTTGAGAACGGCGTTGTCGCCGAGCCAGGGAGTAGCGCCGTGGGCGGCGATCCCCTCCACCTCCAGGCGCAGAGCGAGGACGCCCTTGGCCTCGATCCCGATGTGGAGGTCGGTCGGCTCGCCGGTGATCGCGAAGTCACCGGTGAAGCCGCTGTCGACGAGGTGGTCGGAGCCGCGCTCGGCCTCCTCCTCGGACTCCTCGTCGCCGACGATCCCCAGCCGCACCCGCACCCGGTCCTGCTCGCCCATCGCCGCGGTGACGAGCAGCATCGCCGCGATCGCCCCCTTCATGTCGTAGGCGCCGCGCCCGTAGAGCCGGTCCCCCTCGACCCGCGGCTCGAACTGCCCCGCCAGCCCCGGCACCACGTCCAGGTGCCCGTGCAGCACCACCGTCGGCGCCCCCTCCGGCCCGACTTCGGCCTTGACCACGGGCAGCCCCCGAACTTCGTCCCTCCGCGCCTCGATCCCCCGCGCCTCCAGCCACCCCTTGACGAACCCAGCGGCTTCCGCAATCGCTTCCGGCTCACACGTCTCGTAGGAGATCAACCGCTGCGCGAGGACAACGAGCTCCTCGCTCATGAGATCACCCCCCGGCGATCGAGAGGAATGCTTCGGCCCGGTCGCGGTCCTTCGCCGCGCGGGCGTAGTCGGCGCTGCCCGCCTCGGAGTCCGAGAGCCGCTGTTCGGCGTCGGCCAACTGCTCTTTGAGGGTGCCGGGGTCGAGGTTCTCCGGCGGGATCGCCTCCTCGAGCAGGAGCCGGGCGCGGTTGCCGTAGACCTGCAGCCAGCCGTGGGCCTGGGCGTAGCGGACGGTCTCCGACTCGGACACCTTGAGGCGGAGCTCGGCCGGCCGCAGCGCCGCCAGCAGCGGTGCGTGGTTGGCGAGGATGCCGAGTTCGCCGGTCTCCGAGCGGGTCGAGACCTGGCGCGCTTCACCGCTCCAGACCTCGCCCTCCGGGGTCAGGACCTCGACGTCGACCATATGCTCCGCGGCCACTTTCTGCTCCTACGCCGCGGCGCCCGACTTGGCGTTCTCGAGGACCTGGTCGATCGAGCCCTGCATGTAGAAGGCGCCCTCGGAGAGGTCGTCGTGCTCGCCGTCGAGGATCTCGCGGAAACCCCTTACGGTCTCGGCGACCGGCACGTACTCGCCTTCGCGGCCGGTGAACTGCTCGGCGACGAAGAACGGCTGCGAGAGGAAGCGCTCGATTTTCCGCGCACGCGACACCGTCTGCTTGTCCTCGTCGGAGAGCTCGTCGATTCCGAGGATGGCGATGATGTCCTGGAGCTCGCGGTAGCGGTGCAGCACCTCCTGGACCTCGGTCGCCGTCCGGTAATGCTCGTCGCCGACCACCTCGGGCTTGAGGATCGTCGAGGTCGAGTCGAGCGGGTCGACCGCCGGGTAGATCCCTTTCTCGGAGATCGACCGCGAGAGGGTCGTGGTCGCGTTCAGGTGGGCGAACACCGACGCCGGGGCCGGGTCGGTGAGGTCGTCCGCCGGCACGTAGACCGCCTGGATCGAGGTGACCGAGCCGCGCGCGGTCGAGGTGATCCGCTCCTGCAGACCGCCCATCTCGGTCTCCAGCGTCGGCTGGTAGCCGACGGCCGAAGGCATCCGGCCGAGCAGGGCCGAGACCTCGGAGCCCGCCTGGACGAAGCGGAAGATGTTGTCGATGAACAGGAGCACGTCCTGGCCGCCCTGCTCGCGGTAGTACTCGGCCATCGTCAGCCCGGAGAGGGCGACGCGCAGACGCGCGCCCGGGGGCTCGTTCATCTGGCCGAAGACGAGCATGGTCTTGTCGATCACGCCCGACTCTTTCATCTCGAGCCAGAGGTCGTTCCCCTCGCGCGAGCGCTCGCCGACGCCGCAGAAGGCGGAGAGGCCGGAGTGCTCCTCGGCGATGTTGCGGATCAGCTCCTGGATCAGCACCGTCTTGCCGACGCCGGCGCCGCCGAACAGCCCGACCTTGCCGCCTTTCGCGTACGGCGCCAGCAGGTCGATGACCTTGATCCCGGTCTCGAGGATCTCCTGGGTCGGGGTCAGCTCGGAGGCTTCCGGGGCGGGACGGTGGATCGGCCAGCGCTCGGTCTCGCCGATGTCCTCGCCCTCGTCGATCGGCTCGCCGAGCAGGTTGAAGATGCGGCCGAGGGTGACGTCGCCGACCGGCACCGAGATCGGGCCGCCGGTGTCGACGACCTTGTCGCCGCGCTGGATGCCGTCGGTGGCGTCCATCGCCACCGTGCGGACGCGGTCGTCGCCGAGGTGCTGCTGCACCTCGCAGACCAGCTGCGTCGGTTCGCCGTCGCCGTTGCCGCCGGTCTCGATCGTCACCGCCGAGTAGATCTCGGGCAGGTTGTCGGGGAAGACCGCGTCGACGACCACTCCGGTGACCTGCTCGACGCGCCCTACGTTGCTTGCGTTTCCGTTCTCAGCCATCGCTTCCTTTTCTGGTCTCCAAATCGAAGTTTCTCCGTCGCCTACCCGAGCGCCTCGGCCCCGGCGACGACCTCCAAGATCTCCTGCGTGATTTCCGCCTGGCGCACCCGGTTCATCTCCAGGGTGAGGCGGCCGATCATGTCCTCCGCGTTCTCGGCGGCGTTGCGCATCGCGGTCATCCGCGCCCCAAGCTCCGAGGCCGCCGACTCCAGCAGCGCCCGGTAGACGGAGATGTTCACGTACTCGGGGATCAACCGCGCCAGCAGCTGCTCGGGGTCGGGCTCGTAGAACCACTCCGAGCGGCTCTGCGCCTGCTCCGCCTCGGTTTCCTCCTCTTCGGCCGCGGCCTCGGACTCGGCCCCCTCGCCGATCACCTCGGCCTGCTGCAGCGGCAGCAGCGTCTGGCGCCAGACGTGTTGCGTCAGCGGCGAGACGAAGCGGTTGTAGATCAACTCGACCCGGTCGAGGTCCTCGTCGACGTAGCGCGCGGTCAGCGCCTCGCCGATCTCACGCGCGTTGGCGAAGGCCGGTCGGTCGGTGAAGCCGACGTAGGAGGCGGTGACGTCCTGCTTGCGAAAGGTCAGCGCCGAGACGCCCTTTTTGCCGACGACCGAGTAGACGGGATCGGCGCCTTCCTCGCGGACCTGCTGGCCCATCCGCATCCCCTCGCGGATGATGTTGGTGTTGAAGGCGCCGGCGAGGCCGCGGTCGCCGGTGATGAGGACGATCCCGACCCGTTTGACCTCCTCGCGCTCGACCAGCACTGGCACCCGCGGGACGCCGCCCGCCTGGGCGGCGGCGCGGCGGGTCAGCTTCCGCATCCCCTCCGCGTAGGGCCGCAGGTCGGCGATCCGCTGTTCGGCCCGGCGCAGGCGCGCCGCGGCGACCATCTCCATCGCCCGCGTGATCTTGTTGATGTTCTTGACCGACGCGATGCGATTTTTGACTTCCTTCTGCGTTGCCATATCTGCTCGCTAAACCTTCGGGGAGGGGGTCGTCAACCGATGACGTTCCTGCCGGGGGGTGGCGCGGATTTGGGGGACCACCCCGAAAGGGGTGGTGGCACCAAATCGGCGACAGGACCCGCCGGCCCTCATACGCTTGCGGTCTCCTCTTCTTTCTCCTCGACACGGGCCGGCGCCTCGCGCTCCTCTTTGGAGTGGATGCGGTCGGACTCGCCCGCCTCCAACGGCTCGCCGTTCTCGTCGAAGTCGGGGCCGAAGTCGTCGACGAACTCGGCGATCGCCTTGCCGAGCGCCTCGGCGTCCTCGTCGGAGAGCTGGCCGGACTCTTCGATCCGGTTCAGCAGCTCCTTGTTTTCGGCGTGCAGGCGGACCCGCAGGTCGGCGAGGAACTCGGGCACGCGCTCGACTTTGATCCGGTCGAGGTAGCCGCCGGTGCCGGAGTAGATCGAGGCGACCTGGTCGGCGACGCTGAGCGGCTCGCGCTCTTTCTGTTTCAGCAGCTCGACCAGGCGCTGACCGCGGGAGAGCGCTTTCTGCGTCTCCGGGTCGAGCTCGGAGCCGAACTGGGCGAAGGCCTCGAGGTCGCGGAACTGGGAGAGGTCGAGGCGCAGTTTTCCGGCGACCTTCTTCATCGCCTTGGTCTGCGCGTTGCCGCCCACCCGGGAGACCGAGATGCCGACGTTGATCGCCGGCCGCACGCCCGAGTAGAAGAGGTCCGACTCGAGGAAGATCTGGCCGTCGGTGATCGAGATCACGTTGGTCGGGATATAGGCGGAGACGTCCGAGGCCTGGGTCTCGATGATCGGCAGCGCCGTCAGCGAGCCGGCGCCCTGGGCGTCTGACAGCTTCACCGCCCGCTCCAGCAGGCGCGAGTGCAGGTAGAAGACGTCACCCGGGTATGCCTCGCGGCCTGGCGGGCGCCGCAGCAGCAGCGACATCTGCCGGTAGGCATAGGCGTGCTTGGTGAGGTCGTCGTAGACGCAGAGCGCGTGTTTGCCCTGGTAGAGGAAGTGCTCGCCCATCGCGCAGCCCGCGTAGGGGGCGATGTACTTGATCGGGGCGGCCTCGTCGGCGGGGGCGGCGACGATGATCGTGTTCTCCATCGCCCCGTTTTCCTCCAGCACCTCTTTCAGCTGGACGACCGTCGACATCCGCTGGCCGATCGCGACGTAGATGCAGATCATGTCCTTGTCGCGGTTGTTGATGATCGTGTCGATCGCGATCGCGGTCTTGCCGGTCTGGCGGTCGCCGATGATCAGCTCTCGCTGGCCGCGGCCGATCGGGATCATCCCGTCGATCGCCATCAGGCCGGTCTGCACCGGTTCCACCACCGGCTGGCGGTGGACGACGCCGGGGGCTTTGAACTCGGCCGGGCGGGTCTCGGCGGTGTCGACCTCGCCGCGGTCGTCGAGCGGGCGGCCGAGCGGGTCGACCATGCGGCCGAGCAGCGCCTCGCCGACCGGGATCTCCAGCAGGTGGCCGGTCCGCTTGACCGTGTCGCCCTCGACGATCTTGTCCCACTCGCCGAACAGCACGGCGCCGACGTTGTCGGCCTCGAGGTTCAGGGCCAGGCCGGTGACGCCGTGGCCGAGCTCGAGCATCTCCAGCGCCATGCAGTTGTCGAGCCCGTGAATGCGGGCGATGCCGTCGGCGACGGACAGGACCGTCCCGACCTCGGAGAGGTCGGCGCTGTCGGTCTCCAGTCCCTCGATCCGCTCTCGCAGAATGCTTGCGATCTCGTCGGGCTTGATCTCCATCGGGTGCTCTCTGCCTCCTTACGCCGCTTGGGCGACGCTCTTTCGAAGTTTCTCCAGGCGACTGCGGATGCTCGCGTCCAGGACCATGTTGCCGACCTGCAGGACGATGCCGCCGAGGATCTCGTCATCGACCTTGCTCGCGAGGTCGACCTCCTCCCCGGTCTGGCGTTCGACCTCCTGGCCGATTTGGGCGACGACCGCCGGGTCCAGCTCGACGGCGCTGGTGACGGTGACGTCGAGTCGGCGGTTCTCCCGCTTCCAGAGCTCGTCCAGCTCGCGCCGGATGCGGAAGATCTCCGGCATCCGGTGCTTCTCGACGAGCAGCTCGAGGAAGTTGATCAGCTCGGGCTCGGCGCCCGAGATCGCCCGCTTGATCCCCTCCACCTTCTCCGCCGAGGAGAGGTACGGGCTGAAGAAGAAGACCTGCAGCTCGCGGTTGCGGTCGACGGCATCGGCGAACTGGCCGAGCTGCTCCTGCAGCGCGTCCAGCTTGCCTTTGTCCTTGCCGGCCTCGAAGAGGGCCTCGGCGTATACGCGAGCGGCGTCGGCCATGAGCTAGTTCTCCGACCCCGAAAGGGCTGAGAAGTCGACCTCGCTGAGTGCCTCCTCGACGAGGCGTTTCTGATCCTCGGGATCGAGCGATTTGCGGGTCACTTTCTCGGTTGCGAGCACGGTCAGATTGGCGACTTCCTGGCGGATCTCGTCCAGGGCCCGCTTGGTCCCCGCTTCGATCTCGCGGTTCGCGGAGGCCACCAGCTCGTCCCGCTTCTCCTTGCCGGCCGTCGCCGCCTCGGCTTCGGCCGTCTCGGCTGCCTTGCGGGCGCGGGCCATGATCTCGTCGGCCTGCTCCCGCGCCTCGGCGAGCCGGGACCGGTACTCGGCCAGCAGCTCATCCGATTCGCGGCGCTGGCGTTCGGCGGCCTCGATCGACTCGTTGATCGTTCTCGCGCGTTTGTCGAGCGCTTCCTGAATTTTCGGGAAGGCGACCTTGCTCAACACCCACATCGTGACCAGGAACAGCACCAGCGTCCAGATCATCAGGCCGAGGCCTGGGGAGACCAGGAAGCTGCCGCCTTCGCTCTTCTCGGCGGCGAGGGGAACAGCCGCTATGTAGCCGAGCAGCGCCATCGACCTACGAGAGGAAGAAGGCGATCAGGCCGAAGATGAAGGTGTAGAAGGCCACGGCCTCGGTCAGGGCGAAGCCGAGCCAGCGGATGCTTTCCAGCTCGCTTTTCATCTCGGGCTGGCGGGCGACGGACTCGATCTCCTTGCCGAAGATGAAGCCGATGCCGATGCCGGCGCCGATCGAGCCGAGGCCGGCGCCGACGCCGAGGGCGATCGCTTTACCGGCGCCTTTGACGCCTTCGTCGGTGACGGCGGCGGCGACAGGGGACAGATCCATTGGAAACGTTGCTCCTTTTCTAGTGAGAGGCGGAGGTCGCTCCGCCGATGTAGATAGCGCTAAGCGTGGAGAAGATGAATGCCTGCAAGGTGGCGATCAGGCCGACCTCGAGGATGAAGAAGAAGAAGGCGAGGGGGAAGGTGAGCGCCCCCAGCGCCGCGATCCCCAGCAACACTGCCAGCCCGCCGCCCATGAAGAGCAGCAGCAGGTGGCCGGCGAGGATGTTGGCGAAGAGACGGACGGAGAGCGAGATCAGGCGGGCGAAGTGGGAGATCGCCTCGATCACGAAGATCAGCGCTTTGAGGCCCACGCCCTTGTCCTCGAGGCCGGGCGGCAGCCAGCTCGCCAGGTAGGGGAAGAAGCCCTTGGCGCGGACCCCTTCGACGTGGTAGGTGAGCCAGACGACCAGGGTGAGGACCAGCGGGATCGAGATGTTCGCGGTCGCGGCGTAGACCGCGAAGGTCGGGATCTGCAGGCCGAAGATCGTGATCTCGTGCTCGGTGTTGGTCGGCAGCGGCAGGAAGCCGATCATGTTCGAGAACCAGATCCAGAAGAAGAGGGCGGCGATGAACGGGAACCAGCGGGACGCCGTTTTGCCCTGCAGGCTGCCGCCGGTGATCGTGTTTTTCGTCAGGTCGTAGGAGACCTCGACCGCGGCCTGCACCCGGTTGGGCTTCTGCTGCATGCGCCGCGCGATCCAGACCATCGTCGCGATCGTCAGGGCGCTGGCGAGGAACAGGTAGAGGACGGCTTTGTTGATGCTGAGGTCGACGCCGCCGAGGTGGATCGAGATCCAGGGATCGAGCTTGAACTCGTTCTGCGGCTTGAACGCTTCGTTCTTGCCGGCGTTGCCGAAGATCAGCAGCAGCAGGGCGGCGACCGCGAGGTAAGAGCCGACGCCGATGAAGACCTTGGCTTTGGTGCTCATGCCGCCCCCCTTGGGAGGGTCGGGCTGCCGGGCGCCGGCGGGCGCCTGCGCAACTGCTCCGTGCGTGCTCACGCGATCCCCTGGCCCTCAGGCTGGTCGTCGAAGAGGTGCGCGAGGCCCTGCGCGGCGAAGGAGATCGTGAACAGCGCCGCCAGCAATACCGCGGCGGCGAGGCCCGACTGGCGTTCGGCGATCCCGACCAGAAGCACCGACGTCGCCATCAACCAAACGCGGCCGAGGGTGCTGCCGGCGATGAAGCCCATCGCCTTCTGGCGGTTGCCGGCGGCCAGCTCCTGCTTCATGCGGCGGTTGGCCAGGACTTGAATCCCCCGCTGCCCCAGCCATGCCGCGGCCGCTACCCCGTATCCGAGCAGCGGAAAGCCGCCGAGCAGGAAGACGGCCAGCGCGGCGGCCAGCGCCAGTAGGTCAACGTACTTGGGAGGAGACATAAGCCAGAAAAAGAGCAACAGCGCCCGGCTCGGGGCAGAGCGGGCGCAGGGGCGACTATATCCGAAAGGGTCCCTGAACGGCTTTACGAAGCCACTTCGTGAGGGTTGCCACTACTTGTCAACCGCCTCGAACTCGCCGGTTTCCGGATCGACCGCCGGGAAGGAGCCGGTCTCGAGCTCCTTCTCCACCGCGACGTTGACCTCTTCAAGCGCCGGCTCGGGCTGGCCGACCTGGCGGCGCAGGGAGATGAGTTGGCGCAGGCGCGTCTGGCGCAGCTTGAGGATCTCCAGCACCTCTACCAAGTAGATGCTGGCGGCGACCGCGGCGAGCAGGCAGGCCGCCATCACCGTCGTCCAGAACGCGTTGAAGTGGCCGTGGTTGTCGCTGTAGGGGACGAAGCGCAGGGCCAGGGCGAGGCCCGACATCACCGCCGCCCAGCCGTAGAGGTAGAGCAGGGTGCGCCGCTGCGAGAAGCCGATGTCGGCCATCCGGTGGTGGAAGTGCCAGCGGTCGGCTTTGTAGACGGGTTTGCCGTATTTGAGCCGTTTCGCGACGACGAAGCCGGTGTCGAGGATCGGCACCGCGAGAATGATCAGGGGGAGGAACAGGGCGACGACCGCGTTCGTCTTCAGCGCCCCCTGCACCGCGACCGTGCCGAGCAGGTAGCCGAGCAGGTTGGAGCCGGTGTCCCCCATGAAGGTGCTCGCCGGCGGGAAGCCCCAGCGCAGGAAGCCGAGTGCGGCGCCGGCGGTCAGCGCCGCCAGTACCCCGGCGGCGTTGCGTTCGAGCGAGAGGGCGATCGTCGCCAGGGACAGGGCCGAGATCACGGTGACGCCGGCGGCGAGGCCGTCGACGCCGTCGATCAGGTTGATCACGTTGATCACCGCGACCAGCCCGAGCACGGTGGCGACGTCGCCGAGCTGGATCGTCGCCCCCCAGACGTGGAAGAGGTCGACGGTCCCCGGCGAGAGGCGGCCGAAGAACGGGATCGTGAAGTTTTCGACGGTGACGCCGGCGGAGACGGGAATAACCACTGAGACGATCTGGCCGAGCAGCTTCGGCGCCGCCGGGAGCTCGAAGACGTCGTCGAGGAAGCCGACCCAGGCGATCGCGATCGCGCCGTAGATGATCGCGTTGCTCTCGGTGTCGTCGGGCAGCCAGAGGATGCCGGCGACCACGGCGGCGACGAGGATGCCGAGGCCGCCGAGCTTCGGCGTCGGCACCGTGTGCAGCGAGCGCTCGTTGGGGTAGTCGATCGCCCCGACCCGCAGTGCCAGACGCTTCGTCAGCGGCACCAAGACGAGGGCCACAACGGAGGCGACGAGGAAGGCGAAGAGGGCTTCTAGGTTGGTCGGGTTAGCGGGCATAGCGATCGAACCAGAGGGTCAGGGCCATCAGCCCCCAGATCTGTCGACTGAGATCTTCGCGCCCCGCGCAGTGGCGGTCGAGCAGCGGCGTCACGGCGGCGGGGTCGAGCAGGCCCTGGCGGGCGAGCGCCGAGGGCGCCAGCGTCTCGCGCGCGAAGGGCTCCAGCGGGCCGCGCAGCCAGGCGGCGAGCGGGATCGAGAAGCCCTGCTTGCGGCCGTGGATGATCTCGCGCGGCAGCAGTGGCTCCAGCGCCCGCCGCAGCAGGCGCTTCTTGGCAAAGCCGCGCACTTTCAGCTTGGTCGGCAGCGAGAAGGCGAACTCGGCCACCTTCGGGTCGAGGAAGGGGACGCGCAGCTCCAGCGAGTGGGCCATGCTGAGGCGGTCGGTCTTGACCAGCAGGTCGTCGACCAGGTAGATGCCGAGATCGACGTCCTGCATCCGCGCCAGCGGCTCGGCGCCCTCGGTTTCGGCGTAGCGCTCGCGGTAGAGGTCGAGCGGGTCCCAGACGGCGGCTCCGGCGCCCGCCAGCTCGGCCCGCGCCCGCGGATCGAAGATCTCCTTCCAGCCGTGGTGGCGTTCCAGCGGGTCCTTGTTGGCGGCGGCACGGGCGAAGCGCTTTGCTTTGTAGTCGAAGCCGACCCGCTCGCTGCGGCTCGGCAGCGCCTCGGCCAGCGGTCGGGCGAGGGCGGCGAGGCGGCCGACGCGGCGGGCGAGAAGGTCGGCGACGTAGGTGTAGTAGCCGCCGAAGAGCTCGTCGCCGCCCTCGCCGGAGAGGGCGGTCTTGACGTGGCCGGCGGCGAGCTCGGAGACGAGGTAGGTCGGCAGCGCCGAGGAGTCGCCGAAGGGCTCGTCGAAGGCCTCGACAAGTCGCGGCAGCAGTTCGACCGCGTCGGGGCGGAGGACGAGCTCATGGTGGTCGGTGCCGTAGCGCCGGGCGACCAGTCGCGCCCGCGAGAGCTCGTCGAAGCCGGCCTCCTCGAAGCCGATCGAGAAGGTCTTCAGCGGTTCTCCGGCGTGTCGCGAAGCGAGCGCGGCGAGGCCGCCGGAGTCGACCCCGCCGGAGAGCAGGACGCCGACCGGCACGTCGGCGACGAGGTGGGCGCGGACGCTGTCGTCGAGCACCTCGCGCAGCTCGGCGGCGAGCTCGGCGGCCGAGCCGCGCCGCACCTCGGCGGCCGGCACCGGGCGGGGGCGGGCGTAGCGGCGGATGGCGACCTCTCCCCCCTCCCACGTCAGCAGGTGCCCCGGGAGCAGCTTGCGCGCCTCGGCGAAGATCGTCAGCGGCGCCGGGATCGAGTTGAAGGCGAGATAGGCGGCGACCGCCTGGGGATCGATCTGACGCGAGAAGCTCGGCTGCTCCAGCATCGCCTTCAGCTCCGAGGCGAAGGAGATGCCGCCATCGTGCCGGCGGAAGTAGAGCGGCTTGATTCCGAAGCGATCGCGGGCCAGCAACAGCCGCTGCCGCCGCTTGTCCCAGAGGGCGAGCGCGAACATCCCCCGCAGGCGCTCCACGAATCCGTCGCCGTGCTCCTCGTAGAGGTGGACGAGGACCTCGGTGTCGCAGTCGCTGGCGAAGCGGTGGCCGCGCCCCTCCAGCTCCCGCTTCAGCTCGCGGTAGTTGTAAATCTCACCGTTCTGGACGACGACCGCGCTGCCGTCCTCGTTCTCGATCGGCTGGTGGCCATGGGCGAGGTCGATGATCGAGAGCCGCCGCGCCGCCAGCGCCGCCGGCCCCTCATGGAAGAGGCCTTCGTCGTCCGGGCCACGGTGGACCAGCCTGGCGTTCATCCGCGCCACCACGTCGAGGCCGGGGGCACCTTCCCCCGAGCCGGCGACGACACCGCAGATCCCGCACATGGGCGGCAGTCTCGCAGCAGCGGCGGCTTTAGCTGTTGGCTGGACCGCGGCCGAGGACCTTGACGACCGTAGCCAGCAGCACCTGGAAGTAGAGGGGGACGGAGCGGTCGGCGATGTACTCCATGTCGTGGGCGAGCTTGTCGGCCCAGCTCTCCTCGCGGGTGATCCGGGTCTGGGCGAAGCCGGTGACGCCGGGGCGGACGACAAGGCGCTGCCAGTACTGCGGGATCTCGCGGCAGAGCTCGGCGTAGAAGGTGGGGCGGATCGGCCGCGGGCCGACGATCGCCATGTCGCCGCGGAGCACGTTCCATAGCTGCGGCACCTCGTCGAGGTGGGTCTTGCGCAGGACGCCACCGATCCGGGTCCGCTCTTCCTCGGTGCGGCGGGTCAGCTCCTCGCCGTAGTAGGGGCCGAGCCGGGTCTCGGCATCAGGCTTCAGGGTGCGGAACTTGTACATCCAGAAGAGGTGCCCGCCGCGACCGACGCGGGCGCCTTTATAGAAGAGCGGGCGGCCCGAGTCGAGGGCGATCGTCGCCGCGATCAGCGCCAATAGCGGCGAGAGCACGAGCAGGATCGAGGCGGAGATGAGGACGTCGAGCGCCCGCAGGACCGGGTCGACCGGCCGCGGGTCGCCTTTCCGCGCAGGGGCGACGAGCTCTTCGAGGCCGGGTTCGGCCTCGGGCAGCTCGCTCAAGAAGGCGTTACGGGATGAGACTCTTCGCGCAATGGTTTCGCTCCGACGGTACCGAGGATGGTCTCAACGAGGAAGGCGGGATCGCGGCGGACCGGGGTGGCGTCGGCGGTCCGCTTCCGCAGCTCGAGGGCGCGGGCATCGGTCAGCGGGCGCAGCCGCCCGGACTTGATCAGCGCTTCATCGACGCCGCCGAGGCGGCCGCCGTAGGTGGTGTAAACCGGCGTGCCGAGGGCGGCGGCCTCGCGGTTCATCGTGCCGCCGGCGGAGAGGACGAGGTCGGCGAGGGCGACCAGGCTCTGCGCCTCGACCGCACCCGGGGGGACGATCACCGAGGGCAGCGCGAGGCCGGTGATGAACTCGCGCTGGGCCTGAGTGCGCGGCAGCACCACCGCGTGGACGCCGTCGTCGCGGCCGAGCCGGTCGAGCACCTTAGGGAAGAGCGGGTTCGACTTGCGGTGGTAGAGCGAGACGTCGGGCGGCGGGCGGACGATCACCACCACCCGCTGCTCGTCGACCCCGAGCCGCCGCAGCGCCTCCTGGTCGGGCTCGAAGTCGTAGAGGTAGTACTCCTCCTTGAGGCCGGGATAGGGGAAGTGCTTCTCGGCGGTCACGCCGAAGCGGCGCAGGCGCTCCAACGGCACCGCCTCCGGGAACATCACCCGTTTGGCGAGGCGGCAGCCGATCCGGTGCTGGGTGACCGCGTACTCATAGTCGTGCATGTTGGCCTCGGGGACGCCGAGGGTGCGGGCGGCGATCGCGAGGTCGTTGGAGCCGTGCGCCAGCGCCAGGTCGAAATGGCGGCCGCGGCCGAACCTGATCATCTGGGCGCTGCGAGCGGCGAGGCGGTAGCCCTTGTGCAAGCGCGAGGCGCCGCCGTGCTTGCCGATCGGCGTGTGCGACATCCCGTGCAGCTCGAGCAGCGCCTGCGTCTGCGCGTAGTCGCGCGAGGTGATCTCGACCGCGTGCCCTTCGCCTTCGAGGCGCTCGATGATCGGTCGCAGCACCAGCACGTGAGCCGGTGCGCTCATATCGACCCAGATTTTCAAGGCGTTAGACCGCCGCAGCGAGATCGGCGTAAAGCGGGAAGCGGTCCATCAGGGCGCCGGTGCGGGCGCGCAGGTCCTCCTTCGCGGACTCGAAGTCCGGGCCGAGGGCGGCGACGATCACCTCGGCGATCTCGCTCATCTCTTCCGTGCCCATGCCACGCGTGGTCAGCGCCGGGGTACCGATCCGCAGACCCGACGGGTTCATCGGCGGCCGGGGGTCGAAGGGGATCGCGTTGCGGTTGACGGTGATTCCCACCTCCTCCAGGCGGTCCTCGCCGGTCTGGCCGTCGAGGCCGGTCGGGGTGAGGTCGACGAGGACGAGGTGGACGTCGGTGCCGCCGGTGAGGACCGGGACGCCGCCCGCTTCGAGGCCGGCGGCCAGCGCCTGGGCGTTGGCGATCGTCTGCCGCTGGCGCTGCTTGAACTGCTCGCCGGCGGCGATGTGGAGGGCGACCGCCTTGGCGGCGATCGTGTGCATCAGCGGCCCGCCCTGCTGGCCGGGGAAGATCGCCTTGTCGATCGCTTTCGCGTGCTCCTCGCGGCAGAGGATCATGCCGCTGCGCGGACCGCAGAGGGTCTTGTGGATCGTCGTCGTCACCACGTCGGCGTGCGGGACCGGGTTCGGGTGCTCGCCGGCGGCGACGAGCCCGGCGAAGTGGGCCATATCGACCATCAGCTTCGCCCCGACCGAGTCGGCGATCTCGCGGAAGGCGGCGAAGTCGAGCCGGCGCGGGTAGGCCGACCAGCCGGCGACGATCAGCGCCGGCTTGTGCTCGTTGGCGAGGCGCTCGACCTCCTCCATGTCGACCCGCAGATCCTCGCGGCTGACGTGGTAGGGGACCGGGTGGTAGAGCTTGCCGCTGACGTTGATCTTCATCCCGTGGCTGAGGTGGCCGCCGTGGTCGAGGGCGAGACCGAGGAAGGTGTCGCCCGGTTCGAGCAACGCCATATAGGCGGCGTTGTTGGCCTGGGCGCCGGCGTGGGCCTGGACGTTGGCGTGCTCGGCGCCGAACAGCACCTTGGCCCGGTCGATCGCCAGCTGCTCGGCGACGTCGACCTCCTCGCAGCCGCCGTAGTAGCGGCGGCCCGGGTAGCCCTCGGCGTACTTGTTGGTCAGCACCGAGCCGACCGCTTCCAGCACCGCCTGCGGCACGAAGTTCTCCGAGGCGATCATCTCCAGCGTCCGCTGCTGACGCCGCAGCTCGGCGTCGAGGACGGCGGCGATATCGGGATCGACCTGGCTCAGCGGCGCGGTCTGGAAGTTGTCCGGCAGCTCGGTCACGGTCCGGCGACCATAGCAACGGCCCGGGATAGCCTGGAGCCGGTGCGTCCGCGTGCTCTCCTCTCGTCCCTGGCGCTGCTCTTGGCGCTGCCGGCCGTCGCCGTCGCCGCTGTAGAAAATCCCTGCGAAGGGCCGCTGGCGAAGTACCTCCGCTGCCCCGACCTGCGGATCGGGCCGCCGAGCGAACTGTACGTCCAGCACGCCGGCGCCGGGCACGTGCTGCTGCGGGCGACCAGCGACGTGGAGAGCCGCGGCCGCGGGCCGATGGAGTTGCGCGGCCGACGCGACGGCTGGCACCGGATGCGAGTCAACCAGCGGATCTACAAGCGCAGCGGCGGCCACATCACCCTCGCCACCGAGGCGACCCTGCACTTCACCGACGTCGGCGCCTACTTCGGCGGCTCCTACTGGAAGGTCCACCAGCTGGCGCGCTTCGAGCTGCGCCGGGTGCGACCCGGAGGCGGTCTCGGCCCCGCGCTTCGCACCAGCCCCAAGCTCAACTACTGCCTGCGCGACCTCGATCGCACCCGCCCTGGCCGCCGCTCGCCCTCCCGCCGCCACTACCCCGGCTGCAGGCAGAACCCGTTCATCCACCACGACGTCCTCGGCACCTCGGTCGGCTGGTCGGACATCTACCCCGCTGCCTACTCGAAGCAGTGGATCAACGTCGCCGGCCTGCGCGGCTGCTTCGCCTACGTGATGACGGTCGACCCCAAGCACCACCTCTTTGAGTCGAACGAGCACGACAACACCTCCAGCGTCCAGGTCCGTCTCCCCTATCCCGGCCACACCGGCTGCTAGTCGAGGCCGACTGAAGCCAGGGCGCTCGTCAGATCGCCGGGCGAGAGGGCGCCGTCGCGGAGGACGCGCCAGGAGCCGTCCTCGTCGATCGCGGTGATGTCGAGCACGGTCGAGGGGATGCCGGGCAGCTGGCCGGCGTCGATCGCCAGGTCGGCGCCGTCGACGATCGATTGCGGGATCTCCTCGAAGCGAGCGGGCGCATACTCGCCGCTGACATTGGCCGAGGTCTGGAAGATCGGGCACATCGTCCCCGCCAGCGGACCGCCGATCAGGCGGATGCCGAGCTGCTCCGGGTCCTGGCGGCAGGCGAGCGGGTAGCGCCGCTTCGGGTTGGCGACGATCAGCGTCACCGGCCCCGGCAGCAACACGCTGACCACGCCGGCGGTGCGGGGCCCGAGTTCGGCAACCAGCTCGCGCATCGCCAGCGGCGAGAAGTACATGACCGCCGATGGTTTGCCGTCGTCGCGCCCCTTGAGCCGGTGGATCCTCGCGATCGCCTCCGCGCTGAGGGGGTCGCAGGCGAGGCCGTAGAGACCGTCGGAGGGGAAGATGGCGACGCCGCCGCCGGAGACGCAGCGTTCGAGCGCCTTGCGAGCGACGTTCGCCTCACCGCTGCGGAGTCGCACTATCTCGGTCACGGCGTCTTCTTTACCCGATGGCCGACCACCACGCGCTCGATCCCCGCCAGGTCGCGCCGCGTCTCCACCTCGCCGAACCTCGCCTCGCGCACCAGCTTCGCCACCGCCGGCGCCTGCCCCTCCCCCACCTCCACCGCGAGTGCGCCTGCCCTTTGCTCCGCATAGCGGTTGAAAAGTCCGGCGGACCCTGGGAGAAAGGTGCGATACGCGTCGAGGCCGTCGGGGCCGGCGAGGAGCGCCTCGCGTGGCTCCCACCGGGTGACCTCAGGCTGGAGCGAGGACCAGTCGCGCTCGGCGACGTAGGGGAGGTTGGCGAGGATGAGGTCGAAGCCCGCGTCGGGGCCGTCGACCGGCGGCAGCGTGCCTTCGAAAAACCGCATGCGGTCGGCGAGGCCGAGGCGCTCGGCGTTGGCGCGGGCGACTTTGAGCGCGCCGGCTGAGATATCGGTCGCAGTCACCGCGCACTGCGGCAGCTCGTCGGCAACCGCAAGGGCGATCGCGCCCGAGCCGGTGCCGACGTCGAGCACCCGCGCCGGCCTCAGCTCCAACGCCACTTCGACCAGCAGCTCGGTCTCCGGCCGCGGCACCAGCACCCGCCGGTCCACCGCCAGCTCCAACCCCCGAAATCCTTTGCGACCAAGGATGTAGGCGACCGGCTCGCGCCGCAGTCGCCTGCGCACCATCTCTCCAAACCGCCGCCCCGCGGCCGCCGGAACCTCCGCCCCGGCGTCGGCCGCCAACACGGCCCGCCCGCACCCCATCGCCTCGCCCAGCAGCAGTTCCGCGTCCAGCCGCGGCTCTTCGATCCCGGCCGCCGACAGCGCGTCAACGGATGCGCCGAGCGCGTCGCGAACCCTCGCGCCGGCCATGGTCACCACGGCGCTCAAGCCGCAGCCGAGGCCGCAGCCTCCAACCGCTGCCGCTTCTCCTCGGCCGCCAACGCATCCGTGAACTCGCCGAGCTGACCCGCCAGCACCCCGTCGAGATTGTGCGAGGTGTGCTTGATCCGGTGGTCGGTGACCCGGCCCTGGGGGAAGTTGTAGGTGCGGACCTTCTCCGAGCGCTCGCCGGTGCCGACCTGCGCCTTGCGCTCGGAGGCGATCTTCGCCTGCTGCTCGGCCAGCTCGCGCTCGTACAGTCGCGCCCGCAGCACCCGCATCGCCCGCTCCTTGTTCTGGAGCTGGGACTTCTCGTCCTGCATCGAGACGACGATCCCGCTCGGTTTGTGGGTGATCCGCACCGCCGAGTCGGTGGTGTTGACCGACTGCCCGCCGGGGCCGGAGGAGCGGTAGACGTCGATCTGCAGGTCGTTCTGGTCGACCTCGACCTCGACCTCCTCGGCTTCGGGGAGGACGGCGATCGTCGCCGTCGAGGTGTGGATCCGCCCCTGCGACTCGGTCTCCGGCACGCGCTGGACGCGATGGGTCCCGCCCTCGAACTTGAAGACCGAGTAGGCGCCCTCGCCCTTCACCTCGAAGGTGACCTCCTTGAAGCCGCCCGGCTCGGAAGCCGACTGCGAGAGCACCTCGGTGCTGAAGCCGCGCTCGTCGGCGTAGCGGGTCAGCATCTTGTAGAGGTCGCCGGCAAAGAGGGCGGCCTCGTCGCCGCCCGTGCCGGCGCGGATCTCGACGATCACGTTCTTGGCGTCGTTGGGGTCGCGCTCGACCATCGCCAGCCGGATCTCCTCTTCCAGCTCCTCCAGCTGCCCCGGCGCCTCCTCGACCACCCGCCGCAACTCCTCGTCCTCGCCCTCGGCCAGCAGCTCGCGCGCCCCCTCGAGGTCGTCGTGGAGCGTGCGCCACCGTCCCGCCAGCTCCTGGGCAGGCTGAAGCTCGCGGTATTCCCGCCCCACCGCCGCATACCGCTCCCGATCCCCGATCACCTCAGGATCGGACATCTGCCCCTCGAGCTCGGCAAACCGCGCCTCGATCTGTTCAACTAGCGACTCAATCACGCCTCACAACATAGAGCTATCGCGGTAGGCGGCGGGGCGGTGGTGTCCTCTCAGGACACTCAACATCGAGCCATAGGCGAGATGTGTCCGGAGAGGACACCACCGCCCCGTCCCGCCAACTAGGCGACGATCTCTATGTGAGGCTTTTTGGCCGCCTCCTCGGGAGTCTCCCGAGCCAGCACGGCGTTGAGCGAGGCGATCGCCACGGCGAGCTGCTCTTCGTCAGGCTCGCGGGTGGTCAGGTTCTGCAGCATCAGGCCGGGCCACATGACCGCCCGCACCCAGGCTTTGCGGCGGTGCTTGCCGGCCCACTTGATCACCTCGTAGGAGAGGCCGGCGATCAGCGGGATGCCAAGCACCCGCGAGACGACCAGCCAATACCAGGCGGGGAGCCCGATCGGGGCGAAGACGAAGATCGCCAGCACCATCACGATCAGCAGGAAGCTGGTGCCGCAGCGCGGGTGCAGGCGCGAGTAGAGCTTTGCCCGCGACGGGACGAGCTCGTCTTCGGCCTCGTAGCAGGAGATCGTCTTGTGCTCGGCGCCGTGGTACTCGAAGACGCGGCGCAGGTCGGGCATGCGGCTGATCGCGGCGATGTAGCCGATGAAGATCCCCGTCCGCAGCACCCCCTCGATCAGCCAGAAGAGGAAGGGCGAGCTGAGCTCGTCCTTGATCAGGCTGGTGAGGCCAACCGGGACGACGAAGAAGAGCCCGATCGCGAGCAGCATCGAGAAGAAGATCGTGACGCCCCAGATCCAGCCGCCGATTTCCTCTTTGTTGCCCTCCTCGTCCTCCTCCATCTGCGCGTTGGCGGAGATCGCCAGCGCCTTGAAGCCGATCTTCAGCGACTCGCCGAGGGCGATGACGCCGCGGAGCACCGGCAGGCGCCAGACACGGTGCCGCTGCGCCCAGGGGACGAGCGGCTCGGACTCGACTTCGATCTGCCCCTCCGGCGTGCGCACGGCGACCGCCCAGACCCCGACGCCACGCATCATCACGCCCTCCAGCACCGCCTGGCCGCCAACCGGCGCGTCGCGCTTGGCGACGAGGGCGCCATCGGGCATGCGCAGCGGGTCTCCTCCGTTGGCGGAGGAGGTGTCGTGGGATGCCAGTGCGGAGCCCGCCGGCGGGCTCACGGGGTACTTCACCGCCCAGTGCGTGGCGGCGCGGCGCTGGAAGCGCTCGACGCGGCCGCCGGTGTCGACGAGCTTCTGCTTGCCCGTGTAGAAGGGGTGGCACTCGGAGCAGAGCTCGACATGCAGGTCGGCCTTGGTCGACCGCGTGTAGAACTGGTTGCCGCACGAGCAGTGCACGTTGGCAAGCGTGTATTCGGGGTGGATTCCTGCCTTCATCTCCACCAAGTCTAGAGAACCGCGCAAGCGATGCCGATCGGCCCTGGTGGCGGCGCTAGGAACGCGCGACCGCGAAGCTCTCGAGCAGAGTCAGCAGGACCGCGGTGACCTCGGCCCGAGCCTCTGGCCGCTCGTCCCGGGCGAGCAGCATCGCCGCCTCGTCCAAGGCCCCCATCAGCAGGTGGGCGGTCGACTTGATCGGCATCGGGCGGATCTCGCCCGCCTCGATCGCGGCGGCGAGGCTGGCCTCGATCAGGCCAAGGCCGTTGGCGGCGCCGATCTCGCGCCAGCGCTCCCAGCCGAGCACGGCGGGTGCGTCGTGGAGGGCGACCTGGCGCAACTCCGGCTTCGCGCACTCATCGAGGAAAGCCTCGACCCCCGCCTTCATCGCCTCCAGCGGGCTATGCAGCTCGGAGCCGAGGACGATGCGGGCGACGCGCTCGGTCGACTCCGCCTCGATCCGTTCGTAGGTCGCCTCCAAGAGGCTCGCCTTGTCGCCGAAGTGGTGGTAGAGGGCGCCGCGCGTGACCCCGGCGGCGCGAACGATCTCCTCCGTGCCCACCTCCTCGTAGCCGCGCTCGGTGAAAAGCCGGCGCGCAGCTGCGATCAGTGCCTCGCGCGTCACTTCGGTGCGTTCGGCCTGGGTTCGTCTAACATTCATACAGTCTGTATGTTACTGTCGAGATCCACGGAAAAGGAGGACCACGATGGCTGCCCAGCGCAAAGAAGTACAGCTTCCTGCGGGGACGATCCGCTACCGCGAGGCCGGCGGGGGCAAACCGGTCGTCTTCGTCCACGGCTACCTCGTCGACGGCCGGCTCTGGGAGGGCGTGGTCGACCGCCTCTCCGACCGCTGCCGCTGCCTCGCCCCCGACTGGCCACTCGGCGCCCAGCAGGTCGCGATGAATCCCGACGCCGACCTCTCCCCTCCTGGCATCGCCCGCCTGATCGCCGACTTTCTCGAGAAGCTCGACCTCGAAGACGTGACGATCGTCGGCAACGACTCCGGCGGGGCGATGTCGCAAGTGCTGGTGACGACCCATCCCGAGCGAATCTCGCGGCTGGTCCTGACCAACTGCGACACCCACGAGAACTTCCCGCCCGGGATCTTCAAGGCGATGCCGCCCCTGGCGAAGCTGCCCGGCGGCATGCGCGCCCTCTCCGCCCCGTTCCGGATCCCCGCCGTCGGCCGCCGCGCCTTCGCCCCCTTCGCGCGGGCGAAGATCCCCGACGACCTGATCGCCTCCTGGCTGCAACCCACCACCGCCGATGCCGGCGTGATGCGAGACCTGAAGAAGGTCACCGCCGGCATGAACAAGCGGTACACGCTCGCCGCCGCCGAGAAACTGCGCAACTCCGACCTGCCGATCCGCCTCCTTTGGGCGCCTGGTTACAAGTACTTCCCGATCAGCTACGCCGAGCGACTGGCCGGCGAAGCAGGCAACGCCGAGATCGTCCGGATCCCGGACGCCAAGACCTTCGTTCCGCTAGACCAACCGCAACGAGTAGCCGACGAGATAGCCACCTTCGTCGGCAACACCTGAGGGACGAACCGCTGTCGGTACAGGGAACGGGTATTCCCCTCTCTCCCTGGGTTACTCGCCTGTAGCGCCGCCAGCTGACCGCAAGCGTCGGCGGTGCGAGTAACAGGACGCCGGTCGTTCGGGGAATACCCGTTCCCTCCACCACAGAGCTCCGGCAGACGCCGATCCCGCGGCAACTTTACGCAAAAGCTTCCGCACCCTCGGCAGTCCTGAGCTGCGTGTTGTGGGGAGGCCGGGTGATCCTCTGAACGTTTTGCGCCTCTGGCCTGACACCCCTCGCGGCCAGCTTAAATCGAGCCAGCCAGCCGGCGAGTGATGCGGACCACCGGGAATCCCGTACCGGCAAACCCACAATCTATTTGCGGAATTTGCGGTTCCGACTAAGGCTCAACAAGG
>JBQCHH010000054.1:0-16294 GCA_051954855.1 Solirubrobacterales bacterium | reverse complement strand
CTTGATCTCCTTGGGGGCGCAGCTGGTCGGGTTGAGGGTGAACTCGGGCCGATTCACGTCGACGTGGATCGTGCGGTAGAGGACCGGCACGCCTTCGAGGATCTGGGGCAGCGGGTCGGTGGTGATCGTCGCCAGGGCGGTCGTCGGATCCACATTGATGGCTGCCCTGGTGACCACCGTGCCGAGGTCGAAGGGGCCGGCCTGGGCCGGGACCTTGGCGATGATGGAGTAGGGGGCGCCTTTGTAGGGGCCCGCCAGATAGACGGCCGTGGGGGCCTTCCCGGGCTGGGGGATACAGAGAGGGGCGCCCCCTACTCCGGTGGCGGCGGTGATGGTGCCCACTTGGCTAGCGGCGGGGCAGTTGCCGCCGGCTGCATCGGCGTCTGGGCACAGGGGGACACCGCCGAGCTTGGCGAGGAGGCCCTGGGGGAGGTGGACCGCCAGGGTTTGCGGGTTGGCTTCGCCATCCTGCCTCGTCAGGGTCATGGTGAAGGGGGAGAAGGAGCCGCCGAAGGGGACTAGACCACCGGCCTGAAGGGTGGGGGCGAAGCCACCTTTGCCGCAACCGCTCGTGATCTGCATCGGGGCGTCCCCTTCGGTTGCCGGCTTGCCCGACCAGGGCGCGAACGAGTAGTGGGTCTCATAGGTACCGCAGGAAGCCGGCGTTGCCAGCGGCGCCCGTGAGCCGCCGAAGACGTGGAGCCTCAGGTCGCTGAAGGGCACCTGCGGGTTGCCGCCCAGGGCTGGAACGCCAAGGAAGAGGTTCGTAAGCTGACCGGTCAGCGGGTTAGCTTCGATTTCCGCCGGCAGCTTCAGGTGCACGCCCTCTTCGTCGGTCACCACCCAGAAGCGGAAGAGATGGCCTGGTTCGGGGGTGCGCTGGTAGACGGAGCCGTGGAGAGGGTGTTCGAGCGCCGGGACACCAAGTTCCACAATCCCGATCCTTGCCGCGTCGGGGCAGTGAGAGGGTTCGCTTTTGCCGAAGCCGACCTGCTCGGGGCTGCAGGCTTCGAGCCCGTCGGCGGCGGCCGGGTTGATGGTCATCCCCGCCGGAAGGGTGACCACTGCGCTCTTCAGGGTCGACGTGGCAAGGCCCTGAGGCGTTTCGGTCTGCGGGATCGTCAGCTCGGCTTCGAGACCCGTCGGAGCGGAGGCTTCCGGATTGGTGGGCGTCGCGGTGAAGCTCGGTTCGAACGCCAGTTTCCCACAGCCGGTGATCTGCGGGAATGGGAAGCTCATCGTCGAAGTCCGATCGGGTAGCTGGTAGCTGCTGGCCGTCACGGTTATGTCACGCGTCAGGCTGCAATCGGTGGGGTTGGAGAGAAAGGGCGCTTCGGGCAGGGTGGCTTTGCGGCCACCGGCGGGCGTTTCGCCGCCTAGCGCTTCCACCGGCGTCAGGCGCAGTTCATCGTGACTCGGCGCGGCCGGCACCCCCCACAGCGTCGTCGTCGCTTTGATCAGACCTGCGGCCGAGGGAGCTCCTTCGATCGAGGCGACCAAGCTGTAATCGATCGGGTTGACGCGAATGTTGATGAAGGTCGGATAAAGAGCAGCGTAGAAGCCGAGGCGGGCGACGACGTCGCCGCCGGGAGAAGGCATGTTGTAAATGGGCTCGAGGAAGGTGCCGTTGATGTTGCCACTGACGGTGACTTCGGTGATGCCGACCTGGGAGTCGATTGGGCATTCGCTTTCGTTGGTGGCGTTGCCGAACTGAGCGATGGTGCAACGCGGGATGCCCTGCGGGTTGCCGATCATCCCCGGCGGCACGTGGACTTCGACATTGCGGGTGAGGGCAAAGGGGAACGGAGGGCTGCCTTCCGTGTGGGTCAAACTGAAGCTAGTAGTGAGGTCCGCGTGAGCGCCTGCCTGGTTCGTCGAGAGCGAAGCCGACACCGATTCCAGTGCGTATTTTTCGAATTCTTTGGCCGCGCTCGCCGTGCCGGTCCAGGCGCTGAGGACGCCCACGGTCAGAAGGGAGAGGACGAAGACCCTTCTCATGGCGGCGATCACTTGCCCGCTCCCTTCCGCTTGGTGCCGGCTCTTCGATGGTGGTGAGCGTGCTTGTGGTGCTTCTCGACACAGACGGTCTTGCCGTTGCGCTTCGCTTTGTGCTTGCCCTTGGGGCACTTGGGCGGGACGGGAGGTTCCGGCGGACCCATGGGAATGGTCAGCGGAGTAGGCAGGAAGGGAGGTGGCGTCGTGCCGGAGGGACAGGGTTCCTTCTGGCAGGACTGGTCGATCGGTTCCGGGAAGCCGCCATTGACCCGAGCGTCGTAGATCGAAGGGGTTTCGTCGCGGTCCGCAGGCAACAGCAGGTCGGAGCTGCGGATGAAGACGTCATCGCCGCTGGCGCTGACTGCGTAGAGGTAGTCGATGCGCCTGCTCTGGCCCGAGGAGATCAGGTTGACGCAACCGCCCGCTCGGGTGCAGCTTCCGACCCCTTGCGCCTCCCACTCGTAGACGTCCTGCAGCCCGTCGGAGTCGGCCGCCACCAGCGGTTCGGTCGACTGGAAGAAGGCGCGTCTTCCGTCCGCGCGCAGGTTTGCGACAAGGCCGAAGGAGCTCAGGGGCTCCGGCGCTTCTTGAACCTGACTCACCGATTGCAAACTCGCAGTTCCGACCGCCGCCGCCTGGGTCGGATTGCAGGAGACGCAAGTTAATTCTTGATGCAGGAAGTCGAAGCGGTAGACCTCGGCGTGCCCTTGTGGGTCATAGCTGGTCAGGGCAGCCCGAGACTCAAAGAGCATGACGCCCCCGTCGGGGGTAGTGCGAGAGGGGTCGACGCCCAAACGGCCCGGGCCGACGGCTTCGGTCCACAATCCGAGACCATCAACCTGTTCGTTTCCGGATTCCCCCTCCACGTCGCGTTTGGTCACGGTGCCGACGAAGCTGATCGTCCCTTCGCGAGAGAGATAGAGGTTTTCTTTGCCGACCTGCGCTTTGGCCCCGTTGGGGTTTTCGTCCCCGGTGAGGACGCTGGGTGAGACGAAGTAGACAGCGGTGCCTTCGGCGGCGATGTTGACCGGGGTGACGTCGCCGGATTCGGTGAACCGGACCGTTGCTTCTGATTTGGCATCGAAGGCGAAGAGGTCGCCGCCCTTGAGATAGAAGATCCGCTCCCCGCCTTCGGCGACGCCGGCGAAGGTAACGTTTTCGCCGATTTCGTAGGTTTCTTCGTCGTTGAAGCGCAGGTAGAGCTTTTTGCCGATCGAGAAGGCGACGCCCTTGCCGTCGAGCGAGGCGCCGACGTAAACGGAGTTTTCCCCGGCGGCGGGAGTGACGTTGGCCGGCAGTAGCGAGACGACGTGGGTTTCCTCTTCGCCGGTTTCCTCATCGATCGTGCGGTCGTAGACGGTCTGAGTGCCGCTGGCCGGGGCGTTTTCCTCGAGGCCCTGTGAGCTTGCGAAGATGACGTGAGCGCCGTTTGCGCTGATGAGTTTTCCCACGGCGTAGGGATCGGTGGCCACGGATCCCCGTCCGATCAATTCCGAGTGCCCATCAGGGTAACGAAGGTAGGCGGTTTCTTTGCCCCCGATAATCGCACTGCCTTCGCCACCGGCTTTCCAGAATGCGAAGCCCTGGTCCGGGGAGTTGCTTCCGGGGATGGGGGCGGAAGATTCTTCGCCGGTCGGACCCGAGGCGCTCGTGCTCCAACCAACGGGAGTGCGGGCGGCAAGGTAGGTATCGCCGGCAAGAGCACCCGTGCCTTCAAAGCCTGGGATCGTCCCACCTTCGGTCAAGAAGGAGACTTTGCCTCCTTCCGCGGACGCCTCTCGGGTCGTGAAGTAAGTGCCGAGGTGACCGATGCCCAAGGGTGAACGGGCGTTGGTGTCAGCAGGAGTCACAAGCTCGTAAGCGCGGCAGTCTGGGAGCGGTGCCGAGAAACCGGTGCGGAGCTCCGCATTGGGACATTCGACCGGGGGTTCGACAGGGTAAGTCGAAAACTGGTCTTCGGCTTCATTGCCGCCCTTTTCGTTTTCCGCGACCACGCGGAACCGATAGACGGTCCCCGGTTCCAGTTCTTCCGCTACAGCGGACACCGGCACAGGCGTCCCGCTAGCCGGGATCTGCCCTTCCCCAGTCACCTGGGCACCTGCGAAGCCTTCCGCTTCGAAGGCTTCCTGAGTCGTATATTCGAACGTGTAGTGGGATTCAAGGAAGCAGGGTTCGATCGTCGCCCGTAGATCGGCTTCGCTTTCGGTCACACCGCCAAACGAAATGGTTTTGACGGTAGGAGCGCACGGGGATGGTTCCACGCCAAAGGCGAAAACGTGTCCAATGCCCGAGGAATGAGACGGTACGAAGAGATAGCGGCCATCGGGATTGAGGGCCCCATTGGGGCTGTCTTTGCCGTTGTCGACTGCGATCTCAGCGCCGAACACGTACTGGAAGCCATGTTCGATCGTCGAGAGATATTCTCCGGCTTCATCCATTTCGTAGACGGCGTTCGTCCCTTCGCCATCGTAGATGAAGAAGTGACCGGTTCCTTCATCTGCGGCAACGGCCAGGGCATTGGCGAACGACCCGGCCGGCACCGCCGAGCCTTCCACCGTCAGCAGGAGGTTGTGAGGGGGGGCCAGTTCGAAGACTTTGATCGCGTGGAAGTCGCTGGCATAGAGCCGGTTGTGGGCAACGTCGACGGCGATACCCGTCCCGAAGAAGTTGCTGAGTTCTGCTGCAGCGATTTCTTCGAGCTGTTTGTTGTTTTCAGCCGCCGAACCGTATTCGAGGATTCGCTCGGCGTAATGGACAAACAAGTGACCGTTTGCCGGGTTCACCGCCAGGGCGGTGATCGAGTTCCCTGCTTCGGAAACCACGACCGGCGGTTTGCCGTACGCGATTTCCCCGGCGCCCGGGTTGTAGTTGGTCGGTTCATAGCGGACGGTTCTTTGCAAGCCTTCCGTTTCGAGCGTCGGCCCCACGTAGTCGAACACATACAGATCGCCATTTTCGTCGATTGCGACGCTTTTCGGACCCTGTTCGTCGGCGAGCTCGGCTAGGAATTCCCCTTGCGGATTGAAGATGTCGATGCGTCCGTCTTTGCCATGGGCGCTTTCCAGTCCATAGCTGGCGACATAGATGTCGCCGTGTGAATCCGTGGTGACGCTCCTCGGAGAGGAAAAGGGTCGTTCAGGTTCCTCGGGGCAACTGGGATCGGGCACTGGATCGATTTCGGACGCTTTGCAGCCCCCCGTCAGGGAGAGCGTGGGGTCAAACACCCTCGAACCCGCAGAGGCATCCGCCGGGCTCCCGCCCATGAGCAAGAGCATGGCGATCAAAGCCCCCAAAACGCCGGAGTTCCTCCGGACGAGGCTACTTCCCACGTTGACTCCCTTCATTGCATTCGGCTTGATCGGTATCCCCCGATACCTAAAGACGACTGTATAGGGGTTCCGACCAATTCGCAAGTGATGACGCACGCAGCCGCCCACGTGGGGCGGCTGCGTGAACTGCGATCTCAAAGGGATCTCAAAGGATGAATCTCTACGATTCCGAGCCCCAGAGAGCTCCTCCGTTCGGTTCTGTGACCTCATAGGAGGCTGTCCAGCGAGGTTCTTTCGGGCAGGCGAAGCTGCCTTCGGTCTTCGGCACAAGGGTGTTGATTGTTATTGTGGCGTGAGTCCTGGTGCCTTCAGGAGGATCAATTGTGGCGAGGTCTTTGTATTCGCTCCCGTAACCATACGTGCAGCTGACGCCGCCAATGTTTACTGTCACCTGGATTTCCTTGACTGTCACTGTCAGTTTGCCACTGCCCTCGTAGTGGAATTCCAGTGTCCCGCCGGAGACCGTATCGGTTGTGCGGGTGCAGCCGCTCCAGGTTATGTTTTCCTTCGGAACTTTGATGCTGACTGTTTCCGTGCTGCTACCTGTCTGCTCGGTCGGACCACTTACGGACCCACCCGTGCATGTATCAAGCGTTTCGGGAGTGGAGCCGGAGGTCTCCAGGGTTGCCGAGGTGGCCAGACTGGAGACGATGTTCGTGCCCGTCGAGACCATCCATTCCGCAGGGCAGGGGTTGAGATTTGTTTTGCAGATGACGGTCGCGGAGGCCGTGCCGGCTCCGACGAAGGCCATCAGGCCCAGAGCCGCGATTGCGGCAAGGCCGAGCATCTTCAGAGATTTCATCTGAATTCTCCTCTCCGACGCTATTAACGCCGGGTTGCGTTTTGGCTGACTGGTAATTTGTGCAGGGGCAATCACAGGCCGCCCGCAAGCAGGGGAGAACTAAGGCTTCTCCCCCTGGTCCCTAATCGTACTAGCCCAGGAACGTAGTGGTACCCCTATCACGGCGGGAACCCAAAAGTCAAGTTTTTTTTGTCGGTCAGTGCAAAACGACCAAATCGCGCTGGGGATCTATGCCCCAGCGGGTGCCGACAGCGGCCAGGTCGGCGGTGAGGGGCCAGCGGTCGGGGCGTTCTTCGCCCTCGTGCTCGGGGCTGGCGCCCTTGAGGGCCATGCAGCCGGTGTTGTCGCCGATCGCGCGGATCGCGGTGATGTCTTCGGGACTGAGGCGCTGGTCGGCGGGGAGGGCGGCGAGCTCGGCGCGCTTGTCCTCGATCGGGCGCGCTTCAGGGCCGATCTCCTGGATCAGGGTCGGCGCCACGGACTCGACCGCGGGGTGGGCAAGGTTCCACTGGCAGGCCAGCTGCATCGGAGTCAGCTCAGCCCGCTCAGCGAAGGGGCGCAGGCGCACCAGCTTCTCCAGCCCGGCCTCGATCCAGCCTTCTGGGCGGAAGGCCCGGTGGTCGTGCTTGGCCAGCTCCATCCCCGGCCGCACGTCGCCCCAGAAGAGCCCGCCGTAGTCGACCACCCGGGTCAGCACCTTGACGTCGTGGCGCGCCGCCGCGTCGAGACAGAGCTCGCCCGGCCAGGGCTCAAGTGGGTTGAGAATGATCATCGCCCAGTCGATGCGGTCGCCGAAGCGCTCAAGGCTCGAGATCAGGTCGAGGGTGAAGCCGTTGGCCGGTCCCGGCGCGATGCCGATCCGCACCGCCAGGCCATCCTCGCGCAGGGCCGCCATCGCATCCCAGACGACCTCGCTGGTGTAGCCGATGCGATCGGGGTTGTGGAGGAGCAGCAGGTCGAACGCGTTTGCGCCGATCCGGCCGAGGCTCTCCTCGGTCGCCATCCGCAGGTAGTCGGCGTACTTGTCCGGGCCACGCAGGCGCGGGTCGGTGAAGCGCGGGAACCCTTTCGGCCCGTCGCGCTCGCCCTCATAGAAGTCGTGGCCCACCGCGCCGATCAGGCAAAACTCGTCGCGCGACACGCCCTCCAGCGCCCGACCCAGCACCCGGTCGGCCTCCCCCTGTCCGTAGGCGTCGGCGGTCAGGACCGTGTCGATTCCGCCGCCCGGCCGCAGCAGCGCCGCCAGCCGGTCCTCCTCGATCGCCTCTCCGAAGCGAAGGAAGCAGCCCCCACTCCAGGTGCCGATCGCGGCGCGCCCCGGTTCCCTCACCGAACGACTCCGGTCAGGGCTGGACGTCGCCGGCGTCGTCGGAGCCGTGGTCCTCGGGACCGCCCTCCTCCTCGCCGCCGTCCTTCTTCGCGCCGACGCCGACCTTCTCGCGCTTCGGCTCTTCGACCGCTTTCGGCTTCGGCTTCTTCGGGGCGATGATCTCCAGGCTGAGCGGCTTGTCCTCCTCGTCGCCGGAGGGATCGCGAGCGACCATCACCGTCGAGCCGGGAATCATCTCGCTCTGGCGCAGGACTTCGTCGGCCAGCGGGTCCTCGATGTAGCGCTGGATCGCCCGGCGCAGCGGGCGGGCGCCCATCGACGGGTCCCAGCCTTTGTCGACCAGCAGGTCCTTGGCCTCGTCGGTCAGCTCCAGCTGCAGTTCGTGCTCGGCGACCTGAACGCGGACGCGGTTGATCATCAGGTCGATGATCTCCTTGACCTCCTCCTTCGCCAGCTTGTGGAAGACGATCACCTCGTCGATCCGGTTGAGGAACTCCGGCCGGAAGACTTTTTTCAGGTCGGACATGATCCGGTTCTTCATGTCGTCGTAGGACATGCCGGTCTCGTCGGAGACGGTGAACCCGATCGAGGTGTTCTTCGAGATCTCCGAGGCGCCGATGTTCGAGGTCATGATCACGATCGAGTTGCGGAAGTCGACGGTGCGGCCCTGGGCGTCGGTGAGGCGCCCGTCCTCGAGGATCTGCAGGAGGATGTTGAAGACGTCCGGGTGCGCCTTCTCGATCTCGTCGAGCAGTAGCACGCTGTAGGGCTTGCGCCGCACGGCCTCGGTCAGCTGGCCGCCCTCGTCGTAGCCGATGTAGCCCGGCGGCGAGCCGACCAGGCGGCTGACCGCGTGCTTCTCCATGTACTCGGACATGTCGATCCGGACCATCGCCTCCTCGTCGCCGAAGAGGAACTCGGCGAGGGTGCGGGCGAGCTCGGTCTTCCCCACCCCGGAGGGACCGAGGAAGATGAAGGAACCGGCCGGCCGCTTCGGGTCCTTGATCCCGGCGCGGCTGCGGCGGATCGCCGTCGAGACGGCGGTGATCGCGACCTCCTGGCCGATCACGCGCTTGTGCAGCTCTTCCTCCATCCGGATCAGCTTCTTGGTCTCGGCCTCGGTCAGTTTGAAGACGGGGATGCCGGTCCACATCGAGACGATGTCGGCGATCTCCTCCTCGCCCACTTCCGGCCGTTCGCCGTTCTCGCCCTCCGCCCACTCGTCTTCGAGCTGGCGCTTGCGGGTCGTCAGCTGGCGCTCGGTGTCGCGCAGGTTGGCGGCTTTTTCGAACTCCTGGGCCTCGATCGCCGCCTCCTTTTCGCGCCGCGTCGTCTCGATTTCCTCCTCGAGGTCGCGGTACACCGGCGGCGTGCTCATCGACTTGATCCGCATCCGCGAACCGGCCTCGTCGATCAGGTCGATCGCCTTGTCCGGCAGGAAGCGGTCGGAGATGTAGCGGTCGGCGAGTTCGGCGGCGGCTTCCAGCGCGTCGTCGCGAATCGTCACCCGGTGGTGCTGTTCGTAGCGCTCGCGCAGCCCTTCGAGGATCTTCACCGTGTCCTCGGGCGAGGGCTGGTCGACTTTGATCTGGGCGAAGCGGCGCTCCAGCGCCGAATCGCGCTCGAGGTACTTGCGGTACTCGTCGAGCGTGGTGGCGCCGATCGTCTGCAGCTCGCCGCGGGCCAGGGCCGGCTTCAGGATCGAGGCCGCGTCGATCGCGCCCTCGGCGGCGCCGGCGCCGACCAGGTTGTGGAGCTCGTCGATGAAAAGAATGATGTCGCCGCGCTGGGTGATCTCTTTCATCACCTTCTTCAGGCGCTCCTCGAACTCGCCGCGGTACTTGGAGCCGGCGACCAGCGCGGCCAGGTCGAGGGTGTAGATCTGCTTGTTCTTCAGCAGCTCCGGCACCTCGCCTTTGTTGATCCGCGCCGCCAGGCCCTCGACGACGGCGGTCTTGCCGACGCCCGGCTCGCCCAGCAGCACCGGGTTGTTCTTGGTCCGGCGGGAGAGGATCTGCATGATCCGCTCGATCTCGGTCTCGCGGCCGATCACCGGGTCGAGCTTGCCCTCCTCGGCGAGACGGGTGAGATTGCGCCCGAACTGGTCGAGCAGTTTCGAAGACTTTTTGCCCTCGCCCGAGCCGCCTCCGCCGCCGCCCTGACGGCGGCCGCCCGGCCCCGACAGCATCCGGATCACCTCGTTGCGGATCTTGTCGGAGTCGGCGTCGAAGTCGAGCAGGATGCGGGCGGCGACGCCCTCGTTCTCCCGCACCAGGCCTAGCAGGATGTGCTCGGTGCCGATGTAGTTGTGGCCGAGCGACAGCGCCTCGCGCAGCGCCAGCTCCAGCACCTTCTTGGCGCGCGGCGTGAACGGGATCTGGCCGGAGGTGACCTCCTCGCCCGATCCGACGATGCGGACGACCTGCGAGCGGACGCGTTCCACCGTGATGTCGAGGGACTCGAGGACGCGAGCCGCAAGGCCCTCCTCCTCGCGCAGCAGCCCGAGCAGGATGTGCTCGGTGCCGATGTAGTTGTGCTTGAGCGTCCGGGCCTCCTCCTGCGCTAGGACGACGACCTGGCGAGCCCTCTCAGTGAATCGCTCGAACAAATGAAGACCTCTTCCTGGTTCTCAAAACCCGGATACCCGGGCTTTGTACCGCCGGACACCTTGATCCCTTCATCGGGAGGCGTCCATCTGCCCCTTAACTCTACCGGGCAAGGCCGTCCGGCTTCAGGGGCGTCGATCACGCTAAGAGCGACTTTTCACGCAGGAATTCCTGCGTTCCCGGCTTCTGGCAGGGAAAAGCGCCGGCTCAGGTCCGCATCGCCGGGAAGAGCAGGACCTCGCGCAGGGTCGCGGCGCCGGTCATCATCATCACCAGGCGGTCGATGCCGAGGCCGACGCCGCCGGTCGGCGGCATCCCCTGTTCGAGCGCCTCAACGAAGGCCTCGTCGTAGGGCTGGGCCTCTTCGTCGCCGCGCGCCACCTCCGCGGCCTGTTCTTCGAAGCGGCGCCGCTGCTCGTCGGGGTCGTTGAGCTCGGTGAAGGAGTTGGCGATCTCGACGCCGCCGGCGAAGGCCTCCCAGCGCTCGACCAGCCCCTCCTCGCAGCGGTGGCGCTTGGCGAAGGGGGAGAGCTCGACGGGGTAGTCGAGGATGAAGGTCGGCTGGATCAGCCCCGGCTCGACCTCGCGCGAGAGCAGCCCGTCGACCAGCTTGCCCCAGCCCTCGGCCGGGTCGGGCTCGGTCCCCATCGCCTGCGCCAGCGCCTCGCGGGTCGGGTGCTCGGCGATGTCGATGCCGGCCCGCTCGAGGATCGCCTCGCGCAGGGTGATCCGGCGCCAGGGCGGCGCGAAGTCGATCTCGTGCTCCCCGCGCGGCACCTTGGTCGTGCCGAGCACTCGCTCGCAGACCTCGGCGACGAGCAGCTCCAGGTCGTGCGCGGTCTTCTCGTAGTCGGCATAGGCCTCGTACCACTCCACCTGCGTGAACTCGGGGTTGTGCTTGTGGGAGACGCCCTCGTTGCGGAAGTCCTTGCCGAGCTCGTAGACGCGGTCGATGCCGCCGACGACCAGTTTCTTCAGGTAGAGCTCGGTCGCGATCCGCAGGTAGAAGTCGCGGTCGAGGGCGTTGTGGTGGGTCGTGAACGGCCGCGCCAGGGCGCCGCCGTAGAGCGGCTGCAGGACGGGCGTCTCGACCTCGACGAAGCCGTGCTCGTCGAACCAACGGCGGATCTCGCTGATCGTGCGGGCGCGGATGCGGAACGCCCGGCGCGTCTCCTCGTTGGCGATCAGGTCGAGCTCGCGGCGGCGGAAGCGGGTCTCGGTGTCCTCGAGGCCGTGGAATTTGTCGGGCGGCGGCCGCAGGCTCTTGGCCAAGAGGCGCCAGTGGTCGATCGCCAGCGAGAGCTCGCCGCCGCGGCGGGTCGCCATCGCCGTCCCCTCGGCGCCGAGGATGTCGCCGAGGTCGAGGTCGACCAGCAGCGCGTAGGCCTCCTCGCCGAGAACGTCCTGGCGCGCGTGCAGCTGGATCTGGCCGCTGCCGTCGCGGATGTCGAGGAAGCAGGCCTTGCCGTGACCGCGGCGGGCGACGATCCGCCCGGCGACGCGGTGGCGCGAGTCGGTTTCCGCCCCCGCCGCCAGCCCCTGGTGGGCGGCGCGCACCTCGGCGATGTCCTCGCGGCCGGAGAACTCATGCGGGAACGGCTCGATCCCCGCCCCCCGGATCCGCTCCAGCTTCTCGCGGCGGTCCTTGAGGACGTCGGAAAGCTCCTGCTGTTTTCCGGGCTCGCTCATCGGCGCGAGCCTAGCGTCTAGTGAGCTTTCTCGATTTTGGTGATTTTGAGTTTTTTCTTCGGCCCGCGCGGGACCTCGACCTCGACGATGTCGTTGCGCTTCTTGCCCAGCAGCGCTTTGCCGATCGGCGACTCGTTGGAGAGCTTGTGCTCGAGTGGGTTCGCCTCGGTCGAGCCGACGATCTGGAATTTCTGCGAGTCGCCGGTTTTCTGGTCTTTGACGTGGACAACAGAGCCGAAGCCGACCTCGTCGGTGCTGGCCGCGCTCTCGTCGATCACGGTGGCGCGGCGAAGTTTCTCTTCGAGCTGGGCGATGCGCCCCTCGAGCAGCGCCTGTTCGTTCTTGGCGTCGTCGTATTCGGCGTTCTCGGAGATGTCGCCGAATTCGCGCGCTTCCTTGATCCGCGCTGCGATCTCGCGCCGTTTCGTCGTCGAGAGGAACTCGATTTCCTCTTTCAGTTTCTCCAGCCCCTCTGGCGTGATGACTGCCTGGCGCACTTACGACCTCGCTTTTGATTTGGAAAAGGGAGCCTGGCCGGTCTCCCATGACCTAAAAAAACGCGCCTGATGCAGCCACTGAGGCAGGCACACCGGGCACGGAGTCGCGGGATTATAGCGGGGGTGGCTGGCTGGCCAAAGCGGGCGCGCTGGGCGCGTTTTCAGGCGACGCCGGCGGGCGTGGCGAGGCCGGCGATCAGCTCGCGGGCGCGGGCCAGATCGGCACTGCGCTGGAGCTCGTCGGCGACCTGGGGCGGGGCTTCCAGCCGCTCCACGTACCAAGGGTGGAATTTCCGCAGATAGCGGGCTGCACGCTCGTCGCCGAGGTGCTCCTCGGCGCGGTCGAGGACCCACAGCCACTCGGCCACGACCTCCTCGCGGCGCGGCGGCGCGGCGCGGCGGCCGGTCAGCTCTTCGAAAACCCACGGGTTTCCGAAGGAGCCGCGGGCGATCATCACCGCGTCGGCGCCCGACTCCTCATAGGCGCGGCGGGCGGCTCCGGCACTGGCGAGGCCACCGGAGACGATCACCGGCACCTCGATCCGTTCGGCCAGCTCGCGAGTGAGGGCGTAGTCGGGCTTGCCCTTGTGGCCTTTGGTGGCGGCGCGCGGGTGGAAGGCGATCGCGGCGACGCCGGCCTCCTCGGCGAGGCGGATCGCGAGGTCGAAGCCGGAGCGGTCGCCGGCCTCGATCCCGGATCGCAGCTTCACCGTCACCGGCAAGCCGCTGCCCTCGGCGGCGCCGCGGGCGAGGGCGAGGGCGAGGTCGGGGTCGCGCAGGAGCTGGGCGCCGGCGCCGGTCTTGCGCACCTTCGGCACCGGGCAGCCCATGTTGATGTCGATCAGGTCGGCGCCGGCCTCGGCGGCGATCTCGGCGCCGGAGCGCATCACCTCGGGGTCGTGACCGAAGAGCTGGATCGAGACCGGGTGCTCGTCGGGGTGGATCCGCAGCAGCTCCCGCAGGGTGCGCTCGTTGCGGTAGTGGAGGGCGAAGCTGGAGACCATCTCCGAGACGGCGAGCCCGGCGCCGTGCCGCTTCGCCTGCATGCGGACGAACCAGTTGCCGATCCCGGCCAGCGGCGCCAGCAGGACGCGGTTGGCGATCCGCACCCCGCCGATCTCGAAGGGGTCGGTCAGGGCCGGGCGGCCAGGAGCGGTGCGGGTGCTGTCACCGGTTGCGCTCATGGATCAGCCGCAGCCCCTTCAGGGTCAGCAGGTCGTCGACCTCGTCGATCGTCTCGGTGAAGGGGACGACGGCAGCCGCGTAGCCGCCGGTGGCGAGCAGGCGCGGGTTGGAGATTTCATCTTCCATCCGCCCGACGATGCCGTCGATCAAGCCGGCGAAGCCGAAGATGAAGCCGGAGTTGATCGCGGCGCGGGTCGAGCGGCCGATCGCCTCCTGCGGCTCTTCGAGTTCGATCCGGGTGATCCGGGCAGCGCGTTCGATCAGGGCGCTGAGCGAGGGCGCGAGGCCGGGGCCGATCGCGCCGCCGAGGTACTCGCCTTCGTCCGAGACGACGTCGATGTTGATGCCGGTGCCGAAGTCGACGACGATGCAGGCCTCGCCGAAGCGGTCGTAGGCGGCGATTGCGTTGACGAGGCGGTCGGCGCCCACCTCGAGCGGGTTCTCGATCCGGATCGGCATTCCGGTCTTGACCCCGGGGCCGATCGTCAGGCAATCGGCGTCCAGATATCGCCGCGTCAGCTCCTCGTACTGGCCCCCGAGCGGCGGCACCACCGAGGAGACGGAGGTCGCGTCGATCTCCTTGAAGGTGAGGCCGCTGAGCGAGAAGAGGCCGGCGATGCGCTCGGCCAGCTCGTCCCCGGTCGCCCCCGAGCGGGTCTGGAAGCGCCAGTGCTCGACCAGGCGCTCGCCGTCGAAGGCGCCCAGGTGCGTCTGCGTGTTGCCCACGTCCACTGCCAGCAGCATGGGTGGATTATCGCTACCGACGACTGGCCAGGTAGCCAGTCGGGACCGTTTCCGCATAGGATCGGATGCGATGGAGGCGCGTCTCTACGTGATTCCGGCCTCGCACCCGAGCATCGCGGTGCGGCTGATGCTCGAGCACAAGGGCATCGAGTACAAGCGCACGGACCTGATGCCGGTCGTCTCCAAGGGGGTACTGCGCGCGGTCGGCTTCCCCGGCGTCACCGTCCCGGCGCTGAAGATCGACGGCGACAAGGTCCAAGGCTCGCGGCAGATCGCCCGCGAGCTGGAGCGCGTGCGCCCCGAGCCACCCCTCTTCCCCGCCGGCGCCGAGCGTCGCATCGCCGTCGAAGAGGCCGAGCGCTTCGGCGACGAGGAGCTCCAGCACCCGATCCGCCAGCTGCTCTGGTGGGGCTTCAAGCACGACCGCAGCCCGATGGTCAGATACTCCGAAGGAGCGAAGCTGGGCGTTCCCATCGGCCTCGCGGTGAAGACCGGCGCCCCCCTCGTCGCCCTCTCCGCCCGCTTCAACGAAGCCAGCGACGAGAACGCCCGCAAGGCCCTCGAAGCCCTACCCGCCCTCCTCGACCGCGTCGACGCCTGGATCGAGAGCGGCGTCCTCAACACCGACCAGCCCAACGCCGCCGACTTCCAGATCGCCCCCAGCATCGGCCTGGCAATGACCCTCGACGACCTTCGCCCCCTAATAGAGAACCGCCCCGCCAGCGAACTGGTGAGGCGGTTCGTGCCGAATTACCCAGGCCACATGCCGCCCATTATGCCAGCGGAGTGGCTGTAGTTACTCAGGGCTCGACGTACAGAGCGTCAGTCGGTTTTGTCATTGTGTACTTGGCTTCCAATACTTCCGTTTCCGGGCACAGGAAGGAGGAGGTGTCGATTTTCACTAGGACTGCGTTGATGTCGATTGTCCCCATGGCTCCACCTGTGAGGATGCCGAGGTGGGTTTCGTTGCCATAGCCGTACCTGCAAGTGACGGTGCCGCCACCCTCGAGAATGGTCAATGTGCAGCCGCTGGCTGTAGGGGTGCCGTTATCCGTGTTCACGATGTTGTGAACTTCGATAGTGCAGGTAGCGGCATTGTTCGCGCTCGTGGGGTCTTTGCAACCACCGAACGTTGTTTCCGTCACTTTTATTTTGACTGTCGTCGTAGAGCTACCGGCGTTGGTGATTTCTCCTTTTATGCCGGAGGAGGTGCATGTATCTTCGACGGTGCCGCCTGTGCCTTTCCAGGTCGCCGTGCTCCCCGTCTCCAGACTTGCTTCGATAATGTTGTCCTGCGTGGTCGTGTACTGATTTCCCGCCGCACACGGTGTTTCTGTTTGTGTGCAGATGGTAGTCGCCGAAGCCGAGCCGGCTCCGAGGATCGCCATCAAGGCCATGGCCGCCATCGCGACGAGGCCTGACGCCTTCAGATGTTTCATTTTCCTCTCCCTTGTTCCGGTGCTGATCACACCGGTTGGTTACAAGAGCGCAAAGGACCTATGCGCGTCTGAAGCGAAGGCTCATCTTGCTTCAGAGATATTCCTAGCTCTATCTAGGAACGTAGAAAGTCCTACCAGATGAGCTGTTTTTAGTCAAGAAAGGTTTAGGCTTTAATACGAGCATCGGCCTATCGCCGCAGGGCCGTGGCTCGCGGAGGCCAGGGTGAGGCGATCGGTGCTCATTCGAGGTCGCCGTTCTAGGGTCTCGGGGGGTCGAACGTGCGGCCGCGGACGGCCTCTACTCCTCGACACGTGCGAGCCGGCAGAGGTGTCGGGGCCAAGCTCAACGCCGCTGACCTCCCAAATCGTCCCCAGCATCTGCCCGGCGCTGACCCTCACGACTCCACACCGGATAGAGACGGCCCCGCCAGCGAACTGGCAGGGCGGTTCGTGCGGAATTACCGAGACCACATGCCGCCGGTTCTGCCGGCGGAGGTGTTGTAGTTCAGGATCGGGTCGCCAAGAGGAGAATCAGCCCTTCTTGCACCCCGTCCCGATCACCGGCCCCTGCCTGGAGACCCGCCCGCTCTGCGCCTTGAACACCACCCTCGCCCGGTGCGTGCCCCGGCAGAGGTCGGCGTGGTTTTCGATCAGGCTCCTCTTGCCGCCGAAGAAGCT
>JBQCHH010000053.1:0-13789 GCA_051954855.1 Solirubrobacterales bacterium | reverse complement strand
GAAGTCAGCTGACCGCAAACGCTTCTGGTGCGAGCAACGGGACGCCGGTCGCGAGAGGGACACCACCCCTCCTAGCAACAGAGCTCCGGCAGACGCCCAGCAGCGAGACCGCAAGAAAGCACCGCGAGGGTGCTCTATTGCGGCTTCGCTGAGCTGAACAGCTTTTCGCACCTCGGCCGTCCCGCGGGGGCTCTGTCGCTTGGAGGGGATGGGTATTCCCTGACGACCGGCGTCCTGTTGCTCGCACCAGCGACGTTCGCGGGCAGCCAGTACCGCTTCTGGCGAGCAACCCAGGGAGGAAGGGAATACCCATTCCCTCCCTACCGATAGACCCTACGAGTCGCCCTTGATCGGGCCTCGAGGATCGGTCTCGCCCGGAGGCAGGCGACCGTCGCGGCCGACGTAGCCGTCTTTGCCGCCGACGCAGACGTAGATCGCGTCTTCCGAGTCGCTGAGGTTCTTGAGGCCGCGGACCACGTGGGCGTCGACCCAGGCGAGGCCGCCGGGGCCGAGCTCGTGTTTGGTGCCGTCGAGGTCGATCTCCAGCCGGCCCTGATGGACGAAGTAGAGCTCCTCCTGTTCGTCGTGGTAGTGCCGCCCGGACTCGTAGCCGGGCGGCATCACGACCGCGTTGACGCCGAAGGCATTGACGCCGAGCTCCTTGCGGATCTTGCGGAAGCCCCAGCCCTCGCCGAGGTCGTCGAGGTGGGCGACGGCGTAGCCGTCGCCCTTGGTCACCTTGCTCTCGCCCTCGGCCATCAGGCCGCCTCGGGAGCCGGGGGAGCAGGTGGAGCGACCACGGCCGGAGCCCGCCCGTTGCCCCTCTCCGCTCCGATCGGCGGGTAGTCGTCGGTAAGGAACGCGATGTAGCCGTAGAGGCGGGCGTAGAACCCGTTGACGAAGGTCAGCGCGTTGTTGACCCCCTCGGGCTGGTAGCCGCGGAAGACGATCGTCAGCCAGGCGATCACCGCGATCCAGAGGTGCATGTAGTTGACCGCGTAGGAGACGATCAGCATCGGCAGCGCCAGGATCAGGCGGAAGAGGGCTTTGAGCCGGCTCTGTTGCTCTGGTCGTGCGGCGACGTTGACCCGGATCGGGTAGCTCGGGTCCTCGGCGAGGCCGAACGGGGGCCACTCGTCGGTCTGCAGGTAGATCCAGGCGGCGGTCCGGACCCCGAAGCGCACCACGCCCGAGTTGAAGTCGAAGAGCCATTCCGGGTAGCGCCCGAGGACGATGATTGAGATCCAGGCGAAGAAGTGGGTGAAGATGAACAGGATTCCCCAGAACACCATCGCGATCAGCCATGGGATCGCCAGGATCGGGCGGAAGAACGTGGTCCATCGGTTCGGTTCCGGGTTGAAGTCGGCTTCGTAGGTGACTGGGTACATCTCATCTCCCCTCGGTGGTGGATGTCCACAAACCGCACTGCCGAGCCTAGTCCGGACCCCGGCGGCAGTCCACCCCCTTTGGTCAATAACCTGTCGAGCCCGATGGCACCGCAGACGACCACGCAGATCCCCACCGAGCTGAAGCCCGCCGACGGCCGTTTCGGCTGCGGCCCCTCGAAGGTGCGCCCGGAGGCGCTGGCGCGGCTGGCCGAGCGCTCGGAACTGATGGGGACCTCGCACCGCCAGGCGCCGGTGCGGGACCTGGTGCGGGAGGTGCGGACCGGCCTCGGCGAGCTCTTCTCGCTCCCCGACGGCTACGAGATCGCCCTCGGCAACGGCGGCACCACCGCCTTCTGGGAGGCGGCGGCCGCCTGGCTCGTGCGCGAGCGGGCCCTGCATCTCACCTACGGCGAGTTCTCGCAGAAGTTCGCCAAGTCGACCGCGGCGGCGCCCTTCCTCGGCGACCCGATCCTGATCGAGGCCGAGCCCGGCGATGCCCCCGCACCGGCCGCCGATCCTGCCGCCGACGTGATCGCCTGGGCCCACAACGAGACCTCGACCGGCGTCATGGTCGACGTGCGGCGGCCCGAGGGAGCCGGCGAGTCGCTGGTCCTGGTCGACGCCACCTCCGGCGCCGGCGGCCTCCCGGTCGACCTGCTCCAGGCCGACGCCTACTACTTCGCCCCGCAGAAGGGCTTCGCCGCCGACGGCGGCCTCTGGCTCGCCGCCCTCAGCCCGGCTGCGATCGCCCGCATCGAGGAGCTCGACGGCGCCGGCGACCGCTGGCAGCCCGCCTTCCTCTCGCTGCAGACGGCGCTCGACAACTCGCGCAAGGAGCAGACCTACAACACTCCCGCCCTGGCGACGCTGCTGCTGCTGAACGATCAGGTGCAGTGGATGCTCGGGCTCGGCGGTCTCGCCGGCTGCGTCGAGCGCACCTCGGACTCCTCCGGCCGCCTCTACGGATGGGCCGAGCGCAGCGAGTTCGCAACCCCGTTCGTCGCCGACCCGGCCAAGCGCTCGCTGGTCGTCGGCACGATCGACTTCAACGAGTCGGTTGACGCCGCCGCCCTCGCCGCCGCCCTGCGCGCCAACGGGATCGTCGACGTCGAGCCCTACCGCAAGCTCGGCCGCAACCAGCTGCGGATCGGGATGTTCCCCGCGATCGACCCCGACGACGTCGAGGCGCTCACCGCCTGCATCGACTGGGTCGTCGAGAACGTCGAGGGGGTCGCCTCGTGAAGGTCCTGGTCAAGGAGAAGATCGCCGACACCGGCGTCGACCTGCTGCGCTCGCAGTTCGAGGTCGAGCTCGGGCTGGAGATGTCCGACGAGGAGCTGCGCGAGCGGATCGGCGAGTTCGACGCGATCCTGATCCGCTCGGCGACGAAGATGACCCCGGAGCTGATCGACCTCGCCGACAACCTGAAGGTGATCGGCCGCGCCGGCACCGGCGTCGACAACGTCGACATCCCGGCCGCGACCCGCCGCGGGATCATCGTCGCCAACGCGCCGGAATCGAACTCGGTCGCCGCCGCCGAGCACACCCTGGCCCTGGCGCTGGCGCTGTTCCGCAACGTCCCGCAGGCGCACGGCTCGCTGGTCGAGGGCCGCTGGGACCGCGCCAAGTTCAAGGGCGCCGAGCTCTACGGCAAGACCCTCGGGGTGATCGGCTTCGGCCGCATCGGCCAGTTGGTCGCCAAGCGCGCCCAGAGCTTCGACATGGACGTCGTCGCCTTCGACAAGTTCGTCTCCGCCGAGCGCTTCCGGGACCTCGGCGTCGAGGGGGCGGAGTCGATCGAGGAGGTGCTGGGCCGGGCCGACCTCGTCACCCTGCACACGCCGAAGACGCCGGAGACGATCGGGATGATCAACGCCGAGACGATCGCGGCGATGAAGGACGGCGCCCGCCTCGTCAACTGCGCCCGCGGCGAGCTGGTCGACCTCGATGCCCTGCTGGCGGGGCTGGAGTCGGGCAAGCTGGCCGGCGCCGCGCTCGACGTCTTCCCCTCCGAGCCCTTCACCGAGCACCCGATCTTCGCCAGGGGCGACGTCGTCGTCACTCCGCACCTGGGCGCCTCCACCGCCGAGGCGCAGGACCGGGCCGGCGTCGTCACCGCCGAGCAGGTGACCGCGGCGCTCACCGGCGGCGTCGTCACCAACGCGGTCAACATCGCCGCCGTGCGGCCGGAGGCGATGGAGGCGCTGGCCCCGTTCGTGCCGCTCTGCGAAAAGCTCGGCCGCCTCGCCCAGGGCCTCGGCGACGGCTCGGTCGAGCGGGTCTCCGCCGAATTCCGCGGCCGCATCGCCTCCCATGACACCCGCCTGCTGGGGATCGCGGTCATGGTCGGGGTCCTCTCCGGCCACACCGAGGAGCCGGTCAACCTGGTCAACGCGCCGCAGATGGCCGAGGAGCGGGGAATCGAGCTGGCCGAGACGACCGACGCCAGCGCCGAGGACTTCACCGAGCTGGTCAAGGTGCGGGTCCACACCGCCGGTGGTGAGGTCGAGGTCGCCGGCACCGGCGTCGGCCCGCGCAACGAGCCCTACCTCGTCTCGGTCTGGGGCGAGAGCTTCTACCTGCCCTTCGACGAGCACATCGCCGTCTTCCGCTACGCCGACCAGCCGGGGATGATCGGCAAGGTCGGGACCCTCTTCGGCGAAGAGGGGGTCAACATCGTCTCCGCCGCCGTCGGCGCCGAAAGCGGGGGGGAGCAGGCGGTGATGGCGCTGACCACCGACGCGCCGGTCCGTCCCGAGGCGATCGAGAAGATACTCGGCCTCGAGGGCTTCTCCATCGGTCGCGCGGTCGATCTCTAGTCCCGCATCCGCAGGGCTCAATCCCGCGTGACAGGACGCCCAGAGGGCGCAACGTCTGGCGAAACCGATTGTTCCTGTGGGAGGGTCACTCCAAACCCGCTGAGCTAGGGACTGATGAAGAAGGCGCTCCTCACCGTATTGACCGTGATCGCGGCGCTGACCGCGACCGCCGCGCATGCCGAAGGCGGTCCGGTGACGCTGGTTCTCGCCGGCGGCGCGGAAAACAACTTCATCCGCATCTCCCTCAGCTCCGACGGGCGCAACTACGTGATCCAGTCGCGGGTGGCGCTCGAAACCGGCGGCGACCTCTGCAGCCACCCGGAAGGACGCTCGAACGAACTGCTCTGCGAAGCACCGGCGATCGCGGGCTTCGAAGTCAACGTCGAGGGCGGCAATGACACCGTCATCCTCGCCAGCGACATTCCGATCCCGGCCACCCTGCGCGGCGGCCCCGGCGACGACAAGCTGATCGGCGGTGGTGTCGCCGACAAGATCATCGGCGGCAGCGGCAACGATTTCCTCTCCGGGCGCCGCGGCGATGACTTGCTCCTCGGCGGCCCAGGTGACGACAAGCTGATCGGTGGCCCCGGCAACGATGAGCTAAGGGGGGGACCGGGCGTCGATGTCCTCAACGGCGGCCCGGGGCACAACCACCTTGTCCAGTAGGGCGTTGGTTCTCAAGCTGCTTCGCTGACCGGAGCCGGCGAGCCGAAGAGACGCCCGCCGACGAAGCCGAGGGCAATCAGCAGCCCGACCAGGGAGAGCGCCGCATCCAGCCGGAAGCCGGCGTGGACGCCGTCGATGAAGGGTGGGATCGAGGCGGAGAAGACGGTGGTGGTGAGACCAAGTCCGATCGAGCCGCCGGCGATCTGGAACATGTAGATGATCCCGCCGGCGAGGCTGGTCTGCGATTCGTCGACGGAGGTGACCCCCGCGGTGGTCGCGGTCGGGTAGAAGCTGCCGATCCCGATCCCCAGCACGACCATCCCTGGGACGAGCGCCCCGTAGCCGGAGTCGCCGCCGGCCAGCGAGAAGGTGAAGGGCGCGACGGTGATGCAGGCGGCCCCCAGCACCACCAGCGTCTTCGCCCCGAGCCGGTTGTAGAGCGGGCCGGCGGCGAAGGAGACGAGGGCGAAGGTGGCGAGGAAGGGGAGCATCCCGACGCCCGCTTCCAGCGCCGAGTAACCAAGGTGCTTCTCCATGAACTGCGGCAGGTAGAGCAGGGCGGCGAAGAAGGTCGCCGACATGAAGAGGATCGCGACGCAGGAGGCGGTGAAGCTCTCGTTGCGCATCACCTCGCGTGGTACCAGCGCGTGCCTGCCGGCGCGGCGCTCGATCGGCACGAAGGCGACCAGCATCCCCACCGCGAGCGCCAGCAGCCCGATCACCCGCGGGTCGCTCCAGCCCCAGTCATCGACCTGGTCGAGCGCGATCAGCAGCGAGACGAGCCCGACCGAGATCGCCGTGATCCCGGCGTAGTCGATTCGCCGGTCGGCGCTTTCGGGCTCCTCGACGTGGACCAGGAACCAGGTGACGAGCATCGCGAAGATCGAGACCGGGACGTTGAGGAAGAAGATCCAGCGCCAGCTCAGCTCCTGGGTGAGGAAACCGCCGAGCAGCGGTCCGACCGCGTTGCCGAGGCCGGCGGCACCGATGATGATCCCGCCCGCCAGGCCGGCTTTCTCTTCCGGCAGGAGCTCGTAGGTCATCCCCAGGATCGCCGGCCACATCAGGGCGCCCCCGATCCCCATCAGCACCCGGCTGAAGATCAGCCAGTCCTCCGTTGGCGCCGCCCCGCCGAGGGCCGACATCGTGGCGAAGATCGCGGTGCCGGCGAAGAAGGCGTTGCGGCGGCCGAACAGGTCCGCCAGGCGGCCGCCGGTGACGATCAGCACCCCGAAGGTGAGCGCGTAGGCGTTGACCACCCACTGGATCGTGTTGACGTTCGTCTGGAAGTCCTTCTCCATCGTCGGCAGGGCGACGTTGATCGCGGAGAAGTCGTTGGCGATGACGACGACGGCCACGCCCATCGCCAGCAGGGCGAGCCAACTGGTGCTTTGCGACTTGGCGATGGCGCCAGCCTACGCTAAGGTTCGGAGGCGAATGACCAGCCGGCTCGACAGCCTCGCGCTACTCCTTCTCCTCCCCCCTCGGGGGGAATAGCGCTGGGCGGCGCGATAGCCGCGAGAGACAAAAGGCCATTCGAACTAGAGAGAGAAGGAGAAGGTTCCCGATGGGACCAGTAACCGACAAGAACGACGCCAACCGCGTCCACATCTTCGACACCACGCTGAGGGACGGCGAGCAGTCGCCGGGGATTTCACTGAACACGGCCGAGAAGGTCGAGATCGCCCAGCAGCTCGCGCGCCTGGGGGTCGACGTGATCGAGGCCGGCTTCCCGATCACCTCGCCCGGCGACTTCGAGGCCGTCCAGGAGATCTCGCGCAAGGTCGAGGGGCCGGTGATCTGCGGCCTCGCCCGCACCCACAAGGCCGACATCGACGCCGCCTGGGGGGCGATCAAGGAGGCGGCGCGGCCGCGCATCCACACCTTCATCTCGACCTCCGACATCCACATCGAGCACCAGCTGCAGACCGACCGCGAGGACGTCAAGGGGCAGGCGCGGGCGGCGGTGGCGCTGGCCAGGTCCTACTGCGAGGACGTCGAGTTCTCGCCGATGGACGCGACCCGCGCCGACGTCGAGTTCACGGCCGAAGTCTGCGCGATCGCGGTCGAGGAGGGGGCGACCACCGTCAACATCCCCGACACCGTCGGCTACACGACGCCCGAGGAGTACGCCGACTACTTCCGGCGGCTGTACGAGCTGGCGCCGGCGCTGCGCGAGGTGGAGCTGTCGGTCCACTGCCACGACGACCTGGGGCTGGCGGTCGCCAACTCCTACGCCGGGGTGCTGGCGGGGGCGCGGCAGGTCGAGTGCGCGGTCAACGGGATCGGCGAGCGGGCCGGCAACTGCTCGCTGGAGGAGATCGCGATGCTGTTCGGCGTCCGCGAGGACGTGCACGGCCTCTGGACCGGGATCAACACGCGGGAGATCGCCCGCACCAGCCGCATGGTCAGCCGCCTGACCGGCTACCCGGTGCAGCCGAACAAGGCCGTGGTCGGCCGCAACGCCTTCGCGCATGAGTCCGGCATCCACCAGGACGGCGTGCTGAAGGAGCGCAGCACCTACGAGATCATGGACGCGACCGAAGTCGGGCTGGAGTCGAACTCGATCGTGCTGGGCAAGCACTCCGGCCGCCACGCGCTGAAAGACGCGCTGGAGCAGCTGGGCTTCAAGGTCGAGGGGCAGGCGCTGAACAACGCCTTCAAGGCCTTCAAGGAGGTCGCCGACCGCAAGAAGCAGGTGACCGCTCTGGACCTGGAGGCGATCGTTTCCGACGAGATGCGCGAGCGCTCCGACGCCCACGAGCTGGCCTGGTTCGAGGTCGAGGCGGGCAGCCGCAAGCCGCCGGTCGCGAAAGTGGCGGTGACGCGCCCCTCCGGCGAGGAGTCGGTCGGCGAAGCGAGCGGCGACGGCCCCGTCGACGCGATTTTCCACGCGATCCAGGACGCCGTGCAGACCGAGTGCGAGCTGGTCGAGTACAAGGTCGAGGCGGTGACCGGGGGAGAGGACGCCCTCGGCGAAGTGACCGTCCAACTGCGAGCCGCCGGCCGTCTGGCCACCGGACAGGGCGTGGCCACCGACATCCTCGAGGCGAGCGCGCGTGCCTACGTGCGAGCGCTGTCGAACGCGCTGGAAGGAGCGGCGACGCGCGAGGCCGAGGCGGCGACTGCCGAGGCAGCGGTGGAGCGCACTCCGGGGCCGTAGCTGAAGAGGGAGGGGATGACCCTCCCCCGACAAAAGCGGGGAGGGTCGGGTGAGGGTCATCCCCTCCTCTCGCCACGGTTTCGGCGTCCTTCCGTCTGAAAGCTGGCACAAACTGCGCACCACCCGTGCGCCCCGACCCGTCACGCTCGGCCCATGCCCGCCGAGTCCGCAAAAAGTCCTCTTGAGGAGGAGTTTTCGCGGACTCGCGATGACGACCGGGAGCTTGCCGCGCTTGCGCGGCGCCAGCATGGGGTGGTGGCTCGTCGGCAGCTAGCCGAAGCAGGCTTTGGAAAGACGGCGATCTCAGTTCGACTGCGAACCGGGCGTCTTCATCGGCTGCATGCGGGCGTCTACCTCGTGGGCTATCAGCTGATTCAGCGGGAGGGACGATGGATGGCGGCTGTACTTGCCTCAGGACCAGATGCCGTCTTAAGCCACTGGTCTGCGGCCGCTCTTTGGATGATTCGGCCGAACTCCCGGACGCGGATCGACGTGACGGTGCCGCATCGCAGCCGCTCCTCTGACCTCATCCGCCGCCATATCTCGGAGGTGCCCAGGGATGAGCGGGCGGTGGAGGATGGGATTCAGGTCACCACGGTCCCTCGAACCATCTTCGACCTGGCGGCCACCGAGTCAGAGGACGTGGTCGAGAACCTCTTGCGCGAGATGGAATTCCTGGAACTTCGGGACCGGCTCTCGCTCTGGGACCTGGTCGAGCGCTATCCGCGCAGGCGCGGGGTGCGGAAGGTGCGCCATGCGCTTGATCGCTTGAAGGAGGAGCCCTCAGGTCGCAAGCGCAGCCCATTGGAGGAGCGCTTCGCGCCCTTCCTGCGCCGATACCACCTGCCCCTACCCCGCTTCAACGACTGGATCTGCATCAACGGCAAGAACTACCAAGTCGACTGCCACTGGCCCGGTACGGGGCGGATCATCGAACTCGACGGCTGGGAGGGACACCGCACCAGAACCGCCTTCCGCGAAGACCGCGCGAGAGATAGGGCACTACGAGTCGCCGGCTACTCGGTCACCCGCCTCACCTGGGCTCAACTGGATGACGAACCCGAGGTCATTGCCGCCGACCTGCGCGTCCTCCTCTACCGAACTGCATCAACTTGTACACCCAGCAGAAGTAGAAGTTGATGCAGTCCGGGTGGAGTGCGGATACAAGCGTCTGTGATAACGTACGCGCCGATGACGAGCACTGCGACCGTCTCCACGACTAAGCCGATGAGCAGGGACCCTGCCGCCGCGGTCGGTCCACGTGTCCGCGCGCTTCGGGAAGCGATGGGTTTCTCCCTCCGCGACCTTGCGGAGCGCTCGGGCGTCTCGGCGCCGATGCTGTCGCAGGTCGAGCGGGGGGAGACGAGCCCGACGCTTGCCGTCGCCGGGAAGATCGCGGCCGGTCTGGAGCTGACGCTGTCGCAGCTGCTGCGCCTCGACGAGGGGCAGCACGTCGCTATCAGCCGCGCTGCCGGACGCCGCCGCTCGGAGCGGGGCGGCCATCGGTTCGAGGAGCTGACGCCGCCGCTGCCTGGGCAACGCGCCGATGTGTCGTTGCACGTGCTGGAGCCCGGCGCCACCACCGGCGGCCGCGAGGACCCGCCGATGCACGAGCCGGGCAGCCGCGAGACCGCCGTCGTCCTCGCCGGCACCCTGGCGTTGGTCGTCGACGGCGTCCGCCACGAGCTTCAAGAGGGGGACAGCGTCACCTTCGACGCAGACCTTCCCCACCATTTCGAGAACGAAGGCCAGGAGGCGACTCGTTTCCTCGCCGTGATCGCTGCCGGTCTCAGGAGGTCATAAAACAAATGCCGAAAACGATGTTCGACAAGATCTGGGAGTCCCACGAGGTGGCACCGGGGCTGATCTACATCGACCTGCACCTGGTCCACGAGGTCACCTCGCCACAGGCCTTCGACGGCCTCCGCCTGGCCGGCCGCAAGGTCCGCCGCCCGGACAAGACCCTCGCCACCGCCGACCACAACACGCCGACCGACGGCACCATGGCGGCGCGCCTGATCGCCGACCAGCTCTCCCGCGTCCAGGTCGAAACCCTGGAGCGCAACTGCGAGGAGTTCGGCATCCCGGTCTACTCACTCGGCTCCGACCGTCAGGGCATCGTCCACGTGATCGGACCGGAGCTGGGCGTCACCCAGCCTGGGATGACGATCGTCTGCGGCGACAGCCACACCTCCACCCACGGCGCCTTCGGCGCGCTGGCCTTCGGCATCGGCACCTCCGAGGTCGAGCACGTGCTCGCCACCCAGTGCCTGGTCCAGAAGCGGCCGAAGACGATGCGGATCTCCTACGCCGGCGAGCTGCGCCACGGCGTCACGCCCAAGGACCTGATCCTGGCGACGATCGGCCGCCTCGGCACCGGCGGCATGACCGGCTACGCGGTCGAGTACGCCGGCCCCGCGATCGAGGCGCTCTCGATGCCGGGCCGGATGACGATCTGCAACATGACGATCGAGGGCGGCGGCCGCGCCGGGATGATCGCCCCCGACGAGACCACCTTCGAATGGGTGCAGGGACGCCCGGCCGCCCCCGCCGACTTCGACGCGGCGATGGCCCGCTGGCGCGAGCTGCCGACCGACGCCGGCGCCGGCTTCGACGCCGAGGTCGAGGTCGACGCCTCCGGGATCTCGCCGATGGTCACCTGGGGCACCAACCCCGGCCAGGTGGTCGAGGTCACCGACAGCGTCCCTGACCCCGCCGAGATGGATTCGCCCGCCGACCGCGAGGCGGCCGAGCGCGCCCTCGCCTACATGGGCCTGCAGGCCGGCACGCCGATGACCGAGATCGCCCCCGAACGCGTCTTCATCGGCTCCTGCACCAACTCGCGGATCGAGGACCTGCGCGAGGCGGCCGCGATCATCAAGGGCCGCAAGGTCGCCAGCGGCGTCAACGCGATGGTCGTCCCCGGCTCCCAGCAGGTGAAGAAGGCCGCTGAGGAAGAGGGCCTCGACGAGGTCTTTAAGAGCGCTGGCTTCGACTGGCGGGTGGCCGGCTGCTCGATGTGCCTGGGGATGAACCCGGACACGCTGAGCGAAGGCGAGCGCTGCGCCTCGACCTCGAACCGCAACTTCGAGGGGCGCCAGGGCAAGGGCGGCCGCACCCATCTGGTCAGCCCGAAAATGGCCGCCGCCGCGGCCGTTGAGGGCCACTTCGTCGACATCAGAGATTGGAGCTAGGGCATGCGACCCATTGACGTGATCGAGGGCAAGGTCTCGGTGCTGGACCGCGCCGACGTCGACACCGACCAGATCATCCCCAAGCAGTTCCTCAAGCGGGTCGAGCGGACCGGCTTCGGCGAGTTCCTCTTCTACGACTGGATCCGCGACGGCGAGATCGAGCTGGAGCCGAACCCGATCCTCGTCACCGGCGCCAACTTCGGCTGCGGCTCCTCGCGTGAGCACGCCCCCTGGGCCTTGGAGGACTTCGGCTTCCAGGCGATCCTCGCGCCCTCCTTCGCCGACATCTTCTACTCGAACTGCACCAAGATCGGGCTGCTGCCGGCGATCCTGGACGAGGAGCACTGCAGGGCCGTCGCCGCGGCGGGGGAGGCCCGGATCGACCTCGACGACGAGACCGTCAACTGCGCCGCCGGCGTCTTCCAGTTCCAGATCGAGCCGGACGTCAAGCACCGGCTGCTGAACGGGTTGGATGACATCGGCATCACGCTCGAAAATGAGGGCGCGATCGACCAGTTCGAGACCGAGCCGCAGGCCTCCTTCGGGCCGGTCACGACCAGCCTCTGAGATGGCCGGCGCTCCGGCCGAGTGGGACGCGGAGGCCTACCACCGGCTCGCCAAGCCCCAGGAAGAATGGGCGCGGCAGGTGCTGGAGCGCCTACCGCTGCAGGGCGACGAGCGAGTCCTCGACGCCGGCTGCGGCTCGGGCCGGGTGACGCGGATGCTGCTCGAGCGGCTGCCGCGGGGGCGGGTGATCGGCGTCGACGGCTCGCAGGCGATGATCGACGAGGCTCGGGCCAACCTGGAGCAGTGGGGCGAGCGCGTCGATCTGCGGGTCGGCGACCTGCTCGACCTGCAGCTGGACGAGCCGGTCGATGCCGTCTTCTCCAACGCCACCTTCCATTGGATCCCCGACCATCCGACTTTGTTCGGGCGGCTGCGAGCGGCGATGAAGCCCGGTACCCCCCTTGTCGCCCAGTGCGGCGGCGAGGGCAACGTCGCTGAGTTCGCCGCCGCGATCGAGGAGGTATGCGCCCTGCCCGAATTCGAGGCTACCTTCGAGAGCTGGCCGACGCCGTACAACTTCGCCGGACCCGCCGTCACCGAGAAGCGGCTGCAAGCCGCCGGCTTCGACGGCATCCGCTGCTGGCTGGAGGAGAGGCTGGTCGAACCCGAGCAGCCGCGCGAGTTCGGCGCCGCGGCGGGGCTGGCGCCGCACCTCGAACGCCTCCCCGAGGAGCAGCATGAGATTTTCATCGACGCGGTGATGGAGCGTCTCGACCGGCCTGTCGTCTTCCGCTATGTGCGGCTCAACATCGACGCCTGCGCCGCCTGACTAGAGTGCCGATCTCGTGAACGGCACCCCCCGCATAGTCGTCCTCGCCGGAGACGGGATCGGCCCGGAAATCGTCGACGCCGCGCGCCAGGTGCTGGACGCGCTCGGCGAGTTCTCCTACGACGAGCGCCTGATGGGCGGCTGCTCGATCGACGCTCACGGCACCGCCCTCACCGACGAGGTGCTCGACGCCTGCCGCAGCGCCGACGCCGTCCTTCTCGGCGCCGTCGGCGGACCCAAATGGGACACCACCGATCCCAGTGCGCCACGCCCCGAGCAGGGTCTGCTCGGCCTGCGCAAGGGGATGGGCCTCTACGCCAACCTGCGCCCGGTGCGCCCGAGCCCGGCCCTGGTCGGCGCCAGCCCCCTGCGCGAGGAGCGGATCGCCGGCACCGACCTGCTGGTCGTCCGCGAGCTCACCGGCGGCATCTACTTCGGCGACTCGGGCCGGGAGGGCGACGTCGCCCACGACACCTGCGAGTACTCGGTCGCAGAGATCGACCGCATCGCCCGCACCGCCTTCGAAGCAGCCCGCCGCCGCGCCGAGGGCGCCGACCGCAAGCCGAAGGTGACCTCGGTCGACAAGGCCAACGTGCTGGAGACCTCGCGGCTATGGCGCGAGGCGGTCGGCAACGTCGCCGCCGACTACGAGGATGTCGAGCTCGAGCACCTGCTGGTCGACAACGCGGCGATGCAGCTCGTCTCCCGGCCCGCCGACTTCGACGTCGTCCTCGCCGAGAACCTCTTCGGCGACATCCTCAGCGACGAGGCGGCGATGCTGACCGGCTCGCTGGGGATGCTGCCCTCCGCCAGCCTCGGCGCCGAGGGCGCGCCGGGCCTCTTCGAGCCGGTCCACGGCTCCGCCCCCGACATCGCCGGACAGGGCCGCGCCAACCCGTTGGCGACGATCCTCTCGGCGGCGATGATGCTGCGCCATGGCCTCGGCCGCGGCAACGACGCCGACCGCATCGAAGCCGCCGTAGACGCCGTGCTCGAGCAGGGCCTCCGCACCCCCGACCTCGCCTCCGGCACCGTCGTCCAGCCGCCGACCAGCGAGGCGCCGGCCCCGCAGCAGGAAGTCGGTACCGCCGAAATGACTACAGCAATACTCGAAGAGCTCGTCGCCTAGCGCAGGGGGCGTCTGCCAGAGCTCTGTTGGGAGGGGGTGCGGGTGGTGGTCTCGGGGCCGAACAACACGCGCCCAAGGCGCCATGTGGCGCGGG
>JBQCHH010000052.1:0-155527 GCA_051954855.1 Solirubrobacterales bacterium | reverse complement strand
TCGCCAATCAAAAGATCGGCGCCGTCAAGGATCTGCTGCCGGTGCTCGAGCAGGTGATCCAGGCCGGTCGTCCGCTGTTGATCGTGGCCGAGGACGTCGAGGGCGAGTGCCTCGCGACCCTGGTCGTGAACAAGCTCCGCGGCACCTTCACCGGCGTCGCCGTGAAAGCGCCCGGCTTCGGCGACCGCCGCAAGCGGATGCTGGAGGACATCGCGATCCTCACCGGCGGCGAGGTGATCACCGAGGAGATGGGCCTGAAACTGGAGAACACCCAGCTCGCCCAGCTCGGTCAGGCGCGCACCGTCGTCGTCTCCAAGGACACGACCACGATCATCGAGGGCGCCGGCGATGCGGATGACATCAAGGGCCGGATCAAGCAGATCAAACAGGAGGTCGAGAACACCGACTCCGACTTCGATCGCGAGAAGCTCCAGGAGCGTCTGGCCAAGCTCGCCGGGGGGGTTGCCGTCGTCAAGGTCGGCGCCGCCACCGAGACCGAGATGAAGGAGAAAAAGCACCGCGTCGAGGACGCGCTGCAGGCGACCCGCGCCGCGCTCGAGGAGGGCGTCGTGCCGGGTGGCGGCGTGGCCCTGCTGAACGCGCAGGCCGGCCTCGACCCGGAGAAGCTGGACGACCCGGACGAGATCACCGGCGCCCGGATCATCCACCGCTCGCTGGAGGAGCCGGTGCGGCAGATCGCCGAGAACTCGGGCCTCGAGGGCTCGGTCGTTGTCAACAAGGTGCGGGAGCTGAAGGAGGGCGAAGGCCTGAACGCGGCGACCGGCGAGTACGGCGACCTGATCAAGGCCGGCGTCATCGACCCGACCAAGGTTACCCGCTCCGCCCTGGAGAACGCGGCCTCGATCGCGAAGAACATCCTCGTGACCGAGGCGATCATCGCCGAACCGCCGGAGGAAAACGGCGCCGGCGGCGGCATGCCCGACATGGGCGGCATGGGCGGCATGATGTAGCGACGCCTCGTCAGCGCCATACCGGCGCCAACAGGCGAGTCGCCTCGAGGGCCCGGCAAAAGTCGGGCCCTCTGCGTTTTCGGGCCAAGTCACACAACCACGCGTCCCCCGTGACGCTTCCGTCCCTTTCTGCGCACCACACGTGCGCCCCGACCCGCCACGCTGAGGCCCATGAGCGCCTCCACTGCCCCTCCCCCTGCCGACGGGACGAAAAGTCCAACCACGTCAGTCATTTCGGCCCGTCACGACGACGATTTGGACATTTCGGCCCCTCGGTTGCGTCCTCGCCGGTGGGACTTGCAGATTGCTGCCCTCGCAAACCGTCAGCACGGACTGGTGACGCTGGTCCAACTCGAAGAGATCGGGATGGATCGGCGCACCGCTTCCGCACGCGTTGCCTCTGGTCGTTTGCATCGAGTGCATGACGGAGTCTTCGCGGTGGGTTATCCCCGTCTCACTCCCGAGGCTGTCCTGATGGCGGCTGCCCTTGCCTGCGGGCCGAGCGCCGTCCTGTCCCATGGTTCGGCGGCGATGTTGTGGGGGTTCTGGAAGGAGGACAGCGGCAAGGTTCATGTGATCGCGCCGAACCGCCGCGGCCGTAACCCTCAGGGCATCGCAGCGCATCGCGATGGATGGCTGCCTACGACTGACGTGACCGAGGTGCGCGGCATCCCCTGCACGACGGTTGCTCGGACCCTTCTTGATCAGGCGGCAGTCCTGAAGCCTTGGGAGCTGAGAAGGTCCTTCGGCGAGGCGGAAGTAATGCGTCTGGTTGATCAGAGCGAGCTCCGAAGCCAGATTCACCGAGGCCGGGGAAGGCGAGGCGTCGCTCGGCTTCGACTGCTTGCTGACGAAATCCATCCGCAGACGAAGCGGAGCCGCAGCGAGCTCGAGCGAATGTTCCTCCACGTCTGCCTGCAGGCGGGACTCCCTCAGCCCGAGGTCAATGTCCCCCTCCAGGTCGGCAATCGGCGGTTCACGCCGGACTTCCTTTGGCGTCCTCAACGATTGATCCTCGAAGCCGACAGTCGCCGCTTCCACGGCACCGATGTCGCCTTCGTTGACGATCGTCGGCGTGAGCAACGACTCCAGCTCGCGGGCTGGCGAGTCTCCCGCTGCACCTGGGAGCAGGTCGAGTTCGAACCCGCTGTTCTCGCGGAGACCGTTCGCGGCCTCCTTGCCCAGGCCTAACCCGCTCGACGGGCCGATATGTCAAATCTCGTTTGCCGACGGGACGATTCGACTGACATGGAAAGACATTTCGTCCCGTCGGCGGGGGAGTGGGTTACTTCTTTGGCTTCGGTGGGAGCGGGGGGAGGAGGCCGGCGTTGTATTCGGCGGTGCTGAGGAAGGTGGCGCGGCGGATCTTTCTGCGGAGGGTGTTGGCGGTGCGGGGGTAGAGGCTGAGGTCGTAAGGGTTTTCGGTGCCGAAGCCGTCGTAGTAGACGAGCATTCGCACGCGGGGGTGCTTCACGGTCCAGGCGATGACCCGCTTGACGAAGCGGGGGTCGTCTTCGCCCGAGACGGCCCACTCGGTCATCGCGATCGGCAGCCCCTTCCATTGCTTCGCCAGGTAGAAGCGATTGAGGTCTTTCCAGACCGGATATTCGGAATAGAAGTCCGCGCCGACCCAATTGACCCAGCGCCGCCCGGGCCAGTAGTTGCCGGGAAAGTTGCCTTTGACGAGGGGCGAGCCGCCGGGCAGGACGCTCCAGACGATGCTCACCGGCGCCGCCGGCAGGCTCTGCGGAAGAGCTCCTTCATCCGAGCTCACCGGCGGCAGGCCGATTTCGGCCAGGGTGGCGTCGATCGCTTCCAGGTTCTGGCCGCCGCGGACGATCGTGGCAATGCGGCGGAAGGCCTGCTTGTACCAGCCGGGCGTGTGTTCGCCGCCTTTCTGTTCGCCGTCGCATTCGACTGCCGACCAGACGTTGAGGCAGCGGTTCGGCTCCCCCAGCGGCCTGACGTACGCCGGCAGCCCGGTCTTGGCGAAGAATTCGTTCAGCTGCAGCAGGTATTCGTCGCCGTACCCGAGCGCGATCTGCTCCGGCGTGATCAGCTCTTCTCCGGTGGTGCCGCCGGCGCTGGAGATGTGGAGGATCGGCCGGGTTCCGGTCTTGCGCCAGCGTTCGTACGGGCCCTTGAGGCTGTTTCCCCAGGGGAGAAAGGTCTCCAGCAGCGCCGGGTGCTTGCCGCTCAGTTCGGTGAATTCGTCGAAGGCGGAGGTGGTGCCGCCGTCGCTGACGCCGAGGAAGACGTCCGGCTTGGGCGGGACCAGGGACACCGCCCCCGCGTGGGCGGAAGCCCAGAGCGCGGCAGCAAGGATGGCGACCGGGACCAGTGCTCGTCGCAGCCTCAAGGCTCGCATCGGCGCTCCCGGCAGTCCTCTCAACCCCCGCACCGTCTAGGCGTCCTCCAGCACGTCGCCCATCCTTCGCGGGTCTACTCCGAGCTCCTGCGCGTCGGCCGGGCCGCGCTCGCTCACCATCCCGACCTCCATCAGCTCCGCCTCCTCCCAGGTCGCGAAGACGGCCTCGCCGACGAGGAAGCGCAGCGCGATCAGCCCCGCGCGCACCAGCGGCAGCGGCATGTGGAGCAGCGGCCGCGGCCGCCCGGCGATGCGGCTGACCAGGTCCGACATCTGGTCGTAAGTGAGCGTCTCCGGCCCCGCCAGCTCGTAGCGCGGCCGCGGCTCGGCCGTCGCCAGCGCCCCGACCACGCAGCGCGCCACGTCCGCCGCCCAGATCGGCTGGAACTGCGCCAGCCCCTCCCCCGAGACCGGCAGGACCGGCAGGAAGGAAAAGCGCCGCAGCAGCGTGATCCAGGGGTCGCTGTGGTCATAGACGATCGACGGCGCAAAGACCGTCGTCTGCAGCGAGGAGGAGAGCACAGCCTGCTCAGCCAGCCACTTGGCCCGGAAGAAGCGCGTCCGCTGCGCCGCCTGCGCGTCGAGCGCGCTGAAGAAGTGGAAGCGCTCGACGCCGCTGCGCTCCGCCGCCCGCAGCAGCCGCACCGTCGCCAGCCCGTTCAGCTCCTCGATCCGCTTCGGCGGCTGGTCGCGGATCGACGCCGCCAGGTGTATTACCGTGTCGACCCCGCGCAGCGCCTGCCGCACCAGGTAGGGGTCCGACATCTCGCCCAGATCCCCCAGCGCGATCTGCACGTCAACCCGCCGCGCCCCCAGCCGCCGCGGCTCGCGCACCAGGCAGCGCACCTCCTCGCCCCGCTCCAGCAGCAGCGGCAGCAGACGCGACCCGATGCTTCCGGTGGCCCCCGTCAACAGCAGCATCGACTCATCATCCCTAAAATGAGCGCTCGCGCTTGGCCGGGGCCCCCGGCGGGCACCTGGAAAACGAGCTTTAGGAGACCTTGCAATGACCTACGTCATCGCCGAGCCATGCATCGGACAGAAGGACAACTCGTGCGTCGAGGTTTGTCCCGTCGACTGCATCCACCCGACGCCTGACGAGGCCGATTACGACAACGTCGAGCAGCTTTACATCGACCCGGACGAGTGCATCGACTGCGATGCCTGCGTCGAGGCCTGCCCGGTTGACGCGTGCTTCGCCGAGGATCAGCTTCCGGCTGAGTGGGCGAAATATGCCGAGATCAACGCGAATTACTTCAAGAACCAGGCTGCTTGAGGCCTCAACCCAGCCGGCTTAATAGCCGGCTGGGTGTCTTGCTACGAAGGGGCCGGTAGCTGCCGCGCGGGTGCTCTTGTGCCACCTTGGGCCGGTGCCGCTGGTGTCTCCGGCGGTGTCCCAGCGGAGGCCGGCGATTACGGCGTAGGCGTGGCCGGCGTTGGTGTAGACGGTGATCCAGCGACCGACGCCGGGGCTGCCCCAGCTCTCCAGCGAGCCCGAGGGCTCGGGGCTGGAGATCAGGTTGCCGCCGTGCAGGGCGAAGCTGACCGAGCCCGAGCAGTCGTAGCCGCGGTCCCACCAGCGGGCGTGGCCGCCGCCCCAGATGTAGGGCTTGGTGCGGATCTTGTTCGCCGCGGCGATCACCTGCTTCACCACCGGCGGCGCGTTCACCGGCGGGATCGCCCGGCCGTTGACCAGCATCGCCTTGCCGGGAGGGCCGGTTTCTTCGGTCGCTTCTTCGGCTTCTGGCGCCGTCGAAGCGACCCCGCCGGGGCTGGCTGCCTGGGCCGGTGCCGCCATCAGGGCAGCCGCTGCGGCCAAGGCCAGTAACGCGAGGAAAATACGGGGAACGGGCGTTTTTCGGGCCGCCCCGAGGGCGTTCTTCATTCAGTCCTCCTTCGTCGGCCGGCGGGGTTAGCTGACGGGCTGGCGCTGAAGGAGCCTGCGCCCCCACCTCTTCGGGTGGGTTAGCCCCGGACACTTGGGTCCCCCGCTCCCCGGCGTTCTGAGCCGGGGATTAGGCGTTTGTGTGGAAACCTTAACTCACTTCTCGGCGAAAAGTTTCGTCGCCTTGAGACTTAAACCTCCGTGCGGGTGACGATCGCCGCTTACTGGACGACCGGCAGCGGCGTCCCGCCGACCGGCGGGGCTTCCGCCGGCGAGGGCGTCGACTGCAGCACCGGTAGCTCCTGGGGCGTGGCGGCGACGATGCCGCGGGCGGCCTGCCGGATCGCCTGCGAAGCGGGCGAGTCGGGGTCGTCGATCACCAGCGGCGAGCCGCCGTCGGCGTGCTCGCGCAGCGGCTCGGAGAGCGGTACCTTGCCCAGCAGCGGCACGTCGAGTTCGTCGGCCAGCAGCTGGCCGCCGCCCTCGCCGAAGATCGTGAAGCGCTCCCCGGTCGGGGTCGTGAAGCCGGACATGTTCTCGATCACGCCGAGGATCTCGAGGTCGAATTTGCTCGCCATCTCGGCGCCGCGCCGCGCCACCGACTGCGCCGCCGGCTGTGGCGTGGTCACCACCACGAACTTGGCCTGCGGCAGCAACTGCGCCAGCGTCATCGAGACGTCGCCGGTCCCCGGCGGCAGGTCCAGCAGCAGGTACTCGAGCTCGTCCCAGGCGACGTCCTCGAGGAACTGCTGGATCGCCTTGTGCAGCATCGGGCCGCGCCAGACGACGGCAGAGTTCTCCTCGACGAAGAAGCCGATCGACATCACCTTCACCCCGCTCGCCGAATCCAGCGGCAGGATCTTCCGCTCGGCGTTGACTTCCGGTTTGCGGTTGACCCCGAGCATGCGCGGGATCGAGTAGCCGTAGACGTCGCAGTCGAGCGCTCCGGCCGGGTGGCCTTCGGCGGTCAGCGCCGCGGCCAGGTTGGCGGTCATCGTCGACTTGCCGACGCCGCCCTTGCCGGAGGAGACGCAGATCACGTTTTTCACCTTCGCCAGCGCGCCCTCGGGCAGCTTGCCGCGGCCGAGGGTCTTCTGCAGCCGGCCTTTCTCCTCGTCGGAGAGGACGTCGAAGCCGACCGCGACCTCGGTCACGCCTTCCAGCTGGGAGACCTGCTGGGCGACGGCCTGTTCGAAGTGGGAGCGGATCGGGCAGCCGGCGGTGGTCAAGGAGACGACGACCTCGACCCGGCCGCTCTCTTTGACCTCGATCGAGCGGACCATGCCCAGCTCGACGATCGAGCGCCGCAGCTCGGGGTCGATGACTGCGCGCAGCTTCTCGGTGATCTGATCTTTGGTGGGTAGCGCCATGGCCCGATTCTCGCAAAGGCCGCGTTTCGGCCGTCCCGCGGGAAGAAATTCGGCTGCGAGGGGGGAGAGTTTCCCTCGCCCGGGACTTGGACCTCCGTACGCAGTCGAACCAAGGAGGAACCGATGTCGGGAACGAGGATTGCCGTGGCGCGGCGGGTCGCCCTGGGGATCTTGCTGGCGCTGAGCGTGCTGCTGCTGGTGGCCTCAGAGGCGCGGGCGGGCAAGTACGCGGTCGCCCAGTGCGGCTGGTACGTGGGTGCGGACGCGAGCTGGGACGACACCACCGGCGGCGCCAAGTTCCGCCCCGACGCCTATTGCGTGCCGCCGGCCAGCCAGGACCCGTTCGAAGGCGCGCACCTGAAGAGCTTCACCCGCGACGGCCAGGCGACGGTGTCGGGCACCCGCTTCGCCCGCTGGCGCTGGACGGCGCCGCCGGGGACGGGGATCACGCAGGTCCGCGGCACCTGGTGGCACGCGCTCCACGACGGGATCGAGCAGCGGCTCGGCGGCGTCAGCGGCGGCGGCTTCAGCCCCTTCCTCACCGCTTCGGCCACCGAAACCACTCCGCGCGAGTTCACCAAAGGGTTTCCGCAACCGGTCGCCGCCTTCGAAGACCGCCTGCTCTGCGCGCGGGGAGAAGACAAGTGGTGCTCGCTCGACCAGGGCTCCTGGTCGGCGCTGCGGGCGCTGACGATCACGGTCGAAGACCCGACCCCACCGTTCGCCTGGATCGGCAGCGGCGACCTCGTCGCCGGCGGCTGGCGCCGCGGGGTGCAGTCGGTGGCGGTCGGCGACTCCGACGGCGGCAGCGGCGTCCGCTTCGGCGAAACCAAGCTCGACGGCGCCCGCGTCGGCTTCACCGAATACGAATGCGCCAAAGCGCTGGTCGGCGGCGAGTGGCGGGGGACGCGGATGCAGCCCTGCCCACCCACCGTCTCGACCACTCACACCGTCGACACCGCGAGCTTCAGCGACGGCCCGCACTCGCTCGTGCACTGCGCCGCCGACTTCGCCGCGAGCTTCACCTGCACGCCGCCGCAGACGGTGCTGGTCGACAACAACCCGCCGGCCCACCCCAAGGCCGCCGTCCTCGCCGGCGGCGAAGGCTGGCGCCGGGTCGACGACTTCGACCTCGGCTGGGAAAACCCCGATCAGGGGGCAGGGAGCCCGATCGCCGGCGCCTCCTGGCGCATCACCGGCGCTGCCGGCTACGACAGCGGCGTCAAATTCGCCGCCGGGATCGGCCGCAAGTCGCTCACCGACCTCTCGGTCCCGGCCGCCGGCGCCTACTCGCTGCAGCTCTGGCTGCGCGACGAAGCCGGGAACGAAGCGCCGAGCTCGGCGGTGACGGTGCCGCTGCGCTTCGACGACGTGCGCCCGAGCGCGGCCTTCGCCCTCGACGCGGCCGAGGGGCAGCTCAAGGCCGACGTCAGCGACGCGCTCTCCGGTCCGGCCTCGGGCTCGCTCTTCTACCGCCGCCTCGACGTGCCGGAGTGGACGGAGCTGCAGGCGAAGCTGGTGCCCGGCGATGCGCCGGGCGTCGCCCATCTGGTCGCGCCGATGCCGGACCTCGGCTACGGCACCTTCGTCTTTCGCGCCGACGTGGCCGACGCCGCCGGCAACACGGCCTCGACCAGCCTCCGCGCGGACGGCACCCAGATGTCGGTCCAGAAGCTGCCGCCACCGCGACTCCCCAGGGAAAAGGCGAGGCTGTTCGCGCGCCTGCGCGGCGGCCATGGCCGCGGCGACTCGCTCACCGTCCCCTTCGGGGCGCCGGCGCTGCTCAGCGGCCGCCTCACCCGCGCCGACGGCGGCGGCCTCGGCGAGCGCGAGCTGCGCGTCGTCTCCCATCCCTCCCGCGGCGCTCTGGCGCCGCTCGGGGCGCAGACGGTGCGGACCGGCGAGCAGGGCGGCTTCGAGCTGCGGCTGCCGCCGGGCCCGTCGCGTCGCGTCACCGTCAGCTTCGCCGGCGACGGCGGGCTGGAGCCGGCGCGGCGTCCGGGACTGGAGCTGCGCGTCCGCTCCGGGATCTCGCTGCGCGCCGCTCCAGCGAGCCTGCGGACCGGGGAGGCGATGCGGCTGAGCGGCAGGGTCGCCGGTCGCGGGGCGCCGCTGCCGCGGCGCGGCAAGCTGGTCGCGATCCAGTACCTGGAGGAGGCGACCCACCGCTGGCGGCCGGTGCTCGTTACCCGCACTGATTACCACGGCCGCTTCCGCGCCCACTACCGCTTCCGCTACGTGAATGGCACGGCGTCGATCCGGCTGCGGGCGACGGCGCTGGCGGAGGAGCGCTGGCCGTACGCGCCGGGCTCCTCCCGCCCCGTCACGGTCCGGGTGCACGGATGAGGCGCGCCGGAGGTCGGCAGGCGGGTAGGGTTCGGGCCATGTCGCAAGCGACCCTTCACACCAGCGCCGGGGCGATCGTGCTCGAGCTTCACGACGAGGACGCGCCGAAAACCGTCGAGAACTTCCGCAAGCTGTCGGCGGAGGGCTTCTACGACCAGCTCGTCTTCCACCGGGTGATCCCGGACTTCATGATCCAGGGGGGCTGCCCGGAAGGCACCGGCCGCGGCGGGCCCGGCTACACGTTCGAGGACGAGATCAATGACCGCAAAGTCGTCCGCGGCGCGCTGGCGATGGCAAATGCGGGGCCGAACACCAACGGCTCCCAGTTCTTCATCGTCACCACCGGCGCGGCGCCGTGGCTGGACGGCAAGCACACCGTCTTCGGCGAGGTGATCGACGGCATGGACGTGGTCGACGCGATCGAGTCGACGCCGACCGACGCCACCGATAAGCCGCTGGAGCCGCAGACGATCGAACGGGTCGATCTCGACGAGCAGTAGAAGACGCGTCGCTATTGAGCGGCCTCGCCGGCGGCGCCCGGGTCGCCGCCGATTTCGGCGGCGTGGCGCTCGCGCCGCCGTTGCAGCGCTTCGCCCGGCCGCCAGAGGCTGACGAGGCCGGCGACGAGAGTGACGAGGAAGATCTGGCCGAGCATCATCTCCAGGCCGGCGATCAGGCGGCCGGGCTGGCCGCCGGGAACGAGGTTGCCGTAGCCGGTGGTGGTCAGAGTGGTGTAGCTGAAGAAGAGGAAGTCGCCGCCGCTGGGGCTGGGGTGGCCTTCGAAGAAGGCGCCCGCCTGCAGCCGGTCGATCGTCCCGTAGAGGAAGGTGAAGAAGATCCCGAGCGCTATGTAGACGCTGATCGCGCCGAGGATCGTTCGCGAGCCGATCTCGGCGCTCAGGACCACCCGCCGCAGCACCGCTCCCATCGCCACCGCCAGCAGTCCGATCTGGACCAGCGAGGCGAGGTTGAGGAAGGTGCGCTCGCCGGAGATGGCGGCGATCGCCGCCAGCCCCACCGCCAGCGCCGAGAACCAGAGCGCCCGGCGCACGAATCGCGCTTTCACGTGCGAGCTGGTCAGCGCCACGATCGAGGTGACGCTGGTCGCCAGCGTCAGCACCACCGCCGACCAGCCGCGGTTGTGCAGCAGCGAAGCCAGCACGTAGGTGAGGAGGACGAGGGCCAGGACCAGCCCGAACGCGTCCCTCACCTTTTCCGCGCGTACCCGCCAGCGCTCACCGCGACGGGCGCGCCTGCCGTTGTCCATGCTCGGACGTTCGGTTGTCGGCGAGCGTTTCCTGCCTATTGCTGGCGCAGCAGCGAGAGCGGGTCCTCGTCAAGTTGCTCCGCGATCCGCTCGACGCTTCGCAGCGTCAGGTTCCGCTCTCCTCTCTCGATCCCGCCCATGTACGTCCGGTGGACTCCGAGGATCTCGGCGAAGGCCTCCTGACTCAGACCTCGCGCCTGGCGGTATGCGCGGAGGTTGCGGCCGATGGTTCGCTGCAGGTCGCCCTCCATAAAGCGGAACGCTCTCGCTCCGCTACTTGAAGGTCTACAGACTTATAAGTAGCATCATTTTGGTCTAGAGAGGCGGAGGGGGTGGGATTCGAACCCACGAGACGCCGAAAGGCGCCTAACGGCTTTCAAGGCCGCCGCATTCAACCGCTCTGCCACCCCTCCGAAAAACAGCCGCCGACGAATGCTAAAGCCGAACCGCGCCGCCCGCGCTTGCGAGGCCTGATTGGATTCCCTGATGCGTCGGTTGTTAGTGCTTGCGTCGGTGATGATCTTTTTCGACGTCACCTTTTTTGCGGCGATTGCGCCGCTGCTGCCCCAGTACGTCGACGACCTGGGATTGACCAAGGGCGAAGCAGGCCTTCTTTCCGCGTCATATGCGGCGGGAACGTTGTTCGGATCGCTGCCCGCCGGCTACGTCGCCAGCCGGATGGGGCCGCGGCGCACGGTGATCATCGGCCTGCTGACCCTCGGCTGCTCCAGCCTCATCTTCGGTTTCGCCCACCAGATCGCCCTGCTCGACGGGGCCAGGTTCATCCAGGGGATCGCCGGCGCGCTGATCTGGTCGGGAGCGCTGACCTGGCTGATCACCTCCGCCCCGGAGGAGAGACGCGGCTCGATCATCGGCACGGCGCTGGGGACGGCGGTGGCGGGGGCGCTGCTCGGCCCGGCCCTGGGGGCGATCGCCGGTTCGGTCGGCACCGAACCGGTCTTCAGCTCGGTCCTTTTGATCACGGTTCTGCTCTCGGTCTTCGCCTGGCGACTGCCCGAGGCCGGTCCCCCCGAGCGCCAGGCGCTGGGCGAGGTGGTGAGGATCATGTTCAGCCGGCCGTTGCTGGAGGCCGCCGCGCTGGTGGCCGTGCCCTCGGTCATGTTCGGGGCGATCGAGGTGCTGGTGCCGCTGCGGATCAACGAGCTCGGCGGCGGCCAGGGACTGATCGCCGCCGGGTTCATCGCCGGAGCCGGCCTGGAGGCGGTGCTGGCGCCGCTTGCCGGCATGATCTCCGACCGCGTCGGGCGGCGACTGCCCTACGTGACCGGCCTCACGATCTGCGTTATGGCGATGGTGGCGATCGCGCTGGTGGCGACGCTTGGCGAGGTCCTCGGCGGTCTCGTCCTCACCTCGCTCGGCGCCGGGCTCTGCTTCGCGCCGGCGCTGGCCCTGGTCGCGGACATCGCTGAGAAGAGCAGCCTCCACCAGGGCTTCGCCTCCGGGGTCTCGAACATGGCCTGGGCCTCGGGCCAGGTGATCGGCGGCGTCGGCAGCGGGGTGGCCGCCACCGTGACCGGCATGAAGGCGCCGAGCCTGGCGATCGCGGCCCTGCTGGCGCTCACCGTCTTCCACGCGTTCCGGTCGATGAAGCCGGAGGACAAGCCTCGCTCGGCAAGAGCCGACGGCAAGCCTCGGGCCAAGCGTTGTTACGGCGTTAGGCTCCGCCTATGCCGCGACAGAAGCGGGTAGCTGCCGGCGAGTGGGTTAACTGGGCGGGCGATCAGTCCTGCCGGCCGGCGCGGATCGTCCGCCCGGCGAGCCGTGAGGAGCTGGCGGAGGCGGTGGGCGCCGCGGCGGCGGCCGGGCAGAAGGTGCGGGTCGCCGGCTCCGGCCACTCCTTCACCGAGGCGGCGCTGACGGAGGGGACGCTGGTCGACCTCGCGGCGCTGAGCGGGGTGATCGACGCCGACCCGGGCTCGGGCCTGGTCAAGGTCGGCGGCGGCACCGTCCTCGCCGACCTCAACGAAGAGCTGGCCCGGCTCGGGCTGGCGATGGAGAACCTGGGGGACATCGACCGGCAGACGATCGCCGGTGCGATCTCCACCGCTACTCACGGCACCGGCGCCGAGCTGCGCAACATCTCCGCTCAGGTTGAGGGCCTGGAGCTGGTGTTGGCCGACGGCAGCGTCCGTCACCTCGGCGCCGCCACCGACCCGGAGCTGCTGCGGGCGGCACGGGTGGGGGTGGGGGCGTTGGGGGCGATCGCGGCGGTGACGCTGCGCTGCGTCCCGGCCTTCAACTTGCTCCGGGTCGACTCGCCGCTTCCGCGCGAAGAGGTGCTCGACAGCTTCGACGAGCGCGCCGCCACGAACGATCATTTCGAGCTCTTCACCTTCCCCTACTCCGACCTGGCGCTGGTGCTGGAGCGCAACCGGATGGATGACCCGCCACGCCCGCGCGGCCGCGGCGCCGCCTATCTCAACGACATCGTCTTGGAGAACTGGGCGCTGGGGCTGCTTGCTGCGACCGGGAAGGCGATGCCACGGACGATCCCGGCGCTCTCGCGGCTGGCCGGCCGCCTCGCCTCCGGCAGCCGGACCAGCGACCGCAGCGACCGCGTCTTCGCCAACGAGCGCCGGGTGCGCTTCACCGAGATGGAGTACGCGCTGCCGCGCGAGCACGGCCCGGAGGCGGCGAGGCGGGTGATCGAGTGGGTGCGCCACAACGAGTACCAGGTCTTCTTCCCGATCGAGATGCGGGTCTCGGCCGGCGACGACGCATGCCTCAGCCCCGCCCACAAACGCGACAGCGCCTATATCGCCGTGCACCAGTACCGGGGGATGGAATGGCGCCCCTACTTCGAGGCAGTGGAGACGATCATGAACGACTATGGCGGCCGCCCCCACTGGGGCAAGCGCCACTTCCAGAGCGCCGCGACCCTCGCCCCGCGCTACCCCGCCTGGGCCGACTTCCAACGCGCCCGCAACCTCCTAGACCCCCAACGCAACTTCGCCAACGAGTACACGGACCGCGTCCTCGGCAGCTAGGGGACCGACGGGACGATTTCCCTCCATATAGGGGTATTTTCGGCCCGTCTGCCTAGAGGAAGGCTTGGGCTTCGGCGCGATAGGTCGGGACCTCGTCGACGATGGCGTCGCCTTCGACCAGGTAGAGGGTGTTGAAGCGCTCGCAGAGCTCGCCGGCCTTGGCGTGGCGGAAGTAGACCCGGTCGCCGACGCTGAGCTCGGCGGCGCCAGGGCCGAGCAGCGGCGTCTGCACCTCGCCGGCCCCCTCCTCGCGGTCGAGTTCCAGGCCCTCGGGCAGCCACGGAACCGGTAGCCGCGCCGGGTCGCCGGGGCCGGAGGCGAGGTAGCCGCCACCGAGCGCAGTCGCGACGCCGCGCGCCGGCTTGCGGACGACCGGCACCGCGAATCCCGCCGCCGGCGTCAGGCGGAAGCGGCTGTAGTGGTCGAAGAGGGCGGGGGCGTAGAAGCCGGAGCCGGCGGTCACCTCGGTCACCGCCTCCTCGGCCGCGGTCAGGTCGAGGCTGCCGGTGCCGCCGCCGTTGACGATCTCCAGGTGGACGAACTCGCTCAGCGCCTCGACGATTGCCGCCCGCCGCTCCGCCAGCTCGGCCGCCGATCGCCGCTGCATCCAGCGGATCGCCGCCCCCCGCCGGCGCTGTCTCGGTGGCCGGTCGCCGACGCCGGCGATCTGCCCCTCGTAGGCCATCAGCGCGTCGAGTTCGATCTGCGGCCGCCTTTCGATCTCCCGCGCCAGCGCCACCGCCTGCTCGACGGTGTGGATCGGCGAGCGCTTCGGCCCCACCTTGACCCGGCCGCCCAGCCACCACCAGCCGGCGTCGACGTCGAGGCAGACCCGCATCGGCGGCGCCCCGCTGCCCAGCACCGACTCGATCATCTCGAGGTGCTCGACGCAGTCGACCATCACGATCGGCGCCCCCTCCGGGTTCGCGGCTGAGCGCAGCGCCAGCTCCTCCAGCGCCCCCACGTCCGCGGTCGGGTAGGCGAGGAGCAGGTTCTCGAATCCCAGCTCGGCCAGCCACAGCGTCTCCGGCAGGGTGAAGGTCATCAGTCCCCGGAAGCGCTCGTCGCGGTCGAGGATCGCTTCCAGCAGCGCCCGGCAGCGGATCGACTTCGAGGCCACCCGCACCGGCTTCCCGGCCGTCCGGCCCAGCATCTCCTCCGCGTTCGCCCACATCGCCTCCAGGTCGACGAAGGCAAACGGCGCCTCCACCTCGGCGAAGATCCGCTCGTACCGCTCGTGCGACTGGGGGGGACCGGACACCGCCGCCAGCCTACCCGCGGCCGGCGGCGGTGGGTGGGGCCGCGGTTACGCCTTCGGGGTGCAGGGAAGGACGTGGGTCAGGCCCATCTTGGTGCCGTCGCTGAAGGTGACTTCCCCTTCGGTGAGAGGTAGTGCCCGGTCGGGCAGCTGGCGGTCAGGTAGCTGCGCTGCCTGCCCTTGTAGGTGAACTTGCGGCCGATGTGGATCTTGAAGGCGGTGACCGAGCCGGCGCCGCCGGTGATCACCGGCACCTGCGTGACCGTGTGGATGCCGTAGCGCCCGCGGTGGATGCGGGTGATCTTGACGGGGGCGACGATCGCGGTCGGCGCCGGGACGTCGACGTAGGCGTGGATGAAGAGGAGCGTCGTGCCGCCGTGGACGCCGCCGTTGAAGAGGACGATCGGCCCCTTGGCGGAGAACGGCGTTTGTTCGGGGAAGGCGACCTCGACTTCGCCTTCGCCGGAGCCGACGATCGCGTCGGGACAGGCTTTCTTCGCCGCTGCGGTCGTCTGCGACAGCAGCTGGCCCTTCTTGCAGGCGGGCAGGCCCTCGGCGTTGATCTGGAGCGTCTTGTCGAAGTTGACGACCAACGTCCTTACCGCGGGCGGGTGGCTGCCATCTTTAGCCCAGAGCTCGGCGTCGATGTAGCCCGAGATCGGCGCCTGTTCATGCCTGGGCAGCGCCTTGGGAGAGATGCCGCCGTTGTCTGAGATGCAGATGTTTCCCGCGCACTCTTCCTTTCGATCGGCGAAGGCGGTCGTCGCCACGCAGCCCACCAGTAAGAGCCCGATCCAGAAGGCCTTGAGGCGGAGTAGATGCTTTCTCATGAGTTCCTCCCATCCCCTATTTGAAAGACCCATCTACCAAACTGGTAGAATTTATATAGCTGTATGAGCAGACTAGCACAGTCAAACCCATTCGCGCTAGACCCGCGCAGCGACGTGCCTCTCGGGGTGCAGCTCAACTGGCGCCTGCGGGCACTCGTCCTCACCGGCCGCCTATCGGCGGGCGAGCGCCTCCCGAGCCTGCGACGCATCGCCGGTTGGGCCGGGGTGAACGTCAACACGGTGCGCTCCGTCTACGAGTCGCTGGAAGCGGAAGGGCTGATCTCCAGCCAGCAGGGGCGGGGGACCTTTGTCTCCGAGGGCGTCGTCGCCGAGCCGGAGCTTGAGGCGGCGGCCCTTGACGCGATCCGGCGCGGGCAGGACGCCGGCCGCGCTCCCCGGGACGTGGCGATCGTCGCCATGGCCTGCGCCGACATGCTCGGCCCCGACGAAGAGCTCGCGCCTCCCCCCACCGAGGCGAAGCCCGCCGACCCTGCCGAGTCCAGCGAGACGCTCGAGATCCGCCAGGAGCTGCGCCGCCAGATCGCCCGCCTCGAGGCTGAGCTCGCCACCTACGTCCGCGACCTGCCCCAGCTCTATACGGCCACCACCCGCGCCAAAGCCCACGTCGCCGGCGTCGAGGAGCTGGAGGAAACCCGCGACACCCTGATCGCCAAGCTCTCCGAGGCCCAGAAGGCAGCCACCGAGCGCGCCCGGCGCGCCGACCAGGCGCGACAGGAACAGCAAGGCGCCCCCACCGCAGGCCCGCTCGCCAGCGCGAGGGACTGGTGGAGCGATCCGAAAGAGCCCGAGCGGCCTAGCTGACCTACAATCGGACGCAGCGCAAGGAGAGGTGGCCGAGTGGCTGAAGGCACTCGCCTGCTAAGCGAGTAGGGGGCGCAAGCTCTCTCGAGGGTTCGAATCCCTCCCTCTCCGCTACTTGTAGATCGCAACCGGCAGGATTATGGCGCCGGGTCCAGGGATCTTCACTTCGCGTTCCAGCAACCTGATGTCGTGGTGCCGCGCCCGTTTTACTTCTCTGCCTGAGCTCTTCGTCTCCGGCAAATGGTGCTTCCGCTCCCACTGCCTGCATCGCTTGTCGGTCAGGCAGAACAGTGCCCCAGGCGCGTGCCGTAGCGGCTCCGTCCAGGTCCGCAGGGCAGCGACATCTACATAACGAGGGTCGCTCTTCTTTTCGAAAATCCGCAGCACCTTGCCGACCACTACCAGCGTTCCGCCGCCTCCGGACAGGAGACTTCCCTCTTCTGACAAGAAGGTGGGACTAATCGGCAATAGGTAGCGCGAGGCGTTCCCCTTCGCGGATCGAAGAGTAAGGACAACCCGAGGGTTCTTGCCTACCTCCCTCTCGAAACGTCGTGCTGGCTCCCTCATTGCTAGCGCCGACTTGAGGGACTGCGAAGAATCACTTGCTGCAAACATCTCGCTAAGTGCCTTGAGTCCTCTGAACGCCATAAATGGAGCGATATAAGTCGGTGGTCTCAGGTCGTGGGTCCGGAAAAACACGAGCTCTCCTGGCTTCAAGGACTTTGGGCCGGCTTCTACATTGAATTCGGTGATGGCCTGGTGCGCCCCATTGGCGTCCTGCGTTTCAGAGTGTTCAGTCTTTCCCTTTTCGAGCGCTTTTGTCAGGATGAAGAAGTTGCTTGCCGCGGTGGGCGTCACGTGGCGTTCCACCACGTGTTCTTCTTCTTCCGACGTACTAGCTTCGGCAACTTCGCCCAAGTGCACCGACCCGTTGACCGCCTCGGCCAAGTTGGCGCGCTGGGTTTCGTCGGTAAAGACACCTCCCTCCAACTGCGCTAGGTAGCTATCCACCGCCGCCGTGTCTAAATAGAGGAATTCCGCCGGATCGTGGGGTGGGTATTCGTATGCGATGGAGCCTGACTTCTTCTCGAAAACATGGGGGAACAGAAGGCTTCCAAGGAAGAACCCGATCGCCAAGATCACCAGTGCCGCCAGCCAATGGCTTTTCAAGAAGGAAAGCGCATCTCTTATGCATTGGGGCATCGGCCTTACACCCACAGGTAAGGCTAAGCCCCCAGGAGACTCAGTCAATACCTAATACTCAGAGAATGAGGAGAGCTACTTAGAAAAACCTGACTAATTGGGAACGTGTAGGGTTTGCGCCGATGGCGGAGCCTTGTAAGCCGGTGTTCCCGGGAGAGCGGATCGGGTCGGGTGATTCTCGTTACCCGACGCTGGTGCGGGGGTTCAACCTGCGCTGGGTCGGGAAGCCCGACTATGTGCAGCTTTGCGGCGACGCCGGGCAGGTGCTGGAGACGGTGCGGCAGGCCTATCAGGAGGGCAAGCGGATCACGGTCAGGTCCGGCGGCCACTGCTATGAGGACTTCGTCTGCGAAAACGAAGGCGGGGTGATCATCGACCTCTCGCCGATGCACGAGGTCTATGCGGAACCCAGTACCGGGCTCGTCTGCATCGAAGGGGGCGCGACCCTGTGGAACGTTTACAACACGCTCTACCGCGAGTACGGCCTCACGCTGCCGGGAGGCTCCTGCTACTCGGTTGGTGCCGGCGGCCATCTCACCGGCGCCGGCTATGGCCTGCTGTCGCGCCTCCATGGCGTCACCGCCGACCACCTGGAGGCGGTCGAGTTAGTCCGGGTCGACGCCGCCGGCGAGGTCGAGCTGATCAAAGTCAGCCGCGTCTCCTCCGATCCGGCCGAGCAGGACATCTTCTGGGCCCACACGGGGGGCGGCGGGGGCAACTTCGGAATCGTCACCAGGTTCTGGTTCAGGGCGGTGCCGGCGCCGAAGGTGGCCTGGCTCTCGTCGCTTGCCTGGAACTGGAAAGACCTCGACGAAGGCCAGTTCGCCGACCTGATCCAGCGCTATGGCGATTGGCACATCGAGAACAGCGCCCCCGACAGCAGGTTCGCGCCGCTGTTCGCGCTCCTGCACCTGAGCCAGATGGCCTCCGAAAACTCCCAGATCGCCCTCACCGTCCAGGTCGCCGAAGACAACCGGGAGCTGCTCGGCGAGTTCGAAGCGGCGATGGGCAAGAACATGCCCGAGCCGGTTCCCCAGCGGGCCCCGGCGGGTCATTACGGGATCGCCAGCCCGAGCGGCGAAGCTCGCTCGCTCCCCTGGCTCTTCGCGACGCAGACGCTCGACCTCTCGGGCAATAACCAGTTCGGCAAGTACAAGTCCGCTTACATGAAGCAGGGCTTCCCGCGGAAACAGATCGAAGCGCTGTGGAAGCACCTGCGCGAAGAGCCGAATCCCACCGCGTCCGCAGCGCTGCTGCAGGTCGACTCCTACGGCTGCCAGGTCAACGCCGTCGCGCCCGACGCGACGGCGGTCGCCCAGCGCTCCTCGGTGATGAAGCTCCAGTACCAGACCTACTGGACTCAGCCCGAGCACGAAGAAGCGAACCTGAACTGGATCCGGGGGTTCTACGAGGACATGTACGGGCCGCGTGGGCCGTGGCCGGATGACACGATGGACGGCTGCTTCGTCAACTACCCCGACGTCGACCTGCAGGACTGGCAGTACCTCTACTACAAGGAGAACTACCCTCGCCTGCAGAAGGCGAAGGCGCTCTGCGACCCGCACGACGTCTTCCACCACCAGCAGTCGATCGAGCTGCCCGGGTAGGGATGCGGCCGGGCGTGGCCGATGGCGCGCCTGAGGAGAGCCAGTTACTACAGTCAGGTTCGATGAGCTCGAATCCCGACCCGCTGGCCGGCGCCCACATCGGGCGGCGGACCAAGATCATCGCCACGGTCGGCCCGGCGAGTTGGGAGCCGGCGGTGCTGGAGCAGCTGGTGGCGGCGGGGGCGGACGTGTTCCGGTTGAACTTCTCGCACGCGGGGCCGGAGCGGCAGGGGGAGACGATCGCGGCGATCCGGGCGGCGGCGGAGGGGGTCGGGCGCGAGGTGGCGATCCTCGGCGACCTGCCGGGGACGAAGCTGCGGATCGGCTCGCTGCGCGACGACGTCGCCGAGCTGGAGACCGGCATGCACGTGACCCTGACGCCGGATGACGTCGAGGGCGACGCGGCGACGATCCCGGTGCCCTGGTCCGGCGTCTCCGAGTTGCGCGAGGACCAGGTCGTCTACCTCGCCGACGGCTCGATCCGGCTGCGGGTCGGCGCGGCCGAGGACTCCGGCATCGGCGCCGAGGTCGAGGTCGGCGGCACGCTCTCCTCCCACAAGGGGATGAACATCCCCGGCGGCGCGCCGCTGCCCGCCGCCACCGCGATCGACCTCGACTGGGTCGACTTCGCCGTCTCCCACGGCGTCGACATCCTCGCCGTCTCCTTCGTCTCCACCCCCGAAGACCTCGAACCGGTGCGCGAGCGGCTCGACAAGCTCGGCGCCGACATCCCGCTGGTCGCCAAGATCGAGCGCCAGCAGGCGGCCGAAAACGTCGACGCGATCGTCGCCGAGGCGACCGGCGGGATCATGGTCGCCCGCGGCGACCTCGGGATCGAACTGCCGCTGGCGCAGGTGCCGATCGTGCAGAAGCGGCTGATCCGCGCCGCCGGCCGCCGCTCGAAGGCGGCGATCACCGCGACCCAGATGCTGGCCTCGATGGTGACGTCGCGGCGGCCGACCCGGGCCGAGGTGACCGACGTCGCCAACGCGATCTACGACGGCACCGACGCGGTGATGCTCTCCGAGGAGACCGCGGTCGGCCAGCACCCGGTCGAGGCGGTGCGGGTGATGGACCAGATCGCCCGCGCGACCGAGCCCGACCTCCCCTATGGCGAGTGGCTCTTCCGCCGCACCGACCAGGCGACCCAGGACATCGCCGACTCGGTCGCCCAGAGCGCCGTCGGCGCCGTCTACCGGCTGGGGCTGAAGGCGCTGGTGGTGCCGACGACCAGCGGCCGCACCGCCCGCCTCGTCTCCGCCCACCGGCCGAACGTGCCGGTGCTGGCGGTCTCGCCCCGCATCGAGACGGTGCGACGGCTTAACCTCCTCTTCGGCGTGACCGCTATCCGCTGCGACTACGAGACCGACGTCCACAGCCTGATCGGCACCTGCTCCGAGATGGCGGGGAGAACCGGCGTCGCCAAGCCGGGCGACCTGATCGCGGTCACCGCCGGTCTCCCCGACCAGGAACTGGGCACCAACCTCTTCGAGGTCCACCGTGTCCCCTGACGGGCCGGCGGCGCGGCTCGAGCGTGAGGAGGGCGGCCTCGCGGTCATCACCCTCGACAGCCCGCCGCTCAACCTCTTCGACCAGCGGATGATCGACGACCTGCACGCGGCGATCGACGCGGTCGCCGCCGAGCCGCCGCGGGCGCTGCTGATCCGGGCCGAGGGGCGCGCGGTCTCCGGCGGCGTCGACGTCCACGTCTTCGCCGGGCTGACGCCCGAGCAGGGGAGCCTGCTCTGGGACGAGCTGCTGGGGATGATCGAGAAGATCGAAGAGCTGCCGGCGCCGGTCGTCTTCGCCGCCCACGCGCTGACCCTGACCGCCGCCTTTGAGCTGGCGCTCGCCTGCGACCTGATCGTCGCCTCGCCGCAGGCGAAGTTCGGCCTGGTCGAGAAGGTGGTGGGGCTGACGCCGTCGATGGGCGGCACCCAGCGCCTCGCCGAGCGCGCCGGCTCCGGCCGCGCCCGCCACTTCGTGATGTCGGGCGGGATCTTCGGCGCCGAGGAGATGGAGCGCTGGGGCGTCGTCAACCTGATCTTCGAGGACGACTTCGACGCCGCCGCCCGCGCCTTCGCCGCCGAGCTGGCCGCCGGCCCGACCAAGGCCCACGCGATGACCAAGCAGATTCTCAAGCGCTTCCGCGAAGGCGGCATCCCGGCCGCAGACGAGGCGGTGCGAATCGACGCCGCCGAGCTCTTCGCCAGCGAGGACCTGCAGAATGCCGTCCGCACTTTCCTCGAGCACGGCGGCCCCGGCCACGCCGAGTTCCACGGCCGCTAGGGTGATCCGATGCCGGGAATGCCCAACGTCGACTTCGACGCGATCGCCAAGGGCTTGGCGATGGCCGTGCCCTTCGTCAACCACCTCGGGATCGAGATAACCGAGGTCTCCGCCGGCGAGGCGACGGTGGTGCTGCCGCGCCGGCCCGAGCTCACCAACCACGTCGGCTCCCAGCACGCGGGCGCCCTCTTCACCGCCGCCGAGACCGCCTCGGGGGCGGCCTTCGTCGGCGCCTTCGCCGTCCGCATGGGCGACGTCGTCCCGCTCGCCAAGTCGGCCGAGATCGACTACGAGAAGGTCGCCAACGGCGCGATCACCGCAAGCGCCAAGCTCGGCGTCGAGGCCGCCGAGGCGCTCGCGACGCTGGACGCCGAGGGCAAGGTCGAGTTCCCCTGCGAAGTCGAGCTGACCGACAAGGACGGCGCTCGCGTCGCCACCGCCACCGTCCGCTGGCACGTGCGGCTGAAAGAGCCGCGTGCCTCGGAGGCGGCGGAGGCTAATTAGTAGGGCAGCGCCTCGACCCAGTCGAGGGAGCGGCCGCAGAGGGAGCGCGCGTCGGCGACGTCGACGACTTTCACCTTGGCGTCCGCTGCGGTGGCGGGCGAGACCACGAGCGGCCCGATCGGGAACGGTTCGCCGCCGGCGCCCGGGGCCAGCGAGCTCGCCGCCGTGTAGGTGAGCGCGATCGTGTGTCGGCCGGGCTGCAGCATCACGCTTCCCAGCTGCCGGTACTCGTCCGCTTGGTCGAGTTCGGTCCCGGCGCTGCCGATCTCCTTGCCGTCGATTTCGATCTTGGCGTCTCCGCGCAGGGACCCACCCAGCCAGACGCCGTAGGAGCCGCCCTTCTCCACTTCGAAGGAGCCTTCCGCGGTGCCGTTCGAGTGCGGCGTCGCGTAGGAGCCTTCGCCGCCGGGTTCCCAAGCGGGAGGGAGGGAGAGGTCACTCAGCGTGATCAGGGTCGGTTCGGGGCGGACGGCGGCCGCCAGGTGCAGAGCACCCGGCGTCCGGGCGAGGCGTTCGATCGCCGAGCAGGGGGGGAGCGCTGAGGGATCCAGGCCTTCGCCGAGCGGCAGGTGTTCGAGCGGGGCAGGGGAGCCGTCGCTTTGCCAAACCTCGTAATAGGCGCCCACTTCGCTGAGCTGGAAGGGAAGGGGCGGCCGGCTCGCCAGCGGTGAGCGGCGCAGGACCAGGGTCTTGTATTCGAGCAGCCCCGGCAGGGAGAACCGGTCGATGTCGGCGGTTTCGCCCTTTTCGAGGCTTCCGCCGTTGCGCAGCGGCACCAGGCGCCGGCGCAGCTCGCTCGCGCCTTCCGCTTCCCCCTTGCGCAGGAAGTGACGGACGCCGTACGGTTCGTATTCGGTCATCAGCGTCGGCCCCTCGCCGGCGATCCGGTGGCCGATCCGTTCCAGTTCGGCGAGCTTGTGGTAGGGGGCGATGAACTCTTCCCGGTAGCCGAGGAAGTTGGACCAAAGCACGCCGAGCGCGATCAGTCCGAGGACGACGCCGCCCTCGATCTGCAGTCCCCGCTCCCAGAGGAAGGCCGCGCCGAGGCAGGCGGCGAAGAGGATCGCCGGCGACGCCGTGGCGAGCGCCTTGCCGCCGACCCAGGGAGAGCCGATCTCGACCAGTGCGATCGCGCCCACGGCGAGGGCGGCGAAGAAGGCGGCGGAGCCGAGGGCTCGGCGGCGCCAGATCAGGCGCAGTCCGAGGACGAGGCCGAAAATCGCGATGGCGATCAGGACGACCGTTGCCAGCGTGTCCGAGGGATGGACGCGGAAATCTCCCGTCGGCCAGATTCCGAATGCCTGCCAACCGCTGAGCGGACCGATCAGGTTGCCGAGTTCGTGCGGGTCGGAAAGGGCGCCCGATTCACGCGGCAGGATCCCGGCGTCCAGCAGCCAGGGCAGGGAGACGAGCAGCGCCAGGCCGGCGACCAAGGCGAGGCGACGGAGAGCCGCCTTGCCGCCGGTGCGGCTGGCGATCGTCAGCGCTCCCAGCACCAGCATCGGCAGCAGCCACAGCGCCGCGCCGGCAGCGGTGAGGACGGCGATGACCGAAGCGGCGGCAAGCGCCGCCGGGATCGCGGCGCGCCAGCTGAGGCGGTCGGTCGTGACGGCGGCCGGGATCAGCGCCGCCAGCAGCGCCAGCAGCAGTGCCGTCGCCACCTCCTTCACGCCCCCCCAGAGGAAGTAGCCGAACAGCAGCGCCGGCTGCGCCGCGAGGAAGGCGATCGCGGCGCGCAGCGGCCGCCGACGCACCACTTCTCCCGCCAGCTGGTACAGGCAGAGGGCGAGCATCAGCGCCATCGTCGCCAGGTAGGGCTGGAAGACCCAGGCGGGGTCGCGGCCGAGGATCGTCGAGCCGATCGCCAGCGGCGTGAAGGCGCCGATCGGGTAGCCGCTGCCGAGGTTGAAGTGGAGCGTCGCCTCGTAGGTGGAGGGGGCGAGGCCGGAGAGGTCGCGGCCGGCTTCGGCGACGCGGTCGGTGAGGGCGAGCCAGGTGGCGGTGTCGTCGAGTTTGATGTAGCCGAGGAAGGTGGGCTCCCCGGTGGCGAGGACGGGCAGCGCGTAGACGAGGAACACCGCCAGCGCCGCAATCAGGGCGAAGCGATCGAGGCCGCGGGGTCGTCCCCAGTTGAGAAGAAGGCCGGCGACCGCGAGCGCGACAGTGATCGGGCCCGCGAGGCCGGCGAGCCACGAGGCAAGCGAGGTCATCTCGCCGACCAGGACGACGACCGTGAAGCCGACGGGGGCGACGAGGGCAGCCGGCAGGTTGATGCCGGCCGCGCGCCTGACGAGCAGTCCGCAGCCGGCGCTCAGGGCCAATAGCAGGAGGGGGAAGACGAGCCAGGAGAGGAACATCGGCGCCGGGAGGCCGTGACTCAGCTCACCGGCACGATCGCGCCGGAGCGGATCAGGTTCAGTGCCTTGCCGCCCTGGGGTTCGTATACCTCGATCTGGACATTGACGCCGGGAAGGGCCATGTAGGCGCTGGTTGCCTGCGTCCCTTCCGCGTAGGCGAAGCCGCCGCCGGCGACCTTGACAAGGATTGCACCGGGTTGCTGGCCCAGCTTCTTGATGCTGGCCAGCGCGTTCGCCTGTTCATAACTGCCGACGGTGAGGAACGGTTTTTCGGTTTCCGGCTTTTCTCCCTTGGGGAGGTAGCGGACGTAGACGCGGCCGGGCAGGCGCTGAACTTCGTATTCGACTCCGAGGCGTGGACCGGCCCAGTAGACCGGGTAGCCGACGCCCTTCATCGCCTTCAGCAGTTCCGATTCGGGGACGACCTTCACCGTCTTCGCGGCGGTCGTTTCTTCGGTCGTGGTCGTGGGGGAGGAGCCGCCGCCGCTGCTCGCCAGGAGGTAAACGACGATGACGACGGCGATCGCGATCGCGGCGATCGCGGATGGACGGGCCCACCCAGGGAGGTCGCCGGTCGCGGGCGGCGTTTTTGCTTTTTTCGCGCTGCCTTTCGCTTTCGCCGGCTGTTTTTTCGCGCCGGCTTTCGCTTTAGACGGTTGTTTTTTAGGCCCTGCCTGCTCCACGGTCGCTCAGTTCTACCTATAACTGACGCCGGGGCGGCAAGTTGCCGCCCCGGCGAATCCTGATTTTCAGCCTGCGGCTAGGCGCTGCAGACGGCGTACGCTTCGACGACGAGCTTCTGGCCGCTGCTGAGGTTCGCGGTAACCGTGCCGACTGCTTTCCATTCGTTGGAGGCACTCGGATAGCTCTGATCGAGGGACAGCGACTGGACCGGGGCACTGCCGGCACCGGTCACCCGGCCACCGCCGCCGAGCAGGATCTTGCCGGCGGGGCAGCTGGCCGTTGCGGTCACCTGAGTTCCCGCGGTCGCAGCATTGGCGCTCTGCACCGCGGTACCAGCGATGATCTGGCTCGAAGCCAGGCCGGTGGCCCCGGTCGGACCCGTCGCTCCGGTGGCCCCGGTCGCGCCGGTGGATCCAGCTGCTCCGGTCAGGCCGGTCGCACCCGTGGCCCCGGTCGCCCCGGCGGCCCCGGTCGCACCTTTTTCGCCCTGCTGACCTTTTTCACCGGTGACCCCGGTCGCGCCTTTCGGACCCTGCGGACCGGTCGGGCCTTGGAGACCCTGTGAACCTTCAGCGCCGGTCGCGCCCTTTTCGCCCGTGGCGCCCTGAGGCCCGGTCGGACCTTCGAGACCCCGAGGACCTTCAGCGCCAGTGGTGCCTTTGTCACCGGTCGGACCCTGCGGCCCGGTCACGCCCTGCGGGCCTTCGGCACCAGTCGTGCCCTTTTCACCCTGAGGACCTTCAGCACCGGTGGCGCCTTTCGGACCTTGCGGGCCGGTCGGACCTTCGAGGCCTTGCGGGCCTTCGGACCCAGTCGCGCCTTTCGGTCCCTGCGGACCTTCAGCACCAGTGGCGCCTTTTTCACCCTGCGGACCTTCGAGGCCGGTCGCGCCTTTCGGGCCAGTCGGACCTTCGAGACCCTGAGGGCCTTCAGCACCGGTGGCGCCTTTGTCCCCCTGTGGACCGGTCGGCCCTTCGAGACCCCGAGGGCCTTCAGCGCCAGTGGCGCCTTTGTCGCCGGTCGGACCCTGCGGGCCTTCAGCACCGGTGGCGCCTTTGTCCCCCTGTGGACCAGTCGGACCTTCGAGACCCCGAGGGCCTTCAGCGCCAGTGGTGCCTTTGTCACCGGTCGGACCCTGCGGCCCGGTCACGCCCTGCGGCCCTTCGGCACCGGTGGTGCCTTTTTCACCCTGAGGACCTTCAGCACCAGTGGCGCCTTTGTCGCCTTTCGGACCCTGAGGCCCTTCGGCTCCGGTGGCACCTTTGTTGCCCGTCGGACCTTCCGGCCCGGTTACACCCTGAGGCCCTTCGGCGCCCGTGGAACCTTTTTCACCAGGGACACCCTGCGGGCCTTCAACCCCCGTGGCGCCTTTGTCCCCCTGTGGACCGGTCGGCCCTTCGAGACCCCGAGGGCCTTCAGCGCCAGTGGCGCCTTTGTCGCCGGTCGGACCCTGCGGCCCGGTCACGCCCTGCGGGCCTTCAGCACCGGTCGTGCCTTTTTCACCCTGAGGACCTTCAGCTCCGGTGGCACCTTTGTTGCCCGTCGGACCTTCCGGCCCGGTCACACCCTGAGGCCCTTCGGCGCCCGTGGAACCTTTTTCACCAGGGACACCCTGCGGGCCTTCAACCCCCGTGGCGCCTTTGTCGCCTTTCGGACCCTGCGGACCTTCAGCACCGGTCGTGCCTTTTTCACCCTGCGGCCCTTCGAGGCCGGTCGCGCCTTTCGGGCCAGTCGGACCTTCGAGACCCCGAGGACCTTCGGCACCAGTGGCGCCTTTGCTCCCAGCCGGACCCTGTGGACCTTCAGCACCGGTAGCGCCTTTGGCGCCGGTCGGGCCGGTGGGCCCGGTCGGTCCCGTGGGGCCGGTTGGTCCCTGGAGGCCAACGGGGCCGGTCGCGCCCTGCGGCCCGGTCGTGCCCGGGGATCCCGCCGCACCATTGGCGCCCGCGGCTCCCTGCGGGCCGGCCGCTCCCTGTTTAGAGGAGCAGAGCAGCTTGATCGCTTTGGCAGCCGACTTTGCGTCGCCGGCGAGGAAAGCTTTTTTGACGGTGGTGCGGCAGGAGCGTTCCTGCGCGGTCATCGCCATCGCGCTCGAGCTGGTGACAGCCAGGGCGAGAACGGCGACCACAAAGGTCAAAAATATCGTCGAGACTGGGTGTTGGACCCGGTTTGGGGTCATGGCTATTCCTCCTGATGATTTGCCGAGGTGAGGCAGAGTAGGGAGCCCGAGGCGGTTCCACCATCCGCAATACTCCGCATACAAAACGTGGCGCCAGTGGTTCTGGAGGATTTCCCTACTGACTTTTAGGAATGACAGGGTCGAACATCCGTCAAAAGGGCTAAAGGAACATCCGTCCAGTCGACTGATGACCACCTAACGGGCCGGTTTTTTATGCCGACGCCGGAGAGGTGAGGCGCACCTTTTGTCATGGGGGTTTTTATTCAGCCCTGCTCGTAGCGGCGGTGACGCTGCTCGTGTTCGCACCCACCGCCGGCGCGACCGAGGGAGCGCGGGTGATCGGCCCGCCGGAAGTCCGGGAGATGGTCGAAACCTTCCTCGTCCCCGTCCTGCCGCGACCGGTTCGCGTCAAGGTCATGCCTTGCCCCGGCGACCCGACTGCCCAGGGCTGCCACAACTCCGGCAGCGAAATGGACACGATCTGGCTCAACCCGGAAGCCGGGGGTTTCGATACGGAGACCCTGGCGCACGAGATGGGCCATGTCTTCGAGAGCTACCTCTGGGACCTGCGCTGGCGCGACGCGCCGGACAGCGCCTTCGTGCCGAAGGGGCTCTACCGCATCGCCACGGTGCTCTTCGAAGACCCCGCCCCCGGCATCCTCTACTCGGCCGCGTGGTCCGAGCGCTTCGCCGAAAGCTACAGCGCCTGCGCCCGCTTCCCCGGGCTCACGGAAACCCTCTACACCGGCTACTACGGCTTCGAAATGACCCCTGCCCAGTACGAACAGATCTGCCCGGCGATCGATCGCCTCGCCCTCGAGTACGAACAAGCGACCGCCGCCGCCCCGCTCGTCTACAGAGCCCGCCCCCTGCCGCACCGCCATCCCCCCAGGCCTTAAACTCCCCATCTCTGCCCCAAGGCCGCCCACCCAAGCAGCCGGCAGACCTAGCGCCTGTAGCTCAGTTGGATAGAGCGTCGGTCTACGAAACCGAAGGTCACAGGTTCGAATCCTGTCAGGCGCGTTGACGCGATCCCGCTTGGGAAGCGGGTTTGCGGCGTTTTGAGCATCGGCCGGAGATGCCGAAAATGGCCCTGGGGCAACGCCTGGGGCAACATGAGGTCCAGGTAGAGGTTCGGCCCGGCCCTTGAGCGGGCGCTTCCGTCCACCTACGTTCGCCGCCGACAACGGAACACAGTGCCCCCGCGCTGCTGAAGACAGCCGGGGGCGTGGCACGAGGAGAGTGAACTCCCTATGCACGACCACCCTAAGGGCGCGAGCGACGATCGCGCCCGCCTAGCGCCCATCGATGAGGACGTACGCGATCAGTCGGCAGTTCTCCGAGAGGTTCTGCTCCTGAACCCGGAACTCACGACGCTGGACGAGTTGGTGCGCGAACTCACCGCCGGCTCACGGGACCTGCTTGACCACGACCGCATCCAGCGCGCGGTCCGCGACCTGATCGGCGGCGGACTGCTGCTCCTCCGCGACGGCGACCTGGTTCTGCCGACCCGCGCCGCGGTCCACTTCCACTGCCTCTACGAAGTCTGATGGACGGCCGCAAGGTGGACCGCGAGATGTCAGAGCGCCTCGGCCGCAACGTGTTCCTCGCCCGGCGCCGGGCGAGCCTCTCGCAGGAAGAGCTTGGACGGCGCTGCTCGCTGCACCGAACCGAGATCGGGATGGTGGAGCGCGGCGAGCGCCTGCCTCGCGTGGACACGCTGATGAAGATCGCCGGCGCGCTGGAAGTTCGGCCGGAGGCGCTGCTGCGGGGGATCGAGTGGATAGCGCCCGCTCCCCCGGCGGGCGGCAGCTTCCTCGTCGGGGCTTCGGCCGATGAGGAGAGGTAGCCATGCCCTCAAGGAAGAAATCGAGCAGCCCGGAAGAGAAGCTGCTGCGCATCCTCCAGCACCCGCTCCGCAAACGGCTGCTGAGGCTCTACGTCGAGGAGAAGGGAATGCTGAGCCCCAAGGAACTCGCCGACTTCACCAAGAAGCATCTGTCGAACGTCGGCTACCACGTCCGCGTCCTCGCCGAGCAGGGAGCGGTGGAGATCGTCGCCGAACAGCAGCGGCGCGGTTCGGTCGAGCACTTCTACGAGGCGACCGGCCTCGTTGACGAAGTGCCCTGGGGGCGGGCGGCTCTCGGCAGCGAGGAGGGCGACCGATGAGCAAAAGAAAGAAAACGCCGACGAAGGCGACGAGCCTTCGCCTCTCCCCGGAGCTGGCGGCCGAACTGGCTGCGGTTGCCCGGGCCCAGGGGTTGACGATCTCCGAAGTCGTCCGGGAGGCGCTCAGCGATTACATCGCGGCTGTCCGTTCTGACACTGGCTTCCAGGCGAGTCTGAGGGAGCAGATGGAGAAGGACCGCGAACTCATGGAACGGCTGGTCGAGTAGCTCGCGCTCCTTTCCTCGGGGTCTCCACCGGAGTTGTCGCCGGGATTGTCAGCGGCGTTGACGCCGGGGTTTACACAGGGTTCGCGTCGGGGTTCGTCTTGGGGTTCGCTACGGGGTTCGCGTGGGGGTTCGTCTCGGGGTTCGCACCCGAATTGCGGCTCGCGCTCCGCTCGTTCTACGGCTCGCAGTACTACTCGCGCTACGGCTCGCTCTATAGCTCGCATTGCGCGTCCCGGGATCGTCCGCCCGCCCGCTTCCGGACTGGCTTTTAGGAGCTCCTAAATCGCTGACATCTATTCAGGGAACAGGATCACCTTCTTCATTCTTGTCGTTTCGGCTGTCGCCAGGGCACGGGATCGCCCCGCCGCCGTCAGCCTCGCCGTGGCTCTGCTGACCTTCGCCTGAGTGCCGTCGCGCTCCTGACCGGTCGCGCTCCGGCTGCCGGTCTCCGGTCCTGTTACGTTTTGTCCGCTAACCGAAAAACGGGGCGGCGCCGCATACACGGCCCGCCCCCTGGCTCACGAGGTGGTGCTCATGAGCGTTTCCCAGGATACGACGGCCCCTGCGGCCGAGCGGGGCTGCGGCGACAAGCGGCGGCTCGTCAAGACCAAGACCCCCGGCGTCTTCAAGCGCATCGACGGCAAAGGGCGGACGATCGGCTACGCCTGCGTCTACCGCAGCGGCACGAGGCAGCGAAAGCGCCACGCCCGCACCTACGAGGAGGCGAAGCAGTTGAAGCGCGAGAGCGAGACCGACCGCGACCGCGGCGAGCTGCAGGAGCGCAGCGCGATCACCTTCCGCCGCTACCTGGACGAGTGGGTCAATCGCTACCGCGGCCAGGGCCGCCGAGGCTTCCGCGAGACGACGCGCGAGGAATACCGGCGCCTGATCGGCGCCTACGCCCACCGCTACTTCCCGGCCCGCCTCAAGCTGGTCGACGTTTCCACTTACACCCTCGCCCGCTTCGTGGACTGGCTGGCCGATGAGGAGGCCCAGGGGAAGGCTCTCGGCGACCGCACGATCGCCAACGCCACGATCCCGCTGCGCGCGGCGCTGGCCACCGCGAAGCGCGAGGGCCTGATCCGCCACAACCCGGCGCAGGGCCTGGCGCTGCCGCCGCGCCAGGAGCTCGACAGCGACGAGATCAAGGTCTTCACCCCAGAGCAGCTGGCGAGCGTCATAGAGCTTGCCCCTGAGCGCCACAGGCTGCTCCTAGAGCTCCTGGCGGCGACCGGCCTGCGGATCAGCGAGGCGATCGCCCTCCAGCGCCTCCACGTTCAGCTAGACAGCCCTGAGCCCGAGGTCTGCGTCCGCCGCGCCCTGGTGCGCGGCCGGATCGAGCCGCCGAAGACCAAGCACGGCCGCCGCGAGGTCCGCCTGCCCGACTCGCTGGCCGCGAAGCTTCGCGGCCACCTCGCCGCCCAGCCCGATCAAGACTCGACCGCGATCCTCTTCCCGAACGAATCGGGCGCCCCGCTCGATCCGTCCAACCTGCGGCCGCGTGTCCTCAAGCCGCTCGTGAGGCAAGCAGGAGCGCCCTGGGCCGGCTTCCACACGTTCCGCCACACCTTCGCCTCGCTGCACCTGAGGCGCGGCACCAACCTCCTCCAGCTCAGCCGCGCCCTCGGCCACCACTCGACTGCCTTCACGCTGACCCGCTACACGCATCTGCTGCCGGGCGACGAGGCTCCGGCGCTCGATCTTGCGACTGACAAAGAGAACTCCCTACAGAAACCAGGGATTGCGACCACTACCTGATAACCGGGTAGATCTAAGCGGACGGAGCTTGGGCTAGATCAGACAGATCGACTTGGTGGTTGGGACAGTATGAAATTAAACCCTTTCCGCGAGACGCAGGGCTTCGACCAGCTCGTCCGCCTCCGGAGAGAGCTCTCCCTCGTAGTTGCCCAAAAGCAACGCTCGGCGGACCTCGGTGACCCACTCGGAATGATCGTCCTGGCTGAGATCGCCGGGCAGGGGAATCTCCGCGGCAAGCATGTGGGCAATCCTTCGACGTCTGAACCCCCAGCGGTACCAGGCGAGGGATGACAGATCATTGCAGCCAAACCTGACCGCGAGGGGAAGCAGGTCGAGAGCAAATCGCTGCTCGGAGGTCAACCCTGGGGGCGCGTCCTCGTCAGCCCCCTCAGTCACTGCCCAAAGAGCGGCGAGCCCACCTGCGAGTCGCGCGACGCCGAATCCAAACCCATTCGTGGTGAGCGCAATCACCTTAGTCAAAGGCTTACCCGAGCCACGACTAGAATCGCCACCTTCCTTTCCAAGAGCGGGTCCGACTATGGCGTCGAGCGTCGCTCCGTCCATCCACAGCGCGAGAGTCTCGTCGAGGGCCTCGGCAGCGGAATTCCAATCCTGGTCATGATCTGACTCGCTTTCCACCAAGGCCTCCATTCGGGTGCTCTGAAAGGGTTGCTCAGGCAGAAGCCGCGCAGTTATCGACGCCGGCATCTGCCTAAGCCCAGAGGTGAGGACCATGCGCCAGTCGCCGATCGACTCGGGCAGTGCTTCCTCCTCAGTCGGGAGCGACGCAAGAAGGCGGGCCATTGCCGGGAGTCCGACACCAGAGATTCGACTTGCCTCGACGATCCACAGTGGAGCTTCCGCAGACTCCACAAAATTCGTACCAGCGCGCTGGATCACTTTACTTACTTCTAGGGCTTGGTCGGCATTGACGCCCGTACTGAAAGCCCCGAAAGAACGACGAAGCACGCTTTGGCCTTCCTCAGCATCATCGCTGGCCAGAAAGGTGAAGGTAGCCTGCTCCTCTTCGGTGAGTCGATCGACCTGCATCTCAGGTTCGTCAAGTGCCGTTCGAATCAGCGTTTGGATCTGGCTCTTGATCTGGGTGGAGGCATCGGGGTAGGCCAGAAAAGGTGCGCTGTTGCGGGCGGCCACAGGCGAGTCTCCTCTACGAATCTGAATCCACTGGTTTGGGATCACGACCCCGATGCTCCGCGACGCCACGTATGCGCGCCCAGCCCTGCCGAGTGCGTTAAGCAGATCGGACCGCGTTCGCTCCTCCCTGATGTCCTGGGGCAAAGAATGCCCGTCGCCTATTTCGGTACCTCCCAAGACCACGGCGGTGGCGGGGAGGTTCAGACCCTGTGCGAGGGTGGTCGTTGCAAAGATCGCGCGAGCCTGTCCGTCGGCGAAGCTCACCTCGCTGGCCCGCTGCTCGTCGCGCAGCATCGCGGCCGTGTGGACAGCGATTCCTCGCTCAATCAGGTTGCGCAGGACCGTCTCGACCCCAAGCTCATGGTCGGCTAGGTCGAGGAGAGCGAAGACAGAATCGAGGCGAGCGTCAGATTTCGGTTTGGGAACGAGGTCGGGCAGGTCCCGGGCAACGCTAAAGTTGTGATGTTTATTTTTCGGGATGAACGTTAGGACATCCTCCCCGGCCATGGCTAACATGTAAGTGACGCGTCCCGCTGCTTGATTGACGTAGCCCGTTGGCTGCGGACGGATAGTGCCATCGGTACCACGGCGTGCATTCAGTTCGACTGAAAATGAGGCCGGAATCACGGTGTAGTCGTTCTCCTCTGCCGTCTCCCATGCGCCTTGATATCCGGCCATCAGGTTGACGGGAGCCTCAAAGGCTTGATTTTTTCCCTTCGGCCGTTCTTCGAGAGCGTTCCTAGCTTGGTCAAACGGCTCTTGGGCGCGGACTGGGTCGATGCCGAGAACCATCCGCAGGGTTCGAGTCGGTCTCCAGGGGTCAGCTATCAGCTGATAGCTGCTGTCCGTTGCATGTGCCAGCCACTTGCCGATCTCTTCGGGGTTCTCCGCCAGAGCTGAGAGCATTAGCACTCGGACCATCGGCGCCTTGTCCAACACTGCGGAGACCGTGAGCTCTGCCGTCACACCTCGACTTCCCGGATTCCCAAGAAGGTGGCACTCATCCATGATCATGAGTCCGAGGCTTTCGAATGCGTCCGGTGATTGACGCAGCGCCAGCGAGCACTTCTCGGGGGTCATGACGAGGACTTGGCGCTCGCGAACGTCGCCGACCGACTCGACGCCGAGAGCAGTGAACTCGGCACCACCGATGAATCCCCGGACGCTGACCCCCTCAATGTCTTTGAACTGGGCCGTTAGGTCCCTCGTCACCTGATTCGCTAGGGCATTCGTCGGCGTGAGGTACAGCACCCACCCCTGATCCAATACTGCGGCGATTCCGAGCTCGGCGACCGAGCTCTTTCCGGCGCCCGTCGGCACTGAGACGACCGCATGGCGTGGCTCCCCGCTGAGTGCCCCAGTCGCGTAGTGGGCGGCTGCTGGCCAGAGAAGAGGCCGGGTTCTTGCTCGATGATGGACGTAAGAGGCGAAGGTCCCGTTGTCATCGACATCCAAACCGTGAAGGGCTCGCTCGGCAGTCGCCGAGCACGCCGCCCCGAGTAGGTTCGCGAGATGCGAGATATCGGAGTCCACCTGCATCTGGTCGAGGCGCCTCGAATAGCTTGAGAGACGCTCGGCGGCGCTCGCGGGGTCGTAGTCGGCGCCCGTAAGAAGCCAGTCACGATGTGCGTCAATTGCCCTAGAGATCAGCCGCCACAGTTCCCAACGAATTCGCTCCGAGATCGGCAGATCTTCCGGTGGGAGGGGGATATCCGCATTGGGTGGCTGGCGAAGCTCAAAAAGGCCCCTTGGCGGAGCGCGCCATCGCTGCTGCTGCGGGCGCCTCTGCCGGGTCGCTTTCTCCGAACGAATCAGGATCTATAGGGCGGGCCGCGACGGCAGCGTTCGCGTCGAAGCCGGCAATCAGGTAAAGCGACGCCGCCTCCATGCACGTGTATTGGATGTTTGGGATCGCGCCAATAGAGTCGGACTCGGCATCGTCGGCCAGATCGCTCAAGTTCCGCACTAACTCCAAGGCCTCGGCGGCGACGAACGCACACGCTCGAGTCGACTCGGATGAGAAGTCCCCGTCGAAAATTGCCTGGAGCTCCAGGACAGTAGCTAGGCGCCGAACGCTCGCGAGATGCTCAGCCGCCTCAGGCGTTTCGCCGAGGTCTTTGATGGAAATGACATCGACGAATGCCCCAGAGAGCAGGCGGCGGATTGTGTCTGGATCGAGCCCATCGATCTTGGGCAACTCGTCGAGCAATCGTTTAATTCCGATGTCGAACATTAGGAAAGGAGCTCTCCTTGGGCCGCCCTTATCCCATCAGCAACTTGATCAAAGAATCCGTAGAAGTCATCGAGGTCAAGCCCAATCACTCGGATGTGTTCCTGGTCTGGACTCAGGTCACCTAACGATTTGCGGTCGACCAGCACGGGGAGTGATCCGCTATGAACGACCACCGGCAGGTAGCAGCAGCGCCGTCTCCACATCATCGGGACGAAGCCTGCGCGAAGGGGTTCGGGCAGCACGTCTTTCAAGGAACCGAGTTCGGTGCGCATCTCAACCCCACGTTTGCCAGCGTCGAGATCCGCGAAAAAGGCGGCAGCTCTACTCAATTGCGCCGTCCCGTTGTTCTTGGAGGCCTTAGCCTCCCCGACCGCGGCGATCGCGATGCCAGAGTCGTCATATATTCCGAGGAGGTCGATGCCCTGCCGTCGCGGATCGGGATGCGGCGGTTTGAGAGCCGCAGTTGGTCCGACGAGACAGGCGGTGTCACCGCGCTTTCGCAGCACTAACAGTGCATGGGCCAAGACCTCCACGATGTAGGGATTCCTCGTGTGGTCTCGGAATTCTCTTGCGGGTTGGTCGGGAAAATCGTTCGATACGCCGATGTGGGTATCGATGTGCCCACGCACTTCGGACGAAAAATCCGGATCGATATTGAGAATTTCCCTGCTGAGCTCTGCCCTTTGGTTCACCGCTCCTCCGAGCACGCCCACGAAATATCGCCCCAGGGCAGGGGGGACCTCGGGGTGTTCGAAGCGAGCGGCAGTTATCGCGGTGTGGGTGGTTGGCCCCGATTCTTCATTGAGGACTAGGTGCTCCGCGAGAACATCGAGTGCGTCTTCAATGACTTCGAGATGATCCAAGGCACGGCGATCCTATAACCGTGGACTCCTGTGTCTGCGAGCGGACGGAGGCGGGCAAACAGCGAACTAGCGGGGGACGGACGGTTGCACGCGGAGCCCGGCAGAGGGGACGGATCTGGTCCTCACCGCGTGCTCTCCTGAGTGGCTGTCAACTACCGATGATCAGCCACAACTCGTTGCCGCCGCCAGCGCGCGGCACACGAGGTCCATCTTCGCCGCGCCAAGCTCGGTGATGCGCTGGGTCAAGTAGACCTTCTCGGCGGACAGCGTGTTCTCGGCGACGAGAAAGGAGGTCGTCGGCATCCCGTCCTCGGGTCCGACTTCAACCTCAGTCAGCCAGTGGTGCGCGGTCCTGCTCGCAGGCATAGCGACGACATCGAGCGCACGCGAAATCACGTCGTCGCGCGTGAGGACGAGAACCGGCCGTGGCTTTTCGTCCGGCGGCTCGTGCCACCAGACCTCACCGCGCTTCACTGCGTCCGGAACTCCTCCCAGGAGAGACCGGCCTTTTCTTCGTCTTCGGTCATGTGGCGGAGAACGCCGCGGGAGGCCCGCGCACTGAAGCGCTCCAGCTCGCCCAGGTCATCTGCCGGCTGCTCGGTCCCGACGGCCTGTTGAAGCCGGCGGTACTCGGCCGCCAACTCCTCCTCGGAGAGCTGATCGAGGAGCCTCTCAACCTTCTCGCGGGTGGTCATGCCTACAAGGGTATCGGCCATCTGCTCTTGTGTCCTGGGGCAACAAATGGGGCAACATGCCCCACAGATTCCAGCCGATCTCAGCCGATCTCGATCTCACGGAATCGGCTTAAAACCTAGCTCCACGTAGCCCAGCCGACCTACCGCTTCGGTCTACGAAACCGAAGGTCACAGGTTCGAATCCTGTCAGGCGCGCTAAGGCGATCCCGCTTCCAGGTGGCCCATTTCGGTTCTCTATAAGAAAGGGGCCGTAGGTTGGCTCATCGCGTTTCGCCGTAGACATCATTACTTGGCTGCACTCGCTCTCGCTGCGCTTGCCTACTATCTGGTCCCGAGGGTCGGCGACCCCGGAGCTCATTGGCCGCTGTGGGACGTGAACGTCTACCAGTGGGGCGGCCAGAGGGCGCTGCACGGTCAGTCCCTGTACGGCGCCGGTGGTCCGAGCTTCACTTATCCGCCGTTCGCGGCGCTCGTCTTCGCGATCGGCGCAGTGACCTCGCTCGCCGATCTGCAGCTGGCGATCAGCTGCGCCAGCGTCGTTTCCCTCCTCGCGCTCTGCTGGTTCTCGCTGGGCGCCTCCGGGCTCCCGTGCCGCCTGACGGCGACCGCGGCGCTCGCCGCGGTCGCGCTGCTCGTCGCCCCGGTCACCGAAACGCTGCGGCTCGGCGAGGTCAACCTTCTCCTCGCCGCCCTGGTCGCGCTCGACCTTCTGCGCAACAGCGACGCCGAGAGGTGGCAGGGGGCGCCGATCGGCCTCGCGGCGGGAATCAAGTTGACGCCGCTCGTCTTCGTGCCCTTCCTGATGCTCACCGGCCGGCTGCGCGCGGCGGCGGTGGCGGTAGGCGCCTTCGCGACGACGGTGGCCCTCGGCGCGCTCGTGCTCCCCACGCAGTCGAGGGCGTTTTGGCTCGGCGGAGCGGCTTTCGACGTGCATCGAATCGGTGACCCCGCCAGTCCCGGCAACCAGTCGCTGGCGGGAGCGCTGGCGCGCCTGGGCGAAGCGACCACCGGACTTCGCCCGTGGTGGCTCCTCGCAGCGCTCGTCGTCGGGGCGTCCGGCCTGGGTCTCGCCGCCTGGGCCCAGCGGCGAGGGAACCGGCTCGGCGCGGTCGTGCTGTGCGCGATCACCGGCCTGCTCGTCTCGCCCTTCTCCTGGGGCCATCACTGGGTCTGGGCGGTGCCCCTGCTGCTGGCCCTGCTCGCGCTGGCCTGGGAGAGGTCCAGCTGGCTCCTCCTCCTCGCCGCGCTGGCGGCCGCGATCGTCTTCGGCGGCCTCGTCCCCCTGCCTCGGCCGGGCCCGCACCCCGACCTCTGGCGCCTTCTCCAGGACGACCTCTACGTCCTTTGCGGGCTTGCCGTGTTGGCGGGCGCCGGCCTGGCGTTCGCAGTGGGCCATCTCCGCGGCAGGCAGCGGACCGGCAGAAGAACGTTCGCGAGCCTTTTGACGTTGAGGAGGGTTTGAGACAGCGCCGGGACAAAGGCGGGATGACGAAGGACTGGGGACTATGCGCAGGAATCTAGCTCTGGGAATGCGGCTTTTTGCCATCACTGTGCTTCTGGCGTTCGGCATCGTCGCCGGCTTGGCTGGTTCGGCTGAGGCAACCAACTGGAAGACGGGGAGCCTGAACGTGCCGAGTCACCTCTACGGCGTCTCCTGCCCCGCCAGGAATCTCTGCGTCGCGGTCGGTTTCGGCGGCACGGTCGCCACCACTACGCAGCCGGAAGCGCTGAGCTCCTGGCAGGTCGCCTCCCTGCCAGACCAGGAAGGCCTGGAAGGCAACCTGCGCGGGGTCTCCTGCCCGAGCTCGGCTCTCTGCGTCGCGACCGACTTCTCCGGCGGCGTGTGGATCTCCAGCGATCCAGCCGCTGGGGCCTCTGCTTGGACGGGCATCCCGGTGCCCGGCTCGAAGCCGTACGCGGTCAGCTGCCCCACCGTCTCATTCTGTACCGCTGTGGGCATGAAAGGCACCGTCCTCGCCTCCAGCGAACCCAGCGGCGGGGCAGGTGCATGGACTCTCACCACGCTGAGCGGGAACCCCTACATGCACGCGGTTTCCTGTGCATCACCGGTCCTATGCGTGGCTACCGATTTTTCCGGCGCCGTTTGGAGCACCAAGGAACCTGCATCGGGCGCGCCTGCCTGGAGCAGCGGTGGCCTGCTCTCTCGCAATCAGACCTCGACGATGGCGGTGGCCTGCCCACTGCAGAGCTTCTGCGTCGCCGGCGACGCCGGGGAAATCTTCACCACCTCGACGCCGACGGCCCTCGGTTCGGCCTGGCAAGCATCGCCGCTCGCATCGCGATTTCAGGTTCTGAGCATCTCCTGCCCGACCGCCTCACTCTGCGCGGCCGGGACCGACAACGGCCAAATCGCCACCTCGACCGACCCCAGTGGGGGTTTGGGAGCCTGGCAGGAGGTCCAGCTGATCGACGGCACCACCAACGCCTTCTATGGCATCTCTTGTCCGGACCGGACCCTCTGCGTCGCCGTCGGCGCCGCAGGGCACGTGGCTGTGGCGGAAGATCCCTTCGATCTCACCGGACCCTCGTCACCCGCTGCCGCTCCCAGCACTGTCCTCTTCGGTAAGCGATTCCGCCGCCGGCGGCTGAAGCGAGGGAAGGCGACGGCCGGCATCCGCTTTCACTTCACGGCGAACGGAGCCGTCACCGGCTTCGAATGCAAGCTCGACCGCCAGCGCTTTCTCCCCTGCAAGGCGCCACGCGGATATCGCCTGAGGCCGGGGCTCCACCACTTCGCGGTACGCGCCTTCGGGCCCGGAGGCAAAGACCCGACTCCCGCCAAGGTCCGCGTCGAGATAGTTAACCCCAGGCCCTAGCGCTCAATGGCTCAGCCAGATGGGGGACTGTGAGGGCCGGTCGTAGCGCCCCTCCTCGTCCAGCTGGTGCACCAGGTCCTTGAGGTGATGTTGCACCGCTTCCAGGCGCTTGCTGCTCGCTGCGGCGCCGGGTTCTTCCAGCTCCGCCTGAAAGCGTGCGAGCCAAGGGCTAAGGCGCTGGTCGAACTCGGCGACGAAGTCTGCGAATCCGAGGCAGTGAAGGGACCCATCCTCGTTGCGTGCCAGTGCCGCCCCGCCGATCGCGCGCTGCTCCTCGCGCCACAGCATGAATCCCGCATGGGAGTCGGTGGTCAGGGCGCCTTCGATCTGGACGATCTGCGCCGCCACGGTCTTCGTCTCCTCGGCGCTTTCGAACTCCAGGAAGCTCAACTGCGAGCGGAGGATCTCGAGCGTCGCGAAGTAACGGGTGAACCGATAAAGGGTGCTCTTGATCGCGATCTCGCCGCGATCGTCCGATTGGAAGTAGAAGTCGAAATTGTTGTGCTGGATGTTGTCGATCCGCGCTCCCAGGTCCTGGGCCGCCTCGAGCAGGGGCTTTCGGTAGCGAGCCAGCTCCGCCTTCGCCTCGATCTGGCGCTCCTGTCTTCGTTGGCGCCAGGACCAGTAGGTGCTGGAGCTGCTGATGACAAGGCTCGTCCCGGCCGCGATCAGTGCGGCGTCCATCGACCGTCTTTCCGGGAGAGAACCACGAGAAAAATCGTACTTACGTAGAAGCCCTTCATCGCCGGCGCTTCGGGTCGGCTCGCGAGGACCTCAGTTACGGAGCCAGCCGCACCGGCAAAGATTTCAGCTGGTTGAGGAAGCCGGACTCGATGAAGGTGGGGGGGCCGGCGAGTTGCATGTCGGGATAGCGGGCAAGGGTCTCCTCGAGCAGGATCTTCAGCTCCAGCCGGGCGAGGGCGGTGCCGAGGCAGAAGTGGCGGCCGCCGGCGCCGAAGGCCTGGTGCTCGGGGTTGCGGAGGACGTCGAAGCGGTCGGGGTCCTCGTAGCGGCTCTCGTCGCGGTTGGAGGACGCGTACCACATCACCACCTTCTCGCCCGCTTTGATCTGCCGGCCGCCGAGCTCGGTGTCCTTGGTCGCGGTGCGGCGGAAGTGGGCGAAGGCGGGGAACATGCGCAGCGCCTCCTCGACCGCGCCCGGAACCCGCGAGGGGTCCTCCAGTAGCAGTCGGCGCTGGTCGGGGTTCTCCATCAGCGCCCGCATCGCCGAGCAGTAGGTCGCCTTGGTGCTGTCGTTGCCGGCGGCGACGAGGAGGAAGAAGCCCATCACGATCTCGTGCTCCTCCAGCTTCTGGCCTTCGACTTCGGCATGGACGAGGACGCTGGTGAGGTCGTCCGTCGGGTTCTCGCGGCGGGCGGCGATCATCGCGCCGCAGCGGGCGAAGACCTGCTGGATCGCCGCCTGGATCGTCTCTTCGACCGAGTCGACCGAGGGGCTGTAGTCGGGGTCGTTGGCTGCCAGCGCCATGTTCATCAGCTCGGCCCAGGCCGCGTCGTCCTCCTCCGGGATGCCCATGAAGCTGCCGATCACCCGCGAGACGGCGGGCTGGGCGACGTCGGTGACGAGGTCGCACTCCTCGCGCCCCTCGAGGCGGTCGAGCACGCCGACGACGATCTCGCGGATCGCGTCGGTGTGGGCGGCGATCCGCTTCGGCGTGAAGCCCGCCTGGAACAGCGCCTTCAGCCGGTCGTGCTTGGGCGGGTCCATGCCGATGAACATCGCCCGCGCCAGCTCGATCGGGAAGACCTCGTCGATCACGACCACGCCGCCCAGTTCGGAAGAGTAGGTCTCCCAGTCGCGGCTGACCGTGTGGACGTCGTCAGCCCGGGTCACCGACCAGAAGCCCTTCGCCTGCGGCAGCTCGGTCACTTCCGAGGTCCAGTGGACCGGGCATTCGCTGCGCATCCGCTTGAACAGCTCCAGCGGCGGCCCGTTCTCCCAGTGCTCGCGCTCCAGCACCAGGGCGTCCTCGATGCTTCCTGCTCCGGCGGCGATCTCGGTTTGGTCGGGCACGCGTTGGGCATACTACTGGCTGGCTGGCCAGTTTTGTAGAGAGGCCGACCCGGGGCGGCCTCTCGCCTAAATGAGGGGCGGTGGGTCGCTTTCGGCGCTGGCGGCGAGCGCGGGGTCCCAGCTGCAGACGAGGCAGGCGTGTTGAAAAGCCGAGCGCGCGAATCCGAGCGCGCAGCCATGAGGGTCCTCGGCGGCACGCACGTCCTCCCAGTCGAGCACGTAAAGGCCCATCTCCTCCTCCCAGCGCGCCGCCGGGGGCGAGAGCGGCTGCCTGCCAAAACCCTCGGGCGCCGGGTGGGCGTAGGCGTAGAACGCCGCCCGGGGATAGCGCGGGTCGCCGGGCCACCAACCGACCGCCACCTCCTGGGAGTCCATCGAGTTGCGCATGATGAAGTCGTCGGAAGGGGGTTCGGCCGGAACTCCCGAGAAGAGGCTTACCGCGAGGTCGAAGGATCCCCACCAGGCGTTGACGGGGGTCGAGCGGCCGCGGAACGGCGCCCTGAAGGCGGCAAGAACGAGGGCGGCGCGGGTGGCGGCGGCGAAGTACGCGCTGATCTGGCTCGTCTCGTAGGTGGAGTGCTCGCTGTCCTCGTCGAGCGGCACGCTCCAAGAAACCTCTTGTGGCGTGGGGTCGATCTCGGTTGGCCCGGCCAGGTTGGAGATCGCCGAGAGCAGTTCGCGGGTGACGCTCCCCACGTCCCGGTCGGGCGTGAGCGGCAGCCTGAGGGCGCGCCCGTCGCAGTGTTCGGCAATTGCCTCGTGCGAGTGCAGGTCGAGGGCGACGACGAAGGATCCGGAGCCGTTGGGCGCGGGCAGCGGCGCGGTCTCCCAGCCACGGGCCGTCAGCCGCAGCGCAGCGTGCTGGAGTTGCGGCTCGGGTGGCGCCAGGGTTGCCGCCAGCTTGCCGAGCACCTGCGTGTGGGCGTGAAGCGTGTCGAGGGTGGCGCTCCACTCCTCGCTGCTGACCGGGGGCCAGGTATCGGCGGCGCCCATGCGTCCTACTGTAGCCCGGCGGCAAACGCTCGGTTTAAAGTTGAGTCGGGCGTGGTAGGAATACTTAATCTTGGGTAAGGAAGGGATTCTCGACTGGCGCAAAGCGGTCCTTTGGGCGGGACTCGTCGGGACTCTGAGCATGGTGCTGGCAGTCCCCTGCCTCGCCGCCGCCGCACCCTTCGAAGCCCACGGCAGCGTCGAACAGGTCTACGCGACGGGCGTCGCCCCCGGCGCCCAGGTCTCTCTCTATAAGGGCGAAGGCCAGGAAGTCGCGACGAAGAGCGCCGACGAACTCGGCGGGGTCCTCTTCCGCAACGTCGCGCCAGGAGGCGGGTACCGCGTCCACGTCGCCGGGGGCCCGGAATCGCCGCCGCTGCAAGTCCTGACGACCCAATCCGAACCTCCCAACACGAACATCTACAACCAGTCGATCCCCTCCAGCGGCTACGGCTACCTGACCACCCGCGACGGCACCAAGCTGGCGATCGACGTGCACCCGCCGCAGGACGTGACGAAGGTCCTTCCCGGGGTCGAACTGCCGCCGCTGCCGAGCGGCCCGACGCCGACCCTGATCGAGTACTCCGGCTACGGCTACGCCAACCCGGCCGGCCCAGAAAACGGGATCTCGATCCTCGCCAACCTGATGGGCTTCACCGTCGTCGACGTCAACATGCGCGGCACCGGCTGCTCGGGCGGCGCCTACGACTTCTTCGAGCCGCTGCAGAACCTCGACGGCTACGACGTGGTCGAGACGGTCGCCCACCAGCCCTGGGTCCTCAACCACAAGGTCGGGATGATGGGGATCTCCTACGGCGGCATCAGCCAGCTCTTCACCGCCGCCACCCAGCCGCCGGACCTGGCCGCGATCTCGCCGCTGTCGGTGATCGACAACACCCAGACGACGCTCTATCCGGGCGGCATCCTCAACACCGGCTTCGCGCTCGAATGGGCCAAACAGCGGATCCACGACGCCGAAGCGGCCTCGCCCACCCAGGGCCAGGCGTGGGCCTACAAGCGCATCCAGGAAGGTGACCAGACCTGCGCCGAAAACCAGGCCCTGCACCCCGAAGCGGTCGACCTGCTGAAGAAGATCGAAGAAAACAACCACTACAAGCCCGAAGTCGCCGACCCGCTCTCGCCCGTCACCTTCGTCAACAAGATCAACGTCCCGACCTTCATGGCCTGCCAGTGGACCGACGAGCAGACCGGCGGCCACTGCCCGACCCTGGCCGAGCACATGACCGGCACGAAAAAGAAGTGGTTCACCTTCACCAACGGCACCCATGTCGACTCGCTTGACCCGGCGACCTTCGACCGCTGGTTCGACTTCCTCGAGCTCTACGTGGCGAAGCGACCACCGATCCTCGCCTCGGCGGCGGTAAATGCCGCGGCGCCGCTGATCTACAAGGAAGCGATGGGGATCTCGGGAGTGACCTTGCCGCCGGATCCGATCCAACTGCAGCCGACCTATTCGACGGCGCTGGCCGCCTTCGAAAACCTGAAGCCGATCCGGGTCCTCTTCGACAACGGCTCCGGCGGGCTCTCGCCGGGCCAGCCGTACCCCGGCTTCGAAAAGTCCTTCAATGAATTCCCCGTGCCCGGCACCGAAGCCAAGGCCTGGTACCTCGCGCCGGAAGGCAACCTCAGCAGCGCGCCGCCCGCCGGCTCCGGCGCCGACGAATTCACCTGGGACGCAGGCGCGCTGCCGAAGACCGACTTCAGCGGCAATACCGGCTCGGGCGAAGGCGGCCTCTGGACTGCCACGCCCGAATACCACTGGGAACAGAGCCCGCCGGGAAGCGCCGTCTCCTACCTCACCGCTCCGCTGAGCGCGAACACGACCGTGATCGGTGCCGGCGCCGTCAACGTCTGGGTCCGCTCCTCGACTCCGAACGTCGACCTGCAGGCGACGATCAGCGAGGTGCGGCCCGACGGCAAGGAGACTTTCGTCCAGAACGGCTGGGTGCGCGGCAATGAGCGCGCGCTCGACCCCGAAAAGAGCACCCCGCTGGAGCCGGTGCTGAGCCTGCGCGAAGCCGACGTCTCGCCGCTCCCGGCGAACGAATTCGTGCCGGTCACGATCCCGCTCTACTACGAGGGCCACGCCTACCGCGCCGGCTCGCGGATCCGCGTCACGATCGCCGCCCCCAACGGCACCCAGCCGGTCTGGTCCTTCGACCAGACCGAACCGGAAGGCACCGCCCAGGTCGCGATCGCCTACGGCGGCGAAACCCCCTCGAACCTCCTGCTACCCGTCGTCCCCGGAGTGAGCGTTCCCACCGGCCTGCCGCCATGCCCAGGCCTGCGCGGCGAGCCCTGCCGGACCTACCAAGCCATTGCGAATCAGCCGGCAACGCCCTGAGTGAGGTCTCGCTCCGACTCGGTGGCGAGGAGCTGGCGGCGGGCACGGAGGTCGTAGTAGAGGAGGGCCGTACCCAGAGCGGTGAAGGAGAAGGTGAGGGTTCGAAGGGCCGTTCCGAGCAGGAACGCAAGGGCCGTGGTGCGGTGATGGGTGAACGATTGGCCGATCAGGAACCACGGCACGAGGGTGATCCCCCCGATACAGACGAGAAAGAAGAAGACGCGGGTCACGTTCGCTTCGGTTAACGACCAGCTGCGGCGCAAGGCCGGTCGCCAGCCTTCGTGCTCGATCGCGGCCGCTTGGGATGCCACCTGCCAGCGCAGCCAAAGGATGATCCCCGGGATGACGAGGAGCACGAGGCCGCCGAAGAACCCAAGCGCAGTGACGAGCGCGGTGACGGCGACAACTGGCAGGACCGCCAGGCCGCGTCGCGCCACCGCGCCGATTTGCGGCGTTCGCCCCTCCTCGATGTCGGCGACGGCGTGTACATGGAGTGCGGACACCAGTGGATTCACCAAGACCCAATCGATCAGCATGAGCAGTTGGGAAGCGGCAAAGCCAAGGGAGGTGGCGCGGTTGAACGGGTCCGTTCCGGTCGCCGCCAGCACGATCAGCTCATACGGCACGAGAACACCGGCCGCCAGCACCAGGAAGAGCAGCGGATAGCGCCGGTACAGCTGGAAGGTCTCGGCGATCAAGCGGGGTGCGGAGCGGGGCGTTCTGGCGGGATGATCCGACATCGGCAGCCGGCAGCATTCCCGCTCGGGCGGTCGGAAGTTGCCGCAAGGGCCTGTGACGGCTTAGGCTGGGGCGATGACGATTCCCCGGCTGACGACCGCGACGGTCCTGGTGGCGCTGGCCGTCCTCTTGCCTGCCAGTGGAGCGTCCGCCACGGTCCCCGGTGAACTCGATCCCAGTTTCGGGGTCGGCGGCAAAGTGCAGGCGCCGTTCGGCCCGGAATCGTTCGCGGGTGGGGTGGCGGTGCAGGGCGACGGCAAGATCCTCGTCGCCGGCTCGCCCGAGGAATCAGAAGCCTTCTCGATTGCGCGGCTGCTCCCCGACGGCGCCCTCGACCCGAGCTGGGGCGCAGGCGGCGTAGCGACGACGCCGCTGGGCAAATTCGCCTACGCCGAAGACGTCGCCGTCCAGCCGGACGGGAAGGTCGTCGCCGTCGGCGAGGCGCCCGGCAAAGAAAACGAAGACTTCGCGATCGTCCGCTACCTCGCCAACGGAACCCCCGATCCCAGCTTCGGCGGCGGTGACGGGATCGTGATCCTCCCGGTCGGGGCGCTCGGCGACCAGGCGCATGCCGTAGCGATCGGCCCCGGCGGCCGCATCGCCGTGGTCGGGGTCGCCGAACGGCCCAGCTTCCGCGACGCGGTCGGGGTCGCGATGCTGGAATCCAACGGCACGCCGGAAGCGGCGTTCGGCGCCGGCGGCACCACCGTGATCCAGACTGAATCCGGCGAAGACGACCGCGGCGAAGGGGTCGCCTTCCAGCCCGATGGCAAGATCGTCATCGCCGACTCGACCGGCGCCGGTGGCGGCGACGGGTTCACGCTGATCCGGCTCGGGCTCGACGGCAAACCCGACTCCTCGTTCGGCGGCGACGGCGTCGTCGAAACGCCGATCCCCGGCGAAGGGGGGATCGAAGAAGGCCGGATCTCCGACGTGGTCATCCAGCCCGACGGGAAGATCGTCGGCGGCGGCTACGGGTTCGACTACACCGGCACGCCGCCGAACTTCATCGGCAAATTCGAGATCGTTCGCTACCTGCCCAACGGCGAACTCGACCCGAGCTTCGGCAGCGGCGGGATGACGGGCGTGCGGCTGCCGGGCGAACACAGCTTCGGCCGCGCGCTAGGGCTCGCCGCGAACGGGAAGCTGGTCCTCGGCGGGACCTACGACGTCAGCCCGAACCCGCTCGAAGAACACGAAGCGCCGGCGCTCGTCCGCTTCAACCCGAACGGCACTCTCGACTCCAGCTTCGGCAACGGTGGGATCGTGCTCGAGCCGCTGGGATCGAACGTCCAAGAGGAATCCATCGAAAGGCTGGCGCTCCAGCCCGACGGCAAGATCGTCACCGCCGGCAGCCGGTTCCAGGAACCCGGCGGGTCCAGCGGGATCGTCTCCCGCTACATCGCCGAACCGCCGCCTGCTCCGGGGCCGCCGAAAGACCTTCCTCCCCACAGCAGGATCAAGGGCTTGCCGCACAAGGTCCATCAGGACGCGCTGAAGCGCTTCCACGGCACCGCCTCCGACCCCGACGGCACGGTCAGCAAGGTGCAGGTGTCGCTGGTGCGCCTTTCCTCGGTCAGCAAGGTGGAGGTCACGGTGCCGCGACTCCCCTCGGGCGGCAAAGCAGGACCCGCGATTGCGGTCAAGCCCAGGAAGTGGCGCGGCGCCAAGGGCACCGTGAAATGGTCCTTCAAGCTCAAACACCCCCTGGGGCCGGGGCGCTACGTCGTCTTCTCCCGCGCGATCGACAACCAGGGGACGGCGGAGACCGAATTCAGCCGCCGCGCCGGCAACCGTCGCGCCTTCTACGTTATCCCCAAAGTTCGCCACGTGGCGTCGCCCTAGCCGGCGACCCGCTCGATCAGGTCGGCGGCCAGCTCCGTCCCACGCACCTGCTGCAGCCGCTGCGAGGTGCGGGCCAGCCGCGCTGCCAGCTCGTCGTCGCCGAGCAGGTGCTCGATCGCGCTGGTCAGCTCGTCGCCACTGTGGCGGTAGGTGTCGAGGCGCACGCCGAAACCGGTCTCGTCGAGCCGCTGGGCGTTGTCGTGCTGGTCCCAGAAGATCGGCAGGGCGACCATCGGCTTGCCGAAGTAGAGGGACTCGGTGACGGTGTTGTTGCCGCCGTGGGTGATGACGAGGTCGACCTTGGGGAGGATTTCGGTCTGGGGGAGGAACTCGGCCCCGTCCATGTTGTCGGCGAGCTCGAACTCGGACGCTTGCGGGCCCTTGGAGACGACGACCCGGTAGGGCGAGCCGGCGAGCTCGGCGACCAGCTTCTCCATCAACTCGACGTCGGCCGAGCCGAGCGAGCCGAGGCTGAGGTAGAGCAGCGGCCCCTCGCCATCGCGCAGCTTCTCCGGCAGCTCCCAGGCCGGCTCGGTGGCGCGGACGCTCGCCTGCAGGTTGTGCCAGGTCGGGCCGAGCGGGCGCGCCCGCGCGTAGTCGACCTCGTCGGGGTAGAGGTACATGTTCAGCCAGGCGCTCTCGTGGATGAACTCGTCGGGCGGCAGCGGCGGCGCCCCGCGCTCCCGGCAGAACTCGCTGAAGGCGGCGTGCATCTCCCCATGCGCCTCGCGGTAGGCGGCCCAGTAGTCCTCCCAGCCGCTGCGCTTGTCGCTCGGCAGGCCTGAGAACGGCGGCGACACCCCTGGGTCCTTGACCTCGGTCGGGGTGCAGGAGACGATCCGCGCCCACGGCCGCCCGCAGGCCGGCAGCGCCGGGAAGGCGACGACGTTGTCCTCGACGATCAGGTCGGGCTCGAGCTCGCCGATGATCTCGCGCAGGCGGTCGTCGACGTACATGGCGCCGTCGATCAGCGCCTGGAAGGTCGGGGCGATGAACTCGGCGAGCTGCTCGCGGGTCGACTTGCGGAAGACCGGGGCGGTGTCGCGGATGAAGTCCTTCCAGAACTGGCCCGGCGCTTCCTCGGTCTCCGGCGGCGGCGTCAGCCGCATCAGCCGCTCCTCGAACCCCTGGGCCTCCAGCGTCCCGGCGAAGGACTCCTCGACGATGAAGACGACCCGGTGGCCGCGCCGCCGCAGGACGTCGCCGATGCCGACGCAGTTGTTGGTCGGCCCGAACGCCCCCTCCGGGAAGAAGACGATCGTCAACTCGGCGCTGCTCATCGCCGCATCATCGGAGGCGTCGGACGCGCGGGCAATGGCCTTTCCGCAGCGCTGTGGCCGCTTTTGTTGGCCGATCCGGAGCTAACCAATAATCGTCGTAGGAAGGTTTAGGCGCCTTCGCCGACGGGCCCGCCGGGGCTACCTTGCGAACGTGATTGCGAGCATCGATCTGATCGCCAGGCTCGGCCGCTTCAGCCCTGATGCGGTCACCACGATGGGGGCCATGCTCGTGGTCCTCGTGGTGGTGGCCTACTGGATCCTGAAGACGTAGCGCGGGCGTCTAGAACGGCAGCTTCTGGCGCGCGTCCTTGCCCGCGGCGTGGCTCTTGTCGGCGGCGCGCTGGGATTTGCCGAAGGATTTGCTGAGCAGGCGGCCGACCGGACCGGGCGCCTTGCTGCCGGCGCGCCGGCCGGCCGAGAAGCCCTTGTCGGTTCCGCGGCGGGCATGGTTGGAGAGACTGGGAACGAGGAAGCCCAGGATCGCCAGCAGGATGCAGATTCCGATTACGACCGCGATCAGCATGCTCTCCCCTTCGCTTGCCTAGAGCTCGCGCTCGAGGTTCTCGGCTTTCCTTCCGTGGTGGTCGGCCAGCTCGCGCTCACGCTCGGCACGCTCGGCTGCCTCCTTGGCCACCTGCTCGTGCTCCTCGGCTTTAGCCTCGTGGGCACCCGCCTCTTGGCGGTGTCCGCCGGCCTGTTCGCTCAGCCGCATCCGCTCCAGTTCCCGGCGTTTCCTGGCGCGCTGGGCGAACACGGCGATCAGGGCCAAGATGGCGATCGCGACGACGACGATGACGGCTATCAACCAGATGGACATGGCACCTTCACTACCCCGGCCATCTGTTGGTCAACCATCCCTTTTGGGTGGCTCGCGGATGACCCGGGTAGCTGGGCGATGTGTTCGACTGGCTCACCCACGAGGTCTCCAACAGCGCCGTCACCTATCCGGTCGTCTTCGCCGCCTGCGCGACCGACGTGCTGTTCCCGCTGATCCCCTCGGAGACGATCGTGATCACCGCCTCCGTTTTGGCGGCGCAGGGGGAACTCTTGATCTGGGCGATCGTGCCGCTGGTCGCCGTCGGCGCCTTCCTCGGCGACAACGTCTGTTACCTGCTGGGGCGCAAGATCGGCGACCCGGTCGCCGACCGCCTCTTCAAGGGCGAGAAGGGGCAGGCGCGGCTGCAATGGGCGGAGCGGGCGCTGTGTCGGCGCGGGACGATCCTGATCGCCGTCGGCCGCTTCATCCCCGGTGGGCGCACGGCCACCACCTTCGCCGCTGGCACCCTGGAGATGCCCTACCGCCAGTTCGTCGTCGCCGACGCCTGCGCCGCCGTGCTCTGGGCGCTCTACGTCTCGATGCTCGGCTACCTCGGCGGTGAGACCTTCAAGAACAGCCTCTGGCTGCCGCTCGCCGCCTCGCTCGGCTTCGCGATGGCGGTCGGCCTCGGCTTCGAAGCCTGGCGCCGCTGGCAGCGCCGCCGCGGCCGGGACATCCTCGGCGACGAGTTGCCCGAGGCTGCGCTCGACTAGGCGGGGGAGGGGCGAGCGCAAATCGGCACTCGACCTCGACCACCGCGTCTGCTTCAATCGTCTGACCAGAGAAAGGAGGTGGTCCTAACTTGATTCACATGCTTAATGGGACTCTGGAGGTGCAGGGCCGCTAGGCGCCGCACTGGTTCGGGCGCCCGGCGGAATCCACCCCGGGCACCGGTGAGCGCAGAGAGCCGGGCGTTGTCCCACCCGGTCGCAGTTCTCCGCGTTCGCTCCCAAGCACCAGGCCGGGCCGCTCTTCGGGGCGGCCCGGTTTCTTTTGCCGGGCCGAACTGCATCAACTTTCCGGCCTGGCAGCCAGGAAAGTTGATGCAGTTCGGCTGGGTTAGTGACTGAGGCCGCGCAGACCGTCCTCGGCTTCGGTGAGGAGGTGGGAGGCGATCCGCCAGCGGCGCTGCAGGATCGGTTCGACCGTCGCCGAGCTGCAGCCGAGTTCGGAGACGCATTCGCCCCAGTCGTTGGCCGCCTCGATGTAGCGGTTGAAGGCCTTCTCGGCGGGGGCGCCCACGGCATTCAGGCAGTCGATTTCCACCGTGTCGACGGGGACGCTCTTATAGGTGGAGCGGATCGCGTGGACTTCGTTCACGTACTGGTCGTAGGTGACGCCGACCGCGAGCCGCCGGCGCAGCCCGTCCATCGAGCCGACGAAGCTGCCGAGCTGGGTCTGGCAGAGGGAGCCGGCGCGGGCGCGGTGCTTCGTTCCGGCGCTGGACTTCGGCGCCTTCGCCGTGGTCGTCGTCTTCGTGTTGTTATCGCCACCCGCCTTGCTGGCGATCGTGCTGGCGCCAGTCGTCCCCGAGCCGCCGCTGCCGCAGCCCGGCAGGAGCAGCGCCGCGATCAGGGCGCAGCCGGCTAACTGGACCCGGGCGGCTGACACCCGCGGCAGTTTAAGAGCGCTGCGTCGTGTAGAAACACTTCCGTGGGGCGAATCGGCAGCTTCGGGCGAGCGACGGTGGCGCTGCTGCTGGCGCTCCTGGCGCTCCTGGCGCTGGGCGCGGGCGCGCCGCCGGCCGCGGCGGCGCCGAAGGTGCTGGTGGTCGGCGACAGCCTCGAGGAACTGACCTCTCCCTACCTCAGTAACTACCTGCCGGGGGTCGAACTGGTCGTCAACGCCGTCGGCGGCTCCAACAGCTACCAGATCTTCGACCTCTTCCGGGAAAGCTACGAACCCTCCGACTCGGTGATCGTCTTCGACGCCGGCACCAACGACAACCCTGAATATCCCCAGATCCTCGCCGGCAACCTGGCCAAGGTGGCGGCGGCCGTCGGCAACCGCTGCATGGTCGTGCCGACGATCCACGGCTTCACCGTCAACGGCGTCGACAACACCGGCAAGAACCGGGTCGTCGCCGAATTCGCCGCCTCGCGGCCCGGCACGCAGGTCCCGGACTGGGCCAGGACCGTCGAAAGCAGCCCCCAGCTGCTGCAGTCCGACGGTCTGCACCCGATTCCGGAAGGCGCCGAACTCCGCGCCCAGCTGATCGCGCAGGGGGTCGAAGGCTGCCTCGCCTACGAGCAGGCCCGCACCACCGCGCCGGCGCAGCCGCGCGTCCACGTCGAACCGATCGCCACGGTCGGGCGGCTGCAGGCGCGGCAGGCGGCGGTGATGGGCGAACTCCGGGCCGACCTGCTGCGCCAGGCCGTCGTCGTCCTCGCCGGCTCCCTCCTCGGCGGCTGATGGGAGCTGGCGGCGCGAAATGTCAACCTGTAGATATGGAGCTGCCCGATGGCTGAGGTGGTGATGCCGCGCCTCTCCGACTCGATGGAGGAGGGAACGATCCTCAGCTGGCTGAAGCAGGTCGGCGACGAGATCGCCGTCGGCGACGAGCTGGTGGAAATCGAGACCGACAAGGCGAATATGGCTTACGAAAGCGACACTGCGGGGACGCTGAACGAGATCCTGGCTCAGGAGGGGGAGACTCTTCCTATCGGGGCGCCGATTGCGCGGATTGGGGATTCGGGTGAGGGACCGGGCGCTGAGCCCGCGGGTCCTGTCGCCGCAGGGGACCCCCCACCCCTTCCGGTAGCTAAAGCTTCCTCAGGGGTGGGCCCCCCTACGGCGCCACCCGCGGGAGTAGCGGGGGAGGCTCACGCCGAAGCTCCAACCGCGCAGGTGGGCGCCCAGACCGGGTCACCAGCTCCAGCCGTTGATGGCGAGAGGGTTAAGGCGTCACCACTTGCGAGGCGGCTCGCTCGCGAGCGCGGTTTGGAGCTGGGCAGCTTGCACGGATCGGGGCCGGGAGGGCGGATCGTCAAGCAGGATGTGGAGGAGGCAGAGCTCCCAGCGGCACTCACCCCCTCTACCCAGCCAGAGGGGGTGAGTGCCGCGGCCGAAACGGCGAAGGGCGAGACTCGTATCCAGGAGCCGAACAAAACCCAACAAGTCATCGCGCGGCGGATGGCGGAGTCGAAGGCGACGGCGCCGCACTTTTATTTGACGATCGAGATCGACATGGGGAAGGCGGTCGCGGCGCGGGCGGCTATCAAAGCGGCCGCGAGGGAGGGCGACGCGGTGCCGTCTTTCAACGACATGGTCGTGAAGGCGTGCGCGATCGCCCTGCGCGAGTTCCCGAAAGCCAACGGCGCCTACAAAGACGGCCGCTTCGAGTTCTACTCGCGGGTCAACGTCGGCGTCGCCGTTGCCGCCCCCGAAGCGCTGGTGGTGCCGACCGTCTTCGACGCCGACCGCAAGGGCCTGCGGCAGATCGCCGACGAGACCCGCGCCCTTGCCGCCAAGGTCCGCGACGGCTCGGTGACGCCGCCGGAGCTCTCGGGCGGCACCTTCACCGTCTCCAACCTCGGCATGTACGGGATCGACTCCTTCGAGGCGGTGATCAACATGGGCCAGGCCGCGATCCTCTCGGTCGGCGCGATCCGCGAAGCTCCCGCCATTCGCGACGGCCAACTCGTCCCCGCCCGGCTGATGAAGGCGACGATCGCCTGCGACCACCGCATCCTCTACGGCGCCGAGGGCGCCGAATTCCTCGCCCGCGTCAAAGCGCTCCTGGAGGAGCCCGTCACCCTCGCCCTCTAGAAAGGGACGATTGGTGAGTTGACCTTGCCATAGGGCAGATCAACTCACCAATCGCACGCTCCTAGCTAGTCAGCCTGGCCGCCGCCCAGCTCCGGCGGCAGCGCTTTCGGGCCGTCCGGGTACATCGCTCGCAGCTGCTCCTCGCTCATCTCCAGGGTGCTGCTGATCCCTTCCGCCGGGGCCCCGACCACCAGCCAGAGCTGGTCGTCGTCGGTGTCGTTGAACAGCTGCCGCACCGTCTCCGTCTCGACCAGCAGCGTGTCCAGCGGCGCCAGCGTCAGCACCTCTTCGCCGACTCGCACCCGCCCCTCGCCCTCAAGCAGCACGTAGAGCTCCTCCTGCTCGAAGTGCCGGTGCCTGGTCGAAGCCTGCCCTGGTTCCAGCCGCCACATCCGCGCCCCCAGCGCCGAAGCTCCCAACTGCTTAGCCAGGTCCGTATTCAAAGTCTTCATCTGATTCGACCGCCGCCAAAACGCATCCGCGGCCGGAAGCACTCGGTAAACCATGACCGAGATGGTATGGGCGGGAAGCTCTCGCTATGCGGGAGTAAGTCGCCCCGGCGCCTCTTCGCCGGCATCTTCTGCGTGGTAGCGCTGCAGCAGTTGGCGCTCTTCCTCGCGTTTGGGGAAGAGGAGGAAGACGAGGGTGGCGCCGAGGAGGACGGCGATGATGCCGGCGGTGTAGGCCCAGTCGCCGCCGTGGAGGAAGGACTGCTTGGCGCCGGCAGCGATCTGTTCGGCGTACTGGGGATAGCGTTCGGCGGTGGTGGCGGCGCTGGAGAAGGAGCGGGTCAGTTCGTTTTCGACGCTCTGGGTGACGTGGTGGGGCGAGGAGGCGACCGCCGCGCTCGCGGCCGTCGCGTAGCCGGCGGTCAGCAGGGCGCCGAGGATCGACTGCATGATCGCGCCGCCGAGGTCGCGCTGGAGGTCGGCGGTTGCCGAGGCCATGCCGGCACGTCGCACCGGCACCGAGCCGGTGAGCGAGTGGGAGGCCGGCGTGCCCGCGAAGCCGACGCCGACGCCGATCAGCGCGTACCCGAGCCCGACCTGCCAGTAGGGGATGCCTTCTTCCCAGAGGATCAGCATCGTCAGGAACCCGAGCAGGCAGAAGGCGTAGCCGATCAGCAGGGTGAAGCGAGCGCCGCGGGCCTCGACCAGCTTTGCCGAGCGCGGCGCCACGATCACCATCGCCGCCGCTCCGGGGAGGATCGCGGCGCCGGCGCCCAGCGTCGAGTAGCCGAGCACGTTCTGGAGGAACTGCTGGCCGACGAACATCGCCGCCATCAGCGAGCCGAAGACGATGATCCCGGCGCAGGCGGCGATCCAGAAGATCCGCCGCCGCGCCACGCCGAGGTCGTAAAGCGGTTCCGCCGCCCGCCGCTGTCGCAGCACGAACGCTCCCGCGGTGGCGAGGGCGATCGCGATCAGCCCCAGCGCGAGCGCGAGCTTGCCGGGTGCGGGGGCGATGCTGATCCCCATCACCAGGGTCGCCACCATCAGGATCGAGAGCAGGCCGCCGGGGTGGTCGACCGGGCTGGTCGTCTCGTTGACGTGGGCGGGGACGTAGCGCCAGGCCATGAACAGGGCGACGGCGGCCAGCGGCAGGGTGACGAAGAAGACCGACCCCCAGGCGAAGTGCTGGAGCAGGAAGCCGGAGAAGAGCGGCCCGAGCGAGGCGATCGCACCGCCGAGCGCCGACCAGAGCGCGATCGCGTGGGTGCGCGCGGGGTCGCGCCAGAGCGCCGTGATCAGCGCCAGCGTGGTCGGGAACGCCATCCCGGCGGCGACGCCGCCGATCAGCCGGGCGGCGAAGAGGACGCCGATCGTCGGCGCCAGTCCGGCCAGCAGCGAGGCCGGGATCGAGAGGCTCATCCCAAGGATGAGCATCATCTTGCGGCCGTAGCGGTCGCCGAGCGCGCCGAGGTAGAGAACCGAGGCGGCGAGACCGAGCGAGTAGCCGACGGCGACCAGGTTGAGGGTCGTCTGGCCGGCGTCGAAGGCCTTGCCGATGTCCGGCAACGCGACGTTGGCGACGGCGAGGTTGAGGTTGGCGACGGCGGCGACGAGGATCAGCGACGCGAGGACCAGTCCGGCGCGTTTGGGTGCGCCAGCTTCCATTGCCGCTACCGGGCCGCCATCAGATCTCGATCCAGGTGCCGCGCGGGCCGAGGTTGCGGACCGGCGTCGGGCCGACCTGGCTCTCGCAGCCCCAGGACTCGTGGATGTGGCCGCAGACCGCCAGTTGGGGCTGCTTCTCCTCGATCGTCCGCAGCAGCGCCGGGCTCCCGAAATGGGTCTCGCCGCCGGCGCTGTCGCAGTGGTCGCGCGGCGGCGAGTGCAGCACCAGCACCGCATCCTCCGGGCAGGGCGCCAGCAGCTCGCTCGCCGCCTCGTCGTCGAGGTCGAAGCTCCAATCCCAGGGCGTCACCGGGATGCCGGCGCCGAGGCCGAAGAACTCGACCCCGTCGATCGTCGTCCCCTCGCCGTGCAGCACCGTCGCCGCGCTCCAGTCAGCGGCGGCCGCGCGCAGGGCGTCGGCGGTCTCGTTGTTGCCGGGGACGAGGACGGTGGGGGTCGCGATCGCGGCCAGCGCGCCGATCGTCTCCTCCAGTCCCTCGTGGATCGAGGCGAAGTCGCCGGCGCCGATCACCACGTCGGCCTCGGCCGACATCTCGACCAGCCGCGCCCCCTGTTCGAGGTCGCGGTGGAGGTCGCTGAAGGCGAGGATGCGCACAGCCAAAACCTAACCGCTCCACCCGCGGCAGCGCCTACGGCAGGGTTTCCTAAGCTCGGCTTTACTGATCGCGTGCACTATTCACGGGTGGCCGAAGTCCCCAGCCACCGCGAGGTTCCAAGGCTTCCGTTCTGGCGCCGGGCGCGGCGTGTGATCCTGCTGGCGGCGGCGATCTGCCTGGTGCCGGCGGCGATCTCCTGGATCCACGCGCTGAGCCAGCCGCGCAACATCGGCTGGAACATCGCCACGGTCGAGTGGGTGCGCCAGCACGGCGGCAACCCGCTCGTCTCCCAGATCGAGAACTGGTACTACGAACTGAACGCGCCCTCGAAGGGCGGCCCGCCGCTGAAGTCGTTGCCGCAGGTCGGCGTCGCCGACTCGGGCGAAGAAAAGCCAGACCCGCAGCACGCGATCTACCGACCGCCGCCGATCAAGCCGCTGATCCACCCGGCGCTGCCGGGAGAGGGGGTCTGGCACGCCGCCTCCGCCACCGCCGGCCGGCGCCCGCCGGTCCTCCTCACCACCTTCCGCAGCGACCCCGAATACCCGCAGTTCGTCGCCGGCGTCGCCTGGATCGACAGCGGCCGCACCCACCTCGAATACGTGCCGGGGCTGGCCGAGCCGCCGGAACTCGAAAACCGCGGCCCGGCCGAGGTGCCACCGTCGAAACGCGACCGCATCGCCGCCACCTTCAACGGCGGCTTCCCGCTGGAAACCTCCAACGCCGGGCTGATCTACCGCGGCGAAACCCTTGCGCCGATGGTGAACGGCATCGCCACCCTGATCCAGTACCGCGACGGCCGGGTCGATCTCCGGCCCTGGGAGCACGGCGAACGGGTGCCCCGCAACGTGTGGTTCGCGAAGCAGAACCTGCCGCCGATCATCGAAGAAGGCAAGCTCAACCCCAACCTCAGCGACGGGCCGGAATGGGGGGCGACGGTCAACAACGCGATCCGGGTCTGGCGCTCCGGCCTCGGGATCGACAAGCGCGGCAACCTGATCTACGCCGCCGCCAACTACCAGACGGTCGAATCGCTGGCGAAGATCCTCCAGCGGGCCGGCGCGGTGCGGGCAATGGAGCTCGACATCAACGAAGACTGGACCAGCTTCATCAGCTACCGCCACCCGGGGGCGAAGGAACCCTCGAACCTGCTGCCGGAAATGTTCCGGCCCGCCACCCGCTACCTCGTCCCCGACGAACGCGACTTCTTCGCCGTCTATGTGAAAGGCAGCTCCGAAGAAGCCGGCGGGGGGGAAGGGAAATGAGCCCGAAGCGCATCACCCCCGGCGCCCGCGCCCGACGCGACCTCCTCCTCGACGCGATCGTCGCCGCGCTTCTCGCCACCCTCGTCCTCAGCCTCGCCGCCGGCCTCGGCGTCGTCGCCTTCGTCGCCCTGCCGGTGTTCCTGCTCGGCCTGCTCTGGATCGGCGTCGAACGCCTGGTGCGCCGACTCAGGCGCCCAGAGATTCGACCGCGATCCTGAGCTCATTCGGGTCAACGGTCGGAAAGCGGTAAAGCTCCGACTCGATCTCTTCGAACAGCTCCAACAGGCGCTCGGGCTTGACCAGTTCCGCCTCGACCATCCCTCGCACGTCTCTTCGATCGAGCTCGAAGCCTCGCTCCAACTTGGACAGCGCCTGCGAGTAGGGGTCGAAATCGAAGACCTCCAAGTTGCCCTCGCGGAAGCGGAAGCGCGAGCGGTCCCGCCAGCCGGGAAGCGCGGGCAGAAAGTCGAGTGGGGAGGCGAGCTCGACATTGACGTCCAGCTCCTCCTTCAAGCCTGAGATCCTGCGCAGGGCCGCGTCCGAGTCCGGCTCGAAGCGCACGTCGATGTCGACCGTCGAGGGCCGCCAGCCTTCGAGAACGGCCGTCGCGCCTCCCGTCAGGTACATCCTCGTCCCCCGGGGGACGACCCGGCCGAGCTCCGCGGCGAGTCGCCGAACCCGCTCCGCGTCAGCCGGCTCGCGCATGCCCCGCGGCTCGTGCGAAGCTCGCGACCCGGGCCAGGATCGCGTTGTAGCGGGAGTGGGCCCGATCGCCGAGTTCGTCGCTCAGGCGCCGGTACAACCGGTGTGCGGCGGGTTCCTCAGTGTCGGCGTCGCCGACCAGATAGCGCACTCCGAGTCGCGTTGCTGCGGCGCGCACGGCAAGCGCGTTGACGGTCTCGCGCCCTGCCTTGAGGTCCTCGATGCCGGGGAGGACGATCTCTGCTCCGGGGAGCCTGTCGAGTTCCTGTGACGGCACGAGGCAAGCCTAGAGCGTTGATCCTCGCTGGGTCCGGTATTCTCGCCGCCGCAATGCCTCCCGTCTTCTGGATCGGCTTCGGAATCGCCGCCACCTTCTTCCTCGTCGGCTGCATCGCCGGCGCCCGCTCGCGCACGGCGACCCTCGCCAGCGGCGCGGCGATGGGGGCCTACCTCGGCATCATGGCCGCGTTTCCATTGCTGGCCATCGGCCTTGCCACTAGCTGAACGCGCTTTCGCGCCACTCCGCATAAAGCGGCTGCCCGAGGGGTAGCCGAGGTCGCATGACGAGCGCGACCGAAGCACCGGTCCTGTCCCTGCACGACGGCGTCGAGGTTCCTCAGCTCGGGTTCGGGACTTTTCAGATCCCCCCGGGGACACGCAGGAGAAGGTCGAGGAGGCGCTGGCGGTCGGCTACCGCCACGTCGACACCGCCGCCGCCTACCGCAACGAGGCCGGGGTGGGGGCGGGGATCGCCGCCAGCGGAGTGCGGCGTGAGGAGGTCTTCGTCACCACCAAGCTCTGGAACTCCGAGCAGGGCTACGACTCGACCCTGAGCGCCTTCGAGGCGAGCCTGGAGCGACTCGGCACCGGCCACGTCGACCTCTACCTGATCCACTGGCCGCAGCCCGGGCGCGACCTCTACCTCGAGACCTGGCGCGCCTTCGAACGGATCAGGGAGGAAGGCGGCGCCCGCTCGATCGGCGTCTCCAACTTCCAGGTCCAGGACCTGGAGCGGCTGGAGCGCGAGGCCGAGGCGCTGCCGACCGTGAACCAGGTCGAGCTGCACCCGCGCCTGCAGCAGGCCGAGCTGCGTGCCTGGCACGCAGAGCACGGCATCGCCACCGAGGCCTGGAGCCCGCTGGCCAAGGGCGAGCTGCTCGAAGACGAGACGATCCAGACCGTCGCCGCCCACCACGGCAAGAGCCCGGCGCAGACGATCCTGCGCTGGCACCTGCAGCTCGGCAACGTCGTCATCCCCAAGTCAGCGACCCCCGAACGCATCCGCGAGAACTTCGAGGTCTTCGACTTCGCCCTCAGCGAGGACGACATGGCCGCAATCGCCCGCCTCGACGCCGGCCAACGCACCGGCCCGGACCCCGCCACGTTCAGCGCCGCCTGAACGACGGGCCAAAAAGTCCAACCGCCTCCGCCGACGGGCCGATATGACTGACTGGGTGGGACAAATCGTCCCGTCGGCAGATGGGGGTGGACATATCGGCCCGTCGCGGGTGAAAGGATGCGCTCGTGGCGGGTGACAAAGGGGCGGAGGCGCCCAGGACCGAACGGCTGCTGCCGGGTGTTTGGCGGCTGCGATTGTCGTTGCCGTGGCCCGGGGTGCCGCATGGGAATGCTTGGGCGGTTGCCTGCGACGGCGGGGTTGTCATGTTCGACACCGGGATCGGCGGCAAGGGGCGGCTGCGGCAGCTGGACCTGGCGTTGGCGCAGGCGGGGTTCGGGGTCGAGGACGTGCGGCTCGTCGTCTGCACCCACTCCCACACCGACCACTACGGCCTCGGCGGCGCGATCACCGAGCGGGCCGGCTGCGAGCTCTGGATGCACCCGCGCTGGGAACACGTGCGGCTGCTCGCCGACGACCCGACGGCGGCGCTGGAGCAGCGGATCGAGGTGGCGCGGCAGAGCGGCGTGCCCCCGGCGGCGCTGGAGCGCTACCGCGAGGCGCGCAGCGACTCCGAGACCGGCATCGACGTGATCAAGGAGCCCGACCGCGACCTCGTGCCGGGGGTCGAGGTGGAGACCGACCTCGGCAACTGGCAGGTCTACGAGACCCCCGGCCACGCGCCCTCCCACGTCGTCCTCCACCAGCCCGAGCGCAAGCTGCTGATCTCCGGCGACCACCTGCTCGGCCGCACCGTCCTCTTCTTCGACCACGGCCACAGCCCCGACCCGGTCGGCGAATTCCTCGCCAGTCTCGACCGGGTCGAGCCGCTCGACGTCGACCTCGTCCTGCCCGGCCACGGTCGCACCTTCCGCGACCCCGAGGCGAAGATCGCCGAGTCGCGGCGCCAGGTCGAGGAGCTGGTCGGCCGGGTGCGCGCCGCCCTCGGCGAGGGCGAGAAGACCGCCTTCGAAGTCGTCGCCGAGATCGTCGGCCGCGACAACGTCAACACCCCCGCCAGCGCCTGGATCCTGCAGATCGTCCTCTCTTGCCTCGACCACCTGGCGATCGGCGGCGAGGCGCGGCCGATCGAGGGAACCGACCCGCAGAGGTGGGCACTCGCGTAGCCTTTCCGGGCGAATGGCGAGCTTCAGATACGTCCGCCAGGTGGCCGCCCCGCCCGAAGTCGTCTTCGACGTCCTCACCGACCACCGGCGCTACCCCGAGATGACCCTCCTGCGCAAGGCCGAGATCGAGCGCGAGGGCGAGCCGGCCCCGAACGGCCTCGGCGCGATCCGCGTCCTCACCCTCGTCGGCCCGCCGATGCGCGAGGAGGTGATCGCCTACGAGCGCCCCAGTCGCTTCTCGTACAAGGTCCTCTCCGGGCTGCCGGTCCGCGACCACGTCGGCACCGTCGAGCTGACCCCCCTCGACCAGGGCACCCAGGTGATCTACGCGGTCCACACCACGCCGACCGTGCCGGTCGGCGGCTTCGCCGTCGTCGCCGGCGTCAAGCAGGGGATCAAGACCCTGCTGAGCGGGGTCGCCGAAGAGTCCGAGCGCCGCGCCGCGAATGGCTGACGGCGGGCGCACCGCCCGCGGCCGCCTGCGCGACGCTCTGCGGCTGCTGCTGCACCCGCGCCGGCTCTGGCGCGAGCACAGGCGCTGGGCGATCGGCCTGATCGCCGCCGCGATCGTCGGCGTCGCCGGCCTGATCGTCGCCTACGAGCTGCTGAAGCGCCCCGCCGACGTCCACAACCAGGCAGCGATCCAGAGTTTCGAACCCGAAGAAGCACCCAAGCCCCCGCCCAAACCGAAGACCGTCAACTGGCCGATCTACGGCCTCAACCCGGCCCGCACCCGCTACCTGCCGGCCAAGGGGATCAAGCCGCCGTACAAGCTGATCTGGCACTACACCGAGAAGCCACTGCTCGAGTTCCCGCCGATCTACGCGAACGGCAGGCTCTACGCCGTCAACAACAGCGGCATGGCCTTCGCACTCGACGCCGAAACCGGCAAGGTGCTGTGGGAACGGCGGATCGGCCGCCTCAACGCCTCCTCGCCTGCTTACAGCAGGGGCCGCCTCTACATCGTCAACCTCGTCCCCGGCCACATCGTCAAGCTCGACGCGAAGACGGGCAAGATCATCTGGAAACGGCCGCTGCCCGGCCGCGCCGAGTCCTCGCCGCTCGTGCTCGGCCGCACCGTCTACTTCGGCTGCGAAAACGGCTACCTCTACGCGCTCAGCACCGGCAAAGGAAACATCCGCTGGGCGACCCCGCTGGGCGGCCCGGTGAAGTCGGCACCGGCCTTCCGCAACGGCGTCCTCTACGTCGGCGACTACGGCGGCTATATGAACGCGGTCGACGCCGGCAGCGGCAAGCTGATCTGGCAGTCCGGCTCGCTCGGCCCCGGCTTCGGCGGCACCGGCGAGTTCTACTCGACCCCCGCCCTCGCCTTCGGCCGCGTCTACGCCGGCAACAACGACGGCCGCGTCTACAGCTACGACCAGCAGAACGGCGCCCTCGCCTGGACCCACTCGACCGGCGGTTACGTCTACTCCGGGCCGACCGTCGCCCAGACCGCCGACACGCCGCCGACGGTCTACATCGGCTCCTTCGACGGCAACGTCTACGCGCTCAACGCCAAGAACGGCGAAACGCGCTGGTCGCGCTCGGCCGGCGGCCAGGTGGTCGGCTCGCTCTCGGCGGTGGGGAACACCGTCTACGTGGCCGAGTTCACCAACGGCTCGACCAACGGCTACGACATGCGAACCGGCAAGCAGGTCTTCCACTACAAGACCGGCACCTACACGCCGATCATCTCCGACGGCCGCCGCCTCTACCTGACCGGCTACTCGAGCATCAACGCGCTGGAACCGATCAAGCCGAAGACGAAGGTGCTGCCGGCGCACGTCGCCAGGGCGCCGCAGCCGACGAAGAAGCACAAGGCTAAGAAGAGCCGACCAGCACCGCAGCACGCTGCCCACCACCGACGAGCGCACCCTGCCGCAGCAGGCGCAAAGGCACCCGCACAGGGTGGGAAGAGCGGTAGCGGGTCAAAGTGAAGTTGTAGGAGACGGCCTTCGACTCGACCCGGTGGAAGGCCGGGGGGAGGATGCGCCGCGCCGAGCGGTCGGCCGCGGTCTTCGAGCCGACAAGGACGATCTCGGTCAGCGGTGGCAGCCGCCGCGGTGCCGAGCGGGCGTCGAGGTAGTAGCGCAGCGGCCAGCCGGTGGCGTAGCGATCGGCGACCACCACCTCGCCGGGACGCAGCGCGCCGACTTCGGCGGCGGCGTTGCGCAGGTCCTCGCGCTGCAGGCGCGCCAGCCGGTCGATCTCCAGCGTGAAGACGAGCGAGCAGAGGCAGAAGGCCAGCGCCAGCGCCAGGCCGGCGCGGCCCAGCCGCCTGGCGCCGAAGCCGGCGGCGATGAGGACGATCAGCGGCACGAAGACCGGCAGCAGGTTGCGGCCGTCGAGGTAATCCTTGCCGAGGAAGCCGAGCAGCAGCGGCAGCGCCAGGGCGATGCCGCCGACGAGGGCGGCGACACGGGCGCCGCGCCGCTCGTCCGGCTCGCCGCGCCAGAGCAGCAGCGCCAGCGCCGCCAGGGCGAGGGCGGCCGGCACCTCGAGCGGGATCGGGATGGTCTGCCGCTTGCCGTGCTCGTCGCCGTTGTCGTTGCCGACCAGCTTCGCCCCGGCGCGTTCGAGCCGTTCGCCGAGCGGCTGTTCGGCGATCCACCCCGCGTGGGCGTTTTCGGCCTGCTGCGCCGCGATCGGGACCAGCAGCGCCGCCATCAGCGCGATCGGGACGATCGCCACCGCGACCGCCCGCCGGTAGGGCCCCGCCAGCAGCACCGCGATCTCGGCGAGGACGACGAAGCCGGCGAAGTAGTGGGTGGCGAGCGCCAGCGCCGAGAAGGCGGCCCACCAAGCGAGGTCCCGCCGCGAGCCGCTGCGGCGGGCGCGGGCGAAGAAGAGGAAGGAGAGGGCGGTCAGCAGCACGACCAGCGCGTAGGCGCGGGCGTCCTGCGAGAACCAGATCATCACCGGGCTGACGCTGATCATCGCCGCCGCGATCAGCCCGATCCGCCGCGGCAGCGGCAGCGCCACCGCGCCGAGGTAGACGACGGCGATCGTGGCGGTGCCGGCGAGGGCCGAGAGCGAGCGCATCCAGACCTCGCCGGTCCCGAACGGCCGCGACCAGAACCAGGCGACGAGGTAGTAGAGCGGCGGCGTCGACTCGCTGTGGGGGACTTCCGAGAAGGTCGCGAAGAGGCTGGGGTGGAGGACGCGGGCGACCGTCACCGCCTCGTCGTAGCGGTAGCTCTGCAGGTCGATGGTGGCGAAGCGCAGGACGGCGCCGAGAGCGACGATCCCCCCCAGCAGCCACAGGTGCCAGTACCTTTCCGAGGCTGCCGGCCGCTGCCGGAGACCCGCATCTCGCAATCCGAGGGAGGCCACGATTTGACCGAGAGGGTAAGGGGCCGCTGGTTCTTCTGGTCTGTGGTCGGCCTCACCGCCCTCGCGGCGGCGATCCGTTTCTCGACCCTCGGCCTGCAGAGCTACCGGCACGACGAGGCGGTGACCGCCGGCCGGGTGCTGGTCGCGAGCCTGGCGGGGACGATGCACCGGGTCTGGACCGGCGAGTCGACGCCGCCGCTCTACTACCTGCTGGCCTGGGGCTGGTCCCACCTCTTCGGCGTCCGCGAAGTCGGCCTGCGCTCGCTCTCGGCGCTGTTCGGGGTGGCGACGGTGCCGGTCGCGGCGCTGGCCGGGCGGGAGCTCGTCGGCCGCCGCACCGGCGTCGCGATCGCGGCGCTCGTCGCCGTCAACCCGCTCCTGGTCTGGTACTCGCAGGACGCCCGCGCTTACGCGCTGCTGGTCCTGTTCTCGACCGCCGCGCTCCTCTTCTTCCTCCGCGCCCGCCGCAGCGGCTCGCGGCGGGACCTCGCCTGGTGGGCGGCCTTCTCGGCCTTGGCCCTGGCGACGCACTACTTCGCGGTCTTCCCGATCGCGATCGAGGCGGCCCTCCTCCTCCTGCAGGCGCGGCCGCTGCGCCGCGTCGTCTGGGCCCTGGCCGCGATCGCCGCCGCAGGGCTGGCGCTGAGTCCGATCGCGCTCCACCAGGCGGCGGGCAAGAACAACAGCTGGATCGCGGCCTCCCCGCTCGGCGGGCGCCTGCGGGCGGCGGGGATCTCCTTCCTCGCCGGCGAAGAAGCGCTGCTCAAGCACGCGGCGCTCCCGCTCGTCCTCTGCCTCGCCGCGGTTGCCCTGCTGCTCTGGCGCGGGGGCGAGCGAGACAAGCAGGGCGCCGCGCTCGCCGCGGCGATCGGCGTCGGCGCGATCCTGCTGGCGCTGCTCTTCGTCGCGTTCGGGCAGGACTTCGTGCTCGGGCGCAACCTGCTGCCCGCCCTGATCCCGCTGGGACTGGTGGCGGCGATCGCGATCGCGGCACCCCGCAGCGGCCGGCTCGGCCTGGCGGTCGGGGTCCTCCTCGCCGGCTACTGGCTCGCCTTCTGCGTATACGCCGACTTCCGGCCCGCCCTGCAGCGGGAAGACTGGCGCAGCGTCGCCGCCGCGATCGGACCGTCCAAGGGTCGCCCGCGGGCGATCGTCGCCTACGCGCAGGGCGGCGAACCGCTCTCCTTCTACCTGCCGCGCGGCCAGCGCCAGGTGCAGTTCAAGCACTGGGGCGAAGAAGCGGTGCCGCTCGCCGAAGTCGACGTGGTCAGCGGCCGGCCGCCGCCGCGCCGCCATCGCTCGCTGCCGCCGAGCTTCCGCCAGGTCGAACGGCGCACCGTGGGACGGATGACGCTGCTGCGCTACCGCGCGCCGGCGCCGGTCGTCCTGCGCTGGGGGCAGCTGATCCGCAACTTCACCGGCTACAGCGGCGAGGTGGTCCTCGTCGACGGTCCCGGCAGCTCCCGTCGCTGAGCCCCCCGGCCCGGCGCGCCTCAGCCGGCGGCAACGCCGCCCGGCGGCGGCGGGGGCAGCCGCGGGAAGCCGACCGCGAAGGGCGGGAAGCGGGGAGAGTGGATGCGGTTGCGGAAGACGCCGAGGCTCTGCGAGTAGTTCTGCAGCCGGTAGCTGCTGGTGCTGCCGAAGTCCTGGTAGTAGACGAGCATGCGGCAGCGCCGGTGCCGTTCGACCCAGGTGAAGAGGCGGCGCACGAAGCTCGGATCGTCGCCGTTTTCGACGCCCCACTCGGTCAGGGCGAAGGGCTTGTTCGAGTAGCGCCGGTAGAGGCCGGTGAGGGCGCTCCATTCCGGATAGGACGCGTAGAAGTCGGTCCCCACCCAGTCGACCCACTTCGAGCCCGGATAGAAGTTGCGCGGCCGGTTCTGCGGCGTCGTCGGCGAGCCGGCCGGCAGCGGGCTCCAGACGATCGCCACCGGCGCCGCCGGCAGCCCGGCAACGCTGCTGTTCAGCGGCGGCAGCCCCGCGGCGGCGAGGCGGTGGTCGATCACCGCCAGCTTGCCGCCGCCGTGGACGATCACGTAGATGCGCCGGAAGGCGAGCCGGTACCAGCGCGGTTCGTGGGCGGCGTCGCGCGGTTCGCCGGCGCAGCCGTAGGAGGCATAGACGTTGAGGCAGCGGTTCGGCTCCCCCAGTGGGCGCACGTAGGCGCGCATCTTCTTCGCCCAGAAGAGGTGGTTGAGGCGGACCAGGTAGTCGTCGCCGGCGCCGTCGGCGATCGCCCGCGGGGTGAGGATCTCGTGGCCGTCGGTGGCGTCGGCGGTGGTGATGTGGATCATCGGCCGCGCCCGCGCCGTCTCCCAGCGCTCGATCGAGCCGTGGAAGTCGCTGCCCCAGGTGCGGAAGGACTCGATCACCGGCGGGTGCTTGTGGACGGCGGCGGCGAAGTGGCCGAAGTCGGCCATGTTGCCGGTGTCGGAGACGCCGAAGTAGACCTTGTTGCCGGGCGGCAGCAGCAGGTTGGCGGCGGCCGGGGCGGCGAAGGCGAGTGACCCCAGCAGCGCGGCCAGGCAGAAGACCGCGGCAGCGGCCCGGATTTTCGCCAACTCGATCATCCGTGTGGGTACATCCTGTGCGCGGGCGGGGGCGTCCCCTCGAAAGCCCGCGACACGAGGTGCGTATGCTCGCAAGTAGTGAAGTGGGGCCAGGGTCCAAGGTGGGTTGCTGCAATCGCGGTTGCGCTCGGCGCGCTGATCTGGGCTGCGCCCGCGGCCGGCTCGGCCGCGGCTCCCTTCGGCCACGCCTGCGTCCCCGAGAACGGCGTCCGCTTCTGCCCGACGCCCGACCTCGCCTCCCGCGTCCCCTCCTTCGACGGGGTGCCGCTCGACGTTGACGTGACGCTGCCGGAAAAGGGCAAGGGGCCGTTCCCGACGATCGTGATGCTGCACGGCTTCGGCGGCGACAAGACCAGCTTCGAGACGACCAGCCCGCTCGGCCCGGCGCCCGAAGAAGCCGGCAACGGCTCGACGATCTACCGCTACAACAACGTCTTCTACGCGCAGCATGGATACGCGGTCGTCAACTACACCGCCCGCGGCTTCGGCAACTCCTGTGGCGGTGGGCCCGGCGGCGACCACTCCGGCCCCTGCGCCGCCGGCTACATCCGCCTCGCCGACAGCCGCTACGAGGCCCGCGACACCCAGTACCTGCTGGGGCTGCTGGCTGACGAAGGGGTGGTGCGGCCGCGCGACATCGGCGTCACCGGCATCTCCTACGGCGGCGGCCAGAGCATGGAGCTGGCCTTCCTGCGAAACAAGATCCGCACCCCGAAGGGGAAGCTGCGGCCCTGGAGCAGCCCCGACGGCAAGCGGATGGAAATCACCGCCGCCTACCCGCGCTGGCCCTGGTCGGACCTGGTCTCGGCGCTGATCCCCAACGGCCGCTTCAAGGACTGGAAGGTGGCGGGGCCCGAACAGAGCCTGCATCCCTTCGGCGTGCCGATCTCCAGCTACCTCAACGGCCTCTATCTGACCGGGGTGATCAGCGGCTACTACTGCGGCGGCGCCCCCGCCTCTTTCCCCTGCACCGACGCCAGCGCGAACATCACCCAGGACAAGGCCTACATCGACGCCGGCCAGCCGCTGTCAGCGGAAGCGCGAGCGGCGCTGAAGGGGATCTACCGCAACAACGGCGCCTACGCGCTGCACTACCTGAAGGGCGCCCCCAAGCCGGCGCCGCTGCTGATCGAGAGCGGCTTCACCGACGAACTGTTCCCGATCGAGCAGGGCCTGCGGGTGTACTCGTACGTGCGCTCCCTCTACCCGCGCGGTCAGGCGCCGGTCGCCCTCCAGCTCGGCGACCTCGGCCACAGCCGCGGCTCCAACAAGCCCGGCCTCAACCACTACTTCAACGACCAGGCGGCGCGGTTCTTCGCCGCCCACCTGCTGGGAGCGAAGAAGAAGGCGCCGGCGCCGGGCCTGGTCACCGCCTTCACCACCACCTGCCCCCTCAGCGCCCCCGACGGCGGGCCGTTCAAAGCGACCTCCTGGGGGGCGCTGCACCCCGGCGCCTTCCGCTTCGGCGGCAACGATGCCCACCAGTTCACCTCCAGCGGCGGCAACGCCGAAGTCGCGCGCGCCTTCGACCCCGTCTTCGGCACCAAAGAAGCCTGCAAGACGATCCCCTTCACGCCCGAGGAAAACACCGTCGCCTACTTCCGAGCGGTCAAACGCGGCTTCACCATGCTCGGCCGGCCCACCATCGAGGCCCGCATCTCCAGCATCGGCCAGTACGGCCAGATCGACGCCCGCCTCTGGGACGTCTCCCCCGAAGGCACCCAGCTCCTAGTAGACCGCGGCGTCTACGCCCTCGAACCCTCCCAATCCGGCCTAATCGCCCTCCAGCTTCACGGCAACGGCTACCACTTCGCCAAGCACCACAAAGTCGAGCTCCAACTCCTGGGCCGCGACGCCCCCTACTACCAACCCAGCAACTTCCCCTTCACCGTCAACATCTCCCACCTCCAGGTGACGTTGCCGACCCTCCAGCGCCAGCCGCGTTGAGGCGTGGTAGTTAACACCATGGTTTGTTAAATTACTCAATTTTACTCTTGCATCGGCCTTGGATTGCTGGTCGAGTGCTATCGCCCCATAAACCATTCAGGAGGCGTAAATCCGATGCTCATCGGTGGATCGGCGCAGTTCGGGAGTCTCGATGTTCGTCAACAGCGATTTACCTGGATCTTCTGTGCGGGAGTCGTCGCGGCCATCCTGACTGCGACAGGAGCGTTCCTCCCCGCACGTGCTTCTGCGGCCTGCTCAGGCCCATGTAACGAAGAACAACTGAAAACCGGACTTGCTAATCCGCCGAAATGGGCGAAAGGACGGAAGATCCACTTCGAGCCGGAAACCCTCGCTAAATCGGCCTATTCGCTCGAAGACCTCGGCGTGGTGGGCGAAGGCGAAGGGGGGCCGCTCGTGTACCACGAATCAGGTAACGGTGTTCAGCACACGCCGAAGGTGTTCCTTGTGCTTTGGGGCTCGAACTTCAACACCGGGGAAAAAGGCAAAGAAGTAAAGGCAATGCTGCTGAAACTCTTCGAAGGGTTGAGCGGGAGCTCCTACCAGGGGATCCTGACCCAGTATTTCGATTCGACGGGACGGATCTCGTCGAGCGTTTCAACCGCTTCATGGGTGGACGAAAGCGTAGGCGCGCCGAGTTCTGTCAGCGAACTCGGAGTGGAAGAAGAGGTACAGCGCGCAATCAACGCCAATGGCTGGAAAGCAGAAAAGAACGCTCAATTCCTTGTGGTGACGGCGCCAGGATCGACCTACGCTGCGGGGTTCATCGAAGGTTTCTGCGCCTATCACGGGGTGACCGTCGCCAGTGGCAAAGTCACTGCCGGCAGCGTTTATGACTTCGTTCCCTATCAAGGGGATCCGCCGCTGAGCGAAGGCTGCATCGAAACCGGCAATCCGAGCAAAAATCCTGTCTTCAAGACCTCGAAGAGCTCCTCTCACGAGTACTCTGAGGCCGCTACCAATCCTGAACCCAGCCTGACGAGTTCGTCTTGGCTGGCCGGCCTTTCGGAGATCGCCGACATTTGCCAGTCGCTTCCGGACTTCGAACTTCCGTCTGGAGCCTACGCTCAAGATCTGTACGACGATCACCTCAACAGCTGTGCGAGCTCCGATCCCGAACCACCGCATGCATACGCGATCACCGGCTCCGCCACCGGCATCAAAAGCAGCGAAGCCACCGTGGGTGGCACCGTAAACCCGGAGGCCCTCTCCTCCAGCTACTACTTCGAATACGGCACCACCAAATCCTATGGGTCGAAAACGGCCGAAGTCAGCGCCGGTTCCGGTGTCGCTAATGTGGCGGCCAGCAAGCTGCTTACGGGCTTGGCGCCCAGCACTACGTATCACTTCCGGGTGGCCGAGGTCAACAGCACCGGCACGACCACCGGCGAAGATCACACCTTCACGACGACGAGCAACCCGCCCACCGTAGTTACCGAAGCGGCTACCGGCGTTACGGCGACCGAAGCAATTCTCCACGGGACCGTCAATCCCAACGGCGTCTCAACGACCGATCAGTTCGAATACGGCACGAGCATCTCCTATGGAACCACCGTGCCGGTTCCGGCAGAAAGTGCCGGCTCAGGGACCACGGCAGTCGCCAAGGGCTTCGTCATCACCGGGCTGCTGCCAAACACGACCTACCACTTCCGGATCAAGGCTACGGGCGGCGGCACGAGCAACGGGAAAGACGTGACCTTCACCACCGCTGCGTTGACCCCCACCTTCTCGAGCAACTTCGGCTCCACCGGCACCGGCAATGGCCAGTTCAGCGAACCCACCGGCATCGCGGTCAACCCGCTCAATGGCAATCTGGTCGTTCCCGACGAAGGCAACAACCGGGTCGAGGTTTTCAACGAAAAAGGCGAATACCTGAGCCAGTTCGGAAGCCTTGGGACCGGCAACGGCCAGTTCACCTCGCCCCGTGGCGCCGCCGTCGACTCCAAAGGCAACATCTGGGTTATCGATACCGGCAATAACCGGGTCGAGAAGTTCAACGAAAAAGGCGAATACCTGAGCCAGTTCGGCACCAAAGGAACGGGCAACGGTCAGTTCACGACGCCGAAGAACCTCGCGGTCGACTCCAAAGGCAACGTCTGGGTCGCCGACAGCGGCAACAAACGGGTCGAGAAGTTCAACGAAAAAGGCGAATACGTCTGCCAGTTCAGCGCCGGCACCAACCCGATCGGCGTCTTCGCGGACACCAAAGGCAACATCTGGACCGACAACGAAAACGAAACCGGCGCGATCGAAGAGCACAACGAAAGCTGCGGGTTCGTGACGAGCTTCGTCAAACGCGGCTCGGAAAGCGGCCAAGTCCTGGAACCGAAGCGCCTCGCCGTCGACGCCAACGGCTACATCTGGGTCCCCGACGCCGCCAACGACCGCGTCGAGGTCTTCAACAGCAAAGGCGAATTCGTGACCAAATTCGGCAGCTTCGGCTCGGGCGCCGAACAGATGAACTACCCGGTCGGCGTGGCGGTCGATCCTCGGGGGAACATCTGGATCGACGACAACAACAACCGGGTGGATCACTGGAAGCTAACCAGCCCCTGGCCCCCCACCTTCTCGAGCAACTTCGGCAGCTCGGGCACCGGCAACGGCCAGTTCAATCAGCCGACCGGGATCGCCGTCAACCCGACGAACGGCAACCTGGTCGTCCCCGATGAAGGCAACAACCGCGTTCAGATCTTCAGCGAAAGCGGCACCTACCTGAGCCAGTTCGGCAGCTTCGGGACCGGCAACGGCCAGTTCAACCAGCCGCGCGGCGCCGCCGTCGACTCGAAAGGCAACATCTGGATCGTCGACACCGGCAACAACCGGGTCGAGAAGTTCAACGAAAAAGGCGAATACCTGAGTCAGTTCGGGACCAAAGGCACCGGCAACGGCCAGTTCACGACGCCGAAGAACCTCGCGGTCGACTCCAAAGGCAACGTCTGGGTCGCCGACAGCGGCAACAAACGCATCGAGAAGTTCAACGAAAAAGGCGAATACGTCCTCCAGTTCAGCACCGGCACCAATCCGATCGGGGTCGCCGTCGACGCCAACGGCAACGTCTGGACCGACAACGAAAACGAAACCGGCGCGATCGAAGAGCACAACGAAAAAGGCGAATTCGTAAAGAGCTTCGCCTCCCGTGGCTCAGGCAACGGCCAGGTCTTCGAACCGAAGCGCCTCGCCGTCGACGCCAACGGCTACATCTGGGTCCCCGACGCCCTCAACGACCGCGTCGAGGTCTTCAACGAAAGAGGCGAATTCGTGACCAAATTCGGCAGCTTCGGCTCGGGCAGCGAACAGATGGAATATCCGGTCGGCGTGGCGGTCGACCGGAAGGGCAATGTCTGGATCGACGACAACAACAACCGGATCGATCGGTGGACTAGATAGACGAAGAGTTTCGGTATCATATACCCTAAACCTAGAGGTCACCCCACGTCCAAGGGGCTTGGAAATTGGGAATACTCAGGTATACTTTGGGTATGTGGCGAGGCTCCAAGGCCATTGTGAGTGCATGCCTTCTTTTCCTCGCCGTCTGCACGCCGGCACGTGCCGCCGCAGTTCCCCCCTCGATCACAAGCGGGGGGGCCTCCGCGATAACCGCCACCGACGCCACCCTCGAAGCGAAGATCGACCCCGGCAGCGCTGCCGCCGGCGCCTACTACCAGTTCCAGATCTCCACGCAGCCGAGCGAATTCGCCGACGAAATCTTCTGCCCACCGCCACCCAGCTCGGGGCCTTTCCTTCCCTGCATCGGGCCAGAATCGGCATCGGCGCTCCCGATCGGCCACATCTCCTCAGGTGAAGGCGAAGCGGTTTCGCTGGATCTCGAAAAGGCGGGGGTGAGCCTGAAGCCGGGGACCACCTACTACTTCCGGGTGGTCGCGGCCTCAGCGGTTCCAAGCGAAGACACGACCGAATGGGAAAAGCCGGTGGTGGGGGGTGGAGCGTCCGCGTTTATGACGATGTCTTGTCCGGGAGGCTCCAGTTCGGGTCCGCCTCCTGGCACCCAGCCCCAAGGCGCCGCGCCTTCTCCCCGCAGGCATCGGCGTCACCATCACAAACCTCGCCATCGTCGAGGTGGTGCCGCGGGGATTTCCCAAGCCCGGATTGCGCTTTAGGCCGCCTCGCTCAAGGCGGAGCTGTGCTCGGCGACGAGCGCCAGTACTTCAGACGCGTACTTTTCGACGAAGCTGGGGCCGATGCCGCTGATCGCGACCAGGGCGTCCTCGTCGCTGGGGCGGGTGGCGGCGATTGCGGTCAGGGTCTTGTTGTGAGCGACGGTGTAGGCGGGTTTGTCGGCGGCGGCTTGGAGGCGCCAGGCTTTCAGGGCCTCGAAGAGGGGCTCGTCGGCGGGGGAGATGCTGGGCGCGGGGACCTTGGGGGCGGTCCGCTTTGAGCCGCGGACGGCGACGGTCTCCGGGTCCGGCAGCCAGTCGAGCAGGTCGCAGACGTCGCAGCAGCGCTCCAGGGGGGCGCCGGCGGTGCGGTCGCTGAAGTGGTCGAGGAGGGCGCGGCGGCGGCAGTCGGTGCCGTATATGAAGGCCTTGATGGCGTGGTAGGCGCGCCAGCCGCGCTTGCGGGCGATCGCCAGCTCGGGGTCGCCGGCGCGCTGTTCGTTGAAGCGGACGAGGCGGCCGAGGTCGGTCTTCAGGGCCAGCATCGTCGCCCGCGCGGGCAGGCCGTCGCGCCCGGCGCGGCCCGCCTCCTGGTAGTAGGCCTCGACGCTGGTCGGGATCGTCACGTGCCAGACCGAGCGCACGTCGGGCTTGTCGACGCCCATGCCGAAGGCGTTGGTGGCGCAGATGACGCCGCTGTCGGTGGCCATGAAGCGTTCCTGGATCGCCGTCCGGTGCTCGGGCTCGAGGCCGGCGTGGTAGGCGACCGCGGCGATCCCGCTATCGCGCAGATCGGCCGCCACCTCTTCGGTCTGCTTGCGGGTGCCGCAGTAAACGATCGCCGGCCGGTTGGCGGGGTCTGCGAGGCCGGCCTCAAGCAGCGCCTGTCGCCGCGCCATCGAGCCCGTGCCCTCGAGCGCGACGACGTCGAAGGAGAGGTTGGGACGGTCGAAGCCGGAGCGGACCTGGAGCGGGTCCTGCATCCCGAAGCGCGAGGCGATCTCGCGCGCGACCGGCACCGTTGCCGTCGCCGTGCAGGCCATCACCGTCGGCCGCCCCAGCCGCTGCACGACCTCGGGCAGGCGCAGGTAGTCGGGCCGGAAGTCGTGCCCCCACTCGGAGACGCAGTGCGCCTCGTCGACCGCGATCAGGTCGACCGTCCGGTGCGAGAGCGCTTTGAGGAAGACATTGGAGCCGAACCGCTCCGGCGAGCAGTAGACGATCCGCGCGCCCTCGCGGATCTGGCCGAGCGCCGAGCTCACCTCCCAGTCCTCCATCCCCGAGCAGATCATCGCCACCGCCCGCTCCTGCCGGTTCAGCCGCTCCCACTGATCCCGCATCAGCGCGATCAACGGACTGACCACGATCGTCAGCTCCTCCGTAGCCAGCCCTGGCAGCTGGTAGCAGAGGCTCTTGCCCCCGCCGGTGGGCATCACGATCAGCGAGTCGCGCCCCTCCAGCGCAGCGACGACCGCCTCCCGCTGCCCGGTCCGCCACTCGGCGTAACCAAGCTCGCCCAGCAGCTGATCAGCTCTTTCCTCAGCGGTCATCGGACGGCCACCTTAGGCGCCCCTCCGGCGGGTGGCGACGATTTTGAGGACTCTCCCGGAAGGGAGAGCCCAAAATCGGAGACAGGACCCGCCGGCCGGAGCTCCTACCGTCCCTTACCGGTGACGGTCAGCGTCCCCCGCTCGTCTGACCCGCCCGGACAGTAAATCGTGTACTTGCCGGCCGCGAGCGTCGCCGAGAAGCTGCCGTCGAGCCCGTCAGTGATGTTCTCCTCCTCGCCGAGAACTTCTTCGCCGTCCATGATCTCCATCTCGGTCACCCGCGAAGTGCCGGCGTTTTCGATCTCGAAGGCGACCGGGCCGGCGGGCACCGTCGCGTCGTGCGGCTCGCAGCCGGCGTCGGTCAGCTTGAAGGCGATCTTCTTCGCGTTCGCAGGCGGGTCTTCGCTCGACCCGCAGGCAGTGAGGGCGAGGGCGGAGACAAGGGCCAGCGCGGCGCAGAGGGTGGTCAACAGGTGCTTGCGGGCCATTTCTTCAGGTGCTCCTTTCGAGCGCTTCTGGACGAGAATTAGGGCACCCTAACCAATACCGACAGATCCAATCGGAATAGCAAGTGCGCCGGTCCTTTGTGTCGGTATCCGGCACAAAGGACTGGCGCACTTTCTTTCGCGCGTGGGAGGGCCAGCGGAGAGGGTGCGCTAAGCGGCGCTCTCGGCGGCGCCGATGCGACCGCTCGAACGCGACGAGCGAAGCTGCTCGCGGCGGCGCCATGGCCGCATGCCCTGCGGCCAGAGGACGTAGAGCGCCATCGGGATCGCGTAGGCGAGGTAGACGGTCGCCTCGATCACGGTCGGGGTCGGCTGCAGGCCGAGCATCCCGGTCAGCAGCGAGCCGGAGACCGTTTCCGGCTGGACCAGCCAGGAGAGGTTGAGCGCCTGGGCCTGGAAGCTGTGGATCCAGCCGGCCTCGTGGGCGGTGTGGGCGGCGGTCGCCAACAGGCCGGCGGCGACGAAGACGAGGACGAGGCCGGTGAAGCGGAAGAAGCGGGTGAGATTGATGCGGACGCCGCCGCGGTAGAGGCCGAGACCGATCGCGACGGCCGCGACCAGCCCGAGGACCGCGCCGGCCCCGGCGGCGGTGGTGTCGGTCGCGTCGTTGAAGGCGGCGAGGAGGAAGACCGAGGTCTCGAAGCCCTCGCGCACGACGGCGAGGAAGGCCATCCCGACCAGCGCCATCGTCGAGCCCGCGGCCAGGGCCGAGGCTGCCTCGCCCTGCAGTTCTGCCTTGATCCCGCGGGCATGGCGCCGCATCCAGACGATCATGTAGGTGACCGCGGTGACCGCGATCAGGCTGACCACCGTCTCCAGGCTCTCCTGGCCTTTGTCCGGCAGATCCTGGCCGATCACCCGCAGGGCGACGGCGACGCCCGCGCAGAGCGCAACCGCGATCCCGATCCCCAGCCACATCTGGCGCATCGCGTCGCGCCGTCCCTCCTTGACCAGGAACGCGGCGATGATGCCGATGATCAGCGAGGCCTCGACGCCCTCTCGCAAGGTGATGACGAAAGTGGGGATCATCCGGGTGGTTGGTCTCCTGAAGGAGGGATACAGATTAGGTTGCCCTAATTAGGACGCCCGAAAACCTAGCATGCCGCTAGGGAATCAGTCGGACGGAAGCCACGGCTGTGACCATTGTCCGGTGCCGCGGGTCAGCGCCTGAGCCTCCTGCGGTCCCCAAGTTCCCCGCTCGTACGGATGAACCGGGCCCGGATCGTCGAGCAGCGGCTGGACCACGCGCCAGGTCTCTTCGATCGCGTCCTGGCGGGTGAAGAGCTGGTGCACGCCGGCGATCGCGTCGCCGAGCAGGCGCTCGTAGGGCTCCGGGTCCTCCCCCGGCTTTTTCTCGAACAGGACCTCGAGGTCGGCCGCCTGGAAGGCCTCCTCGCCGGCCTGCTTCGCGTAGAGGCGAGTGCGCGCGCCCGGTTCCGGCTCGATCCGGATCGTCATCTGGTTCGGTTCCGGCGTCTTGCCGCGGCCGACCCCGAGCCGCGGCGGCCGCTTGAAGAAGACGGTCACTTCGCTGACCTTCTCCGGCATGCACTTGCCGGCGCGGACGAAGAACGGCACCCCGGCCCAGCGCCAGTTGTCAACCTCCAGCTCGATCGCCGCGAAGGTCTCGGTGGTCGAGTCCGGCGCCACGTCCTTCACCTCCAGGTAGCCCTCGTACTGGCCGCGCACGTAGCGTTTCGGATCGGCCGCCCGCACCGCCTTGAAGAACTCCAGCTTCTTGTCGCGGACGCTGTCGGGGTGGTTGCCGGTCGGCGGCTCCATGCCGACGATCCCGAGCACCTGCAGGGCGTGGTTCTGGATCACGTCGCGCATCGCCCCGACCGCGTCGTAGAAGCGGCCGCGGTCGGCGACGCCGAAGTCCTCGGCGATCGTCATCTGCACGTGGGAGACGTGCTCGCGGTTCCAGACCGGCTCCAGCATCGAGTTGGCGAAGCGCAGGTAGGTGATGTCCATCACCGGCTCCTTGCCGAGGTAGTGATCGATGCGGAGGATCTGCTCCTCGCGCAACACGGCGCGCAGTTCGGCATTGAGCTCGCGGGCCGATTCGAGGTCGTGCCCGAACGGCTTCTCGATCACCACGTGCGCGTTCTCGGCCAGGCCCGCCTTGCCGAGGCCCTGGACGACGGTGGCGAACAGGGACGGCGGGATCTCCAGGTAGAAGACCGGCTGCTCGGCCTCGCCGAGCGCCTTGCCGACGCGCTCGAAGGTGCCGGGGTCGGCGTAGTCGCCCTGCACGTAGCTGAGCCGCGCGGCGAGGCGATCGAAGACGTCCTCGTCGGGCTGGCCGACGCTGGCGCCGATCGCCTCATGGGCGTGCTCGCGCAGCTTCTCGTCATCCCAATCGTCGATCGCGACGCCGACGATCGGGCAGTCGAGCTTCCCGCGCTCCTCCAGGCGGTAGAGCGCCCGGAAGGTCATTTTCTTCGCCAGGTCGCCGCTGATGCCGAAGATCGCCAGTACGTCGGCGGCCTTGTCGGCGTGGTTGGCGGCCTTGCCCATGCGCGGCAGGCTACCGCTGAAAGTACGATGGCCGGGCAGCGCCGCTCCAGCCACCCCTACCTGCGGAGGACTTATGGAACTCGGAATCGTCGGGCTCGGTCGGATGGGGGCCAACATGGCCCGGCGCCTGATGCGCGACGGCCACAAGATCGTCGCCTACGACGTCAACCCCGACGCGGTCTCGCAGCTGGCGAGCGAGGGCGCCGAGGGCGCTTCCTCGCTGGAGGATCTGGCCGCGAAGCTGAGCGCGCCGCGCTCGGTCTGGATCATGGTCCCGGCCGGCGAGATCACCGAGCAGACGGTGGACGCCGTCGCCGCGGTGCTGGAGAGCGGCGACGCGATCATCGACGGCGGCAACTCCTACTACCGCGACGACATCCGCCGGGCTGAGCGGGTCGGCGAGCGGGGGATCGACTACGTCGACTGCGGCACCAGCGGCGGCGTCTTCGGGCTGGAGCGCGGCTACTGCCTGATGATCGGCGGGCCGGACCGCGCGGTCGAGCGGCTCGACCCGATCTTCGCCAGCCTGGCGCCGGGGGTAGAGGCGGCGGAGCGGACGCCGGGGCGCGACGGCGACCCGACGCCCGCCGAGAACGGCTACCTGCACTGCGGCCCGAACGGGGCGGGCCACTTCGTGAAGATGGTCCACAACGGGATCGAGTACGGGATCATGGCCGCCTATGCCGAGGGGTTGAACATCCTCAAGAACGCCAACGCCGGCAAGGTGCAGCGCGAGGCCGACGCCGAGACGGCGCCGCTCGACCACCCCGAGTACTACCAGTACGACCTCGACCTGCCCGAGGTGGCCGAGGTCTGGCGGCGCGGCAGCGTGATCGGCTCCTGGCTGCTCGATCTGACTGCGGCGGCGCTGCAGGAATCCGCCGATCTGAGCGATTTCGCCGGCCGCGTCTCCGATTCCGGCGAGGGCCGTTGGACGGCAATTGCGGCAATCGACGAGGGAGTTCCGACCCCGGTCCTGACGACGGCGCTGCACGAGCGTTTCTACTCACGTGGACTCGGAGACTTCGGCGACAAAGTGCTCTCGGCAATGCGCAAGCAGTTCGGCGGGCACGACGAGAAGAAAGACTGATTCGCGATGGCGATAGAGCTCGAGGTGGCCGGGGACGAGAAGGCCGCCTCGCGGCGCGCGGCGGAGCTGATCGCGGCCGCCGGCGCCGAGGCCATCGCCGAGCGCGGCCGCTTCGCGATGGCGATGAGCGGCGGCCGCTCGCCCTGGGCGATGCTGGCGATCCTCGGCGAGCTGGAGGAGATGCCCTGGGAGCAGACCGAGCTCTTCCAGGTCGACGAGCGGGTCGACGCCCCCGGCAGCCCGGACCGCAACCTCACCCACATGGTGCTCGGCCTCTCGATGGCCCACCAGTCGACGCTGCGGCCGATGCCCGTCACCCAGCGCGACCTCGACGCCGCCGCCCGCGAATACGAATCGACACTGCCCGACCGCCTCGACCTCGTCCACCTCGGCCTCGGCCCCGACGGCCACACCGCCTCCCTGGTTCCCGACGACCCGGTCCTCGACGTGACCGACCGCCGCGTCGCGATCACCGGCACCGCCTACCAGGGCCACAAGCGCATGACCCTCACCTACCCCGCCCTCGCCGAGGCCCGCCGCATCGTCTGGCTCGTCACCGGCGCCGACAAGCGCGACCCCCTGCAGAAGCTCCTGGCCGGCGACGCCTCGATCCCCGCCGGGCGAGTGCGCAACGAGGACATCCTTGTGATCGCTGATGAAGCCACTGCTCACAGGGGTTAGCGGATCCGCTAACATATTCCCATGTCTGCGAGAGCGTTGATCGCGGATGTTCTTGAGCAAAGTGGACTGAGCCAAGCTGAGCTCGCCCGTCGCGCCGGGTTGCCGCGCTCCGTTCTGAACGCCTACCTGAAAGGGCATCGCGAGCCCGGGGCCGAGGCGCTGCTGCGAATTGCCGCAGCAGGTGGGGTGAGGCTGGGAGCCGAGAAACGAAAGCCGCCGGTCGATCCGAAGCGGGCGGGAAGGATCCTTAATCAGGTGCTTGGTCTGGCCGAGGCACTTCCCTACCGTCCGCGGGCGGAAATGGCGTATCCGCCGCTAAAAGATCGGCTCGCCAAAGCCGGTTCGGCATGAATGCCGAGCTCGTCGAGAAGCTCTTGGCGATCCATGCAGCGCTGAAAGCAAATTCTCTGCCCCACGCCTTCGGCGGTGCCATCGCGCTTGCCTACTGCGTTCAGGAGCCACGCGGCACCCGTGACCTCGATGTCAACGTATTTGTCGACGCCGGAAAAGCGGCTGAGGTCCTCGCGGCCCTTCCAGAGGGGGTACGAGTGGAGGAGGACGACGTGGACAAAGCCATCCGCGACGGTCAGACGCGCCTCTTTTGGGATGGCGTCCCGGTCGACGTCTTCCTCAACAATCTGCCGTTGCATGACGAGGTCGCCAACGGGGTGGTATGGGTGGATCTGCAGGGGACTCAGATACCCGTCCTCGACTGCGCCTCGCTGGTGATCTTCAAGTCGTTCTTCTCGCGGACCAGAGACTGGGGCGACATAGAGGAGGTGGCGCTGGCGACGCCTGAGGATGTCGAGGCCGCGGTCAAGGCGGTCGCCGGGCTCGTCGGCGAGGACGACCCCTCTTACCTGAAGCTCGCCGAGATCTCCGCCGCCAACCCACGTCGACAGGCACGGCTACGCGGCTGCGTCTAGTGAGACTGCGTGGTTGCCGACGAGGCGGCAGTCGGGGTCCCACTTGCGCTTGACCTCGGCGAGGCGGGCGCAGACGTCAGGGGGGAGGATCGCGTCGGTGTCGCAGGGACGGTCGGCGAAGTTGAAGTAGCCGCCGTCGGCCGCCCAGGGCTCCATCGCCTCGTGGATGCGGTCGAGGCCGGCCTCCACGGCTTCGCCCATCTGCGGGCTCATCACCATCCCGACGCCGAACATCACCCAGTCGGCGTCGAGGTGGGAGAGGGCGCCACCCTTCGGGTCCGGCCGCCCGAGGGCGCCGCCGAGCTGGCGGATCTCGGTCAGCAGCAGCGGCGAGCCGGACTCCGCCCCGGCGACGCCGACGAAGGCGTCGATCGCCTCGTCGGAGAGCTCGCGCAGGACGCGATGATGGCCCAGCCCGGGCACCGGGTGCTCGGGGTCCATGTGGATTTTGCAGAGACCAGGGGCCGGGATCTGGCCGAAGGTGTCGAGGATCGGCTCGCCGATCTCGCGCAGCGGCGCGAAGGCGGCTTCACCCTTGGTCTGGTCCCCGATGCAGGCGCCGTCGATCGTCAGCAGAGCTTTGCCGCGCAGGAACTCGGGCACGTCGGGCACGTCCGGCGGTCGCAGGAAGCGGACCACCGAGGTGACGTCGTCGGAGACGCCCGCCGCCCATTCGCGATAGGCGCGGACGCCCTCGGCGCCGACCTCGGCCGGGAACAACAGCGCCCCGGCGTAGATATCGGCGATCGGCACCAGGTTCACGTGCAGCGCGGTCACCACGCCGTAGTCGCCGCCGCCCCCGCGCAGCGCCCAGAAGAGGTCGGGCTCGTTATCGGCGTCGACTGTGCGCGCCTCGCCGTCGGCGGTCACCAACTCAACCGCCCGCAGCCGATTGCAGGCGAAGCCGTAGCGCCGCCCCAGCCAGCTCAGCCCACCGCCGAGCGTGAAGCCGGTGACGCAGACGTCGGGGGAGGTGCCCGGCAGCGAGCTCAGCCCCTTCGCTGCTGCCGCTTCGGCCAGCTCCAGCGACAGCACCCCGGCCTCCACCCGCGCCGTCTGCGCCTCGGCGTCGACCTCGATGCCGCGCATCCGTTCGGTCTTGACCAGGATCGTGTCCTCCAGCGAGCGCAGCGAAAGGGCGCCGTGGCCGCTCCCCTGCGCGGTCACCCGCAGGTCGTGCTCGGCGGCGAAGCGCACCACCTTCGCCGCGTCCTCGGTGCTCTCGATGAGAGCGACGGCTCTCGGGTGCTGGTCGGCGGCGAGGTTCCAGGCCATCCGCGCCTGGTCCCAGTCGGCGTCGTTCGGGGTTGCGATCCGGCCGGCGATCGCCAGCCCGCTGAAGTCGGTCATCGGGTCTCCCTCCTGATGAAGTCGCTGGACCCCGCGCACCCTATCCGCGGGGTCGAGTGACGATGTGTCCGAATTCAGACGCGGCTGATGTTCAGCCTGTCCACCGCTTCGCCCCTGCCGACGAGCACCTCGGTGACCATCTCCGGCGGAAACAGCCCGTGCGCGGCCACGCCCGGGTCCGCCTCCAGCCGCGCCGCCAGCGCCGCCGGATCGTCCAGCCCCCCACCGCGGTAGTCGGCGATGACGCCCCCGTCGGGACTGCGCGGCGCGTCCCGCAGAGACACGTCGTCGCCGAGCCGCGCCAGGGTCGAGGCGGCGCCGAAGCCGAACAGCTCCAGCGGCACCGGGCCGCCCAGCGCCTCGACCGGCTTGCTCGAGTCGGCGATGACGACGAAGCGCTCGGCCGCCGCGGCGACGACCTTCTCCCGCAGGTGGGCGCCGCCGCCGCCCTTGATCAACCAGCCGTCCGCCGTCACCTCGTCGGTGCCGTCGATCGCGATGTCGAGCCGTCGCAGGCGGTCGAACTCCTCGACCGGAATCCCCAGCTCACGGGCCTGTTCCTCGGTCGCGACCGAGGTGGCGACGCAGCGGATGTCGGTCAGCCCGCGGCGGGCGAGCGCCGGCAGCAGGTGCGCGACCGTCGAGCCCGTACCCAGCCCCACCGTCATCCCGCTCTCGACCAGCTCCGCCGCTGCCTCGGCGGCGAGCCGCTTCTCCGTCTCAGCCACGCTCACGACCGGCACGGTACATTGCTCCAATGACTTCTACCGCCGCGACCGCAACCGAGACCCAGGACTACAAGGTCGCCGACATCGGCCTTGCCGACTTCGGCCGCAAGGAGATCTCCCTCGCCGAGGTCGAGATGCCCGGCCTGATGCAGACCCGCGAGGAGTACGGGGCCACGCAGCCGCTGCAGGGCGCGCGGATCACCGGCTCGCTCCACATGACGGTCCAGACCGCGGTCCTGATCGAGACCCTGGTCGCGCTCGGCGCCGAGGTGCGCTGGGCCAGCTGCAACATCTTCAGCACCCAGGACCACGCCGCCGCCGCGATCGCCGCCGCCGGCATCCCCGTCTACGCCTGGAAGGGCGAGACGCTGGAGGAGTACTGGTGGTGCACCGAGCAGGCGCTGACGTGGCCCGACGGCGAGGGGCCGAACATGATCCTCGACGACGGCGGCGACGCGACCCTGCTCGTCCACAAGGGCGTCGAGTTCGAGAAGGCCGGCTTGGTGCCGGACCCCGCTTCGGCCGAATCGGAAGAGTTCAAGATCGTCCTGCAGACGCTGCAGCGCTCGCTCGAGGAGGACCCGCAGCGCTGGACCAGGATCGCCGCCGGCATCAAGGGCGTCACCGAGGAGACGACGACCGGCGTCCACCGGCTCTACCAGCTGGCCGAGACCGGCGACCTGCTGTTCCCGGCGATCAACGTCAACGACTCGGTCACCAAGTCCAAGTTCGACAACCTCTACGGCTGCCGCCACTCGCTGGTCGACGGGATCAACCGCGGCACCGACGTGATGATCGGCGGCAAGGTCGCCATCGTCTGCGGCTTCGGCGACGTCGGCAAGGGCTGCGCCTCCAGCCTCCGCGGCCAGGGCGCGCGGGTGATCATCACCGAGATCGACCCGATCTGCGCCCTGCAAGCGGCGATGGAGGGCTACGAGGTGCGCCGCCTCGACGACGTGGTCGACAGTGCCGACATCTTCGTCACCGCCACCGGCAACAAAGACATCATCACCGTCGAGCACATGAAGCGGATGAAGCACAACGCGATCGTCGGCAACATCGGCCACTTCGACAACGAGATCGAAATGGCGGCGCTGGAAGAGTCCGACGCCGAGCGGATCAACGTCAAGCCGCAGGTCGACGAGTGGAAATTCCCCAACGGCAAGGCGATCATCGTCCTCTCCGAAGGGCGGCTGCTGAACCTCGGCAACGCGACCGGCCACCCGAGCTTCGTGATGTCGAACTCCTTCACCAACCAGGTGATCGCCCAGATCGACCTCTTCGGCGGCCGCGACGACAAATACGCGGGCGAGCCGCGGGTCTACGTCCTGCCCAAGCACCTCGACGAGAAGGTCGCCCGCCTGCACCTGGCCGCGCTGGGCGTCGACCTCACCGAGCTCACCCCCGAGCAGTCCGCCTACCTAGGCGTCCCCGTAGACGGCCCCTACAAGCCCGACCACTACCGGTACTAGGAGCGGCCGGCGGTTGGATCCGCGGCTTTGGATTTCTTGTAGCGGCGAAGCGCCGCATTCGGTGGCGCTGAGCGGTGAGCGGACGGTGGTCGGGCGCTCACCTGAGGCCGACGTGGTGCTGGAGGACGAGGCGGTTTCCTGGAACCACCTGGAGATCGAACGGCGCGGGGACGTCTTGATGGCAACCGACCTCGACAGCCGCAACGGCACCGCTCTCAACGGGGAGTCGCTGGACCGGCCGCGGCGCCTGCGCGACGGCGACACCCTGATCGTCGGCGGCCACCGGCTGGAAGTCTCGACCGGATCGGTGACGCCCGTCGGCGCCACCGTGGCGGCAAGCGAGCCCGCGGTTGCCCTCAACGAGGAGGAGCGCGCGACCGCCGCCGCCCTCGTCGCTCCCTACCGCAGCGAGGGCGCCTTCGCCGGCCGCCCCGCCACCCGCGCCGAGATCGCCGCCGAGCTCCACGTCAGCGAGCGCACCGCCCAGCGCCGCCTCGACGCCCTCGCCGCCAAGCTCAGCATCCCCGGCGACGCCGGCCGCGACCGCCCCCGCCAAATCGCCGCCCGCGTCATCGAACTGGGCCTCGACCGCCCCCGCTGAGCGTCTAGGGACCAAGCTCACTCGGTAGAGAGGGGTGTGTGTTTCCTTCCTCCCTGGGTTGCTCGCCAGAAGCGGCGCCAGCTGACCGCCAGCGTCACCGGTGCGAGCAACAGGAACGCCGGTCGTCAGGAAACACACACCCCTCCTAGCGACAGAGCTTCGCGGCAGCCAGAGACGATGTGGCGAGTAACCCAGGGAGGTCGGGGGATACCCGTCCCCTATACCGAGTGAGATCTGTCCTGACTCGGATCGGGCCATTTGTGGCTCGGTGGGTGGCGCGGGTGTCATTGGACGGTACGGCTCTGGGGCCGAGCATCGGTGCATGCCAATCACCGATCGCTCGGAAAGGAGCAATCCGATGTTCAAGAAAAGCGTTGTTGGAAGCGTTCTCGCCCTTATCGCCTTGATCGTTCCGGCCGCCGCGTCGGCGTCCGGCGGAGCCATCGTCTTCTCCAAGGTCACCGAAGACCATCGGATCTACGAAGAAGAAGGCAAAGCGCTGCCGCCGAAAGCGCCCGAAGGCGGGCTGTTCGCGGTCAAGGACGAGCGCCTCAACCAGCTGACGGATAACCCGACCGACAGCGAACCGTCGTTCTCGGCCGACGGCCACACGATCGCTTTCGTCCGCGAAGGCGACATCTGGGCGATGCGGGCCGACGGCTCCGGCCAGCGCCAGCTGACCACCGGATCGGACATCGATTCGCGCCCGCTGGTCGCCCCAAACGGCAAATACGTGCTCTTCGAGCGACGTACGGCCTCGGGCCGGCTGCGCAACCTCTACACGGTCGGAGTCGCCGGCGGCGCGCCTCACGCTCTGGCTCCCTCGTCGGGCGACGAGAGCGAAGCCTCGTTCTCGTCCGACGGCTGCACGATCGCCTTCGTGCGCGCCGTCGAAACCCCGGCCGGCGAAACCGAGGACGACGTCTTCACGGTCCGCCCCGCGGGGATCAAGCTGCGGCGTCTCACCCGCACCCCGACGGTCGACGAGTTCGCCCCGCGGGATCTCGACGAGACGATCGTCTACAGCCGCGGCAAGGCCGGCACCGGGCCGAGCGCCTACGCCGACATCTACGTGATGGACGAAAACGGCAAGCACGTCCGCAAGCTGATCGCGGGCGCCGGCTCGGCCTACGTCGAGGACGCGACCGCCAACGGCCGCACCATCCTCTTCCGCCGCGACCAGGGCCTCTGGGTGAAGAGGATCGGCGGCAAGGGCCGCGAGCTGGCCGAACTGCCGGACAACTCGCAGACCAACAGCGTCTTCTCCTCCGACGGTAAGAAGGTCGCCACCTTCACCGCCACCGGCGAAGAACAGTCGCTCTCGGTGATCGACGTCGCCACCGGCCGCCGAAGCTTCACCGAAGTGGTCGGCTACTCCGGCGGCGAAGTGACCACCACCATCGGCCCGGTCGTCGCCTGGCAGCCGGTGTCGTAACAACCTGCCGCTGCCGCACGGGGCGTCTTCCTCTCGCTATCCGAGAGAAAGGCGCCCCGTTTGGCTATATAAGGGCGGGGTGGGGGACTTTGCCATTGGCTCCGAGGTCGCCGGTTACCGCATCGAGGCGCTGATCGCGCGCGGTGGGATGGGCATCGTCTACAAAGCGACGCATCTTGGGCTGGACCGGCCGGTGGCGCTGAAGGTGATCGCTCGCGAGCTCGCCGACCGCGACGGTTTTCGCGAGCGCTTCCTGCGCGAGTCCCGCCTCGCCGCCCGGCTTGACCACCCCGCGGTGGTGCCGGTCTACGACTCGCGCGAGGTCGACGGCGAGCTGATCGTGGCGATGCGCCTGATCAAGGGTGGTGATCTGCGCCACCTGATCGACAAAGAGGGACCGTTGCCACCTGGCCGCGCCCTCGACCTGCTCGGCCAGGTCGCCGACGCGCTCGACGCCGCCCACGCCGCCGGCATCGTCCACCGCGACGTCAAGCCGCACAACATCCTCGTCGAAGGCGACCGCGCCTACCTCTCCGACTTCGGCCTCGCCAAAGCCTTCGATGAGAGCAGCGCCAGCAGCGCCTCGGTCGTCGGCACCGCCCAGTACATGTCGCCCGAGCAGTGGCGCGGCGACTCGATCGGCCCCGCCGCCGACGTCTACTCGCTCGGCTGCGTCCTCTACGAGGCGCTGACCGGGATCGCACCCTTCGAACGGGCCGAATCCGACACCGAGCCGGAACTGCCCGAGGGGATCGACGGGGCGATCCGCCGCGCCGTCGCCAAGGACCCGGCCCGGCGCTACCGCAGCGCCGGCGAGCTGATCGCCGCCGCCCGCGCCGCCGCGGGCTCCGACGTGCGGCCGACCGCCGTCCTCTCCCGCGACCGCAGCGAGCGCACCCCGGCGCCGCGGGGTCGCGCCGCTGTCCGCGCCTTTCAGCGACGTGTGGTCGCAGTCGTCGCGCTTGTGTTCCTGGCGGCGATAGCGGCGGGGTTCATATCCGGCCTCCTCTTCGGAGGCGGGGGCGTCTCCGTCTCTGCCCCGATCGCGATCGGCACGCCGCCGCTGCGGCTCACCGCCGACGCGCAGGGTGCTTGGGTGACGAGCGAGCGCGACGGCACCGTGACCCGGCTCGACCCGGCGACCGGGGACGTACTCCGGCAGGTCATGGTGCAGCCTGGTATCTCCGGCGTCGCGATCGGCAGCAAATGGCTCTGGGTGACCAACCCGCGCCGGCACGAGCTGTTTCGCCTCGATGCGAAGACGCTGCAGGAGAAACAAGTGATCGAAATTCCCGGTGCCCCCGGGGCGATTGCTCTCAGCGCCAAGCCTGCGCGCGTCTGGGTCGCCGACGAAGCCGGCGCCGGGATCACGGTGGTCAACGCCGAAAACGACACCCGCATCCGCACCCAGCTGCCGCCGCACGCGGCGCCGCTGCACCTCGCCGTTGGCGCCGGTGGCCTCTGGGCATCCAGCTCCTCGACCGCCAGTGTGCGCCGAGTCGACCTCGGCACGCTCGAACCGGGGGAACCGATCCCGGCTGGAACTCGTCCTGCCGGGATCACCGTCGCCCACGGCATCGTCTGGGTCACCAATCCACCGAAGGACACGGTGACCAAGATCGATCCCTCACTTCACCAGGTGCAAGGTCAAGTCAAAGTCGGCGCCAAGCCGGGCGGCATCGACGCCGGCACCAGCACCGTCTGGGTCGCCAACGCTGCCGACGACACCGTCATCCGGATCGACCTCGAAACCGGCGCCGTGTTGGGCGACCCGATCCACGTCGGCCCCGAACCCGGCGCCGTCGCCGTCGGCGGCGACGCGGTTTGGATCGCAAATAACGGGGACGGGACGGTTACCCGGATCGAACCCTGAACCCCGCGCGCTAAGCCGGGCCGCCGAACATCTAGGATCGGGAGCTCATGGCGCAAGACATAGATCAGCTCTGCATAAACACGATTCGCACGCTCTCGATGGATGCCGTCCAGAAGGCGAACTCCGGCCATCCGGGGACGCCGATGTCGATGGCGCCGGTCGCCTACGAGCTCTGGCAGAACCACCTCCGCTACGACCCGGCCAACCCGATCTGGCCGAACCGCGACCGCTTCGTCCTCTCCGCCGGCCACGCCTCGATGCTGATCTACTCGATGCTCTTCCTCGCCGGCGTCCGCAAGGTCGACGCCGACTACAACGTCCTCGACGAGCCAGCGTGCTCTTTGAAGGAGATCGAAGACTTCCGCCAGCTCCACTCGCGCACCCCGGGCCACCCCGAGTACCGCTGGACGACCGGCATCGAGACGACCACCGGGCCGCTCGGCCAGGGCGTCGCCACCTCGGTCGGGATGGCGATGGCCTCGAAGTGGCTGGGCGCCACCTACGGCGCCGAGCTCTTCGACTTCGACACCTACGCGCTCGCCGGCGACGGCTGCCTGCAGGAGGGCGTCTCCCACGAAGCCGCCTCGCTCGCCGGTCACCTCAAGCTCGACAACCTCTGCTGGATCTTCGACAACAACCACATCTCGATCGACGGCGACACCGCCCTCGCCTTCAGCGACGACGTGCTCAGCCGCTTCGAGGGCTACGGCTGGAACGTGCTGCGGGTCGGCGACGCCAACGACACCGGCCTGCTCGGCCGCGCCTTCGACGAGTTCAAGGCGGAGACCGGCCGCCCGACCCTGATCGTCGTCGACAGCCACATCGGCTGGGGCGCGCCGAACAAGCAGGACACCGAGTCCGCCCACGGCGAACCCCTCGGCGAAGAGGAGATCGAACTGACCAAGGAGGTCTACGGCTGGCCGAAGGACGCCAAGTTCCTCGTTCCCGACGGCGTCCGCGAGCACTTCGACGAGGTGATCGGCAAGCGCGGCGCCGCGGCGCATTCGGCCTGGGTCGAGAAGTTCGCCGGCTACAAGGGCCAGAACCCCGAGAAAGCCGCCGAGCTGGAGCTGATGCAGCGGCGCGGCCTGCCCGACGGCTGGGACAGCGACCTGCCCTCCTTCGAGGCCGACGAAGAGAAGGGGCTCGCGACCCGCAAGGCGTCGAACAAGGTCCAGAACGCGATCGCCGCGCGGGTGCCGTGGCTGCTCGCCGGCTCCTGCGACCTGACCGACTCGACCTCGGTCCGGCTCGGCGACGCCGACCAGTTCGAGCCGGGCAGCTACGACGGCCGCCAGATCCACTTCGGCATCCGCGAACACGGCGCCGCCGCGGCCTGCAACGGGATGTCGACGGCGAAGCTGCGCCCGCTCTGGTCGACCTACCTCACCTTCTCCGACTACGGCCGCGCCGGCATCCGCCTCTCGGCGCTGATGGAGCTGCCGGTGATCCACCTCTTCACCCACGATTCGATCGGGCTCGGCGAGGACGGCCCGACGCACCAGCCGATCGAGCAGCTGATGGCGCTGCGGGCGATGCCGCACCTCGACGTGATCCGCCCCGCCGACGCCAACGAGACGGTCGAGGCCTGGCGGATGGCCCTCGATCGCACCCACTGCCCGGTCGCGATGGTGCTGACCCGCCAGAACGTGCCGGTGCTCGACCGCTCCAGGTACGCCTCGGCCGAGGGCGCCCAGCGCGGCGGCTACGTGCTGGCCGACCCCGAGGACGGCGACCCGGAGCTGATCCTGATCGCCACCGGCAGCGAGGTCCAGCTCGCCGTCGGCGCCCACGAGCAGCTGAAGGAGGACGGAATCCGCAGCCGCGTCGTCAGCCTCCCCTGCTGGGAGATCTTCGAAAAGCAGGACCAGGAGTACCGCGACGAGGTGCTGCCGCCGGAGATCGTTGCCCGACTCGCGGTCGAGGAGGGCTCGCCGCTCGGCTGGGAGAAATGGGTGGGAACCGAGGGTGCCATCATGGGGATGACCACCTTCGGCCAGTCGGCGCCGTTCAAGGACGTCGAGGCCGAGTTCGGGTTCACCGTCGACAACGTCGCCAAGGCGGCGCGCGAGGTCGCCGAGCGGGCGACCGCTAAATCCACGACCTGAGGAGGCGGCTGATGAAGCCCACCGAGCGTCTGCACGAACTGGGCCAGAGCCTCTGGCTCGACAACATCACCCGGACGATGCTCCGCGAAGGGGTGCTGGAGGGCTACATCCGCGACCTCTCCGTCACCGGGCTGACCTCGAACCCGACGATCTTCGACAAGGCGATCTCCGGCGGCGACGCCTACGACGAGCAGATCGCCGAGGTGGCGCCGAAGGCGGCGGCCGGCGAGGGCGTCGGCGCCAACGAGAACGAGAAGATCTTCTTCGAACTGGCGCTTGCCGACCTGCGCGACGCCACCGACCTCTTCGCCGACGTCCACCGCCGCACCGCCGGCGTCGACGGCTTCTGCTCGCTCGAGGTCTCGCCGCTGATCGCCGACGACGCGGCGGCGACGATCGAGGAGGCGAAGGCGCTCCACGCCAAGGGCGAACGGCCCAACCTCTACATCAAGATCCCCGGCACCCAGGCGGGGCGCGAGGCGATCGAGGAGTCGATCTTCGCCGGGGTGCCGATCAACGTCACCCTGCTCTTCGACGACAAGCAGTACCTCGGCGCCGCCGAGGCCTACATGCGCGGGCTCGAGCGGCGGATCGAGGCGGGGCTCGACCCCGACGTCGCCTCCGTCGCCTCGCTCTTCATCAGCCGCTGGGACGTGGCCGTCGGGCACGACGTTCCCGATCATCTCGTCAACCGGCTCGGGATCGCGGTCGGCGGCCGCGCCTTCCGCGCCTACCATGAGCTGCTGCAGTCCGACCGCTGGCTGCGGCTGGCGAACGAGGGCGCGCGGCCGCAGCGGCTGCTCTGGGCCAGCACCGGGACCAAGGACCCGGATGCCTCCGACACCCTCTATATCGAGGCCTTCGCCTCGCCGTTCACGGTCAACACGATGCCGGAGCCGACCCTGCACGCCTTCGCCGACCACGGCGAGGTTTCGGAGCTGTTCCCGAAGGACGGCGGCAACGCCGAGCAGGTGCTGGCCGAGTTCGTCGAGGCCGGGATCGACGTCGCCGCGCTGGCGACCCGCCTCCAGGAGGAGGGCAAAGAGGCCTTCAACAAGTCCTGGAACGAGATGCTGGAGACGATCGGGTCGAAGAGCGGGGTCGCGGCCGGGTGAGGCGTCACTCGGGGGTATAGGTTCCCGAGCGATGAGCGAGCTGAGGCAAGCGCCCGCCTGGGCCGAGCTCGAGTCCCACTTCGAGAAGCTCCGCGACGCGCACCTGCGCGACCTCTTCGCCGCCGACCCCGAGCGGGGGAAGCGGCTGGTCGCCGAGGGCGCCGGCCTCTACCTCGACGTCTCGAAGAACCGCGTCACTGACGAGACGCTGCTTTTGCTCGATGCGCTGGCGCGGCAGCGCGGCGTCTTCGAGCGCCGCGAGGCGATGTTCGCCGGCGAGCACATCAACGTCTCCGAGGACCGCGCCGTCCTCCACGTGGCGCTGCGGATGCCGCGCGAGCGCTCGCTCGTCGTCGACGGGGTGGACGTGGTCAAGGAGGTGCACGAGACGCTCGACCGGATGGCCGCCTTCTGCGAGCGGGTGCGCTCGGAGGAGTGGCGCGGCCACACCGGCAAGCCGATCCGCAACGTGATCAACGTCGGCATCGGCGGCTCGGACCTCGGGCCGGTGATGGCCTACGAGGCGCTCAGGCACTACAGCCGCCGGGAGACGACCTTCCGGTTCGTCTCGAACGTCGACGGCACCGACTTCGCCGAGAAGACCCGCGATCTCGACCCCGCCGAGACGCTCTTCGTCATCTCCTCGAAGACCTTCACCACGCTGGAGACGATGACCAACGCGAGAACCGCGCGCGAGTGGTCGCTGGCGGGGCTCGGCGGGGACGAGGCGGCGGTCGCCAAGCACTTCGTCGCCGTCTCGACCAACGCCGGGGAGGTCTCGAAGTTCGGCATCGACACCGACAACATGTTCGGCTTCTGGGAGTGGGTCGGCGGCCGCTACTCGATGGATTCGGCGATCGGGCTCTCGACGATGCTGGCGATCGGCCCCGACCGCTTCGCGGAGATGCTCGGCGGCTTCCACGCGATGGACGAGCACTTCCGCACCGCCCCGAGCGGCGCCAACCTGCCGCTGCTGATGGGCCTGCTGGCGGTCTGGTACGCCGACTTCTTCGGCGCCGAGACCGTCGCGGTCCTGCCCTACGACCAGTACCTGCACCGCTTCCCCGCCTACCTGCAGCAGCTGACGATGGAGTCGAACGGCAAGCACGTCACCCTCGACGGCGCCCGCGTCGACTACGACACCGGCCAGATCTTCTGGGGCGAGCCGGGGACCAACGGCCAGCACAGCTTCTACCAGCTGATCCACCAGGGGACGCGGCTGATCCCCTGCGACTTCATCGGCTTCGCCAACTCGCTCAACCCGCTCGGCGACCACCACGACATCCTCATGTCGAACGTCTTCGCCCAGGGCGAAGCGCTCGCCTTCGGCAAAACGCCGGAGCAGGTGCGGGCGGAGGGGACGGCGGAGGCGATCGTCCCGCACCGGGTGATGGAGGGCAACCGTCCCTCGAACACGATCCTCGCCGAGCGGCTGACGCCGGCGACGCTGGGCTCGCTGGTCGCCCTCTACGAGCACAGCGTCTTCACCCAGGGGGCGATCTGGGGCATCGACTCCTTCGACCAGTGGGGGGTGGAGCTGGGCAAGGTGCTGGCGAAGGCGATCATCCCCGAGCTGGAGTCCGACTCCGAGCCCGAGCTGCGCCACGACAGCTCCACCAACGCGCTGATCAGGCGCTACCGCGCCCAGCGAGACTGATGGCCTCGGCGTCAAATCTGCTCGCCGCCCGGGAGCAGATGGCGTTCACCCTCGGCTTCCACATCGTCCTCGCCTGCATCGGGGTGGCGCTGCCGGCGACGATCCTGGTCGCCAACTACATCGGCCTGAAGAAGGGCGACGGGGCGGGAATCGAGCTGGCCAAGCGCTGGTCGAAAGCGATGGCGGTCACCTTCGCGGTCGGCGCCGTCACCGGCACCGTCCTCACCTTCGAGTTCGGCCTGCTCTGGCCGCACTTCGAGGAACGCTTCGGCGCCGCCTTCGGGGTCGCCTTCGCGATCGAGGGGATCTTCTTCTTCCTCGAGGCGATCTTCCTCGCCGTCTATATCTACGGCTGGAAGCGGCTGGGGGGGTGGGCGCACTTCTGGTCCGGGGTGCCGATGTTCGTCACCGGCATCGGCGGCGCCTTCTCGGTGGTGGCGGCGAACTCGTGGATGAACCAGCCGCAGGGGTTCACCCTGAACGCCGCCGGCAAGGTGACCGACGTCGAACCGCTGAAGGTGCTGATCAACCCGGCGACCGGCTACGAGGTCCCGCACATGATCCTCGCCGCCTACATGGTGGTCGGCTTCCTCGTCGCCTCGATCTACGCGGTCGGGATGCTGAAGGGCCGGCGCGACCGCCTGCACCGGCTGGGGCTGCTGATCCCGCTGACGATCGCGCTGATCGCGACGCCGGTCCAGCTCTACGTCGGCGACACCGCCGCCCGCGCGGTCGCCCACCATCAGCCCGCCAAGTTCGCCGGGATGGAGTGCATCCAGGAAAGCGGCCCCCACCAGACCGAGTGGATCGGCGGCATCTGCACCGCCGACGGGGTGAAGTGGGGGATCGGGATACCCAACCTCGACTCCTTCCTGGTCGGCTTCAACTCCCACGCCCACGTCACCGGGCTCAACGACATTCCCCCGGACGAACGGCCGCCGGCGAACACGCTGCTCCACCTGGCCTTCGACACGATGGTCGGGATCGGGACCGCGCTGCTCCTGCTCGGGGTCTGGACGGCGGTGGTCTGGTGGAAACGGCGCGACATCCCGAGAACGCCATGGTTCCTGCGCATCGTCTCCGTGAGTGGTGGGGCGGCGATCCTGGCGCTTTGGTGCGGCTGGATCGTCACCGAGGTCGGCCGCCAGCCCTGGATCGTCCAGGGCTACATGCGCACCTCCGAAGCGGTGACCAGCGCCAAGGGGATCTGGTTCACCTTCGCCTTCGTCCTGCTGCTCTACGCGGCGATCGGGACGATCGCGATCCTCGTCCTGCGCGCGATGTCCCGGCGCTGGCGCGCGGCCGGGGCCGACGCCGAGGCCGGCGCCCCCTACGCGCCGCCCGGGGAGGCGTTCTCGCGATGAGCAAGGCGGACGTCGCGGCGGCCATCCTCTGGGTCGGGGCGACCTTCTACGCGCTCTTCGGCGGCGCCGACTTCGGCGGCGGCGTCTGGGACCTGGTCGCCGGCGGGGCCGAGCGCGGCGAGCGGCCGCGGGCGCTGATCCAACGCTCGCTGACGCCCGTCTGGGAGGCCAACCACGTCTGGCTGATCTTCGTCCTCGTCGTCCTCTGGACCACCTTCCCCACCGCCTTCAGCGCGATCTTCACGACGCTCTACGTGCCGCTCACGCTGGCGGCGCTGGGGATCGTCCTGCGTGGGTGCGGCTTCGCCTTCCGCAAGACGATCGAAGGGCTGCAGGGGCGGCGGGCGATGGGCGCGACCTTCGCCGTCTCCTCCTTCCTCACCCCGTTCTTCATGGGCACGGCGGTCGGCGCGATCGCCGCCGGCAACGTTCCCGCCGGGGGCAACGGGGACGCCTTCAGCACCTGGCTGCAGCCGCTGCCGCTGCTGATCGGGGCGATGTTCGTCGCCACCAGCGCCTACCTGGCAGGGGTCTTCCTCGTCGGCGACGCCCGCCGCGGCGGCGACGAGGAGATGGAGCGCTACTTCGAGCGCCGCGCCTTGGGCGCAGCCGTCGTCGCCGGCGCCTTCGCCGCCGCCGGCCTCGTCGAGCTCCACGCCGAAGCCCGCTACGTCTTCGACCGCCTCACCAGCCAGGGCCTGCCGCTGGTGATCCTCTCGCTGGTCTGCGGCGCCGTCCTCCTCGCCGTGCTCCTGCGCGGCGGCCGCCGTCCCCTGCGCCCGCTCGCCGCCGGCGCCGTGGTCGCCGTGATCTGGGGCTGGGGCGTCGCCCAGTTCCCCTACCTGCTGCCGACCAGCCTCCGCATCGACCAGGCCGCCGCCCCCGGCCCGACGATGATCGCAATCTTCATCGTCTTCGCCGCCGCCGCGATCCTCGTCCTCCCCTCGCTCGCCCTGCTCTATACGCTCGCCCAGCGCGACCTGCTCGAGAGCGAGCACTGAGGAGAGCGAAGTGATCGAGGCGGTGCTGTTCGACATAGACGGGACGTTGATCACCACCGGCGGGGCCGGCGGGGAGGCTTGGAAACGGGCGTTCGTCGAGCTCTACGGCAACCCGCTCGACATCCGCGAGGTGACCGAGTCGGGTATGACCGACCCGGAAGTGGGGCGGGTGGCGCTGCAGAACATCCTCGGCCGCGATCCCGACCCGCGCGAGCTGGCGGCGGCGATGGGCCACTACCTGCGCCACCTGGCCGCCGCGGTCGACGAGTCGGACGGCTACCGGGTGATGCCGGGAATCGAGGAGCTGCTGGACCGGTTGGTCGATGCCGGTCACCTGCTCGGCCTCACCACCGGAAACGTCGAGGCCGCCGCTCACATCAAGCTCGCCCGCGCGGGGCTCAACCGCTTCTTCTCCTTCGGCGGCTACGGCTCGGACTCCAACCAGCGCACCGAGCTGACCCGCTGCGCGCTCGAACGCGGCAAGCTCGTCTCCGGCGGTGTCCTCGCCGACAGCAACGCGATCTCGGTCGGCGACACCCCCCGCGACGTCGTCGCCGGCCACGGCGCCGGGATCGAAGTCGTCGGCGTCGCCACCGGCAACTTCACCGTCGAGGAACTGCGCCAGGCAGGCGCCGACTGGGCGATCCCGGACGTCGGCTCCGGCTTCCCGGTCTAGGCCCCCGGCGGAGGCCCGCAGGGGAGACGCGCTTCGGCGAGCCGGATTCCGGGCGGGATGCGGTGGCGCTCGCCGCCGGCACGCCATTCGATCGCCCGGGGGATCGCGCTCCGCTGGGGGATGTCGAAGACGAAGACGTTGTGGACGACCGGCACCCGCAGGCGCTGACCGTGCTGGCGAATGACGGTCACCGAGCGGGCGCCGTCGGGGATGATGCCGGCGAACTCGATCGTGCCCGGCTGCAGATAGGGCGAGCAGATCACCGAGGCGGCCGAGCCCGGCGCTACCTGGTCGCGCGGAAAGCAGTTCGAGGAGACGTGGTTGGTGCTGAGCAGGCAGAGGTGCTGTCGCGCCGGGACCAGGTAGATGCCGGCGAGCCCGACCGAGGTTGCGTACCAGCCGCGTTCGCCGACGCCGTACTCATGGCGCTGCCCACTCGCCACGAGCCCGCGCGGCAGCGGCTTGCCCGGTCCGCGCAAGACACTCATGTAGCGGCGGCTGAGGCGCAGGGTGTCATGGATTTCACGGTCGGCCGGCGACGGGCGCGCCGCCGCCGTCGCTTCACCCTGCCCGGTGCCACCGCCCCCGCAACCGCAGACCAGGGCAGCCGCGAGCGCTGCGCACACGCACCAGAGAGCCCGGCGCGGGCGCACGGGAGGGCGCCACGCGCCCTCCCGTGCAAGGCGAAGCCCCATTTCAGCAATAGGTAACAAAGTCACCCTTGATCGTGTGGGCGTACGACGAGTTGTTCCCGATCCACATCGCCATCGGGAAGCTGCCCGAGCAGCCGGTGTTGAAGTAGAGATCCCCTTCGCTCCCGGCTCCGTTGTTGCCGCAACGACGGCTCATCACGGTCCCGTTCGACGAGGTGGCTTTCTCGCAGACGCTGACCGTGCCAGACCCTTCGTAGTAGGCATTGTTGTAGTACACGCCCGATTGCAGCGCTCCGCCGGCGTAGGGATACGCTTCCGTCGGGTACAGGAACGCCTGGTAGTAGACGACCCGGGCCGCCGAGGCGCTGGAAGCCACGGCCAGCGGCACCGCCACGGCCAGGCAGGCGACCAGGCCCAGGAAGAGGCGCCGCAAACTGCGCTTGCGTTTCATACGATGCTCCTTGCTTAGAGTGTTATGACACACGCGCGCTCAGCTGAGTGCGCGTGTGTCACTTTCGCTAATCAGCGTCGGCGGAGCAACACTTAGCGCCAAATCTGTTTCAAACCCGACAGTGAAAAGCGGGTGTCAGACTCAGGCCAGCTCGCAGCGTGCTTGGTAGATGTTGAGGAAGCGACTCTCAAAGCCGTTCCGCGCCATCCGCAGGTAGAGGCGCCAGACGTGGATCCGTTCCGGGCCGGCGAGGCGGGTCGCCTCTTCGAGGTTGGCGTCGAGGTTCTGCGCCCAGTGCTTCAGGGTCTCGGCGTAGTCGGGTCCGAAGTCCTCGACGTGATGGGTGACGAAGCCGGCCCGTTCCAGGGCCAGCAGGTTGCGCGAGAGGTGCAGCGGCGCGGCATCGGGGAAGACGTAGCGCTCGGAGAACGCCCCCGCCTCGGGATCGGTGTGACGCAGGCGGGTGATGCCGTGGTTGAGCAGGCGCCCGCCCGGTTCCATCAGCCCGGCCAGAGTCTGCGCGTAGAGGTCGATGTTGGCCGAGCCGACGTGCTCGACCATGCCGATGCTGGCGATCGCGTCGAACTTCTCGCCGGTAGTGGCGAGGTCGCGGTAGTCCATCACCCGCACGTCGACCCGATCGGCGACGCCGGCTTCCTCGGCCCGCTGCCGGGCCCGTTCGGCCTGCGGCGGCGAAAGGGTGATGCCGACCACATTGCAGCCGTACTTGGTCGCCGCCCAGAGCGGGAAGCCGCCCCAGCCGCAGCCGACGTCGAGCACCCGCTCGCCCTCCTTCAGCGCCAGCTTGCGGGCGACGGTGTCGAGCTTCTCCTCCTGGGCTTCCTCCAGCGTCTTCTTCTCGCCGCCGCGCCAGATCGCACAGCTGTAGACCATCGTCGGGCCGAGGAAGAGCTCGAAGAACTCGTTGGAGACGTCGTAGTGGTGGCGGACGGCGCGGGCGTCGCGCTCCTTGCTGTGGCGACGGCCGCTCGGCCGCAGCTCGGCCGCCGGCCGCTTCGGCGGCAGCGTCAGCCCGGTGGCGCGGACCGCGCCCAGCAGCAGCGCCCGCTTGTCGGCGGCGTCGAGCGAGGGCGGCTGCCAGCTGTCGAGCACGCCGATCACGGCGTCGATGTCGTCGACCTCGAGCTCGCCGCTGACGTAGGCGCGGCCGAGCCCCAACTGCCCCGGCGCCCGCAGCACGTGGGCGGCGGCCCGCGGCGAGCGAACGCTGAAGACCGGCCCGTTCCCAGAGGTAGAGGGGAGCGTCGACCCGTCCCAGAACTCGATCGTGAAGGGCCGCTCGGGGAGGCGGGTCTCAATCTCCCGGCGAAGCGGCGCGGTGGTGGCAAACGGCATGGTCGGGGACCCTACCGACTCGCGATCGGCCGGCTATCGGCTGGCTCGCCGACCGAAAGTTTTCAGGAAACTCTCAGCATCTACGCGTATGATCGCGCGCCATGACGACCATAGGCCCACTGCCATCAGATATTCAGCCGGTTGAGAACGAGACCCGGGACCGGATCATCACCGGCCTGGTGACCCTGATCCCCTTCCTCGCCATCGGCTTCGCCGGCTGGCAGGTCTGGGGGAGCGCGCTGCACTGGAGCGACGTCTTCCTCTTCGTCGGCATGTACCTGCTGACGGGGCTCGGGATCACCGTCGGCTTCCATCGCCTTCTCACCCACCGCTCCTTCAAGACCTACCCGTGGCTGCGCGGCTTGTTCGGGATCTTGGGATCGGCCGCGATCGAGGGGCCGGTCATCTCCTGGGGTGCCGACCACCGCAAGCACCACGCCTTCTCTGATGAACACGGCGACCCGCACAGCCCCCACGTCGACCACGGCGGCGGCTGGAGAGGGGCACTGAAGGGCCTCTTTCACGCCCACATGGGCTGGATCTTCATCCACACCCAGCGCGGCAACAAGGAGCGCTTCGCGCCGGACCTGATCAAGGACCCGGTGATCAATTGGGTCGATCGCACCTTCATCTACTGGGCGATTCTCGGCCTGCTGATCCCCTTCTTCGCCGGCTGGATCATCGGCGGCAGCCTCTTCGCCGGGGTCACCGGCCTGCTCTGGGGCGGCCTGGTCCGGGTCTTCGTCCTCCATCACTTCACCTACAGCATCAACTCGCTCTGCCACACCTTCGGCCGGCGCGAATTCGAGACCACCGACCACTCGCGCAACCTGGCGCTGATCGCGATCCCGACTCTGGGCGAGGCCTTCCACAACAGCCACCACGCCTTCCCGACCTCCGCCACCCACGGCCTGCGCTGGTATCAGGTCGACATCTCCGCCCTGATCATCGACGGGCTGGAGAAGGCTGGTCTGGTCTGGGACGTGGTGCGGGTCTCGCCCGAGCGAATGGCCTCCAAGGCTGTCTGAAGTGGCCTGACCAAGCAGCTCAAGGACGCAAGGAGCGCCGCGTGCTCTGCACGCAAGCGACTGAGGACGCCGAGATGCGCCGGTCAGGGCGCTTCAGGGCGCTTCTTCGGCTTCGTACCAGTCGATCCACTGGTTGCAGGCTCGGCTGAGCGGCACCGTGCGGTGCGGCTTGGCCGGGACCGCGACCAGTTCGCCGACGTAGGCCTTGCCGTCGTAGCCGGTCAGGCTCTGCAGGGTGGTCGCGTCGGCGGTGGTGATCGTGAAGCGGACCTTGCCGCCCTTGCTCTCATAGCGACCGGCGGGCCAGAACTGGCCGTTGTTGCCGAGGCTGATCGTGTTCGGCCGCTGGCCGTCGAGCGCGGCCTTCAGCGGTTCTTCGAAGCCGGGTGCGGAGAGGGTGAGGTCGAAGGGAGAGAAGTACTGCAGCGAGAGGTTCCAGGCGCCGGCGGGCAGCCGCAGTGACTGCGACGTTTCCGAGCCGGTGCCGAGGATGCTGCCGTTGTCCCAGCCTTCTTTTGGCCCGATCACCGCGCCGGGGAAGAGGCCGGCGCGGCCGCGCTTGGCGAGCAGGATTCGCACCTCCGGCGCTTCGCAGTCGGCGTAGGCCCCCGCCTCGGTCCCCTCGAGCAGGACGTGGCGGTTTTCGGGGGTCGGCCCGGTCCGCTTCCAGAGCACGTAGGAGGGCGTCGTCGCCACCCGCTTGAAGTTGGGCGGCGCCTGGCTGTTCCAGGCGGCGCGGCTGGTGATCACGTAGGGGAAGCGGTCGAGCGTCTCCCGCGAGAAGGAGTCGAAGTCGATCGGGCTGTAGGCGTCACCGGTGTCGAACGGCTTCTCCGGGTTGTTGGCGACTTCAGGGTCCGGGAACTCGACCAGCGGCACGTGCGTGTCGGCCCCCAGCAGCTCGTAGGCGGCGTAGCGATCCTGCCCGGCGTAGAGCACCGGCTGCCCGTGCACGATCGGCAGGAACGCCTTCAGCTCACTGCCATGCCCCGGCGGCCCCACCGGCGCGTCCCGCAGCACCAGGAAGCTCGAATAAACAGCTCCGCCCACGAACGCCACAGCTAGGACAGCCCATCCGGCCCGCAGGACAGCGGAGCCGCTCCGGGGAGGAGTCGGGGGGGGGGGGGGGCGGCCCCCCCCCCCCCCCGCCCGCGGCCCCGCCCCCCCCCCCCCCCCCCCGACTCCCCACACGGGGAAACTCGCTGAGCAGCGGCCGGATCGCGACGAGCATCGCCAGGGGGGCGATGATGATCAACGCCTTTGCCTGCGAGTAGTCGCCGCTGGTGGGGAGCGAAGCGAGGTAGAGGAGAGCGCCGGCGCCGAGGGCAATCGGGATCGTCGCTTCGCGGCGGTTGACCCACCAGGCGACGCCGGCGAGCAGGGCGAGGATCGCGATCGCGCCGGCCAGGCCCGGCAATTGGGCGCCCCCGGCCGCTTCGAGGCGGTAGTTGGCGGCGGGCCAGATCCCCAACGCCTCCAGCGGCGAGACCGGCCCATACGTGTTGCTGCCGGCGACTTTGTTGAAGCTGTGGGCGAAGCCGAAGGGGCCGACCAGGGTGACGAGGACGGCGATCCCGGCCAGAACCGCCAGCGCGACCAACGTCGCCGGTCGCAGCAGGAAGCGCAGCAGCGACCGGGGCCGCAGGGCGCTGCGCACTACCGGCAGGGTCAGGCTCCAGAGCGCGAGGATCGCCGCTGGCCAGGCTATCCCCGCGAAGCTGTAAGAGAAGAAGATGCCGCCGGCGAGGGCGAGCGCCGGCAACAGGTCTCCCTTTCCAGACACCGCTCGCCGCGCTCGCGGTTGAGTGTCTGGCAAGGGAGACCTGCTGCCGGCGCCCTCCGGCCCCTTCGTTTGCTCCTTAGAGATGGTGGCGAGGAGGATCGCGAAGGCGAGGACGAGGAGGGCCTCGGCGGTCTCCTTGAAGGCGCCCTGGGCGTAGTAGGAGGCGGCCAGGTAGGGGACGGCGACCATCGCGGCGCCGATCGTGCGGCGCACGGGGCCCAGCCCTCGCAGCGCCCCCAGCGCCGTCAGGCCGGTCATGACCCCGATCGCGATGATCTCACCGAGGAAGGCTTCGCCGAGGCCGATCCCCGGCACCGCTGCCGTCGCCACCGCCAGCCCGTGCGGTCCGAGGGGATAGCCGGGGTCCGGTGCCGGGCCGAAGCCGCTGCGCAGCCACTCGGCCCAGGCGAGGTGCAGCCCGAGGTCGTTGTTGAAGCCGACGCCGAGCAATCCCCAGCGGTCGCTGACCGCGAACGGGATCGCCAGCACCAGCAGCACCACGATCGCGGCCGGCGCTCCTTCGCGCCAGGCTCCCGGAGCCCGGTGGTCGAACCGCCAGACGACCAGCGCCGCCACGATCACCAGCGCCGCCAGCCCCAGGGTCGAGGAGGTGCCGTGGCCCGGCGCCCGCGCCAGCAGCCCGGTCACGGTCAGCACCGCACCGAACCCGACCGCGGGCTCCAGCCACGACCATTCGTCCCGCCCCGCCAGCGACAAAACGGCCCGGCCGACCAGCAGCGAGACGGCGCAGATCAGCGCCGCCGAGGCGTAGGTCGCGATCATCAGGCGCTGGAAGTTATGGAAGTGGGGGGACTCAGTGCTTCGCGGCGGCCTGTTCGAGCGTCTCGCGCAGGTTCTCGCCCCGCAGTGGGCGCTCGTGTCCGGCACCGACCACCCTCGGTTCCAGCGCCGCCAGGCGACGCACCGACTCCTTCGCCTTCTGGTGGTCCCAGGCCCAGGCGGGATGGGGAACGCTCGCCTCTCCGTGGGGCAGCGGTTTCAGACGCGCCGAGTCGACCAGGTAGATGACGTCGCTGACCAGCGCCACCCGGTCGCTCTCGCGCCAGAGGCCGATCAGCCCCGGCGCATGCCCGGGGAAGTGGAGGACCTTGAAGCCCGCGACTTCGTCGCCTTCGATCACCGTGTCGGCGATCTTCACCGCGCCGCCGTCCCAACGCCGCAGCAGGAAGGGGTAGAGCCGGCGCACCCACGCCACCGGCAGTTGCGAGAGGTCCATGTAGGGGGCGATCGCGGCGTCGCCTTCGGCGTCGGCCTTTTCGTCGGGATGGCAGAGCACGGGCACGTCCAGGTAGGGCGCGGTGCCGCGATGGTCGGCATGGGCGTGACCGAGGACCACCCGCTTCAGCCCGCCCAGCTCCTCCGCCGCGGCTTTCGCCTTCTTCCGCATCGACCTGGTGCCGGCGTCGAAGGCGACCACGCCGTCGCCGTCCTCGAGGAAGTAGACGTTCATCGCCCCGCGGAAGTCCCCGCGCAGCAACCAGACCCCGTCCGCGACCTTTTCAAGTGCCATCGGTGCACCTTAAGGGGTGCCGCCCCCCGTGATCTAGGGTTTGCCCGTGCCCATGATCTGGAAAGCCGGGATGGCGGTCCTCCTCGTCTGCCTCGTCGCGGCGATGGCGATCGCCGTCGTGCGCCTGATCGAAACGCCGACTGAAATCCTCGGCGACGGCTTTCGCGGCTTGCCGGCGAAGCACCGTTAGCAGCAGGCCTTTAAACGGATCCCCACACGAGTTTCCGGATCGTCGCTTAGTATCGGGCGCGTTCAGCCGAGCGACGAAGGAGGCGGCCGTGTTCAAACGCATCGTGGTGGGGACCGACGGTTCCGAGACGGCCGCCGAGGCGGTCCGCCAGGCGATCGACCTGGCCAGGCTCTCCGGCGCCCAGCTCGGCATCGTCAGCGCCTACCAGCCCGTCTCCGGCCGGCGCGTGCAGGGGGAGCAGAGCGAAGCGCCGGCCGACGTCCAATACGAGATCGGCCCGCGCGAGGACGTCAATCTCGTTCTCGCCGCCGCCGCCGCCGACGCCAAGGCCGCCGGGATCGAAGTCACCACCCACCCGGTCGAGGCCGACCCCGCCGACGCGATCCTCAACGTCGCCGAAGAAACCAAGGCGGACCTGATCGTCGTCGGCAACAAAGGGATGACCGGCGCCCGCCGCTACCTGCTCGGCAGCGTCCCCAACAACGTCTCGCACCACGCTCCCTGCAGCGTGATCATCGTGCGGACCACGTAGCCGTTCTAGCGCAGCGCTTTCCGGGGCACGGGTTCGGTCGCTTTGCCCGCGTCGATCAGGCCGGCGCCTTGCTGGAGTGCGGGGAGGCCGAGGTCGCGCGCGGTCTGCTTCAGGCGCCTGGTCACCATGTCGACGCGCAGGCGCGGCTCCAGATTCGGGTTGATCGCCTTGCTGGCAAGGACCAGGGCGGCGACGCCGGAGACGTGGGCGGCGGCCATCGAGGTGCCGACGTAGGTGGCGGGGATGGCGAATTCCCTGGTGCTGCCGGGGCGCAGCGTCACCTGGTAGATCGGCTGCGAGAGGACGGAGGGGCAGCCGGGCTTCGGGGCGCCGCCGCCGGGAGCGACGAGGTCGACCCCGACGCCGGCGAGGGAGTAGTCGCCGAGGCAGGCGCCCTCGGTGGTGCCGCCGACGCCGATCACCCGCGGCCCGGTCGCCGGCTCGGAGACGCAGGTCTCGGAGCCGAGGTTGCCGGCGGAGGCGACCGTGACCACCCCGTGCTCGTAGGCTTTGCGCAGCGCTTCGTCAACCAGCGGCACCTTCTTGCCGCATTCGAAGTTGAAGCTCATGTTGATCACGTCGGCGCCGTGGGCGACGGCGAAGCGAATGCCCTTGGCGATGTTCGCCGCGGTACCGCGGCCGTTGCGGTTGAGCACGCGGACCGGCATCAGCCTCGCTCCGTAGGCGAGCCCGGTGAGCCCGATCCGGTTATCGGTCTTCTCGGCGATCGTCCCGGCGACGTGGGTGCCGTGACCGTTTTCGTCGAGCGGGAACGGATCGTGCCCGACGAAGTCCCAGCCGGGGACGAACTGATGGCTGCCGAAATCGACGCTGCGCCGGAAGCGGGGGCCTTTCTGCCGGTAGGCGATGCCGGTGTCGAGCACGGCGACGACGATCCCTTTGGCACCGGGGCGCCCGGCTTCGATCAGGTGGCGCCAGGCGTCGACCGCGTCGATCCCCCCGGGCGAAGTCGGCAGGCGTTCGGTCGCCGGGCCTTCGTAGTCGAGGAAGTTCCACTGTTTGAGACCCCAGTCGCCGAGGAACGGGGTCGCTTCCGCGGTGGTGCCGAGCATTCCGGGATCGTCGGGGTCGAGTGGCCCACCGGCTGCCGAAGCGCTGGCGACGTAGTTCGGCGTGGCGTAGACGACGTGTGGGTTCGCCCGCAGCGCCTTTGCCGTGCGGCGGACGCCGGCGCCGGGTGGCAGCGGCAGCACCCGCCCGACCCGTTGTCCTTCGAACTTCACCAGCAGCTGTCGCGGCATGAAGCCGTGGGCCGGCGCGAGCGCCGTCGCCGCATCCGCCGGCACGGCGGCGACCAGGGCCGCGAGTACCACGGGCAGAAGGGTGCAAAGAAGTCGTCTCATCCGTCTCTTATTGCCCGCTCAGCCCCTGCACCGGTCAGGCCATTCAAGAACACCGCGCCGCCGCGGAAGTTGTAGCGGGACATACTCCCGCATCGTGGACACGAGCGTCCCGATTTCCCACCAGGCCGCGATGGAGATTGCGCTCGAGGAGGCGCGCAAAGCCGAGGCCCACGGCGACGTGCCGATCGGCGCCGCGATCTTCCGCGAAGGCGAGCTGCTGGCGCGGGCCGGCAACGAGCGCGAGCTGCGGCGCGACCCGACCGCCCACGCCGAGGTGCTGGCGATTCAGGCCGCGGCCGCGGTGCTGGGCGGCTGGCGCCTCCCCGGCACCACCCTCTACGTCACCCTCGAGCCCTGTGCGATGTGCGCCGGGGCGATCGTCCTGGCCCGCGTCCCCACCGTCGTCTTCGGCACCTGCGACCCGAAGGCCGGCGCCGCCGGCAGCGTCCTCGACGTGCTCGCCGAGCCGGCGCTCAACCACCGCCCCGAGGTGGTCGCCGGCGTCCGCGACGAGGAGTGCGCGGCGCTGCTCCACGAGTTCTTCGCCGGCAAGCGGAGCGGAGAGGGTGGGATTCGAACCCACGAGGCGGGTTAACCCCGCCCACGCGATTTCCAATCGCGCTCCTTAAGCCACTCGGACACCTCTCCGGATCTCCTCACAGGGTATTGGCTCATCCCTTCGCCTTCCTGCCAGGAGGGTTTCCCTGGGAACCTCAGCGCGTACCAGTTGAGGTTGACTCTATACTCAGGACTGCATCGAACCCAGTGACTGGCGCTTCGTTGCGTTTTGTGAGAGGGCCGGCATTTCTTGGCCGATGATGCCGGTCCTCTCCTTTCCTCAGCCTCAGCCCGAAAGCGCCCACAGCAGCGCGCCTGCGAGGACGCCGCCGATTGCTACGGCTCCTGCCATGGCAGGCGTCACGCGGATGGAGAAGGCGCGGATCACCATCGCGATCTGAGGCGAAGGTTGTCTCGGAGCTGACGATCCTCCTTGACGAGAAGCGGGATCGCGCTCCAAAGGCGGAGGGGGTGGGGTTCGAAGCCCGAGCCTCAAACCGAACCCCGCTCAAGTCGCGCAGCGCTCACAGCGGCCGCGGATGATGACCTCATGCTCGGCGGCGTCGAAGCTCATCCGGCCGCTGACGGCATCGATCGCGCGCTCCAGCGAGGGGTCCTCGAAGGGGATCATGCGGCCGCACTCCCGGCAGATCGCGTGATGGTGGTGTTCTCCGTCGGGCTCGATGCGCTCATAGCCCGCGACTCCCCGCGAGACTTCCAGCCGCCGCAGCAGGCCGAGCTGCTCAAGCTGCTCCAGGGCGCGGTAGATGCTGGCGCGGCCGGGCGCCGGCTTGCGACAGCGCAGCTCGTCGTCCAGCTCCAGGGCGGTGACGGCGCAATCGTGGCGAGCGAGCGCTTCGACCACGGCCGTCCGCGCCCCGCCGCGACGGTAGCCGGCCGCCTGGAGGCGGGCGAGGGCGTGCTCGGCCCATCGGGTCTTGGTCGCCGCGCTCATACTTCGATCCTAGAGGCCGCTTCGACCGCCCCCGGCCCGCCGCCGAGGCTCTGGCGCCACCACGAGCGCAGCGCCACCAGCGCGAAGAGGCCGCTCGCCAGCGCGATCACGGCGAAGCTCGCCGGCAGCGAGGGGATCGCGTAGCTGAGCGCCAGGCCGCCCCACATCGAGCCGACCGCGAGCGCCGCCGACAGCGCCAGCCCGCGCCAGGGGTTGTCGGTGAGCAGCCGCGCCGCCCCACCCGGCGCCGCGAGCAGGCCGAGCAAGAGCAGCGCGCCGATGGCCTGGGTCGCCTCGGCCGCGACGACCGCGAGCACGGCGAGGAAGCCGACGCCGATCGCGCGCAGCGGCAGGCCGAGGCCGCGGGCGACGTCGGGGTCGAGCGAGCCGAAGAGCAGCGGGCGAGCGATCGCCAGCAGCGCCAGGCAGGCGAGCGCCCCGATCGCCCCTGCCAGCCTGGCGTCGCCGGCCGAGAGGCCGAGGATCGAGCCGAAGAGGACGCGGACGGCGGCGGTGCCGTTCTGCGCGCTGGAGCCGTTGGTGAAGATCGAGAGGAAGAGGACGCCCAGCCCCAGCACCCAGGCGAAGACCGATCCGATCACAACATCGTTGGGGCGGGCTCGATCGCCCAGCAGGCCCATCCCCAGGGCAACGGCGATCGTCGCGACGAAGAGGCCGAGCCTGACGTCCACCCCGGCCGCCGCGGCGGCGAGGGCGCCGGTGAAGGCGACGTGGCTCAGCGCGTCCCCGGCGAAGACCTGGCTGCGCAGGACGACGAAGTAGCCGACGAGGCCGCAGGCCCCCGCCACGAAGCTGCCGGCCAGGTAGGCGTTTCGCATGAACTCGTGGGCGAGCATCAGGCCACGGCTCCCACGGGCTCGACGGCACGGCGGGCGAGCAGGCCGCCGAAGTTCCGGACGGCGACGTAGAGGCCGAAGGAGAGGCTCGTCACCCAGAACCCCACCGGATAGGGCGAGAAGTAGGCGATCCCGAGCCCGAGCCAGGTGACCAGCAGCGCGAGCCCCACCGAGAGGGCGAGGCCGCGGGCCGGGCGGGCGGTGATCTGCTGCGCGGTGGCCGCCGGGGTGACGAGCAGGGCGAAGACCAAAAGCGCGCCGGTGATCTCCGCCGTCGCCGCCACGGCCAGGCCGAGCATGAGCAGGAAGGCGAGAGCGAGGAAGCCGGTCGGGACGCCCGCCGCCCTGGCGACCGCGCCGTCGACCGAGGCGAACAGCAGGGGCCGCCCGATCGCGACAAGGACAACCAAGGCCGCCAGCGCCACCCAGAACAGCGTCTGCACCTGGGCCGCGGTGATACCGAGGAAGGTGCCGAAGAGAAGCGACTCCAGGTCGGATAGCTGACCGCTGTAGAGGGTGACGAAGAGGAAGCCGAGGCCGAGGCCGAACGCCTGCACCGTGCCGATCGCCGCCGACTCGCCCGCGCGCCCGACGCCGGCCGGGCGGCTGACGGCGGCGAGGACCAGCGCCGCCAGGCCGCAGGCGCCGAAGTAGCCGAGCGCGAGCGGTAGCCCGGCGAGGGTCGCGCCGGCCGCGCCGGGGAAGGCGACCATTGAGAGGGTGTGGCCGGCGAACGTCTGGCGGCGCAGCACCATGAACCAGCCGATCGCCCCCGCCATCACCGCGACGATCGTGCCCGCCTCGAGCGCCTGCACCATGAACGGGTATTCGGTCAGCTGTTCGAGGTCGTTGACCGGGTTCCAGGACAGGGCGGCGGCGAGCTCAGTGTGCATAGTCGTGGCGGGAGTGATGGTGGGCCGGCGGCTCGGGGGTTCCGACCACGACGAGGCGGCCGTCTGAGGCCTCCAGCACCTCGACCGGCACGCCGTAGAGGCGGCTCAGGGTGGGTCCGTCGATCACCTCGCGCGGCGGCCCTTCGACGCCCCGCCCGGCGGCGAAGTAGACGACTCGGTCGAGGTAGGGAAGGATCGGGTTGACGTCGTGGGCGACGAGCAGGACGGTGACGCCCTCGCTCTTGCAGATCCGCTGCACGAGCGCGGCGACCGCGCCCTGGTTTGAGAGGTCGAGGCTGTCGAGCGGCTCGTCGAGAAGCAGGATGCGCGGGCGGCGGACGAGCGCCTGGGCGATCAGCAGGCGCTGCTGCTCGCCGCCCGAGAGCGAGCCGATCGGCCGCGAGGCATACGCGCTCGCCCCGACCAGCTCGACGGCCTCCTCGACGCGGCGGGCGGCGGCTCGGCCCTTCGGGCTGAGCGCCGCCGGCAGCGGGAACCCCCAGCGGTTGCCGTCGAGGCCGAGGCGCACCAGGTCAAGGCCGCGAATCCGCGTTCCCGCGTCGAAGCTGCGCCGCTGGGGCAGGTAGCCGATCTGCGCGTTCGCGGCGCCCGGCCGGGCGCCGAGGACCGTGGCGCTGCCCTCGGCGAGGGGGAGCAGACCGAGCAGGGCGTGGATCAGGGTGGACTTGCCCGAGCCGTTGGGGCCGAGCACGGCGACGAACTCGCCCTCGCCGACGCTGAGATCGACGCCGGACCACACGGTGCGGGCGCCACGCCTCGCCGCCGCCCGCTCCACGCGGATCGCCTCCGTGCTCATCGGCCCCCGCCCGCCTTTGCGAGCGCCGCCGCCAGCCCTTCCAGCTCGCGCCCCATCCACGCCTGAAAGCTCGCGCCTTCGGGAGTCAGCGTCTCGGTGACGGTGGCGATCGGGATGCCGGCGGCCCTGGCGGCGTCGTTCAGCCGCTGCACGTCGGGGGTCGCGTTCTGGGAGTTGTAGACCCAGAGCTTGACCTGATGGTCGGCGATCTGGCGGTCGGCGGTGGCCTTGTCGGCCGGGGTGGGTTCGGTTCCCTCGGCGATCCCGTCCATGAAGCCGCGCGGCGTTAGGAGCTTGAGGCCGAGCGCGGGAGCGAGCGGTTCGAAGATGCTCTCCGAGGCGCCGACCGGGGTGCCGGCGTAGCGCGAGCGGATCTGATCGATCAGGCGGTGGTAGCTCGCGAGATCGACCTCTTCGAAGTGACGGCGACGGGCGTCGAAGTAGGCGGCGTGGGCGGGATCGGCCTGCTTGTAGTCGGCGGTGATCTGCGCGATCACCTTCTGCACCGAGGACGGCGAGTACCACTGGTGCGGGTTGTCGCCGCTTTTCAAGCCGAGCAGGTCGCCGACCGTCAGCACGGTGCGGCCGGAGCTGGGGTTCGCTTCGAGCAGCTTCGTCGCCCACTGGTCGTAGCCGATCCCGTTGACGATCGCGAGCTGCGCGCCCGCCATCGTGCGGGCGTCTTCGGCGCTCGGTTCGTAGTCGTGGGGATCGGCGGCGGGGTTGGTGATGATGTCCGTCACCTCGACCCGCTCGCCGCCGAGCTGCTGGGCGATGCTGCCCCAGAAGTCCTCGGCCGCGACCACGTTCAGCCTGCCGGAGCCGGCGGCGCTCGTGCCGGCGCCGCCACAGCCGGTGAGGGCTCCGGCGAACGCCAGAAGCGCGAGGAGTAGGAAGGTGGCGGTGCGGGGGCGGGGCATCGGTCTCTGTTCTTCGGGGCCGGGAGGGCCGAGCCTAACATAGGACTGAGACTCGTTCTCGTTATTAACCCGTTACTTCACTCTTTCGATGAGAATGAAGGCGTGAGCGCCGCGATCCCCAGCCCGGCTTCGAGCGGTTTTCACCTCGGACCCTTCGAAGTCCACGTCTACGGGCTGATGTACGCGGTCGGGCTGGTCGCGGCGGTGCTGATCACGATCCGGCGCTGGGAGGCCCGGGGCGGCTCGCGCTCCACGGTCTACGACGTGGCGAAGTGGGGCTTCCCCGCCGGGCTCGTCGGCGGGCGCCTCTATTTCGACCTCACCAGCTCCGGCGAAGTGCCGGCGCACTGGTGGGGGCCGTTCGCGGTCTGGGACGGCGGGATGGGCATCTGGGGCGGGATCGCCCTGGGAACCATCGTCGGGATCTGGCGGCTGCGGCGCGCCGGCGTCTCGGTCGCCGAGTTCATGGATGCCGCCGCCCCGGCGCTCTTGGTCGGCCAGGCGATCGGCCGGATCGGCAACTACTTCAACCAGGAGCTCTTCGGCGGCCCGACGAGCCTGCCGTGGGGGCTGGAGATCTCGCTCGCCCACCGTCCCGCCGGCTATGAGCAGTTCACCACCTTCCACCCGACCTTCCTCTACGAGCTGATCTGGAACCTGGCGCTCGCCGGCTTCCTCGTCTGGCTCGGCAACCACAGGCGAATCCGCGCGCCGGGCCTCTTCGCCCTCTACGTCGCCGGCTACTCGGGCTTCCGCATCTTCGAGGAGTCGCTGCGGGTCGACCCCGCCCACCACTTCCTCGGCCTGCGGTTGAACTTCTACGTCGCCGCGCTGCTCTGCCTCGCCGGCCTCGCCTGGTTCGCCTACAGCCAGGGATGGCGGCCGACTCGGCGGCAGGCGCGCCGGGGCGCGGCGCTGATGCTGGCCGGCGGGGTAGCCGTCCTCTCGGGATGCGGCGGGTCGGGCAGCAGGAACGCTTTCGCGCCGCCGAGTAGTTCAGTCCTTCGTCACCACGTAGACGTAGTAGAGATCCAGAAGGAACCGCTTGGTCCGAACCGGACCATAATGGCGCAGGTCGTCCCAACAGCGGGAGTACGGATCACCGGGGCCGAGCCTGACTAGAAGGCGGGGCAGAAGCCGCACAGCGTTGGCTGCTTCCCGGCGGGTCTAGTGAGCCGCGAGGTCCGGACGCAGAATCCGAGTGCTGCCGTCAGCAGAGACGAGCACCACCGACAGGCCCTGGTCAGCGGCCCGCTCGATCGCGTGGCCAGCCGAGGGCGCGTCGGACGTCGTTCGCCACGGCGTCCTGCGGCTGACCTTCGACGACGAACTGAGCGGTGAAGTCGACGTGCTCGACCGCATGCACGGTCCCACGCGGCTGCCTAAACCATCGGGGCAGTCGGGCGCCGAACAGCGCGCTATCGACCTGGCCTAGGGGTGCGGGCGGGCGCGTTGTCGTTCTCGGCCGGCCACGATTTTTTCCCTAAGGAAGGCGAGCAGAAGCCACGCAACGCTCATTATGAGCCAGAACGTGCCGGTGCCGTATTTGGACTCAGCGAATGCCCAGATGCCGAGAGCGACGTAGGCCGCAGAAAGGACGAGGCCCCCGATGCGGAACTGGCGCGAAGTCATGCGTCGGATGGTACTTCCGATTCCGCGACGCTCGACAACCCCCGAGAAAGCAGTGGCCTCTATGACCAACAGAATGCCCGCAAAGTGCCTGAACTCGGCCCTGCAAAGCGGAGGGGGTGGGATTCGAACCCACGAGCCCCCTTACGAGGGCCAACGGTTTTCGAGACCGCCCCGCTCACCCACTCCGGCACCTCTCCGGGGCTTTAACAAGCCAAATCCTATCTTCCCCGATTCTCGGGGGAACGGCTGGGGGAACGAAACTGACGCGGAGTGGATGGCGAACCGTCCAAGCTGCCTCCCATCAATCTGACCGACGATGAGCGCCGCACAAGCGGGTCTCGCGGTCTCGGTAGAGCCAGGTCACCGATCAAGCCAGCAGAGACTCGATCGCTTCCCGGCGAGTCGGCTTCGTGAGAATCATCTCCTCCACGCCCGTCACCTGCAAAACCCGCAGAACCTGCTGCTTCAGACCACAGATCGCGATTCGCGCCCCGTCTCCGTCGCTGCCCTGCGAGGCACGAACCAGCAGAGCGATGCCGGTCGAGTCGATGAACTCGCAGGCGCTGAGGTCGACAACGACGTTCGCTTCTGCGCTCCGCAGGCACTCTTCAAGCTGCGGAGCGGTGCTCAGGTCGAGCTCACCGACGACCGATATCACGGTTGCGCCACCTTCGTTCTCGCTTAAGACCGAAAAGGGCGTTGCGGGCGGCTCCGTGGCGACGTTCTCCTCCTGGTGCATGCGAATACCTACGCCGCTGATCCTATATCGAGGTTCTCCGTTGCGTTTGGTCACGTCCGATCGGGGAACCAGAGAACTGCGTCCGCTCGACTTCCACCGCGACGAAAGGCACGGCGAAGCGCTGATGGGCACCGACGAGTCGCTTCGCCTGAGGCTTGACGCTATGCCCGAGAGCGTTGGGGTCGCCCGAACCGCCGTGAGCGAGCTGGCCCATGACCTGGGCATGGGCGAACCCAGCCTCGGTGACGTCAAGACCGTCGTCAGCGAGGCATGCACCAACGTGGTCAGACATGCCTACCCGGATGGCCCGGGCCGTTTCGAGGTGGAGGCATCGCGCTCGGGCAACAGCCTGTCGATCGTCATTCGCGACTTCGGGGTCGGCATGCAGCCTCGCTTCCGGGCTACCGGGTCATCGTTGGGACTCGGGCTCGGTCTGATCTCGACGCTCGCGAGCCGTTTCGAGATTGCGGGTGGAGGCGGCGGCACCGAGATTCGGGCCGAGCTTCCCCTCCCGGTTCACTAATTTGCCGCGCGAAACGCGGTCGCCGCCGGTTTGGCGAATGATTGGAAGGCGGCCTGCCATTATCAAGTCCTTGGCTGCCGTCACCTTCATCTATTGCTATCCGAAGGTGCTGGAGACCGAAGCTGGCCGGACCGCCGTGGATCGCGCCCTCACTTCGCTGGCGGCCGAGCTCGAGCTCGACGAGGGCGTGCGGCTGCGCGAGAGCAGCGGCAGCTCCATCGTCGTCACGGACATCGAGCCGAGGGAGCTGTGGCGGGCGATGGACCGGGCGGTTCCCGACTGGGAAGACCGACGCCTGTTCTTCGCCCCCGTCTTCTTCTAGCTGGCGACGGATCAGCGCCGCCCACGCTGATTTTCCGGTGATCCGGACGTCTACTGCTACGGTGAATGGGTCGGGTTGGCCGATTCGCCGCCCGAGAGGTTCCGTTTCCTCCGTGTGCCCGCTTGGCGCCTTGGGTCGCAGGATCTCCCTAAGACGTTCAAGTCAGGAGTTCACAACATCACTACCTTTGCCGATCTCGGCACTTCCACGCCTGTGGTCGACGCCCTCAGCGCGCGCTCGATCACCCAGCCGTTCCCCGTTCAACAGATGGTCGTCCGCGATGCACTCGCCGGCCGCGACCTCCTCGTCCAATCACCCACCGGGTCGGGCAAGACGCTCGCCTTCGGCGTCCCCCTTGTCGACCTGATCCGCCCCCGGGACAAGGGCCCGCAGGCCCTGGTCCTGGCCCCCACCCGCGAGCTCGCGACCCAGATCGTCACCGAGCTCACCGCGCTCGCCAAGGCCCGCGGCCTTGGGATCGCCGCGATCTACGGCGGTGTCGGGATGGGCCCTCAGATCGCCGCCGCGCGACGGGCCGACATCCTCGTCGCCACCCCGGGCCGCCTCGAGGACCTGATCGGGCGAGGGGCGGTGTCCCTCAAGCGAATCCGCGTGCTCGTGCTCGACGAGGCCGATCGGATGCTCGACATGGGGTTCCGGCCCGCCGTCGACCGGATCGTCGCCCTGACTCCCGCCGAACGCCAGACCCTGTTCTTCTCGGCGACCCTGGAGGGGGCGGCGGGTCAGATCGCAGCCTCCTACACGCGCAAGGCCCGCTCCCACACCCACTCCGAGTCCGAGCGGGCGGAGCCCAAGGTCGAGCACCGCTTCGTGCCGGTCGACTCCCAGGGCGCCAAGCTCGAGCGGCTGGTCGAGCACTTGACCGATGAGGAGGGCGGACGCTCCCTCGTCTTCGTCCGCACCAAGCGCGGGGCCGACCGGCTGGTCAAGCGCCTGCGCAGTCGCCAGGTGGAAGCCGTCGCGATGCACGGCGACAAAACCCAGGGGCAGCGCGAGCGGGCGCTGGCGCGCTTCGAGAGCGGCGCCGTCGTCACGCTGGTAGCGACCGACGTCGCCGCCCGGGGGATCGACGTCCCCGACGTCGCTCGAGTGATCAACTACGACGCCCCGGAGGACCGGGAGGCCTACGTGCACCGGGTCGGCCGCACCGGCCGCGCCGGGCGCACCGGTACCGGCATCAGCTTCGTCCTCGCCGAGCAGGTCGGAGAGATCCGGCAGATCGCCGCGAGCCTCGGCCTCGACCACGGCCTCGGCAAGCCGGCCCCCACGGCGACGTCCACCCGACCCAGCCGGCAGCGGCGACGCCGGAATCGCCAGCGGCGCAGCAAGGCTGCGGCCTGAGGCAATGGCCGCCGAGGCCATCAGGTGGAGCTGCACCCGCTGCGAGGTCTCGGTCGGCCGGATCGACGGTGAGCCGACGCTGCTGCCGGCGAGCTGGTCGCGATCGGGCGGCCAACTCCTCTGCCTGGTCTGCAGCCGGGCGCAGGCCGGAGAGGCGGCGATGGACTCGGCCCCCGCCTCCAGCTCACGCGAGGACCTGGTCCGGATGCGGCGCACCGCGCTGATCGAGTTCGAGATCGACCGCGCGCCGGAGGCGCCGAACCGGACGATCGCGCTCGCCTGCCGCACCTCGAGCGCCGCGGTTGCAGCCGTGCGAAACGAGCTGGAGCGAGCCACCGAAACGGCCACGCCCCTCGACCTCGACGCCCGCAGCGTCGCCTAGGCGGGCTCGCCGTGGAGATCGGGGTTGCCCTCGCCGCGGCCGTCGCGCTGATGACCAACCTCGCCTCGCTGCTCAAGCACCGTGGCTGCCGGCACGCGCAGCCCGTCTCCCTCGGCCGGCCGCTCGCGAGCCTGCGCGGCCTCGCCGCCTCACCCTGGTTCGCCGCCGGCTGGGGACTTGCCGCCCTGGCCTGGCTGGCCCACGTCGCCGCGCTGTCGCTGGCCCCGATCTCACTCGTGCAGGCGGTGCTCGCCGGCGGCGCAGTCACGCTCGCGGTGCTCTCGCGGCGCCTCTTCGGCGAGCGGATCGAGCGACGGCAGTGGCTGGCGCTGGCGCTCGGCGGCGGCGGGCTCGCCCTCCTCGCGGCAACGCTTCCCCACTTCCACGGCGCCCACTCAGGCTTCTCGCTGGCGGCGATCGCCAGCTTCGAGGGCGGCCTAGTCCTGCTGGCGGCCGGGGTCGCGCTGGGTCACCGGCCCCCGCGCCTCGCCGAGCGCCGGGGGGTTCTGCTCGCCGTCCTTGCCGGCCTTCTCTTCGCCCTTGCCGGGATCGCGATCAAGGCCCTCACCGGCGGCGTTGGTAGCTGGCCGCTGATCGCATCCCTGCTCGCACTGACCATCGCCTCCGGCACCCTGGCCCAGTACGCGGCGGTGGCCGCCCTGCAGAGCGGCGGGGCGATCGAGACGATCGGCCTGATGGGGATCGTCGCCAACGCCACCCAGATCCTCGGCGGCATTCTCGTTTTCGGCGACCCCCTCTCCCCCAGCCCCTTCGGCATCGCCCTCCAGGTCAGCGCCCTGGCGATGGTCTGCTTGTCCGCCCTCCTGCTCCCTTCCTCGACTGGCGCCCGACGGCTGGAGCCGGCATGAGGGACCTGGCAGGAGACCGCGGGATTGATGCGGCGCGTGACGTCCGAGCGCCAGCTGCCGCCCCGGCCCATGAGACCTCCGATCAAGCCAAGCGCCGAAAGCTGCGCCAAGCGGCGGCCCGCACGAGGACCTATCTGAACGAGATGCGCAGACGGCGCGGATCGTTGTGAGGCTGCACCGCCGAGGTCGAGGCAGTCGATTCGTCTCGCCGCAAAGCCCAGCGGCTATTGTGGCTTGTCGTCTCCGCTGCTCGACGAATGCCACCGCGCCTTCCACTCGGGGTGGGAGTCCACGCTGAGCCCTCCCGATCCCTTCCTCTGGGGATGGCCCCTCGCAAAGAAGAGGAAGTTGAGACCCGACAAACAGAAGTCGACGCGCCGGGACGAACGACTCCGGGGGAAGTTCAGCGAACTGTCCAACACCGCAGCGCCGAATCCCGACTAGATCACCAAATAATCCGCCTGATCACGGCTCGCCGTCTGGTCCCTACCTGCAGCGTACCCCGAATGTCCGCGGCCAACCGGGCATAGCCAATTGCCGACCTCTCTGGGGCCGCCGAATGCGATGATGGCGCCGTGGAACATGCGGAGATCAGGATGGCCAACAGCGATGCCATCAGGGTGGAAGGGTCGCTGACCGAGGTCGAGCAGGCGCTCTCGGACGCAGCGAGGTCAGGCAGCTCCAGGCTGGCCTGGCTCACCGAAGAGGGCAGTGGCCAGCGGGTCGGGATAAACCCGGACCAAGTGGTCAGCCTCAGACTCAGCGACGACCAGGACTGAGGAGCCCCGCCGCGAAGGGCCTCGCTAGCCGCGCTTCTTCCCCTTCGCCTCGCGTTGGACGGCGTCTGCACGGCCGACGAGGGCCGCGAGGGTGTCGGCGGGCTGCATGGCCGCCACGCCGAAGGTGATGGAGACCGGAGGGTCGAGGGCTCCGAGGTCCACCTCCGCCTGTTCGATGCGAATGCGGGCCTCCGCGGGGATGACGCCGGAGGCCGTGCAGACGAACTCGTCGCCGCCCCAGCGGACAATCGGATCGTAGGGACGGAGCCTCGCCTGGAGACCGTCGTAGACCTGGCGAAGCAGGGCATCGCCGGCTGCATGACCGGAACGGGTATTGGTCTCCTTCAGCCGGTCGGCATCGACGAAAGCGAGGGTTAGCGGCGCGCCCAGGCGTTTCGCGCGCGTCAACTCGTGGCGGAGGAGGATTTCTCCCATGCCCCTCCTGTAGGCCCCGGTCAGCTCGTCCATCTGCGAGCGCTCCATCTCGCTCTCGCCGCGGAGAAACTCGCGATCGCGAGCGGCCGCCTGGCGATCGCGCGCCGCCCGCTCGCGATCGGCTGCCGCTTTGCTGCGAGCGCTTGCCGCGAGGCTGCGTGCCGAAGCGGCAGCCTCGAGAGCCAGCTTGGTCGGCGTATCTGCCTCGCGGATCTCACGGGCAAGGGCGACTGCCTCGTGGTCGGCGAGGTCGGCGACCTGGTCGCGCTCCTCGGCGATCAGGTCGCGCTCGCGCGCCCGATTGTCGCGCTGCTCGGCCTGGGCATCGCGTTCGGCCGAGATCATCGATCGGACAGCCGCGGTCGCCGCGCGCGACATCGTCCCTTCATCGCGCTCGGCCTAGGCCTTTTCATATTCGGACAAACCGCTTGACTGCATCGAGGCATCGGCGGCATCGAATCGGCGATCGGCTATGGCCTGTTCGCGGTCGGAGATCTGCTGGTCGGCCTGCGCCGCCGCCTGGTCGCGATCGGAGAGGCTCTGATCGGAATCGGAGCTGGTCTGATCAGCTTCCGAGAGCGTCTGATCGGCATCGGAAGCAGCCTGCTCACCCGTTCTCCACAGCGAGCGCAAACGGCGGGGGAGCGACGACATCGGTTTACGGCTCCTGGTAGCCGGGTGCCAGTTGGAAATACTTGACCTGCCCAGGCTATCGAGGGTAGCAGCAGGGGCTCGCGGCGCCGGCCTCGAGAGCAGGGCCGCCACTGCGCCCTAGAATCTCGAGGGCCAACAGGGCTACGAGCCGCTGTCGAACCGTTCCTCCCTCACGGGATGTTCCCCGACCTGCCCGCATCCCCTCAACTGCCTCGGGGCTGAGTTCCGCCGAGGGGCGGGAAGGAACCCGATGTCAGACGACAAGGACTACACGGCAGGCATGCCCGCCGTCGGCAGCGCCGTGGATCGATTCGCCAACCTCGCCGTCACGGTGGTGCCGCTGGCGTTGATCGCCGTCGCGATCCAGCAGTCCTGGGGCGGGCTCCTGGTCTGGCAGGACATCCTGATCTTCTTCGCGACGCTGATCCCGTGCGGCTTCGGGATCACGGTCGGCTTCCACCGGCTCTTCACCCACCGCGCATTCAAAACCACGCGGCCGATGCGCTTCCTCTGGGCAGTGCTGGGCTCGATGGCGCTGGAGGGGCCGGTGATCGAGTGGGTCGCCTACCATCGCCGCCACCACCGCTTCTCCGACGCCGAGGGCGACCCCCACAGCCCCCACGTCGGCCACGGCAGCGGCATCGGCGGCGCCCTCCGCGGCCTCTTCTACGCCCACGTCGGCTGGGTCCTCTTCAGCGACGAGCCGGCCGAGGAGGAGCGCTACGCGCCGGACCTGATCGCCGACCCGGTCGTCCGCTTCGTCGACCGCACCTTCATCCTCTGGGCCATCGCCGGCCTGGCGCTGCCCTTCGGGCTCGGAGTGGCACTGACCGGGACCGTCTTCGGCGGCCTGATGGGGCTGCTCTGGGGCGGCGCGGTGCGGATCTTCTTCCTCCACCACATCACCTTCTGCATCAACTCCCTCTGCCACTTCTTCGGCACCCGCAACTTCACCACCGAGGACGAGTCCCGCAACCTCGCCTGGCTCGCCCCGTTCACCTTCGGCGAGGCCTGGCACAACAACCACCACGCCTTCCCGACCTCCGCCCGGCACGGCCTCGGCCGCGGTGAGCTCGACCCCTCGGCGGCGCTGATCGCGGCGATGGAGCGACTCGGATTGGCCTGGGACGTGGTCAGGATCGCTCCCGAACGCCTCGCCTCCAAGGCCGTGGTCTAAGCCCCGTGGTTGCGCTCGGCCTGGTCGGGGCGGTCGCGGCCTCGGTCGCCTTCGCCCGGGGGAACGCGGGGGGAACGAAAATGGCCGTGATTGAGAGCTTGATAAGCCGATCCCGGCAAGCCCGCCGCGGTCTTCGGTTCCGAGTTTCTCCGCCGAAACCCGCTGCACAGAGCAGGATCCGGCTCTGCAAAGCGGAGGGGGAGGGATTCGAACCCTCGAAGCGCCTTACGACGCTTAACGGTTTTCGAGACCGCCCCGTTCAACCACTCCGGCACCCCTCCGAGAATCGAGCGGGACGAAGGATTCTAGGGTCAAGCCGCAGCGGGGATACCCGCGCCCTGACCTGCGGTTGTTTAGACCCGCGCAGGGAGGGGGAGATGGACCCCTACGGCTGGCTGGCGAGCCAGCTCTACACGAAGTCGTGAAAGCCTGAAAAGGGGCTGTACTTATTGTCCAGTTTTAGTACTCTGGATCTACTTGACCGCGAACGCCTCACCCGCTGCCTCATGACCCTCGTAGGGAAGTACGACGAAGTACATCAGCGAGGGCAGAAGGGACTCGAGTTGCCCGTACTCCTGCTTGCACAGCCGAGAATAGAGCAAAGATTCGACTCCGCCGACGATGCCGGAAGCCGTCATCTCGGTGTGGGAAGCTGTCTCCGGAAGGAGCTTTCGGGCCTGGGTATCGAGGCAGCTTGCGAAGTGATCCAACAGTTCGACACGACGCCTAACTGCGGTCGCGCTCGCGGCCCTCGCCTCGACCACCATCGTGCGGGCGGTGTCGGGCTCGCGGGCGGCGAATTTCAGCAGCGCTTCCAGCCCGAAGCGGACCCTGTCGCGCCAGACGGAGCCGCCCTTGCGGGCGGCGGCGTCGATTTTCTTGCGCAGCCTGTCGGCACTGGTGTCGAAGGCGGCCAGGAAGCAGTCTTCTTTGTTGGAGAAATGTTCGTAGAAGGTGGGACGGGAGACGCCGGCGCGGTCGATCACGTCCTGGACGTTGGTTTCCAAGTACCCCAGTTCCGCCGCCGCGTTGAGCATGGCGACGAGCAGGCGCTCCCGCTGGATCACCCGGACCAGGTCGGAAGGAAGTTTGCGCAGGCCGGGAGGGAGCTTGCCGCTGCTGCTGCTGGCGAGCAACTCGAGGGCCGCCTCGACCTGCTCGGGGGGCCAGCCGTCACCGATCGCAGCCAGCAGGGTCTCTTGGCTCAGTTGAATCCGATCAAAGGGCAGCGAAGAACTCATAAGTTTCCATTAAAAACAATGAAAGTTTTCTCACGGTACCAGAACATTGGGCGGTCGCGTGTACCACTTAGTGCCAATGCCGTTCCTAATCGGGCCGGGGAAGCTGAACAGGGAGGGCTGCGATGACGCCGATTCGACCGGAGTTGCCGCGGGAGTTCGTCGCTAGTCACAAGCGACGGCGGATGATGGACGCGATCGCGGAATTGGTCGCTGACCAGGGGTACGAGGCGACCAAGATTGCCGACATCGTCCGCCGCGCCGCGGTGGCCCGCAAAACGCTTTATGACAACTTCGATGGGAAGGAGGACCTCTTCCTCTCGGCGATCGACGCCGCGATGACCGAAATGAGGGTCGTGGTCGAAGAAGCATGCGAACGCACCGACGGCTCGCCGGAGGACGAGATCGTCGCCGGTCTTTCGGCCTTGCTGGACTGGATCGCCGAGCACCCGCCGTTGGCGCGGATGTGCATGGTCGAGGCGATCTCGGCGACGCCCAGCTCGGCCCGGCTCTACGACGCGGGGATGCGGGACTTCGTCGAGCTGCTCCGCAAGAAGGCTCCGCAGGGACTGGACCTGCCTGAAACGATCGAGGAATCGCTGTCCGGCGGGGTGGCCTGGATCCTGCAGCAGCAGATCAGGCGCGGAGAGGCCGAGCATGTAGGCGACCTCCTCTCGGAATTGTCCCAGTTCGTCCTGGCGCCGTACGTCGGGGCGGGAAAGGTGAGCGGCACCGGGAGGCGAAAGTGACAGTACGGTGGCAGACTCCGATGTTGGAATGGACCGACTGCCGAGGGGTCGTCACGGGCTTTCGCCCGACTTTGTCGCGAAAAATCAGCGCGAAAGGCTGATCGCGGGCCTGATTCAGGCGCTGTACGAGGTCGGGTATCACAAAACTACTGTGTCACTTATCGGACAGCGAGCTGCTGTCTCGAAGAGTGACTTCTACCGCCATTTCGAAAGTAAGGATGACTGCTTTATCGCCGCCTATGAGGTGGCGGTCGAGCGGATTCGAGAGCGGGTCTTGGCTGCTTGCCAGGAGTCCGCGGATGAAGAATGGGCCAGCCGGGTGCGAGACGCGATCGGGGCGCTGCTGCAGACATTCTCCGAGGAGCCGGCGCTCGCCAGCATCACCCTGGTCGAAGGCCTGCGGGCAGGCCGCGGCGTCTACGACCGCTACCAGACCGCTCTTGAGTCCTTCGTCAGCTATCTCCGCGAGGGAGCGCCCCCTGGTCCGGCCGGCACCGAAGTACCCGAGGCAACCGACGAAGCCGTCGTCGGCGGCATCGCCTCCCTGCTGGGGCGTCGGGTCCTGGCCGGCGACGCGGAGGAGCTGAAGGACCTCTTTCCGGAGATTTTGGAATTCGTCCTCACCGCCTACCTGGGTGCGGAGGAGGCGCGGCGAATAGTCTCCGCGGGATGAACGAGGCGAAAAGCGGCGTTCTTCCCTCGCAGGCGCTGAACGCGGCGATCGAGGCCGAGTGGGTCAACTCCGGCGAATTCCGCATCCGTCCCGAGGCGATCCAGCCGGCGAGCATCGACCTGCGGCTCGGCGACCACGCCTGGGCGCTGCGCTGCTCCTTCCTGCCCGACGTCGACTCGACCGTCGAGGAGAAGATCGAGGGGCTGGCCTTCCAGCGGATCGACCTGCGCGACGGGGCGGTGCTGGAGCGCGATCGGCCCTACCTGGTGCCGCTGATCGAGGAGCTGAACCTGCCTGAGGACGTGCGGGCGAAGGCGAACCCGAAGAGCTCGACCGGCCGTCTCGACGTCTTCACCCGGGTGATCACCGACCGCCACCACCGCTTCGACGACATCCGCGCCGGCTACCGCGGCAAGCTCTACCTGGAGATCGTCCCGCGCTCCTTCGCGATCCAGGTAAAGCGGGGGCTGTCGCTGAACCAGCTGCGGCTGGCGCGAGGAGACGTTCGTCTCTTCGACGACGACATTCGGGAGCTGCAGGACGAGTTCCCGCTTCTCTACCTCGACTCGCACGCGCTGCGGCAGTCGGAGCTGGCGGTCGCCGACGGGCTCTTCCTCAGCCTCGACCTCTCCGGCCCGACCGACCGGGTGGTCGGCTACCGGGCGAAGAAGAACAGCCTGCCGGTCGACCTCTCGCGGATCCGCGCCTACCGCTGGACCGACTACTGGGACCCGGTCTACCCCGAGCCCGGTGGCAGGGTGGTGCTCGAGCCGGAGATCTTCTACCTGCTGCTCTCAGCCGAGGGAGTCTGCATCCCGCCCCAGATCGCGGCGGAGATGATGGCCTACGACCCGACCGCGGGCGAGCTGCGCACCCACTACGCCGGCTTCTTCGACCCCGGTTTCGGCTACGACCCCGATGGTGGCCGCCATGGCAGCCGCGCCGCGCTCGAGGTGCGTGCCCGCGATGTCTCCTTCATGGTCGAACACCGCCAGCCGGTCTGCAAGCTCGGCCTGGAGTGGATGGCGTCGCCGGCCGAGCGCCTCTACGGCACCGACCTCGGCTCCAACTACCAGGGCCAGGTGACGATGCTGAGCAAGCACTTCGAGGAGCAGACCGCCGGCATCGCCGTCCCGGCAGACGCCTGAGGGACGAAGCTCATTCGGTAGGGAGGGGTGGGTATTCCCTTCCTCCCTGGGTTACTCGCCACATCATCTTTGGCTGCCGCGGGAGTGGGTGGGGCGAGTAACAGGACGCCGGTCGTCAGGGAATACCCACCCCTCCCAGCGACAGAGCTCCGGCAGATGCCGCAGCAGCGGACAGCTTTGCGTTGAAAGCTGTTGGACCCTGAGCCGTCCCGCTGGTACGTGTGGAGGGACGCCTTACCGAATGCGGCTGGATTCGCGGTCGAGGTCGCGCAGAAGCGTTTTTGCTCGCTTGCGGCGGGCTACCAGCTCGGTTTCGAGTTTGGCGATCTCGTCGCGGCGGCGGCGGACCAGGTCCAGCTGGCGGGCGGTGTAGGTGAGGGACTGCTCGAGGATCTGGCGGCGGCGGACGGGGTCCTCGACGCCGCCGTGCCACTCGCGCCGCAGCTCCGCCCGGGCGCCCTCGGCCTCGACCAGCTCCTTCAGCTCCTCCAGCGAGAGCCCGAGCAGGTCCTTAAGGCGCAGCAGCTCGGTGAGGCGCTCGACGTCGGCTTCCGCGTAGGTGCGGTGGGCGCCGGGCCGCCGCTCGCCGGCGGCCGGAAGGAGGCCGAGCTCCTCGTAGTAGCGGATCGTCCGCGGCGTGGTGCCGGCCAGCTTGGCGACCTCGCCGATCCGCAGCTCCCCGCTCATCGTGTGGTTCCTTTCACACGCATATGGGGCGTAAGGAACCACAAGTTCATGGGGTTGCCTCGATCTCCTCGGCGATCGCCTCCTCGATCGCGAACGCGGGGCGCGGCTCGTCGGCGCTTGCGCCCTCGTCCTTCGGGCGCAGCAGCGAGACGCCGGCGCCGACGACCGAGGTAGCTGCCAGCACCCAGAGCGCCGTGTGCATGTTGTGGATGAAGGGGTCGAGCTGGGCGCTGGAGAGGCCGCTGGCGAGGCCGGAGAAGATCGCGAAGAGGACCTCTTTCGGGATCGAGTTGGTGACGATCGCCAGCACGAAGGCGATCGAGATCACGGCGCCGGTGTTCTGCAGCATCGTCCGCGCCCCGGCGGCGATGCCGCGCCGCTCGGTCGGCACCGTGCCCATCATCGCCGCCGTGTTAGGCGAGTTGAACATCCCCGACCCGATTCCGACCAGGGCCAGCCAGACCATGCTCTGCCAGTAGGGAGAGCTCGCCTCCAGGGTCGTCATCAGCCCCAAGCCCAGCGCCGTCACCAGCATCCCGGCCGCGGCGAGGGTGCGGGAGCCGTGGCGGTCGGCCCAGATGCCGGCCAGCGGCGAGGAGACGAGCATCCCGATCGCCATCGGCGCCAGTTTGATCCCGGCGGTGATCGGGTCGTCGCCCTGGGCGCCCTGGAAGTAGAAGACGAAGATGAACATCAGGGCGAAGCGGGAGAGGCCGTTGATGAAGGCGGCGCCGGTGGCGGCGGCGAAGAGGCGGTTGCGGAAGATCGAGAGGTCGAGCATCGGCGCGCTGCCACGGTGCTCGATCCAGACGAAGAGGGGGAGGAGGACGGCGGCGAGGACGAGGCCGCCGATCACCAGCGGGTCGTTCCAGCCGGAGATGCCGCCGCGCGAGATCCCGTAAACGAGGCCGGTGAGGCCGATGACGAAGGTCAGCGTGCCGGCGAGGTCGAAGCCGCGGACGGTGTCGCGGCGGGCGAGCTCCCGCAGGACGAAGGCGCCCCAGAGGCCGCCGGCCAGCGCCAGCGGCACGTTGAACCAGAAGACCCAGTGCCAGGAGATCGAGACCAGGGCGCCGCCGAGGACCGGCCCGATCACGAGCCCGATCGCGGCGACCATCGTGTTCGTCCCCATCGCCAGGCCGAGCTGCTCCCGGGGGAAGGCGTCGGTGACGAGGGCGGGGCCGTTGGCGAAGATGAAGGCGCCGCCGATCCCCTGCACGATCCGCCAGAGGATCAGCTGGGTGCCGTCGGCGGCGAAGCCGGCGCCGAGCGAGGCGAGGGCGAAGATCCCGAAAGCGCCGACGAAGGCGCTCTTGCGGCCGAAGAGGTCGGAGAGACGGCCGGCGGTGAGGACCAGCACGGTCGAGGAGATCATGTAGGCGAGGATCACCCAGACCAGTTCCAGCAGGCTGGTCCCGAGCGCCCGCTCCAGGTCAGGTAGGGCGATGATCAGCGTTCCCGAGTTGGTTGCGACCAGCAGCATCCCGAGGCTGGTGCAGGAGAGGGCCCACCACTTGTAGTGCTCATGGTCGACATCGATCCGACCAAATCTCTTTCTTACGTTCACGTCAAATAGTTTAGCACCGATAGGATCAGGCCATGAGCGAGCGAAGTTGGAGCGTCTATCTCTCCGGCGAGATCCACAGCGACTGGCGCGAGCGGATCGAAGCGGGCGTGCGCGAGGCCGGTCTGCCGGTCGTCTTCTCGGCACCGGTGACCGACCACGCCGCCTCCGACGACGCCGGCACCGGCACCCTGGGGGAGGAGGCCGAGAGTTTCTGGCATGACCACAAGGGCGCGGGCGTCAACGCGATCCGCACCCAGACGCTGATCCGCGCCGCCGACGTAGTGGTCGTCCGCTTCGGCGATAAATACCGCCAGTGGAACGCTGCCTTCGATGCCGGCTTCGCCGCCGCCCTCGGCAAGCCGATCGTCACCCTCCAGGACCCCGAGCTCGACCACGCCCTGAAGGAGGTCGACCGCGCCGCTCAAGCCACGGCCCGCACGGCCGAGCAAGTCGTCGACGTCCTCCGCTACGTAATCCGCGGCGAACTGCCCTGAGCGCAAGCCCGGACAATTCAGCGGACGCTGAATTGTCCCCTCCATAGGGGGTAAAACTCAGCGCTCGCTGAATTCGTCCCTGTAGCATGCGAACATGTGTTCGTATGCGTTGGGACGAGCAACGGGTTGAGAACGACCTTCGCCTGCCGGGAGTGGACGGGACCGTTGTCCGCACGTTCGACGCACCGGAGGCGATGGGGATCAACTTCCACGAGGTCCATGCCCGCTCCGCTCTCAACCACGTCCCCGGCGGGCGCTACGGGTTCAGCTGGACCGTCAATCCTTACAGGGGATGCAGCCATGCCTGCGCCTACTGCTTCGCGCGGCGCACTCACGCTTATCTCGACCTCGACGCCGGCCGCGACTTCGAGCGGGAGATCGTGGTCAAGGTCAACGTGCCGGAGCTGCTGCGAGGGGAGCTGGCGCGGCCGAGCTGGAGGCGGGAGCTGGTGGCGCTGGGGACCAACACCGACCCGTATCAGTGGGTCGAGAGCCGCTACCGGATGATGCCTGAGATCCTCGCGGCGCTGGAGGAGGCGGAGACGCCGGTCTCGGTGCTGACCAAGTCGCCACTGGTGCTGCGGGACGTGGAGATCTACGAGCGCATGGCGGCGAGGGGCTTGCCGGTCTCGGTCAACCTCTCGGTGCCGACGCTGGACGAGGAGGCGTGGCGGGCTACCGAGCCGCATACGCCGAGCCCGGCGGCGCGGCTCGACGCGGTCGCTGAGCTGCGGGCGCGCGGGATCGACTCCGGTGTCCTGATCGCACCCCTGATGCCCGGCATCAACGACGCCCCCGAGCAGGTCCGCCCGATCGTCGAACGGGCGAAAAAGGCCGGCGCCACCTTCCTCGGCGGCGTCGCCCTCCACCTCCGCGGCGAGGTCAAAGACGTCTTCTTCGCCTGGCTGGAAGCAAAACGCCCCGACCTGCTTCCCCGCTACGAGGCCCTTTACCGCGGCCGCGCGTACGTGCGCCCCGAGCAGCGAAGACACGCCACGAGAGCTGTCAAAGGCTGGGGCAGAGGAAGAGTGTCTAGGAAAAGCGTTCCTCGGGCGGGTGGGTCCCCTACCGTGACAGGACCCGCCCGCCAAGCACGCCTGTTCTAGCTGCTTGCGCGAAGGTCAACGACCTTGCACGGCAACTGGTCAGCCCGGTCGATGATCTCCGGGTCTCCCGTCAGCAACTCTGCTTCTTCCTCGGCAGCCAGAGCGACAGCAAAGCAGTCGGCCAGTGCGATCGGATGCTCTGCCTTCAGAGCCGAGACAGACCTCATCGCAGCTATCCCAGGTAGGTTCTCCGTGACCAGCGGTCGCAGCTCGGCCAGCACTTGGTCGGCTTCCTGCCTGCCGTGGTCCCGGATCGTGCGGTAGTGGACCTCGACCAGGTTCATCCAGCTCATCGCCGGCCGTTCTCGTTTGATCGCCCGCTCCACCATCCCGGCCGCCGGTTCCTCCCCGTCCAGCCAGGCGAGGACAGCCCAGGAGTCGAGCGAGCGCCTCATCGACGACCCCTAGCGCGGCTCGTTGTGGCGATCCTCGAGCAGGCGAGACGCCATCCCGCTCTTGGCGAACCGACCTCGAAGCGAGGAGGAGCGAGCGGCCTTGCGGATGACGATGCCATCGTCAACGGCCTCGAAGTCGACATCGGCCCCTGGACCCAGCCCCGCCTGCTCCCGCAGTTCTTTCGGGATCACGACCTGACCTTTCGCTCCAACCCGCTGAGTCATACGACCCAAGTATAACAAGCGCTATTCACGTCTAAGCTCCTTCGTCGAGCTGCTCAAAGCGGCACTCGGACGGCTCTTTGTCATCCCGAAATCTGTGGAACCTGGCACCGTGCCTGATCCGCCCCGATGCCGCGTGGTCATAGCCGACCTCGATCACCAACTCGGGCCGCAGCTCGACCCACTCGAGATCCCGCCCGCCGGTCCAGCGGCTGGGCTCGGCAGTGCCGCTTTTCCCCGTCTCCAACGGCGCCAGCATCGTCCGCATGCTCTGTTTTGCCGCTTTCGAAAACCCGGAAATGTGCCCGACCGTGCACAGCTCATCGCCTTTGTAGAGGCCGAGGATGAGGGAGCCGACGGTGCCCTCTTCTTTGCCGGGTCGCCAGCCCATCACCACGCAGTCGATCGTGCGCTCGCGCTTGACCTTCGCCATCCCCCTGCGTTTACCAGGCTCGTAGGGCGCGCCGAGGTCCTTGGCCATCACGCCCTCGATGCTGTTCAGCCACCGCTCCGCCTGCTCGGCGTCGGGGGTGAGGGGGGTCAGCTCCAGCCCCGCCCGCGCGGCGATCGCCTCCAGCCGTTGGCGCCGCTCCCGCAGCGTCCGCTCGCACAGCACCTCGTCGCCCTCGGCCAGCAGGTCGAAGACGATGTAGCCGGCGGGGATCTCCTTCGACAGCATCTCGATCCGCGACTGCGCGGGGTGGATCCGTTCCTGCAGCGCGTCGAATTCGAGGTTGCCGTCGGCGTCGCGGATCACCAGCTCGCCGTCGAGCACCCAGCGCCCGGGCGCGAAGCTCAGCTCGGGGAAGTAGCGGTTGAAGGGTTTCCCCCCGCGCGACTGAATGTAGGCCTCCTCGCCGTCGACGAAGACGATCGCCCGGAACCCGTCCAGCTTCGGCTCATACGCCCACTCCTCGCCCGTCGGCAGCGCTTTGCGGGTAAGCGCAAGTTGCGGTTTGATCGGCGGCGAGAGCGGGAGAGCCACCCACTCGACGCTACCGACTTGCGGTCCGTTCGCGGGACTCGCGCGGGTCCGGGATCGGCACCGCGGCCAGCAGTTTCTTCGTGTAGCTGTCCTTGGGGTGCTCGCAGACCTGGTCGGCGGTGCCCTGCTCGACGATCTTGCCGTCGTGCATGACCGCGATCCGGTCGGAGATGTGGCGGACGACGCCGATGTCGTGGGCGACGAAGAGGTAGGCGAGGCCGAACTCGTCCTGGAGGTCGTCGAGCAGGTTGACGATCTGCGCCTGGATCGAGACGTCCAGCGCCGAGACCGGCTCGTCGCAGATCACCAGCTTCGGTTTCAGCGAGAGCGCCCGCGCGATTCCGATCCGCTGCCGCTGGCCGCCGGAGAACTCGTGCGGGAAGCGGTTGTAGTGCTCGCCGGCGAGGCCGACTCTCTCGAGCAGCTCCTGCACCCGCTTGCGCAGCTCCGCCCCCCGCGCCACCCCCTGCCGCCGCAGCGGGTCGCCGACGATCTGCCCGACCCGTTTGCGCGGGTTGAGCGAGGCGTAGGGGTCCTGGAAGATCATCTGCATCTCCCGGCGCAGCGGCCGCATCGTTCGCCGCCCGAGGCCGGCGATCTCCCGTCCCTCGAACCTCACCGAGCCCGAGGTCGGCTTGATCAGCTGCAGGACCGCCCGGCAGGCGGTCGACTTGCCGCTGCCGGACTCGCCCACCAGCCCAAGCGTCTCACCCCGGTCGACCGTGAAGCTGATGCCGTCGACGGCCCGCACCTGGTCCACCTCGCGGTCGATCAGGATGCCCCGCTTGATCGGGAAGTGCTTGACGAGGTCGTCGACCTCGAGCAGGGGCTCGGCGCTCATCGGGCCGGCGCCTCCAGCCCGATCTGGCCTTCGACCTGGCGCTTCTCCCGCTTCTGCTCCGGGCTGAGCCAGCAGCGGTCGCGGTGGTCGGGGACGTCGGGCAGGCGCGCCTCCAGCCCCGGCAGCTGTGGGCACTTGGAGAACTCGTGCGGACAGCGTGGGCGGAAGGAGCAGCCCTCGGGCAGGTCCAGCAGCGAGGGCGGCGAGCCGGCGATCTGCGGCAGTCGGTGCGGCCGCGGCCGGTCGAGCCGGGTCAACGACCCCATCAGCCCCCAGGTGTAGGGGTGCTGGGGGTCGTAGAAGATCTGGTCGAGCGTCCCTTCCTCGACCACCCGCCCCGCGTACATCACCAGCACCCGGTCGGCGACCTCGGCGACGACCCCGAGATCGTGGGTGATGAGGATCGTCGCCAGCCCGCGTTCGCGGTTGAGCTGCTCCAGCAGCCGCAGGATCTGCGCCTGGATCGTCACGTCGAGCGCCGTCGTCGGCTCGTCGGCGATCAGCACGTCCGGCTCCAGGGCCAGCGCCATCGCGATCATCGCCCGCTGCCGCATGCCGCCGGAGAACTCGTGCGGATAGTCATCGACGCGCTGCTCGGCCCGCGGGATGCCGACCGCTTCGAACAGCTCCACCGCCCGCGCCCGCGCCTCATCCTTGGAGACGTCGCCTTTGTGCGTGCGGATCGCCTCGACGATCTGGCTCCCGATCCGGTAGACCGGGTTGAAGGAGGTCATCGGGTCCTGGAAGATCATCGCGATCCGCTCGCCCCGCAGACTCCGCAGCTCGGCGTCGCCGGCGGCGGTCAGCTCGTGACCCTCGAGCTTGACCGAGCCCTCGATCCGCGAGTTGTTCGAGCGGGTCAGGCCCATGATCGTCTGCGCGGTGACGCTCTTGCCCGAGCCCGACTCGCCGACGATCGCCAGCACCTCGCCCGGGCGCAGGTCGAAGCTGACGCCGTCGACCGCCTGCAGCAGCCCCGCTTCGGTCGCGAAGCCGACCCGCAGGTCGCGAACGGAGAGGAGCGCCGCCGGGCTCATTGCGCCGAGGTCCCCAGCCGCACGCGCGGGTCGAGATAGGCGTAGGCGACGTCGACGAGGGCGTTGAAGAAGACGACGAAGAAGGCGCCGTAGAGGGTCACGCCCATGATCGGCGGCAGTTCCAGTTTTTTGATCGCTTCGGCCGCGTAGAGGCCGACGCCTTCGATCCCGAAGAGGTATTCGGTGATGATCGCGGTGCCGGCGACGGTGGCGCCGAAGTCGAGTCCGAAGAGGGTGACGATCGGGATCAGCGAGTTGCGCAGCACGTGCCTCGTCATCACCCGCCGCTCGCTCAGGCCCTTGGCCCTGGCCGTGCGCACGTAGTCCTCGTTCATCACGTCGAGCATGTTCGAGCGCAGAACCCGGCTGTAGAAGCCGATCGAGAGGATTGCCACCGTGAACCAGGGCAGGATCAGATGTTCGGCCCAGCCCAGGGGTTCTTCCGTCAGCGCGACGTAGCCCGAGTTGGGGAAGATTTCGAGCTTGTAGGTGAGGAAATAGAGGAGGACCGGCGCGAGCAGGAAGACCGGGATCGAGATCCCGGCCACCGCGAGGCCGGTGAGGAACTTGTCGAGCTTGCCGCCGGCGCGGATCGCGGACAGGTAGCCCAGCAGCATCCCGAAGACGAGCCAGATGACGCCGGCGCCGATGCTCAGCGAGAGGGTGGCCGGGATCCCTTCCACGATCCGGTCCTCGACCGAGACCCGCGGCGAGTAGGAGATCAGTTCGTTGGTGAAGACCTTCTTCATCATCGTCACGTACTGCTTTGGCAGCGATTCGTCGAAGCCCCATTCCTGTTCGATGCTTTTGACCAGCTGCGGGGTCGCGTTCTTGCCCGCCAGCCGCTGCGCCGGCGGCGAGTTCGGGATCACGTTGAAGATCACGAAGACCAGGATCGAGACGGCGAAGAGGACGAAGACCATCCCGACCAGGCGCCGGACGATGAAGCGGAGCATCAGACGGCCGCTCCCTCCGGCTCGGCGATTCCCGCCCGTGCCTCGAGCCGCACTTTCGAGCGCGGGTCGAGCGCGTCGCGGAGCCCGTCGCCGACGATGTTCAGCGAGAGCACCGTCAGCATGATCATCAGCCCCGGGATGATCGCCAGCAGCGGCTGCGTGGTGAGCAGTTCCTCGCCGATCGAGATCATCGTCCCCCACGAGGAGTTCGGCGGTTGCACCCCGGCGCCGAGGAACGAGAGAGCGGCCTCGAAGAGCATGTTGTTGGCGATGTTGAGGGTGAAGAAGACGATGATCGTCGAGGCGAGGTTGGGGAGGATCTCGGCGAACATCACCCGCAGCGGCCCCGCGCCCTGCGCGATCGCCGCCTCGACGAACTCTTTCTCGCCGAGCGCCAGCACCTGGCCGCGGATCGGCCGCGCGACGTAGGGGACGGTGAAGACGCTGATCACGAAGATCGGCACCCAGATCGATCCCGCCGAGAGCTCGAGCGGCCCGATCTTCAGCCCGCTGACGGCGAGGGAGACGCCGAGGGCTATGCCGAAGAGGAGCACCGGCAGCGACCAGAGCACGTCGAGGGTGCGGGCGATCACCGTGTCGGCCCAGCCCTTGAAATAGCCGGCCATCAGGCCGAGGACGACGGCGACGATCGTCGTGATCAAGCCGGAGACGACGCCGACGAAGAGCGAGGTGCGCCCCCCGTACATCAGCCGCACCATCTCGTCGCGGCCGAGGCGGCTGTCGGCGCCGAGGAAGAACCTGCCCCCGGCTTCGAACCACTGCGGCCCGATCGGCGTGCCTTCGGGGGTGACGACTTCGCGCGTTTCGCCGCCGACGTGGAGTTTCTCCAGCGTGTGGCTGGTGTTAGGCCCGGTGTGGGCGACATGGTCGGCCCAGAGGGGCGCCGCCAGCACGAAGAGGACGATCAGGACGAAGAGGGCGAGGAAGGCGAGCGCCAGGCGGTTGCGCAGGAAGCGCTTGTAGGCGAGCTTCCAGGGACCGATGTCCGCGGTCGGGGCCTCGCCGGCTGCAGGGAGGGCTGCGCCCGGACCCCCAGCCGGAATCGCTGCTTCAGGCTGGGGGTCGATTGCCACGCTCCGCTCGTTCCTGGTCCCGACCTATTCGTTGAATTCGAAGCTGGTCAGGTAGTGCCCGAACGTCGGGTTGAAGATGACGCTTTCGAGGTTGATCGCGCTGGAGACGAAGGTGGACAGGGTGCGCTGGCCGTAGGGGGCCCAAGGCGCCAGTTCCATGAATTCCTTGTCCAGCCCCGCGTATTTTTCTTCCTGTTCGGGTCCGAGCTGTTCTTCCCCGAGCGTGCTGATTTTCTTGTTCAGGCGCGGTTCGTTGATCTGGGCGAAGTTGCCGTTGTTGGTTTCGAGGATGCTTTCCCCGGCCAGCAGCGGCTGGAAGAAGTCGTTCGGGTGCGGGTAATCCTGGAACCAGTCCGACCAGCCGGTGTCGAGGTCGGGGGTCGAGAGGTTGCCGATCACCGTGAAGTAGTTGTCGGCGTTGATCTCTTTCAGCTTCGTGTTGAAGCCGAGTTCCTTGAGGACCCCTTCGTAGTATTCGCCCGCTTCTTTGTTCGGGCTTTCGTTGTCGGTCCAGACGGTGATGTTCATGTCTGACGGGTGCGCTTCTTCGATCATTTTTTTGGCTTTCGCCATGTTGTGCGGGTAGAGGTCGAAGGTTTTGCGCCCGGGCATGCCCTCAGGCAGGATCTGGTGGCTGGCTTTGATCTGCCCCGAGTAGATCCGTTCCAGAGCGGCGGGGTCGATCGCGTAGTTGACCGCCTGGCGCACCTTGACGTCGTTGAACGGCGCCTTCGTCGTGTTCATCCAGAAGTAGTAGGTGCTGATCGTCGGCACGACCTTGAACTGGGTGCCTTCGAATTTTGCTTTGACCTGGGAGTAGCGCGAGGCGGGCGGCGGATTCTGCATCCAGTCGTACTTGCCCTGTTCGATGTCGTTGACCTGCGTTTCGGGGTTGCGGACGATGGTGACCTTGGCCCCGTCGACGTGGCCGCTCGGGTATTCCGGCATCGCTTTCGAGTTGGCTTTCGCCCACTCCGGGTTGCGTTCGTATTCCCAGCCGCGACCCGGCTTCGATTTGGTGATCATGTACGGGCCGGTGGCCGGGGGCGGGTTGGCCGAGAGGTCTTCCATCGGCGTGTTCGGCGGGACCGGGGCGACGAACATCAGGCCGAGCTCGTTGGTGAAGGTGCCTCGCGGTTTTTCGAGTTCGATCTTGATTTCCCCGGTTTTGTCGTTGGTCTTGATCCCGGGGATGCCGCCGGTCTTGGTTTCGGCGAACTTTTCGGCGCCTTTGATGCTCGTGTAGAAGATCGAGCCGCCCGAGTTGAGCTTGATGCAGCGTTCGACGGCGTAGGCGAAGTCAGAGGCTTTGACCGGTTCGCCGTTGGAGTATTTGAGGCCCGGCCGCAGGAAGAGCGTGTAGGTCTTACCGCCGTTGGTGATCTTCGGCAGTGCTTTCGCCAGGCCGGGGATGACTTCGCTGCCTTCCGTGCCTTCGGCATGTTTGTAGGTCAGCAACGGGATGTAGACGTCGGCCATCGCCGTCCATCCTTCGGCGGTGTAGGAGAGCTGCGGGTCCAGGTAGTCCGGGAACGAGGCGTAGGTGGCGTTGAGGACCCCGCCTTCTTTGCCGCCGCCGCTGCTTGAGCCACCGCCGCATGAGACCAATCCAATCGCTGCGGCCGCTGCAAGCGCGAGAACCGCGATCACTGCCCCAAGCTGCTTCAACGTCTCTCCTCCGTTTCCGGGTTGCCGGGCCTATGTCCCCCTGGGAGATTCCCCCTTGCGGGGCGATTTCCCCCTGGCAGCAACTCCACCACAATGTCGTTGGTGCCGTCAAGCTCAGCTGGACCCGAGTTTCCATCTCGGTCCAGCCAATTCGATCCAAGCAGGGGCGCCATTACGACAACAATGACGAGTACCCCGCAGCCCGCGACAAGAAACGTCAATCGCGGACCGGCGACAACGGCGATCAGCCCGCCGAGGACGAAGCCGACTCCCGGCATCGCCGCTCCGATCGATTCGAGCACGCTCATCACCCGCGCTTGCATCGATTCCGCGGTCAGCTCCTGCACGGCGCTGATCGCCGTCACCCACTGGATGCCGTTGCCGGCGCCGCCGACGACCGAGGCGCCGCAGGCGACGGCCAGGGTCGGTGCCGCGGCGAGGCCGAGGTAGCCGGCGCCGACCGCGAGCGTGCTGAACAGCAGCAGGTAGGCGAGCGAGGCCTGGCGGACGCGGGCGAACAGGAGGCTGCCGATCACCATCCCGACTCCCCAACTGGCCAGCATCACGCCGTAGCCGGTGTCGTTCGAGCCCAGGGTTTCCTTGACGTAGAAGACCTCGACCGGGAGCACCGCGGCGAAGAAGACGAAGGCGATCCCCTGCGCGGTGAGGAGGCGACGGAGGACCGTCTGGCTGCGGATGTAGGCGAACCCGGCGCGAACGCGGTCGCGCATCTGTCCCGGTTCTGGCTCGGCCCGCGGCATCGGGCCGGCAGTGAAGAGGATCCAGGCGATGACGTAGAAAGACAGAGCATCCAGCAGCAGCGCCGATTGCACGCCGAAGCCGGCCACCACCAGGCCCGCCACTGCCGGGCCGACGGCGGCGCCGCCGGTGAAGGCGACATTGAGCAGCGCGTTGCCGGCCCGCAGCTCGCCACTCGGCTCCAGCGCGGCGGCGACGACGGCGCGGGTCAGCGCCCGGCCGGCGAGGGCAAGGGCGCCGTCGACCGCGGCCAGGATGACGACGAGCGCGAGGGAGAAGTGGGCGGCGAGGACGGCGAGGACGCCGAAGGCCGCAGCCTCGCCGCAGTAGATGACCGGCAGCGCGAAGCGGGGCGGTGGCTTCTCCGCGTGGGCGACGAGCACCGGGGCGCAAAGCGCCGGCAGGAAGCGGCTTCCGAGGAAGAGCGCGGCCGTCGCCAGGGCGCTGCCCGTGCGTTCGAAGACCAGCACCGAGAGGGCGATGATCCCCATCCAGTCGCCGAGCTCGTTGATCGCGTAGGAGGCCGCCAGCCGCCTGAAGAGGGGCCGGCGCAGGGGATCGGTCAGGCGTGGGCTACGCATAGCTGGCCGATCGTCTTACTGCATTTCTGCACAACTTTTCCTGCAGATGCACAAGTTTCCGCCAAGCTGTGCTACAAAGTGACCAGCAGTTGAGCAGATTCCACGATGCAACGCACAAGGTTGCGGGCTTCAACGACTATGGAAGGGGCAGAAAACATGGGCTTTCGTCACTAAGACCTCCACTGCAGACCAACTGAACGAAAGGTCTGCACCAAGCTTCTGAAGGGCACCTCGGACGGGGTGCCCTTCGTCTTTTTCGGGGCCAGTCGGCTACCCCCTGCGCACGTTCGGGCCGCTGCATCGGACAGGAATTCGATTTTGGGCGAATTTGGCCATGCAGCTAATTGCTCTTGCCGATTTCCTCAAGACCCGTTTAACTTTGGAGTTCCCAAATAGCGAGAACCGCCTGTCGGGCGCAGGGAAAAGGCCTGAGCCCGGGAAAGAAGAAGGTGGCTTCCCGGCAGGGTTCCCCAGTCGACGACTTCCAAATCTGAAGATGGCCCAGACCCGCCCAACCCGGACCGCGATCGCCGTCATGGCCGGCGCCCTGCTGCTGACGATAGCCGTGGGGATCTGGCGCGCCCCCGCCTGCAACTGGGACCTCGGCTTCTTCGCCGTCCTCCTCGCCTTCTCGGTCTTCAGCGACCTCACCGCCGTCTCGACCGACTCGAAGCTGAAGATCTCGGGCAGCTTCCTGGCGCTGGTGATCGCCATGGTCTTCCTCGGCGGCACCCCGGCAGCGCTGATCGGGATCGCCACGATCCTCACCGGCTGGCTGCGCTGGCGCGACGAATGGCACTACCTGCTCGACAACCTCCTCACCTACGCGCTCTTCCCCCTGGTCGGGGGGATCGTCTTCAACGAGGGCGTCCAGGCGCTGGGGCTGACCGCCGGTGACCCCTCCTTCTACCTCTGCGTCTTCGGCCTCTTCCAGCTCGCCCTGGCGATCAACTTCGTGATGATCGCCAGCTACGGCTGCTACGTCGAGCGCTCCTCCTTCTCGACCAAGCTGAAAGTCCTGCCGCCGGTCCTGCCTTCGGAGTTCGCGAGCGCGATGCTCGCCGTCGCCGTCGCCTACATCTACCACGAGATCGGGATCTCGGCGATCGCCCTCTTCGGCGTCGTCCTCGTCACCTTCCAGTACCTGCTGGGGCAGTTGCTGCTCTCCCAGCAGCGGGCGCGCGAACTGGAGCTGCGCAGCAAGCAGCTGGCCAGCTTCCAGGTCGGGATGTTGAGCGCGATGCTGCGCACGCTCGACCTGCGCGACCAGATGACCGCCCGCCACAGCGCCGCGGTGGCGCGCTATTCGCGGGCGATCGCCCAGCGCGCCGGCTACTCGCGGCGCGAGGAGGAGCTGGTCCACATCGCCGCCCTCCTGCACGACATCGGCAAGTTCATCCTCCCCGACCGCATCCTCAAGGCCAACGTGCCGCTGACGGACGAGGACTGGATGCTGATCAAGCGCCACCCGCAGCAGGGCGCCCGCGTCGTCTCCTCGCTCGACGGCTACGGCCCGGTGGCGGAGATCATCCTCGCCCACCACGAGCGGATCGACGGCAAGGGCTACCCGCGTGGCCTCGCCGGGGACGAAATCCCGGAGCTGGCGCGGATCATCTCCGTCGCCGACACCTACGACGTGATGACGGCGCGCGACTCCTACCGGACGCCGATGTCGAGCCAGGACGCGATCATCGAGCTGCGGCGCGTCGCCGGCAAGCAGCTCGACGCCCGCTTCGTCGAGATCTTCATCGAGCTGCTCGAGGGCAAGGACGTCTCCTTCCAGCACGGCGAGGCCGCCGACTTCGAGAAGGAGCTGGCGCTGGAGGCGCGGATCGAAGAGACCGCCAGCCCCGGCGGCGAGGCGAACCGCTTCCAGGTCGCCGGCGTCAAGTGAGCTGAGCGCCCGTCCGGGCGCTGACCGGTAGCGTTGCGCGGGCATGCGCGCCGTCACCTTCCAAGCGCCCGAGCAGGTCCGGATCGAGGAGAAGGACGATCCCCGGATCGCTGCGGCCGACGACGCCGTGGTGCGGGTCGAGGCGAGCGGGATCTGCGGCTCCGACCTCCACATCTACCACGGCCGGGTGCCGGTCGAGCCGGGCTTCACGATCGGCCACGAGTTCGTCGGCACCGTGGTCGAGGCTGGGGACGACGTCGAACGCGTCGCGGTCGGCGACCGCGTGCTCGGCACCTTCCACACCGCCTGCGCCACCTGCGCCTCCTGCCTGCGCGGCGATTACCACCGCTGCCGCAGGGGACAGACCTTCGGCCACGGCGCCAACCTCGGCGACCTCCAGGGGGCCCAGGCGGAGCTGCTGCTGGTCCCGCGCGCGAACGTGGGTCTGCGGCGGGTGCCGGAGGGGATGTCGGCTGATGTCGCCCTCTTCGCCGGCGACGTGATGGGGACCGGCTACCACGCGGTCGCCCACGCCGAGATGAAGGCGGGGGACACGGTCGCGGTGCTGGGCCTGGGGCCGGTCGGGCTCTGCGCGGTGCAGGCGGCGGTGGCAGGGGGCGCGGTCAAGGTCTTCGCGATCGACACCGTCACCGAACGGCTGGAGATGGCGGAGCGCTTCGGGGCGACGCCGCTGCACCTGAGCGAGGACGAGCCGAAAAAGGCGATCCGCGCCGCGACCGAAGGGCTCGGGGTGGACGTCGTCGTCGACGCGGTCGGCGACCCGGGGCCGCTGGCGCTGGCGGTCAGCCTCGCCCGCGACGCGGGCACCGTCTCCGGCATCGGCGCCTACGCCGGCAAGGGCGAGGTCCCGCTCGGCCTCGCCTGGCTCAAGGGCCTGCAGTTGCGCCTCGGCCTCGCCAACGTGATCGCCCACGTCGACCGCGTCCTCGCCCTGATGGAGGCGGGCAGGCTGGACCCGACGCCGCTCGTCACCCATCACATGCCGCTCGACGAGGTGGCGGAGGCGTACAAGATCTACGACAACCGAGAAGCGCTGAAGATCGTCCTCACGCCGTAGCTGTTTAGCGCCGATCACACAGTCTTGATGATACTGTATTAACCTAATGGCACAGCTAGGACGGGGGATCAGAAGGTGGCGAGCCGAGCCCTAGAGCGCGGGGTCCTCCCCGTCAAAGAGGCCTTCGAGCAGGTGGGGACGATGATGATCCTCACCGCGAAGACGTTGGTCTCTGCGGTGAGGGCTCCCTATCCCTATGGAGAGGAGCTGGTCTGGCAGTTCCTCTTCGTGCTGAGGCTCTCCTGGTTCCCGCTCATAGTCTCGACCTTTGCCCTCAACTTCGGCGCCCCCGGGCTGCAGGCGGCGGGGATCCTCTCGCTGTTCGGCGCGCTCGACCGCCTCGGCGGCTTCTTCGTCGTGATCGCGATTCGCTGGGTCGGGCCGCTGGTCACCGCGGTGGTGGTGGCGGGCGTCGCCGGCACCGCGATCACCGCCGACCTCGGCGCCCGCAAAATCCGCGAGGAGCTCGATGCCCTGCAGGTGCTCGGCGTCGACCCGGTCAAGAACCTGGTCGTGCCCCGCTTCCTGGCGCTGATGGTCGTCACCGCCCTGCTCGACATCTTCGCGATCGTCATGGGCCTCACCGCCGGCATCGCCGCCGAGCTGCTCTACCACCAGCCGCTCGGCGGCTTCTTCGCCACGCTCTTCACCAACGCCACTACCACCGACCTCTGGTCCTCGGTTCTGATGTGCACGATGTTCGGGGCGATCGTCGCCGTCGTCTGCTCCTACAAGGGAATGTCTGCCTCCGGCGGGGCCGCCGGCGTCGGTCGCGCCGTCAACCAGGCGGTGGTGATCTCCCTGGTCGCGGTCTTCTTCTTCCAGTTCGTCGTCAGCTCGGTCATCCTCGCCACCAACCCCGAACTGCAGGCGGTCCGGTGAGCCCGCGATGAACGCCTGGCTGGAAGCGCCGCGCAACTGGCTCGACTCCTTCGGCGAGATCGGCCGTTTCGGCGTCCGGGTCGCGGGGCTGGTCTACTCGGGCCGGGTCTTCAAATTCTTCGGCGAGAGCCTGCGCCAGGCGGGCATCCTCATCTTCGGCTCGGCCCTGATCATCTGGGCCTTCGTCTTCATCCTCGGTCTCCAGTGCGGGCTCCAGGGGGCTTACTTCAACCGCTCGATCGGGGCGCCATCGCTGTCCGGCCTGTTCTCGGCCTATTGCGATCTGCGGGAGGGATTGCCGTACGCCTTCGGCTACATCCTCGCGGCCAAGGTCGGGACCGGGATCGTCGCCGAGATCGGCGCGATGCGGATCTCCGACGAGATCGACGCGCTCGAAGTGATGGGAATCCAGCCGATGACCTTTCTCTGCGCGACCCGCCTGCTGGGAGCCTGGATCGCGCTCCCGTTTCTCTACCTGGTCGGCATTGTTCTGATCTACGCCGCCAGTTACCTCTCGGTGGTGCAGCAGGTCGGCGACGTCTCTTCGGGCGGCTACCTGCTGATCTTCTGGATGTACCAGAGCCCCCCGGACCTGTTCTTCAGCCTGATCAAGGGGATGGTGATGGCGACCGTGATCGTGCTGGTCGGCTGCTACTACGGCTACACCGCCTCCGGTGGTCCCGTCGGCGTCGGGGAAGCAACCGCCAAATCGATGGTCTTCAACATCGTCGCCGTGCACATCATCGGCATGCTCGGCACCCTGATCTTCTGGGGCTCCAACCCCCGCGCCCCGATCGGCGGCTGATCAGCCGGTTTTTCCGCTCTCGCTCGCTCTAGGGTTTCGAGGCTGATGTCGGAGCCTCGGCACTACGACCTGATCGACCTCTTCGCCGGTTGCGGAGGGATGACGCGCGGGTTCCGTGACAGCAGACGGTTCAAGCCGGTTTTTGCGGTCGAGTGCGATCCGGATGCGGCTGAAACCTATCGACTCAACTTCGGAGATCACGTCGCCGAGGTGCCGATCGAGGACGTCGCGGTCTTTCCTTCAGCCGACATCGTCATCGGCGGTCCGCCGTGCCAGGGATTTTCGCCGCTGAACCGCGACGCGATCGGGTTCGAGCGGCGAGGTTTGTGGCGCGAGTATGTCCGAGCTATCGAGCAGGCCGAGCCGGGCGTCTTCGTGATGGAGAACGTACCGGAGCTGCTTGTCTCCCCCGAGTACGCGGAGTTCAAGAAGAGAGCCGAAGAGGATCTCGGATTCGTCGTCGACGAGGACGTTCTCAACGCCGCCGATTACGGGGTGCCGCAACGTCGCCGGCGGGCGATCGCGATCGGGACGAAGGCGGGGGAAGTGCCGTGGCCGAAGCCGACCCACGCCGATCCGGCGACTTCGCATGAGCTCGAGGACTGGGTGACTTTTCGAACGGCGGTGGAGGGGCTGCCGCGAACCCCCGACGGCAACGCGTGGCATCGCCCCCGCAACCCACGCCCGTTCAGCGTCCGCCGCTACAAGGCGGTGCCTCAGGACGGTGGCAACCGCTTTCAGATGCAGAAGAATCTCGACAAGGCGGGGCTCGGGCACCTCGTCCCGAGATGCTGGCGGGACAAGCCGACCGGCACCACTGACGTCTTCGGGCGCCTTTGGTGGGACAAGCCGGCTTACACGATCCGCACCGAGTTCTTCAAGCCGGAGAAGGGGCGCTACTTGCACCCGACGGCACACCGCCCGATCACTGTCCGTGAGGCTGCACGTTGCATGAGCTTTCCGGACGACTTCGCCTTTCCGGAGCACCAGGCGATGACCAGCGTTGCCCGCCAGGTCGGCAATGCCGTGCCCCCGCTTCTCGCCCGCCGTATTGCAGAAGCGCTGGCGGTGTACCTGGATGCTCAGACGGCGGAAACGAACATCGCCGCCACGCTTGAGTCCACCGCCGCCTGAGCCGAACTGCATCCCCTGTCGATGGCTATCTCGGCAGGGCCAGGTACCCTGAGGGGGCAGTGAAGGCCGGCCCCTCTCCCGTGGTAAGACCCGTTCCCTCTTCTCCGGCGAAGAGCGCTGAGATGTCACGTCTCGGCCGCCGCGATACGCAGCCCGAGTTGGCCCTGCGCTCTGAGCTCCACCGACGGGGATTTCGCTTTCGCGTCGATCGCGCTCCGGTGCCGGGCTTGCGCTCCCGCGCCGACATTGTTTTCGGGCCGGCTCGCGTCGCCGTCTATGTCGACGGCTGTTTCTGGCATTCCTGTCCCCAGCACGGCACGAAGCCCAAAGCAAACGCCGAGTGGTGGAATCGCAAGCTGAAGCGAAACCACGAGCGCGATGCTGAAACCAGCCGTGTGCTGCGTGATCACGGTTGGGTGGTGGTTCGAATTTGGGAGCACGAGGATCCTGTGGTCGCAGCCGATCGGATCGAGGAGATGCTTCATAGAGCATCGGCTGCTAGAAGGCGAAAGGCATGATCAATCCGAAAGCCGCCTCGGAAGATGCGCTGCAGCGTCTGCGGCTTCTCGTGGAGAGGCTTTCAGAGATAGAGCGGGAAATTGCGGCAGGGGCGGGCGGAAGAGAAGCGCTTGACACTTTCATCGCTGAACTTCGCGGGGTCCAGAGGGGACTCTTCGGGCCGCGCCCACGGGGGCGACGTGGATCGAGCGGTAAGGCACGCATCCTCGCCCATCTACTTGCGAATGTCGGACGTGAGGTGAGTGGTGAGGAGTTGGCGGAGGCCGCTGCCATCCATGAGTGGGCGCGTCGTATTCGTGAGCTTCGAGTCGAGGATGGGTACGAAATCAGCGAGATCGGCGAGAGCACGTATCGCTTGGAGTCCAGCGAGCCGGATGTCCAACGTGCGCAGATCTGGCAGAGGGCCAACGTAATACGGCGACAGCCCGGTTCAGGTCTGGAGCGAATTGCCGCGTTGTTTGATGCAAGCGTGGGGGAGGTTCTCACGCGTGAGCAGATCGATTACGTCGGGAAAATAGCCGAGGCCAGTCGCCGAGTGAGAGAGTTACGGGATGAGCACGGTTGGCCGGTTGAGTCTCACGTGGATGATCCAACGTTGGGCTCAGGGGAGTACCGACTGACCTCGAATGACCCTGCAGATCGTCGTGATCCGCTTCAGCGCCTCTATCCGGAGGATCTCCGCCAAAAAGTATTTGAAAGAGATGAATACACCTGTCAGATCTGTGGCCGAAACCGGGAAAAGGCGATGGCCGCGGGGGACACTCGATTTTACCTCGAGGTGCACCATAAGGTCGCGGTTGCTGATGAGCTGGCGGAGATGCCGAAGGAGATGCGCAACAAGATCGAGAATCTGATCACCCTCTGCCATCGGGACCATCTCGAGGAGACGGCCAAGCTACAGCGAAAGAGGCGAGAGGCTCGAAGGAGACCTCGGTAGGCTGGCCGCGCTTAGGCGAAGGCCTGGGCGGCGCGGCGGCGGAGGTCTGAGTTCAGCATCCCCGTCACCTCGCTCGGCCTGCTGCCGGCGGAGGGGACGGCGGCGCCGATCAGGCCGTCGGCGCGGAAGCCGTAGAGCGGGGCGACGAAGCCCAGCTCGCGGATCTTGCGGACCAGGCGGACGGCGCTCTGGGTGTCAGCGCCGGGGCCGCAGAGGACGATCGCGGTGGGGTCGAGGGCGCCGAGGGCGCGGCCGAGCCGCTCGTCGCCGAGCTCGTTGGAGAGGACGAGGACGCGGAAGCCGGCGCGGCGCAGGGCGAGGTCGAGGGCCTGGGTGTAGACCTCCTCGGCGTCCTGGCCGTGGCTGGAGTCAAGCAGCAGGATGCCGGCGGGGCGGGCGGCGGCGGAGGCGAGGCGGCGGGCGCCGTGCAGCCAGCCGGTCGCCCAGCGGGCGGCAAACTCCAGCTCGGCCTCGCGCTCGGGGTCGGCGGCGAGCTTGTCGATCGCCGGCAGCAGCAGCTCCTCGACCGTGCGCTCGAGCGAGCGCAGGGCGAGGCTCTCCTCGACCGCGCGGTCGGCGGCGGCCTCGTCGAAGCTCTCGAAGGCGGCGAAGAGGCTGCCGTCGTTGGCCGGCGCGGCCTGGCGCTGGCGCGCCAGCTCGATCGCCGAAGAGATGTTGCCGGTCTCCGCCAGCGCGTCGCGCAGCGCCTGCAGCTCCACCAGCTCGTAGTTGCGGTGGTTGCCGGCGGTCCGCTTCGGCGTCGGGTAGCCGTAGCGGCGCTCCCAACTGCGCAGGGTGTTGGGGCTCACGCCCAGGACTTCGGCGGCGGCGTTGGTGCGGATTCCTGGCATCGGTTAGGGAAGTTGAAGGGGGCGGCTGTGCAGGGCGTTTTCAACCCGGGCGAGGATTCTCCCACCGGAATCGCGGGTTTACACCGGTTATCGACAGATTTCGCAGAAACTGTTAGCGATCTTGCAAAGCGCCCACGCCGACGGGCTGGCCCACTGCGCGGGCGCGCCACATCGCCGCGTCGGCCTTGTGCAGAAGCTCTTCGATCTCGGTGCCGTGGTCGGGGCAGGCGACGACGCCGGCTGAGACGCAGATCCGCAGCCCCCCGGCCCGCTCCAGCTCGTCGAGCTGGCCCAGCAGCCGCTCGGCCATCTGCACTCCTTCGACCGTGCGCAAGTTCGGCGCCAGCACGCAGATCGCGTCCTCCTCGAGCCGGAACGCTTCGTCGACGATCCGGATGCTGTCCCGCAACGCCGCCCCCAAGATCGACAACACCGTCTCCTGCCCGACATCGCTGGGTCGCGTATCCGGCCCCGAAGCATCGAACACCGCCAGCCCGAACGGATGCCCATACCGCCGATTCGTCTCAAGCAGCTGCTCCAGCCGGCGCCGCATATGCCCCGGCCGATACAAGCTCGGGAGTTCTTCGGGCTGCTCCTCGGCAGCGGGAGCGCCGTCGAAGGGAGGCCGGGTAATACCCGACGGACCCTCCCCGCGGTTAGTCCGGCGGGTATTACCCGGCCTCCCCCCGCCAGCAGCTTCTATTGCCGCAGCAGTGACCCCCCCGAACTCACGGGCAAGCTGCTCCGCCACCTCCGCGAAGCGATCTGGACTGGTTCCGATCTCCTCGTGCAAACTGCCTAAGAGATCGGCATGCAGCTCCGAGACTTTGAGGGCGATCCGACCCGCGGGGGTGCCTCCGTTTGAATCAGGCTTGCCTTTGGACTGGTCAGGCACGCGCCGACGATGGCGGAAGCAGCGGACGCGCGATTCTCTGAATGTCGCTATTTGCGAATTGACGCTCGTCCAGGACGGATGTCCGGTCGCGCTTATTCCAGGCTTCTTCTGCCGGCGAGCGCCTTGCCGAGCGTCACCTCGTCGGCGTGCTCGAGGTCGGCGCCGACCGGCAGCCCGCTGGCGAGCCGGGTCACCTTGACCTGGCCGCGGAGCATGTCGGCGATGTGGAGGGCGGTCGCCTCGCCGGTGGTGGTCGGGTTGGTCGCCAGCACGACCTCCTCGATCCCGCCCCGTTCGACCCGCCGCCGCAGCTCGCCGATCTTCAGGTCTTCGGCGTCGACGCCGTCGATCGGCGACAGCGCGCCGCCGAGCACGTGGTAGAGGCCGCGGTATTCGTGGGTGCGCTCGATCGGGATCACGTCGGCCGGCTCCTCGACCACGCAGATCGTCGCCCGGTCGCGGTTCTGGTCGGCGCAGATCCGGCACAGCGGCCCCTCGGCGAGGTTGAAGCATTCTTCGCAGAGGCCGACCTTCTCCTTCACTTCGCGGATCGCGTCGCCGAGGGCGAAGGCCTCTTCGTCGGGGGCGCGCAGGAGGTGGAAGGCGAGCCGCTGCGCGGTCCGCTGGCCGATTCCCGGCAGCCGCGAGAGCTCGGCGACGAGGCGCGCGAGCGGTGCCGGGCCGTCGCTCAACCGAGCAGGCCCCCCATGCCGCCGCCGAGGTCGCCGGTGATGCCGCCCATCTTTGAGCTGGCCAGCTCCTGGGCGGTGCGCAGACCCTCGTTGACGGCGGCCTGCACCATCTCCTGGAGCAGCTCCGCCTCCTCGGGGTCGATCGCCTCGGGGTCGATGACGATCTCGCGCAGGGTCAGGTCGCCGCCCATCTTCACCTTGACCATGCCGCCGCCGGCGCTCGCCTCGACGACCTCGTCTTTCAGTTTCTCCTGGGCCTCCATCATCTCGGCCTGCATCTGCTGGGCCTGTTTCATCAGGGCGTTGACGTCGAAGCCCCCGGGTCCTCCTCGTGCCACTTAACCGACCTCCTCCGCGTCGAACTCGCTCTTCAGCCGCTCCAGCAGCTCTTCCTCATCGATTTCCTCGCTCCCAGGGGCCGGCGTGTCCGGCGGCGCCTCCCCGTCGAGCAGTACATACGTGGGCCGCAAGCCCACACCCGTCACGGCAGCAAAGGCCGCCGCCACAGTGTCTCGCTGGTCAGGCCTGTCGGCCTTCTTCTTGTTGAAGGTCATGTCCGGCGGGAACCCCACCTCAAGGCCGTCCTCGTCGAAGCTGACGGGACGAGCCCCCTCCAACGTCGCCGCCAACGCCGGCGCGGTCTCGGCCAGCTTGTGCAGCACCGTGGGCCACACTCGCTGGATCTCATCCAGGCTGAGGTCGTTCTGGCCGGCGGGTCCTGTCTCCGATTTTGGGCTCTCCCTGTCGGGAGAGCCCTCAAAATCGTCGCCACCCGCCGGAGGAGCGTCGTCAGATGGGGCCGCCTCTGCCGCGGGTGGCACGGTAGGGGGGACCCCCCCTGAGGAAGCTTTAGCTACCGGAAGGGGGGGTGGGTCCCCTGCCGTGACAGGACCCGCGGCCCGGGGCTCCCCCGTCAGCTGTCCCTCAAGTCGCTCGATCCTGCGCAGTAGTCCGGCAGTATCTGGGTCCAAGTCGGGCCTCGCTGCTTTCAGCAGGGCTATCTCGACGGCCATGCGGGCGTCGTCGCCCTCGCGGACAACGGTGAGCGCGTTCGCCAGCTCGTCGATCGTGCGGACCAGGGTGGCGGCGCCTATTGCTTGGGCCTGGGCCTGCATGCGGGCGGTGTCGGTGGCGGTGACGACGAAGGTGGCGGGGACTTCGCCGGTGGTCTGGGCGATCAGCAGGTGGCGCAGGTGGGCGAGGAGGTCGCGGGCAAACTGGGAGGGGTCGCGGCCGGAGCGGGCCATTTTCTCGACTCCGAGCAAGACCGCTTTCGGGTCTTCGGCGACCACCGCGTCGACGGCCTCGAAGAGCAGCTCGGCGTCGGCGGCCCCGAGCATCTCCAGCACGTCGTTCAGTTCGACGTGGCTGCCGCCGAAGGCGACCAGCTGATCGAGCGTGCCGAGGGCGTCGCGGAAGCTTCCCTGCGCCGAGCGGGCGATCATCGCCAGCGCCCCCTCGTCGACCTCGATCGACTCGGCCGCGGCGACCCGCGTCAGCACCTCGGAGATCTGCTCCAGCGAGGGGCGCTGGAAGTCGAAGCGCTGGCAGCGGTCGGCGATCGTCGCCATCACCTTGTGCGACTCGGTGGTGGCGAGGACGAAGACGGTGTTCGGCGGCGGCTCCTCGAGCGTCTTCAGGAAGGCGTTCCACGCCTCTTTGGTCAGCATGTGCGCCTCGTCGAGGATGTAGACCTTCCAGTGGCCGCCGGCGGGGGCGTAGGCGACCCGCTCGCGCAGGTCGCGGACGTCGTCGACCGAGCGGTTCGAGGCGGCGTCCATCTCGATCACGTCGACCGAGGTGCCGGCGGCGATCGTCAGGCAGGACTCGCATTCGCCGCAGGGGGTGACGGTCGGCCCGCCGCGCTCGCAGTTCAGCGAGCGGGCGAGGATCTTCGCCATCGAGGTCTTCCCGGTGCCGCGCGAGCCGACGAAGAGGTAGGCGTGGTGGACCTTCCCCTGCTCGACCGCGTTGCGCAGGGTGCGGACGACGTGGGTCTGCCCGACGACCTCGTCGAAGGACCCCGGGCGGTGGCGGCGGTAGAGGGAAGTCGACTCGCTCATCGGCTCTCGGGCCAGTGTATCCACGCTTCGGAGCCATCCTCCCAAGGGGTGTCTGACTTCAAGGCCCTTATAGGGACCCTGAAGTCAGACACCCCTCCGGGGGGCGGCGGCGATACCGTGCCGCCCGTGCCGAAGGGGGCCCGCAACTGGCTGACGCCCGCCGCCTGGGTCGCTGCGATCTCGGCGGCGCTGCTGCTGATCTTCCCGGTCGGCTTCCCCAACTACGACACGATCTACGCGCTGGTCTGGGGTCGGGAAATGGCGCACGGGGTGAGCCCCGACTACGGCGCCGCGCTGCCGCCGACGCCGCACCCGCTGGCCGATCTGCTGGGACTGGTGACGACGCCGATCGGCGACGGCGCGATCACGGTGACGATGATCGTCGCCTACGTCTCCCTCGCCCTCTGCGCCTACCTCGTCTACCGGCTGGGGACGCTCTGGTTCGACCGCTGGATCGGGATCGCCGCCGCCGCGATCGTCCTCACCCGCGCCCCGTTCCTCTCGAACGGCATCCGCGCCTACGTCGACCTCCCCTTCATCGCCCTCTGCCTCGGCGCCCTGACGATCGAGGCCAAGCGCCCCCGGGCCGGCTGGCCCGTGTTGGCACTGCTCATCCCGGCCGGCCTACTGCGCCCCGAGGCTTGGGGCTTCGCCATCGCCTACTGGCTCTGGCTCGCCTTCGCGATCCGCCCGACGGGCCGAAATGACCAATCCTCAGGGCCGACGGGCCGAAATGACCGACCTGGTGAGACTTATCGTCCCGTCGGCGGGGGGGAGGCGACATTTCGGCCCGTCGTTGCGCTGTTCGGGTGGGAGCTGGGATGGCGGGGGGAGCGCTCGCCGCGGGAGCTCGCTTGGCTGGGGCTTTTCGCGCTGGCGGGGCCAATCCTCTGGGTCCTCTTCGACTCGATCACTACCGGCGAACCGCTCTACTCGCTGACTGGGACGCAGGCGACGGTGGAAACGCTGGAACGGAAGACGGGGCCGGTCGACCTCGTCCTCTACGGGCCGCGGGCGCTCGGCGAAGTGATGCAGTGGCCGGGGATGGTCGGCGCCCTCGGCGGGGTGGTGCTCGGCTTCGCCTTTCTGCGCCGCCGCTCCGCCCTCGGGATCGCCGCCGCCGTCCTCGCCCTGGCCGCCTTCGCCTTCCTGGCCGCGGCGGGGCTGGCGATCATCGCCCGCTACACGATGCTGGCCGGGGCGATCCTCTCGATCTTCGTTGCCGTCGGCCTGCTCGGCTGGCGCCTGCTCGAGCCCGGCCACCCCTGGCGCCGCCGCTGGCAGCTCTTCGCCGCCGTTGTCCTGCTGATGTTCGTGATCTGGCTGCCGAACCAGTGGAACCTCGACTCGACCGTCAACACCGATCTCACCAACCAGGGCCGGATCGAGAACGACCTCACCGCCTTGGTCGACGCCGGCGCCTTCGAACCGCTCTGCGGCCCGATTGCCGTCCCCAACCACCGCGCCGTCCCCCGCCTCGCCTTCGGCCTGGAAATCAAGCCGACCCAGATCGTCAGCGCCAGCGAGGAACCCCTCCCCGAGCGCGGCTACTTCGTCAAACCCGCCAGCCCCTTCGTGATCCACAACTTCATCCTCGACCCCAACGACAAGACCAACTTCTCGCTGCCGACGCCGAAGGGCTTCAGCGAGGTCGCGCGCAACGACTCTTGGATCGTCTACCGCCGCTGCTGACCTTGTGGGCGGAGGCGAGCCCCATCCGTTTCGGTTTACCCTTCTGCGCGCGTTTGCAGTGAAGTTTGGGCGACGGACCGGGAGGTACGGGACCCGGACTCGGCCCGCCTGAACTGCCACCCTGCGAATCAGGTTCTTCTTGGCTTTCCCTAGGAGTGCCGACGATGACTCGGCCGTCCCGGTCGCTGGCGAGGCAGAGGGTGCCGGCGGAAGCGCAGGAGATGCCGTTCAGCTCTTCTTCGCCGTCGATCTTTTCCATCGTGCCCCACGAGGAGGAGAGCTGGCCCGGCTGCCGGGAAGAGAACACATAGCCGTCGCGATCGACCACCACGCAAAGTGGCACTTCGTCCGCGCATGAAACCGGGCCGATGAAATAGCTGGCGGGCGCCTGGGAGAGAGTCCAGCCGGCGGTTCCGGCCAGGGGGTCGCTCGTGGTCGCCACCGTCCCAGCCCCAGTGGTCGCTGCGCAGAACGAGGTGACGGTGCAGTCGAGCCCGCCGACGCTGGGGCCGACGCCGCCGCTGTAGGGATCGTTTGCACCGATGAAGGATTTGACCCAAGCCGCGCGGCCGCCGCTCGGTTCTTCGGAGGCGAGGACGGTTCCCACGTCCCCCGTCACGGTGCAGAGATCAGCGGTTGGGCAGGAGAGCTGAGAGAGCCGATTCGGGCCCAGGCGCCAAGCCGGCAGTTCGAGGTCGGTAGAGGTCCAGGTTTCGGCTCCCCCGAGCGGTTCGTTCGAGGTCAGGACTTCGTCATCTCCGGCCAGCATCGCGCAGAAGTCCGGAGTCGGGCAGGAGACCTTTCTCCCGCTCGGGCGACTGACGCTGCTCCAGGCCGAAGCGCCTGCTCCCGGTTCGTCGGAGTAGAGGAGAGTCGGTCCTTCGCCGAGGGCGACGCACCAGTTGGGCCCGCTGCAGGAGACGCTCCACACTTCCCCTTCCGTCACGGTCGCGGCCTGCCAACCGGCGGGATCGGTTGGATCGGTCGAGGTGTAGATGCGGCCCAGCGTCCCGGCGACGGCGCAAAAGCCGGCGGTCGGGCAGGAAGGTGAGCCCACCGAAGGTTCCACTTCACCGGTGAGGAGCCGTCGCCAGGCGGGCAGACCGCCACCCGGGTCGGTCGAGGTGTAGACGAAGCCCCATTGGTCGACCATCGCGCAGAAGCCTGGGCCGGCGCAGTCGATGCCGGACAGCAGATTCACCGCGTCGGGGGAGATGTCGAATTCGGCCCAGGTCGGGTCTTCGCCGGCAGGATCGGAGGAGACGCGCAGGTCGCCTCCGTAGCTCTCGCCGACGCAGAAGCTTTCGCTCGGGCAGGAGATCCCCTCCACGTATTCGCCCGCTTGAGACGAGCGCCAGGCGCCGGCGCCGCCGGCTGGATCGTTGGAGACGAGCACGCCGTTCCAGTAGGCGATCGCGCAGAAGGTCTCGCTGGGGCAGGAGACGTCGTAGACGGCATTGGCGAGGGCGAGGCCGGACTCTTCCCAGGAGCTCGCGCCCGCCAGGGGATCGCTGGAGACGAGCAGGCCGTCGCCGACGCCCGGCTCGTTGTAGACCGCGAGGCAGAGCGAGGCGCTGGGGCAGGAGATTGCGCTCAGTTGGCCACTTTCCAGTACCGGGGCGGATTCCCAGGCGGCCGCGCCGCCGGTCGGTTCGTCGGAGACGAGAGCGTTGCCGGCGTCGTCGATCGCAGCGCAGAAGGAAGCGCTGGAGCAGGAGACGTCGACTAATCCCTGACCTGGGTCGATGGTCGCCGCGGTCCAGCTCGCGGCACCCCCGTCCGGTTCGGTCGAGACGAGAAGCTGGCCGGCGTCGTCGACGGCGGCGCAGAAGCTCGGGCTCGGACAAGAGACGGCGGTGAGGTTGCTGGCGGACGCTTCTTCGATCGCGACTTCTTCCCAGGCCGCGGCGCCGCCGGTCGGATCGGCCGTGACCAGGATCCTCCCTTCACCCCCCGTCGCCACGCAGAGCTGTTCGCCTACGCAGTCGATGCCACTGCCGTTGCTGAACTGCGAGGGGGAGCCGGAGTCGAGCTGAAGCGGCGAGGACCATTCCATTACCTGGCCGGCGGCAGAGGCGGGTGCCGAAGCGACGATGGCGAGAACGGCAAAGAGGATCAGTCTCCCTCTGATCATCGGCTCATCTTAGATGCGAAGCGGCTTATGAGCAGGCGGTCGTGACACCATCGGAGCGATGGCTGCAATTGAGCTCCGTGACGTCATCAAGACTTTCGGCCCGATCACCGCGGTCGACGGGCTCGACCTCGAGGTGCCGGAGGGCATCTGCCTCGGCCTGCTCGGGCCCAACGGGGCGGGCAAGTCGACGACGATGCGGTTGCTGACCGGGCAGGCGATCGCCGACTCGGGCGAGCTGCGGGTGCTCGGCCACGAACTGCCTGCGGAAGCGAAGACGGCGCGGGGCAAGATGGGTGTCGTCCCCCAGCTCGACAACCTCGACGTTGACGTGACCGTCGAGGACAACCTGGCGATCTTCGCCCGCCTCTACCGGGTGCCGGACGTCGGCAAGGCGGTTGACAAAGCGCTCGCCATCGCCCGCCTGCAGGCGCGGCGCCGCGACGCCGTCGACGAGCTCTCCGGCGGCATGCGGCGGCGGCTGCTGCTGGCGCGCGGGCTGGTGCACGAGCCGCGCCTCGTCCTCCTCGACGAGCCGACGGTCGGGCTCGACCCGCAGATCCGCACCGAGCTGTGGACGCTGATCGGCGAGCTGAAAGCGCGGGGGACGACGATCCTGATGTCGACTCACTACATCGAGGAGGCCGAGCGGCTGGCCGACGAGGTGGCGGTGATGCACCGGGGCAAGGTCATCGCCCGCGGCCACCCGGTCGAGCTGATCGGCGAGCACGCCGGCCGGCTGACGGCGGAGGTCTACGGCCCGCCCGACCGGCTGGCGGAGGCGCGCGCCGAAGCCGAATCGCAGGGCCTGGCGGTGCGCCCGGCCGGGCCGGCGATCGCGATCGTCGGCTCCGAGCGGGCCGACGGCTTCGTCCCCGACGACGCCGTCGTCCGCGCCGCCTCCCTGGAGGACGTCTTCGTGCTGCTGACCGGAGAGGAGGCCGAGTGAGCCCAGGACGCTGCAAACCGGCGCATCTCGGGGTCTTCAGTCGGCTTCCTCGGGTCACGCACCAAAAAGTGCGCTCCCCTCGTCAACCTCCCTGCATCCCCCGATCTGCTTGGTTTTCGCGCCCTGGGGAGCGCTTATGAGGCGCCTAGAACCCGCCGCGATCGCGGGCGTGATGAGCCGCGAGGTCGCCAACTTCCGCACCTACTGGAAGGGGACGACCTTCTCCAGCGTTATGGAACCGCTCGTCTACCTGCTCGCCTTCGGGCTCGGGCTCAGCGCAACCTTGGTCAACGAAGTCAACGGCGTCCCCTACATCCAGTTCGTCGGCACCGGGATGGTGGCGACGGCGGTGATCTTCTCCAGCGCCCTGCCGGCGATGTTCGGCACCTTCGTCAAGCACCGCTTCCAGAACACCTACGACGCGATCCTCGCCGCGCCGGTCGACGTCGAGGAGCTGGTCAGCGCCGAGATGCTCTGGATCGGCCTGCGCTCCGGCACCTACGGCTGCGTTCCGCTGCTGGTGACGATCGCCTTCGGCCTCGAACCGGCGCCGGGGATGCTGCTGACGCCGCTCTTCTGCTTCGTCACCGCCCTCGGCTTCGCCGGCTTCGGGGTGGCGATGGCGGCGACCGTCGCCAAGATCGACCAGTTCAACTACGTCACCGCGCTCTTCGTCACGCCGCTCTTCCTCGTCGCCGGCACCTTCTTCCCGATCGACGGTCTGCCCAAGGGCTTTCAGGTGGCGGCGCAGGTCAACCCCCTGCACCAGTTGGTCGAACTGGTCCGCGGCGGCGCCTTCGGCTACGAGTGGAACGACATCGCCCGCTTCGCCTTCCTCGTCGTCTTCGCGCTGATCACCTGGCGCGTCGCGATCCACCAGATGCGCAAGCGCCTGATCGACTGAGCCAGCGCCACTGACAGATATATGGACCGTGCACCCGCCTTCGAAGCGAGGTCACCGGGCGTGTCCGTCGCTTAAGGCTCGGGCCGGGCTCGCCCGCGGCACCCGCGGCATCCGCTTAAGGCTGCTTCCTTCCGGACCTGACCTGATTCGCGTGCCCACGTCGCGCGGGACCCGGCCGTCAACGCCGCCGCGACGCACTGACCCCGACGGCCAGCCCCTCGGAACGGTAGTCGGCCCCGCTAAGCGGATTTCGGGTTACAGGGCACCGCTGATTCCCCGCCTAGCACGGTCCACTGGTGATCCTACCCGGCCCGGCTTACGATGGTCCCTTGACCGCCCCGCCCCTCGCCGCGACCCAGGTCGACACCGGCTCCTTCTTCGCGATCGTCGTGGTGGCGGCGCTGGCGGCGATCGTCGTCGCCGTCGTCCCCAAGCGCCTCGCGCCGCCGGTGGTGGTCCTGGAGCTGCTGCTGGGGATCCTGATCGGCCCCCACGTCTTCGGCCTCGCCCACCCTGGGGACTTCATCGAATTCTTCTCCAACCTCGGCCTGGGGATGCTCTTCTTCTTCGCCGGCTATGAGATCGACTTCGAGCGGATCAAAGGCAGGCCGATGGAGCTCGGAGCGTTCGGGTGGCTTTTTTCGATAGTCCTCGCCTACGGGATCGGCGGCCTGCTGACGGCCGGCGGGATCGTGCTCTCCTTCCTCTACACCGGCTCGGCGATGGCGACGACGGCGATCGGCACCCTGATCCCGATCCTGCGCGACAACGGCGAGCTGAGGACCCGCTTCGGCACCTACCTGCTGGGGGCCGGCGGCGCCGGTGAGTTCGGGCCGATCCTGCTGGTGACGCTGGTGCTCTCGACCACCAACCCGCTGCACGAGTCGGTGATCCTGCTCGCCTTCGTCGCCCTGGCGCTGGCGCTGGCGCTCGTCTCGGTTCGCTTTGCCTGGCGCGGTTGGCCGGCGCTGGAACGGACCTTCGAGGCGAGCAGCCAGCTGGCGGTGCGGGTGACGGTGGTCCTGGTCTTCGGTCTGGTGCTGCTGGCGAGCAATCTCGGCCTCGACGTCCTCCTTGGCGGCTTCGTCGCCGGGATGACCACCCGGCTGGCGCTGAAGGGACACGAGCTGGCGATCTTCGAGTCGAAGCTGACCGCGGTCGGCTTCGGCTTCTTCGTCCCTTTCTTCTTCGTCACCAGCGGCATCGAGTTCGACCTCGCCGCCCTCGGCACGGCGGCCGCGCTCGGCAAGCTGGCGCTCTTCCTCGTCCTCTTCCTCGTCGTCCGCGGCGTCCCGGCGCTGCTGCTCTACCGCGGTGTCCTCGACCTCCGCGACCGCGCCGCGCTTGCCTTCTATTGCGCCACCGAGCTGCCGCTGGTGGTGGCGATCACGACGATCGCGACCGAGGACGGGCACATGCGGGCCTCGACCGCGGCCGGCCTTGTCGGCGCCGCCATGCTCTCGACTCTGATCTACCCCTTCGTCGGGATGGCACTGCGCAAGGACGCGCTCGAGGAGGAACGCCGGCAGCCCGAGCCGACCGGCCCCTTTCCCTCGGGGGAGGGTCCGATTCCGCAGCCCGGCTTCGTCAGCTAGCCTCCACCGTCCCGGGCGCGTAGCTCAGTGGGAGAGCGCTCGCTTCACACGCGAGAGGTCGCTGGTTCGAAACCAGCCGCGCCCATTTTCTTCACTCTCATCGGTTCTCTCACAGAAGTCTCGTAATTTTCAGTACGGATGCCGGCCTTCGCCTACGGTCACCCTAAAAAACAAGGGATTTCCTAATGTTCGGTTGAATACTGGCCGAGAATTTGCCTATGCTTAGGCTCTCGCAGGTTTCGCCCTAACCAGTCTCCGGGTAGAGGAACCCCTTTTTGCTTACTTCAAAGTTCTTTCGCGGTCCGAAGCGAAATCTCCATCTGCTCGGGGGGTTGGCGGCACTGCTGCTGGCCTTGAGCGTTCCGGCGTTGGCGTTCGGCGCTTTCAGTGGCAATAGCTCCAACGCCAACTCCAGCGCCGGTGCCAGCGCCAACTCCGGATCCGGCGCAACCTGCCTCGGACTCGAAGTCACCATCGGCGGCACCGCTGGCGACGACGTCCTACGTGGGACGCGGGGGAACGACGTGATCGACGGCTTCGGCGGCAACGACCGGATCATCGGCGGCGGCGGAATCGACGTCATCTGCGGCGGGGCCGGCAACGACTACATCACCACCGGGAAAGGCCCCGACAAGATCGCCGGCGGACCGGGCAACGACAAAATCAACGGCCGGCGCGGCCCTGACCTCATCTACGGCCAGGGCGGGAACGACCTTCTCATCGGCGGTCCCGGCTTCGACCGCATCAGTGGCGGCAGCGGCCACAACACCGAATGGGGCAAAGAGAAGAAAGCGCCGCCGCTGGGGCACTTCAAAAACTCGGCGAAGGGCCGCGGCGGCTGCGACAAGGGCAAAGAAAAAGACAAAGGCGAATGCAAGGGCAAGAATCAGCCCCCCGGCGCGGTCGGCGACAAAGCCACCACCAACGAGGACACCGCCATAGGGATCAACGTCCTCGCCAATGACAGCGATCCCGACGGCGACACCCTCACCGTCGTCTCGCTCGACACGACCGGCACCCGCGGCGCGGTGGCGATCACCGGCGGGGGCACCGCGGTCGAATACGACCCGCGCGGCCGCTTCGACGAACTGCAGGTGGGCGAAAGCGCCGAAGACCAGTTCGCCTACACGATCAGCGACGGGCACGAACACACCGCCACCGCCACCGTCGCGGTGACCGTCACCGGCGTCGACGACCCGCCGAAAGCGGTCAACGACTCGGTCAAACTGAAAGAAAACGCCTCCTCCGCGCACGTCGACGTCCTCGCCAACGACACCGACGTCGACGGCGGCCCGAAAGAAGTCAAATCAGTGACCAAAGGAGCTCACGGCACGGTCACGATCAGCTCCGAAGGCAAAGGCGTCGACTACCACCCGGAAGCAAACTACTGCGGTTCGGACAGCTTCACCTACACGCTTAACGGCGGCTCGACGGGAACCGTCTCGGTTGAAATCGAATGCATCGACGACGCGCCGGTCGCGGTCAACGACACCAAGACGGTCGAAGAGGACTCGGGCACGACGGAAATCAACGTCCTCGCCAACGACACCGACACCGACGGCGGGCCGAAGGAAGTCAAATCGGTGACGCAGCCCGCCAACGGCACCGTGGCCATCGTCGGCGGCGGCTCGGCGGTGACCTACACCCCCAACGCCAACTACTGCAACAGCGAACCACCTGGAACGGAACCCGACACCTTCGAATACACGCTCAATCCCGGCACCGAATCCGGCCCCACGAGCGCGACCGTCTCGGTCACCGTCAATTGCGTCGACGACCCGCCGGTGGCCGTCAACGACACCAAGACCGTGGTGGAGGACTCCGGCACGACGGAAATCAACGTCCTCGCCAACGACACCGACATCGACGGCGGTCCCAAGGAAGTCAAATCCGTGACCCAGCCCGCCAACGGCACGGCCGCGATCACCGGTGGCGGCAGCGGCGTCAGCTACACCCCCAACGCCAACTACTGCAACGAACCGCCTGGGACCACGCCCGACACCTTCGAATACACGCTGAACGGCGGCTCCAAAGCCACGGTCTCCGTCATCGTCGAATGCGTCGACGACCCGCCGGTCGCGGTCAACGACACCAAGACCGTGGAAGAGGACTCGGGTACGACCTCGATCAAAGTGCTCGCCAACGACACCGACATCGACGGCGGTCCGAAGGAAGTCGTCTCCGTCACCCAGCCCGCGAACGGCACGTCGGCAATCGCCGGCGGCGGCTCGGAAGTGACCTACACCCCGAACGCCAACTACTGCAACGAACCGCCTGGCACCGAACCCGACACCTTCGAATACGAACTCAACGGCGGCTCCAAAGCCACGGTCTCGGTCAAGGTCAACTGCGTCGACGACCCGCCTGTGGCCGTCAACGACATCAAGACCGTCGAAGAGGACTCCGGCACGACGGAAATCAACGTCCTCGCCAACGACACCGACATCGACGGCGGCCCGAAGGAAGTCAAATCCGTGACCCAGCCGGCCAACGGCACGGCCGCGATCACCGGTGGCGGCAGCGGCGTCAGCTACACCCCGAACGCCAACTACTGCAACGAACCGCCTGGCACCGAACCCGACACCTTCGAATACGAACTCAACGGCGGCTCCAAAGCCACGGTCTCGGTCAACGTCGAATGCGTGGACGACCCACCGGTCGCCGTCAACGACACCGAAACCATCGAAGAGGACTCCGGCACGACCGAAATCAAAGTCCTCAGCAACGACACCGACATCGACGGCGGTCCCAAGGAAGTCGTCTCCGTCACCCAGCCGGCCAACGGCAGCGCGACGATCATCGGCGGCGGCAGCGCCGTCACCTACGAACCGGACGCCAACTACTGCAACGAACCGCCCGGCACCGAACCCGACACCTTCGAATACGAACTGAACGGCGGCTCGACCGCAACGGTCTCCGTCAACGTCGAATGCGTCGACGACCCGCCCGTGGCCGTCA
>JBQCHH010000051.1:0-15021 GCA_051954855.1 Solirubrobacterales bacterium | reverse complement strand
CTCGCCCTCGACGTCCTCGGCGATGATCAGCAGCGGCTTGCCGGACTGGATCGTCTGCTCGAGCACGGGCAGGATGTCGCGGACCGAGCCGATCTTCTGGTTGGCGATGAGGATGTACGGGTCTTTCAGCACCGCCTCCATGCGGTCCTGATCGGTGACCATGTACGGGGAGATGTAGCCCTTGTCGAACTGCATCCCCTCGGTGAACTCCAGCTCCATGCCGAAGGTCTGGCCCTCCTCGACGTTGACGACGCCGTCTTTGCCGACCTTCTCGATCGCGTCGGCGATCACGTTGCCGATCTCGTCGTCGCCGGCGGAGATGGCGGCCACGCGGGCGATCTGGTCTTTGCCCGAGACCTCCTTGGACTGCTTGCTCCGCAGGTTGTCGACGACCTCCTCGACGGCCTTCTCGATGCCGCGGCGCAGGGCCAGCGGGTTGGCGCCGGCGGCCACGTTCTTCAGGCCCTGGCGGACGATCGTCTGCGCCAGCAGGGTGGCGGTGGTGGTGCCGTCACCGGCGACGTCGTTGGTCGCGGTCGCGACCTCGCGGACGAGCTGGGCGCCCTGGTTCTCGAAGACGTCCTCGACCTCGACCTCGCGAGCGATGGTGACGCCGTCGTTGGTGATCGTCGGCGCGCCGAACTTTTTGTCGAGCACGACGTAACGGCCTTTGGGACCGAGGGTGACCTTGACGGCGTTGGCGACTGAGTCGACGCCGGCCTGCAGGGCCCCCCTTGCATCCTCGCTGTACTTGAGCTCCTTGTGAGCCATCTCTTTCTAGTCCTCCTTAGTTGCGTAAGTCCGTGAGCTAGGCGACCTTGGCGAGGACGTCCGACTCGCGCAGCACCAGCAGTTCGTCGCCCTCGACGGTCACCTCGGTGCCGCCGTATTTGGAGTAGAGGACCTCGTCCCCCTCCGCGACGTCGAGCGCGCGGCGGCTGCCGTCGTCGTTGACCGCGCCGTCGCCGACGGCGATCACCTTGCCCTTCTGCGGCTTCTCCTTGGCCGTGTCGGGAAGGACGATGCCGCTGGCGGTCGTCTCCTCCTCCTCTACCGGCTTGACGATCAGCCGGTCCCCGAGGGGCTTCAGCTTCATCCGTGAACCTCCGTTGTTCGGTGAGTGTCTGGGTGGAAAGTTGGGAAACGCCGTTGCAGAGCCGGATCTGGGACCTGCCGGCGCTTGGCACTCTTAGGGTGAGAGTGCCAATGACTGAAAGATAGCGAAACCTCAGTCGCTCGCCAACAGGCGGCAGCCGAGCAGCTCGGCGATCCCCTCGCCGCCTCGCCGCATCACCCAGTCGTGGTTCCACTCGAAGGCGGGCCGCAGCAGCGGCGCCAGCAGGTTCATCCACGGCTTCGTCGTCCGCACGTTCCACTCGTAGAGGACGGCGGTGACCCCGTCCTGCTCGTAGAGGCGCCAGCGCCCGACCCCTTCCAGCTCCCCCACCGCCCGTCCCTCCAGCAGCGTCGGGTACTCGACCCGCGTCGTCGTCACGTCGAAGCTGACGCGATAGGGCAGGAGGCTCTTCCAGACCATCCGCGCGACGCTGCCGAGGCCGTTCCCATCGCCGGGCCTCAGCTCGGTCGCCTCCTCCACCCCGCGCCACCAGCCCGGCCAGTCGCCCTGGGCGTGAATCGCCTCCCAGACCGGCTCGCGCGGTGACTCCAGCAACCAGGTCGTGAGGAAGGCGTATTCGGCCATCGCTACCTGCCTACGACCCGGGCGCGCATGGGGTTCAGTTGTGGCGGGGAGTCTCCCCGTTGCCCAGGTGCGCCCGCGGCGGCTCGACGATCTGCGAGAAGCGGATCACCGTCACCAGGTCGTCCTCGGAGATCGGCCGGCTGTAGATCTGCTCGAGGAAGCGGGTCGTCTCCTCGATGCGGCGGAACTCGGGGTTGTCGTGCTCGATGTCGCGGCGGCTGAGCGCGCCGAGGCGCTTGACCTCGACGTCGTCGATAACCGCGGTGAAGATCTTCTCGCGCGGGCTGTGGCGGAAGCCGACCGTGATCCAGACGACCTGGCCGCGCTCGTACTTGTTGCTCTTGTCGCCGAGCCGGATCGTCGCGGTCTTCCGACCGCGCTTGAGCTGATCGATGAAGACCGCGGAATAGAAGTTGAGAACGTAAATGCCGCCCCGCATCGCGATTGCGAGCGTATAGGAGAGCGGCTGTCACGGGGGAATGGACTGACAAACCGTCGTATTTGCCGTTCTAGTGGACAGATGTCGGAGCGGGCACGGGTTCAGGTGCCCGTGATGGGAACCGATCAGGGAAGGGATCATGTTGATGGGACGGGTTCGACTCCGCGTGCTCATGGCCGCGCTCGGCTGCGCCGCCGGATTCCTGCTGTTCCCGCTCGCCGGCCAGGCACTGGCGATGAAGTGCGACGGCAAGAAGGTGACGATCATGGGCACCCCCGGCCCCGACCACATCGTCGGCAAAAACGGCAACGACGTGATCTACGGCGGCGGCGGCAACGACGTCATCACCGGCGGCCCGAACGGCAACGACATCATCTGCGGCGGGCCCGGCAACGACACGATCAGCGGCGGCCGCGGCTACGACAAGCTGTTCGGCGAAGGCGGCAACGACCACCTCGACGGCGGCGGCGGCTCCGACCTGCTCGACGGGGGCGAAGGCGAAGACACTCTTGAAGGCGAAAAGGGCGCCGACCACCTCTACGGCGGCGGCGGGGACGACAAGCTGCTCGGCTCCAAGGGCCCGGACAAGCTCGACGGCGGCGGCGGCAACGACTACATCGACGGCCAGCAGGGCAGCGACAAGATCGAAGGCGGCCCCGGCGACGACAAACTGCTCGGCGACAAGGGCAACGACCAGATCGAAGGCGGCGAAGGCAATGACCTGATCGAAGGCGGCCCCGGCGACGACAGCGACCTCGAAGGCGGCCCCGGGTCCGACGAAGTCTTCGGCGGCGCCGGCACCGACAACGCCAACGGCGGCCCGGGCGACGGCGACATCGTCCGCGGCGACGCCGGCACCGACACGCTTTCCGGCGGCGAAGGCGCCAACGACATCGTCTCCTACGCCGACGCCACCCGCGGCGGCATCACCGTCAACCTCGCCGCCGGCACCGCCAAAGGCGACGGCCACGACACCCTCAGCGGCTTCGAGGACGTGGTCGGCTCGCCCCAGGCCGACATGATCATCGGCGACGGCGAAGCCAATCGCCTCGACGGCGGCGTCGGCAACGACACGCTGATCAGCGGCGGAGGCGGTGGGGAAGCCTTCGGCGGCCCGGGCACCGACACCTGCGAAGGCTTCGCGACCGAAACCTCGTGCGGCCCCGAACAGGCGCCACCCCCGAACCTCGCCTACGGGACGCTCAACCAGGGCCTCGACGGCTCCAGCCTGATCATCCAGGGCAGTCCGGGCAACGACGAAATCAACATCGCCCGCAGTCCGACCGCCTGGGTCATCTCCGACACGATCCCGATCTTTCCCGGCGAAGGCTGCGAACCGCAGCCCTCAAACCCGAGCGCCATGGTCTGCCCCGACTCCGGCCCGCCGCCGCTGATCGTCGTCACCGGCGGCTCCGGCGACGACAAGATCGTCGTCGACCCCAGCGTCCCCCCAAACGCGCATGTGCGGATCAACGGCGGCCCGGGCAGCGACGAACTGGTCGGCGGCCCCGGCGATGACGTGCTCGAAGCGGGCGAGAACTACAACAATCCGGACCACGGCAACGACACCCTGATCGGCAACGGCGGCAGCGACGTCCTCTACGCCGACCCGGGCGCCGACGTCCTCGAGGGCGGGCCCGGCAACGACCTGCTGGTCAACGCCGTCCCCACCTGCCAGGGCAACACCTTCGACGGCGGGCCCGGCGAGGACACCGTCTCCTACGCCCGTTCGAAGGACAACCTGCGGATCGAACTCGGCGGCACCGGCGGGCCCCCTGGCTGCAAGACCCCGGACAAGATCCTCGGCGACAACGAGAGCCTCGAGGGCTCGGACGGTCCCGACGTGCTGATCGGCGACAACGGCGACAACAGCCTGATGGGCCACCTCGGCGCCGACACCTTCATCGGCAAGGGCGGCGACGACTTCATCGAAGCCCAGGACGGCCAGCGCGACAAGTCGATCGACTGCGGCCCCGGCAACGACGAAGCCGTCGTCGATCCCAACGACCCCAAGGCCATCAGCTGTTGACGCGGCTGCCTGGCTCAAGCCAGGCGCTGGCCTAGCCGCTGAACCCCTCCTCGCCGATCAGCGGGACGAAGCGGCAGGGGCCGATCTGCTCCTGCTCGATCCGCTCGCCTTGGCGGCGCAACAGGGTGAGCATGTCGGCCTCGCCGGCGGCAATCGGCACCACCAGGCGGCCGCCGTCGGCGAGCTGGCCGAGCAGGGTCGGCGGCGCGGCCGGAGCGGTTGCGTGGCAGGCGATCGCGTCGAAGGGAGCCCGCTCGGGGACGCCGAGGCTGCCGTCGCCGATCATCAGCTCGACGTTGCCGATCCCCAGCGAGGCCAGCACCCGCGCCGCTCCCTGCGAGAGCGGCTCGTGCCGCTCGATGCTGACCACGTGGGCGGCAAGCCGCGCCAACACCGCCGCCGAGTACCCCGACCCGGTGCCCACCTCCAGCACGAGCTCCGCACCGCTCAGCTCCAGCGCCTGGCAGATCGAAGCGACGATCCACGGCTGGGAGATCGTCTGCTCCTCGGCGATCGGCAGCGCCGCGTCCGCATAGGCCTTGTCCCGCAGCCCCTCCGGCACGAACGCCTCCCGCGCCACCTCCCCCATCGCCCCCAGCACCCGCTCGTCATCGATCCCCCGCCGCCGCAACTGCCGCTCGACCATCCGGGCGCGGCGGTCGGCGTAATCGGTCACGGTTCCAGCGGATGCTGCGAGAAGCCGGGGCGGAAGGACCATTCCGAGCGTTCTTCTGTCAGCCGTGCGAGATGGCCATTCCAGTCCTGCGCAGAGAGGCGGTCCGGGCCGAACCACTCAATTTGCTGGTCCCGTTTGGAGAAGCCCCACTTGAAGCCGAGGATGGCACGAGCTTCTTTGCGCATCGCGTGAAGGGCGCCTCCCTTGCCGCAAAGGAAGGTATGAGCGAGGAAATCCCAGTCCCGCATATCCGTATGGGGGCCGTCGAAGAAACCGGGGGGATAACCGTCGCAGAGGAAGGGGCTGGAATTGGCGTACGCCGGGTGCTGGTCGACATGAAAGCCTGCCGATTGGCTCATTCCCTCGACGAGTTGGATCCAGCCGTAGCGGTGCTCGTAGCCGATCCCTGAGGAATCCAGCGTCGCTTTGCAATAAGGAAAGCCCCGAGCAAGATCGGGACAGCCGAGGGCGGCGGGATCATCGATGACGGCGATCTCTACACGAACCGATCCGTCAACGCCGGCCCAGTGATAGGGGATGTCTATCGCCCTTGGTTTTTGCTCGGCCATCTAGGCATCGTAGGCGGCGATATAAACCACCTTGTAGTCCCGCTCCTCGTCCGGGGGATCGGACAGGAGGATCTGTCCTTCCTCCTCTCGCATCCCGAGCGCTGCAAGACAGCGGAGGCCGGATGCCTCCAGTGCCTCCCTCACCTGCTGGTCTGTCCAGTGGCGCTCGCGGTGCACATGAGGCTCTATGCCCTGTCCGGAAAGGCGGGCTTCATATACGGCGCCGGGTCTGACCTCATCGGTCAGGCCGCGCCACTCCCACCCCCTGGCGGTCATCTCCTCGGCGACGCCTGCGACAAAACTGGCTCGAAATAACGACAAAGTGTTGGCGTCGAAGACCACGAGACCATGCTCGGGGTTCAGGTTCCGCCGCACACCGGCGAAGGCTCGCACGAGATCTCCATCCTCCGTCATGTAGTTGAGGACGTCGTTGAGCAGGAGGATCAGGCTGAAAGCCCTTTCGGCCGGGAGCCCGGGTGAAGGGCGGATCGGGGTGAGATCTCTCGCATCTACGTTGATGAGGGGGATCTGCGAGCCGAATTTGCGCTCGGCCTCAGCCAGCATTCCTGCGGAAACGTCGCAGCCGACTATCTGCCAACCGCGGATTAGCAGTGGGTCGAAGGCACGGCCGGTTCCACATCCGACATCCAAAGCCCATCCCTTCCGCAGTCCATGCTTAGCCAACTCCGGCAGGAGCACCTCCCCCAGCCACATTTCGTAGTCGTTCTGCGCGTTCCACTCGTCGTAAATCGCAGCAGAGCGGTCGTAGGCGTCCTCCGCTGATTCCATCTCCGGCATATGCAAAACGATAGCCCGCCACCTTTTCCGGACAAATTTGCTCGAGCCTTACCGTCCGGAGCCAATGCCGAATAATGCCCATTCAGATCATCTCTTTCCGAAGGATCACCCTGTCGTCACGCCTGTGGGCGATGGAACCATTGAGCAGCACTGGTTGAATATGGGGAGCGAATGGCACTCGTCAAGCTGCTTACGGGCGGCTGCTGGGAAGGTCCTGAAGAAGAGCTCGGCGACGGCACTATTGATCCGGAGAGATCCTCTGGATCGTAGAACGCAGGACTTGGGAGACGACAGGCGTCTTCACCGCATCGGGATTCAGTCGATAGATGTGTTTAAGGCTTCCCCGAATCGGTATTCGATCCGTTTCATCGAGGAGTCCGGCGTCTCGAAGCACTCGGACGTGATACGAGACGTTCGGAAGCTGGCACCCCAGCCCGTCGCTGATCGACCTCGGTGAGGAATGGCCGGACTCAGACACCCAGCGCAGAATCTCGCAGCGGATGGGGTGACGGAGAGCCTGGTTAACAGCGCGCTCTTTGTTATTCGCTCCCATTGCTTCTTCCATTTTCACCTGCGTGCAGAAGGCTCTCAGTCCCAGCCCGGAAGCCCGCAACGCCTACGATCATTTCCGTTGGCTCTTCACCGCTCTCACTCAAGCGTGCCCGGCTGTCCTGTTCGATCCGGCCCATTGCTTGGAGGGCCTCTGAGAGGATGGCTCCAACCTCAGTCCGTCCTTTCTCATCTACAGACACCGGCAGCCAAGACACAACGTCGCACTCGTCAACCTGCTGAGAATCGAAAGCGGTCGCAGCCCGGGCGGCCTGTCCGATGAAAGCCGCGGGCTTGGCACGATAGAAGTGCTCGACTGCCCCCCTTTTTGGAATTTCGTCTGCCAATTCCAGAAGGCCACACTCCTCGTAGAGGACTTTCACGTGGTAACTGATCGAACTCAAGTCCTGATCGAAGAACTTGGACATTTCGACGGGGCTGCGTAAGCCCTCTCGACAAAGGAGATCCAAGATTTCTATCCGGAGCGGGTGGCTGATGGCTTTCACTATCGTCCCATCGATAAGCCCATGCCCGCTGCGGTTTCTCTTCTTGCCTCGAACCACCTTCTTTCGGGCCCTTTTTCGCTTACTCCCTTGATCATCTTTCCCTGCGGCCATATCACCTTTCCGTCCCGTATCCGCTTCTATTGACAGCGTTCACAGGAACTGAATGTCTTAATGACCTTGAGTATTAGACCAAGAAGTGCGCCTGTCAAACGAGGGTTGGCAAGCGCAAAGTGTTAGCTTTGCGGAAGTTGACCCTTCACCGGCTGGCCAGCCCGACTTCGCCTGAAACCCAGCACTCCTATCACCGTGGAATTGGCTCTTTTGTTACCTGCCTTCACCATGCGCGCGCTGGTCCTAGCCTCGATTTCCTGAATGCGAACGAGATGGGCAGCTTGCTCTTCTGCGGCTTCAATGCGTCCCTGTTCATCCAAGTTGGCCGCTTTCCACCATACGTATACATGTGGATCAGCACTTAACTGTCCCGTATGCACCGATGCTAAGGCCTCTCCAAATAGATTTCTGATGCCCTCCGTTGCCAGTTCCCGTTTAATGCCATCTGGGAGGGTCTGCCATTCCTCGGCACTGACCTCGGGTCGTCTGATTGCGCGATAGAAGTGTTCCACCGCCCCTCCTCGCGGCACCGTTTTCACAAGCTCAATGCAGCCGGATTCAACCAACACGTTGACGTGGTGAACTAGCACCGTGAGATCCTCCCCGATCTCCTTAGCAACTTCTCGGGGACTGGCGACCCGTTCATTGAAGATAGTTAAAGCCTGAACGCGGATTCGGTGAGCAACGGCGCGGGCTGCTGCCTCTACGAGGAATTTCGGCCGGCCCTTCTTTCTCGTTACCAAGGTCTCTCCTTTGATCTTTCGACTGCAGCGCTAAGAGGGTCTCAGACCATAAAGGCGCACGTCTGTTCCTGAGTACTTACCGCAAAGCAGTTCCTTCGCAGAAGGCTTTTCCTTTGTAGCTTGATCTCCCCGCTCGGCAATGGGCCGAGCACGTATCGGGAGGAGGTGGATACGTGGAGATCAAGGCAGTTGAAGCCAAGACGCCTGTAGTTCCGTTCAAGAACAACTAGGTACTGCTCAATCGCTAGTTGAGCAATGGGCCGATTCTGATTTTGATCAGGATCGGCCTTTTTCGGCTCTCGCTCGACAAGGGCGAGCACACGCTGGGAGGAGGTGAGCTACGTGGAGATCAATGCCGCCGAGGCGAAGATGCCTGTAGTTCCGCTGAAGAACAACTAGACCTCTAAGGATCTAGAACATGGCCGATTCTGATCTTGGTCTGATCGGGATCGGCCTTTTGGCCGCTAGTGAGGAACCGTGCCTCCGCTTGACGCATGTGCCCTGTGGCGCATAGGGTGTACTGAGCGCAAAGTTTCTTCTTTGCACCAGCCTCATGCATCGGCCACGACTCAAGCGCACGCTGGCGCGGATTGAAACTGCTAAAGGCAATGTCTTTTTCCTGCAGGGCGGAACCGGGGGCGGAGTCGAGCTTGGCAAGGTCGACGATTTGGACCGGAGGTTCCTCCAGGCACTCGACGGTGGTCATAGCCGCCAGGACCTCGAAGAGGAATTCGGGGACGAGTTCGTCCAAGAGGTGCTTGCCAAGTTTGCAGAACTTGGCGTTGTCGAGGACGCCGCGGACGACGACAACATCGAAGACGAGGTAGTCGCGCGGTTCGACCGTCAACTCCGCTACTTCAGCGACGTTTCCCGGGGTCCCACCCCATCCCAGTGCCAGAAGAGGCTCGAAAGGGCTCGGGTCGCGGTGCTGGGTGTCGGCGGCCTGGGTGGCTGGACCTCCCTCGCCCTCGCCTGCTGTGGAATCGGGGAGATGCTCCTGGTTGATTTCGACCGGGTCGAGCTCACCAACCTGAACCGGCAGGTTGTGTACGGCGAAGACGATATTGGCCGACCGAAGGTCGAGGCTGCGGCGGAACGGCTCGCTTCGCTCAACGCGCGGATGCGTGTAGAGGTGCTCTCACAGCGGCTCGAAGGAGAGAGTGACATCGCCGCGGTCATCGAGGGCGCCAATGTCGTAATCGACGCAATCGACTGGCCTGTGCATGACATTGAGCTTTGGGTTAACGCAGCCTGCTTCACGACCGGCATCCCCTACATCGCAATGGGGCATGCCCCGCCAGTTGCGCGGGTCGGTCCTTTCTACGTTCCAGGTAAAACCGGCTGCTACAGCTGTCAAGAAATTGCCTACCGACGCTCCTACGAGCTATTCGATGTCGCCATCGAGCAGTTGAGAGCCCAGCCCTCGCCCGCAGCAATTATCGGGCCCGCCTGTGCGCTGATCGGTGGCCAAGCAGCCCTCGACGTCATGCACTACCTAACTGGGCTGGTTGAGCCGGCCACGCTCGGCGTTTCCCACATCTACGACCTTCGCACGATGGAGCTGACCCGCGAGGAGGTCGTGCCAGAGCCGACCTGCCCTGTTTGTCACGGAGCTCTCGGGGAGACCCTGCTGCTGCCCTGACTCAGTAGATGTAGTTCCGCAGCTTCGCGGGCGCGAGGACGGTGACGCGGCCGCGTCCGGAGCGGACTACGCCGGCGCGCTCGAGCTCGGCGAGGAAGCGGCTGACCGACTCGCGGGAGGTGCCGGCGAGCTGGGCGAGGTCGGTCTGGTTCATCTCGATCGTCACTTCTTCCTCGGCGTCGCCGTCGGGTTGGGCCTCACGGCTGAGCTGGGCGAGGATGCCGGCGACGCGGCTGGGGACGGTCTGGAAGGACTGGCGGGAGAGGCGGACGTTGGCGGCGCGCAGGCGGCGGACGAGGCCGGCGACCAGCTTCAGGGAGATCTCCGGGTGGCGGGCGAGCAGGGCGCGGACGTCGTTGGCCGGCAGGGCCAGCAGGTCGCCGTCGGTGAGCGCCTCGGCGCTGGCCGAGCGCTTGTCGCCGTCGAGCATCGCCAGCTCGCCGAAGATCTCGCCGGGGCCGAGGGTGGCGAGGGTGATCGCGCGACCGTCGGAGTGTTCGCGAGTGACGCGGAAGCTGCCGTCCTTGACGATGTAGCAGGCGTCGGAGTCGTCGCCCTCGTGGAAGACGCGGGTGCCGGCTGGAAAGCTACGCGGCACGGCCACCTGCGAGAAGCGCTCCAGCTCCTCCTCCTCCAGGTCGGCGAAGAGCGGCACGCTCTTCAGCAGCTCTACCGCGCTCTGATCGGTCTCAGGCACCGCGTCGATTATGGCAATGGCCCTGGCTGCCTGGCCGAATGCGTGTACGGCTGGTGATGACGACGTACTATCGCCCCTATGGCGACGCCCTTGACGACCCGTTCGGACTGGCTTGCGGAGCACCCTCCTGCCCCGGAGCGGCTGCGCGCCACCCTGGCCGGTGTCGCGGAGCGGGTTCGCGGCGGCGAGGAGTTTCAGTTTGCGGTGCGCGAGTTTCTCGACCAGTTCGCGCTACGACCCGATGACCCCTCCCGCGCCGAGGCCATCGCCGAGCGGCCAGACGTAACCGGGGACAGCCGCTACGACGCCTACCTGGGCGCGCTTGCCGAGCACCTGGCGGCAGTCCACGGGCTTGAGCGCCCGGCCTGGGCAATAGAGCCCAGCCGGTTCCTCGATCGCTTCTGGTTCGTCAGTGAGGTGCGGGGTTTCCGCGCAGTCTCCGTCGCTCAGGCCCCCGCCGCCTTTCGCCGGCGCGGGGTGTTCATCCCCGAGCGCTCCCTGCACCGCGTCTGAGATGGACCGCGATCAGATCCTCGCGGCTCTGACCGACCTTGCTGCCGAGTTGCACCAGCGCGGCGTCAGTGCCGAGATGTACGTCGTCGGCGGAGCGGCGATCGCCCTTGCCTTCGACGAGCGGCGAGCGACCCGGGATATCGATGCCGTCTTCGAGCCGAAGAACACCGTCTACGAAGCGGCGGTGATCGTGGCGGAGAAACGTGGCCTTCCGGAGGGTTGGTTGAACGACGCAGTCAAGGGCTTTTTGGCAGGTAGCGATCCGGAGGCGAGCCCGGTTCTGGACTTACCAGGCCTTCGCTGCCTTGCGGCCTCGCCTCAAACTCTGCTGGCGCTCAAGGTCATGGCCCACCGGGTGGGCGAGGATGAGGGCGACGTGCGGATCCTCGCCGACGCACTCGGACTCGACAGCGCTGAGGGCGTTCTAGCCGTGGCAGAGGAGACCTTCGGCGACCGACTCGACCCGGCGGCGCGGTTCTTCGTGGAGGAGATCTTCAGCTCAGAGGAGGAGGGCTAGGCCGAGGCGGTGAGTTTGCGGGGGCCGCGGTTGAAGCCGGCGCCGATCAGGGCCTCCTCGTGGCCGGAACCGATCACGGGGTCGCCGTCGAGTTTCTCGATCGCGAGTTTGGGGAGGTGGCCGGCGCTGACGGCATCGGCGAGTGCGCGCATGGCTTGCTCTAAGTCCTCGCCTTGGATGTCCTGGAGACGGAGGAGGCCGCGGCCGCCGCGCTCGACGAAGACGAGCGGCTCGCCGTCGCGGAGGAGGAGGTGGGCGCCGGGGGTGCGCCCCGGGCGGCGGCCGCTCTCCAGCTTCGGCCAGGGCAGCGAGGCGCCGTAGGGGTTGGCGGGGTCGGTGGCGGCGAGGACCAGGTAGGAGCCGTCGGCTTCAGGGAGGGAGCGCAGGCGCTCGACCGCGCCGGGCAGGGCGAACTGGGCGCCGCCGAGGCCCTCGACGAAGTAGCCGCGGCGGGCGGTGCCGAGCAGCTCGAGGTTGCCGAGCTCGCCGTAGAGGGTGGAGAAGCCACCGGGGATGCCCTCGGCCAGCACCGTCTCGCGGGTGACGATGCCGTAGCGCTCCATCATCAGCTCGGCGGTGGCGCGGAGCTTGGCGCCCGGCCCGGGGGCGTTGGCGAACAGCGGCGCGGTCAGCGACCAGCGGCCCTGGACGGCGGCGCCGGTCGTGCTGCGGCGGCGGGCAAAGCGGCGGCCCGGCCGTTCGCTCGGCGGCACCGCCCGCAGCCGCGGCGCCCGCAGCGGCGCGAAGGCGTCGTTGGTCACCTCGCCCGTCCAGGCCAGGTCCCAGAGGGCGTTGTGGATGTCCTCGGCCGGATGGTCGAGGTCGGCGACGAGGTCGAGCCAGAAGGAGGGGCCGGCGGCGAGCCGCTCGCGGATCGCGTCATGGACCTCGCCCTGCGGCGCCTCCAGCTTGGCGTTGGCCGGCGGCGGGCCGGCCAGGCGCACGTCCTCGCGGAAGTAGAGGGCGACCCGGCCGTCGTTGCGGCCGAGGGCGCCGGCGCCGACCCAGACCAGCTCGCCGCTGGTGCAGAGCTCGTCGAGCCAGTTCTGCGAGTAGGCGCCGAGGCGGCGCGGCAGCACGTCCCGCTCCCACGTCTTCGGCGTCAGCGCCACCCCCTGCAGCGGCACCAGCGCCTCGCGCAGGCGGTCGAGCCCGGCGCCCGCGGGGCGGAAGGCGTCGACGTTCTGCCAGCTCGGCAGGAAGCGGGCCAACTCGCGGGTGTCGGCCGCCTCAACCTCTTTGCGCAGGCGGGCGAGGCTGGCGCGGCGGACCCGGCGCAGGACTTCGGAGTCGCACCACTCGCGCTCGGTACCGCCCGGCAACAGCTCGCCGCGAACCAGCGCCCCTTCGCCCTCCAGCTCGCGCAGCGCCGGCGAGGGGTCGACGCCGTAGCGCTCGGCCAGGCGCGCGGTCGGGAAGGGACCGTGGGTGCGGGCGAAGCGGCGGACCAGGGCGCGCATCGCGTCGGGATGCTCCTCGAGAAAGGTCTCCGGCAGTCCCGGCGGCTCCGGCACGCCGAGTGCGTCGCGGTAGAGGCCGGCGTCCTCGGCGGCGATGAAGCGCTCCTCGCCGGCGACGCGGACCCTGGCGACGCGCCGCTCGCCGACCAGTTTCTCCAGCATCGAGGCGGCCGAGTAGCCCGCGGCGATGCGCTCCTCGCACTCCTCCAGCCTCAGGTCGCCGAGGTTGCGCAGCAGCTGCTGGAGGGCGTCGCGGTCGCCGGCGCGGCCGGCCTCGGTGCGGTGCTGCAGCTGCGCCTCGACCTCCTCCAGCGCCTCGGGGTCGATCAGCTCGCGCAGCTCCTCCTGGCCGAGCAGCTCGCGCAGGAGGTCGCGGTCGAGCGCCAGCGCCGCCGCCCGCCGCTCGGCGTTCGGCGTGTCCCCCTCGTACATGTAGGTGGCGACGTAGTCGAACAGCAGCGAGGAGGCGAAGGGCGAGGCGGTCGGCGTCTCCACCTCGACCAGGCTGAGCGCGCGCGAGTGCAGCCTTTCCAGCAGGTCGGCGAGCGCGGGCAGGTCGAGGACGTCGCGCAGGCACTCGCGGTAGGTCTCCAGCACGACCGGGAAGCGGGGGAAGTCCCGCGCCACTTCGAGCAGGCTCTGCGACTTCAGCCGCTGCTGCCAGAGCGGCGTGCGCTTGCCGGGGTAGGCGCGCGGGATCAGCAGCGAGCGGGCGGCGTTCTCGCGGAAGCGGGCGCCGAACAGGGCCGAGCCGGAGAGCTCGCCGACGACGAGGTCTTCGAGCCGGTCGGGGTCGATCAGGACGAGGTCGGCGGGGGGCGGCTCGTCGGCGTCGGGGAGGTGGATGACGATGCCGTCGTCGGACCAGATCGCGTCGGCCTCGAGCCCGTGCTCGTCGCGGACCTTGGCGGCGAGGGCGAGGCCCCAGGCGGCGTGGACGCGGCCGCCGTAGGGGGAGAGGACGCAGAGGCGCCAGTCGCCGATCTCGTCGCGGAAGCGCTCGACCACGATCGTCTCGTCGGAGGGGACGACGCGGGTTGCCTGCTGCTGCTCGCGCAGGTAGCTGACGAGGTTGTCAGCGGCGCGCTCGTCGAGGTCGTATTCGGCGGCGAGCTCGGCCGGCTGCTTGGCGACCGCCTCGCGGGCGAAGGCGCCGATCGCCTTGCCGAGCTCGGCCGGGCGGCCGATCCCGTCGCCCTTCCAGAAGGGGACCGCGCCGGGGGCGCCGGGGGCCGGGGTGACGATCACCCGGTCGCGGGTGATTTCCTCGATCCGCCAGGTGGATGAACCGAGCAGGAAGGTCTGGCCGGGGCGCGCCTCGTAGACCATCTCCTCGTCGAGCTCGCCGACCCGGCGGCCGTCGGGGAGGTGGACGCCGTAGAGGCCGCGGTCGGGGATCGTTCCGGCGTTCGTGACGGCGAGCTGGCGGGCGCCTTTGCGGCCGTGGACGGTGCCCTCGGTGCGGTCCCAGACGATCCGCGGCCGCAGCTCGGCGAAGCGGTCGGAGGGATAGCGGCCGTCGAGCATGTCGAGCACGTTCTCCAGCTGTTCGCGGGAGAGATCGTGGAAGGGCTCGGTGGCGGTGACGAGGCGCTCGACCTCGTCGACCTCCCACTCGTCCAGCGCCGCCATCGAGACCAGGTGCTGGGCGAGCACGTCGAGCGGGTTCTGCGGGATCGTCGTCTCCTCGATCTCGCCCTCGCGCATGCGGCGGGCGACGACCGCGCACTCGAGCAGGTCGCCGCGGAATTTGGGGAAGATCCGGCCTTTGGAGACTTCGCCCATGCGGTGGCCGGCGCGGCCGATCCGCTGCAGCCCCCGGGTCACCGACTTCGGCGACTCGACCTGGATCACCAGGTCGACGGCACCCATGTCGATGCCCAGCTCCAGAGAGCTCGTCGCCACAAGACACGGCAGCTCCCCGGACTTCAGCATCTCCTCGACGACCGCTCTCTCCTCGTGAGAAAGCGAACCATGGTGGGCGCGGGCTATCTCGCCGTACTCAGGCGGGGCGTGAGGGGGGGGCGAGGCGGCCAAAAAGCGGGGGGGGGGCCGGGGGGGGCCCCCCGA